>JBQDAV010000042.1:0-22150 GCA_052090405.1 Luteimonas sp.
CGGGATCTTCATCTATCCCTGGGACAGGCGCGAACCCGACCGCCGCGGCAAGCTGCGGTTGATGTACGAGGCCAACCCGATGGGCATGCTGGTCGAGCAGGCCGGCGGCGCCGCCAGCGACGGTCGCCGGCCGATCATGGAGATCCAGCCCGACAAGCTGCACCAGCGGGTGCCGGTGTTCCTGGGATCGCGCAGGGAAGTGGAGGCGGTCTGCCGCTACCATGCCGATCACGACGCGGCGGGCGGCGAGCGCCCGCCGCAGTAGCGGTCAGGGCACCCAGATCCGGTTGCGGGTGCCCGGGGCCGCGGTGATGTCGCTGACCCGGCCATTGCCGTCGAAGTGCACCTGGACCTCGTCGAAGCTGCTCAGCCAGTAGCGCCACAGCGGCTCGTCCAGGTCCGGGTTCTCGCTGGACATCGGGTAGCCCATCGAGGTGAGCACCTGCTCGCGGGTCATGCCCGGCGCCAGCCGCGAGCGGCGTACCGCGTCCTGGATCTTTTCCGGCCAGGCCGCGATCTCAGGCGTCGGGTCGTCGGCCACCACGTAGCGGCGGGCGAAGGTCTCCAGGTCCAGGTCGCGGCTGTAGTCGTTGCCGATCGCCTGGCGTTCGCCGTCGATCTCCACCCGCACTCGGTAGCGTCCGTAGCCGGTGACCTTGACCGGGGTGCCTGCGGCAATCACGGTCTTGCCGGCTTCTGCATAGTTGCCGTCGCTGATCCAGCTTCCGTCGGTGCGCATGTTGCAGCACAGCCAGCCGTCGAACTTGGCCTGGGCAAAGACACTGCCCGGCAGCAGGCCCGCCGCGAGGGCAAGCGCAAGCAAACGTCGGTTCATCGATATTCCCCTGAAGGTTGCGGCCGGGCCCGCCGCGGTCTGGTCGGGGCTCCCCGCCCCGGCGCGCGCCCCTGTCCGCGCAGCCGGATTGTGGCACCGGCGCGGCGTGGCGCCAACGCGCCGGGCGGGGCCAGCTGGGTGTAAGCTGCCCGGATGCAGCCCGTCGACCCCGCCGAGATCGCGCAGAAGCTGGTCCGGCTCCGGCTCGAACACCGGGACCTGGACCTGGCCATCGCCCGCCTGCAGGCGGACATCGCCAGCGACGAAATGGCGATCAAGCGGATGAAGCGGCGCAAGCTGCAGCTCAGGGACGCGATCGCCCGGCTGCAATCGGCGCAGATCCCCGACGAACCGGCGTAATCCTGGCCAGGCCTGCCGTGCGGGGGCCGGTCAGTCGCCGGCGTCTTCCGCCTCCGGCCTGGCCGCTTCCGGGCTGACCTTCTCGATGGTGTGGCGCAGCTCGCGGCCCAGGATCACCTTGGCGTCGCGGGCCCAGCCGTCCAGGCGCTGGTCGAAGGTCAGCTTGCTGTTGCCGTCCAGCTTCACCAGCTCCAGCTCGCGCAGCTTCTGGATGAAGCCGCGGAACAGGCTCTTGTCGAAGAACTCCGGCGCCGCCGGCGCGTACAGCAGGCTCAGCCGCTGCGCGGCCAGCTGGCACAGGCTTTCCAGCTCGCCAGCGCCCAGGGTGCCGGGTCCGTTCTTGGCCAGCACCGAGATGGCGATGTAGTAGCGCTCGAACGCCTGCTGCAGCGGATGGCCGAGCGCGCGCAGGCGGAACACCTCGTCGGTCTGGCCGGCGCTGCGCTGGTAGATGCCGCCGTCGTCGTCGCCGGCCCGCTGCAGCAGCCCTTCGCGCTCGAACACCTCCAGGGTGCTGGCGATGCGCTCGGCGAAGGCGTCCGCATCCCAGGGCAGGAACAGCTCGCCCTGCAGGAACGGATACACCGCACGGCCCAGGCGCAGCAGGTTGTCGTGGCTCATGCGCCGGTTGTGCAGGAAGCAGCACGCGATCCAGGCCGAGGCGGTGAACAGGTGGACCACGTTGTTGCGGAAGTAGGAGAGCAACACTGCAGTGTCGCCGTCGACGCTGAGCACGTCGCCCAGCGGGTGCGGCACGCGCTTGAGGATGCCGATCTCTTCGCCGTGGGCGACGATCTCGGCCGGCGTGTGCGGAGTCACCGTGACCCGATCGCTGTAGGGCACCTCGGCCAGCAGTGTCCGGGACAGGGCGATCTGGGCCAGCAGGTCGGACTCGCCCATGGCGTGCTTGGGGGTGGACAGCAGCGCCAGCGCCAGCAGGTTGACCGGATTGACGTCGGCGGCGCGGTTGATGTTGATCTGGATGCGCCGGGCGGTGCCTTCCACGGTGTTCGACAGCCAGCCGGGCCTGTCGTCCTCGCCGATCGAACTGCCGTCCCAGTCGGGGGCATGTTCGGCCAGCATGTCGGCCAGCGCGATCGGCTCGCCGAAGTTGACCACCACCTGGCCGTAGTTCTGCCGCAGCACCTTGGGGATGCCCCACAGCAGCGTCCAGATCGATTCCTTCTGCTTGGGCTTGCCGGACAGCTCGTCCAGGTAGCTGTTGCCCTCCATCAGCTTCTCGTAGCCGATGTAGACCGGCTGGAACAGCACCGGGCGGGTCGGTTGGCGCAGGAACGCGCGCACCGTCATCGCCACCATGCCGCCCTTGGGCGCCAGCAGCCGGCCGGTGCGCGAGCGCCCGCCCTCGATGAAGTATTCGATCGAATAGCCGCCCGACACCAATTGCGCCACGTACTCGGTGAACACCGCCGAATACAGCGCGTTGCCGCGGAAACTGCGGCGGATGAAGAAGGCGCCGCCCTTGCGCAGGATGGTGCCGATCACCGGCAGGTTGAGGTTGATGCCCGCGGCGATGTGCGGCGGCACGATCCCGCGCGCGTACAGCAGGTAGGACAGCAGCAGGTAGTCCATGTGGCTGCGGTGGCAGGGCACGTAGATGATCTCGTTGCCCGGCGCCACCGCCTTGAGCCGGTCCAGGTGGTGCACCAGCACGCCGCGGTAGATCCGGTTCCAGACCGTGGTCAGCAGGAAGCTGGCCGAGCGCACCACCGGGTGCGAATAGTCGGCGGCGATCTCCCAAGCGTAGGCGTGGGCCTTCTTCCACGCCTCCTCGGGCGTGCTGCTGTCGCGCCGGGCCTGGTCGCCGATGGCGTCCTTGACCGACGGCGTGGCCAGCACCTTGTCGATCAGCAGCCGGCGGGTGGACAGGTCCGGGCCGATCACCGCCGCGCGGATGCGGTTGAAGTGGGTGCGCAGCACCCGCGAGACCTTGCGCACGGTGCGCTCGGGGGTCAGGCCCTCTTCCACGCTGGCGCGAAGCTCCACCGGCGCGGCGAAGCGCACCATGGTGTCGCGGCCGTTGAGCAGGATCGCCAGCAGCCGGCGGAACCTGCCCACAAGCGCCCAGTTCTCCGAGAACAGCACCGAGAACCAGCCGCTGGCCTTGTCCGGCGTGCGGCCGACGAAGATCGACACCGGTACCAGAAGCACGTCCAGCGCCGGGTCGTCGCGGTGGGCATCGAGCAGCCGCGCCAGCGATTCGGAGTGGGTCTTCTTGGGCGGGCGCTTGCCCGGGGCCAGCGCCTCCAGGGCGGAGCCGGCGTTGCGGCGCGAGAGTGCCACGTAGGCGCGCTTGCGCCCCAGCGGGTCGCCGGGCAGCGGCTGCAGCGGCGAGGGCAGGCCTGCCTCGCGACAGGCGCGCTCCAGGATCAGCGCGTTGGACAGGCCGTAGTCCTCGAGCACGTAACAGACCGGACGGCCGTCGACGAACCGCTGCGGATCGGCCGGGTCGGTCTTCAGGCCGATCCAGGGCCCGAGCAGGCCGCCCAGCAGGCGCGCCCACAGCGGACGCTTGCGCTGGCGCGTGCCCGCGTGTGGCGCGTGGGTCGCGGCGGCGTCGTCATCGGCGCCTGCACGGGCGCCGGCGCCGGCATCGGGCGCGTCGGGGAATGGCAGGCGCGACTGGTCGGGGGACTGCGGCATGGCGGCATTATCACCCAGCGACGGCCGGGACCGGGCCGCCGGGCCCGGCCGCGCCGATTACAGGTCGCGCACGACCCAGGCGCCGGGGGCTTCGTCGGCGGCCGCGCCCAGCGCGGCCTGGGCTACTTCGGCGGGTGGCTTGCCGGCCTTCCAGGCGGCCGCTACCGCCGCCAGCCGTTCGCGTGTGGCGCGGGTGTAGGCGCCTTCGAGCTCGTTCTGGGCGTCGGCGGCCAGCTTCTGCGGGTACAGGGTGCGGGCCTGCTCGCTGTGGTTGAGCAGGTCGACCAGGTGCTCCAGGCTGGTGCGGAAGGCTTCCGCGCCCAGCGGCGTGCGCTGGGTGCGCTGCAGGTGCCACACGGCCAGGTATTCCACCGGTCCGAGCATGCGCTGCGGCGTGGCGCCGAAGAACTGGCCGGACAGCGTCCCGGCGGCGATCGGCGCGGCGTTGTCCGGCAGGCGGGTGGCGCCCCAGGAGCTGAGCGCGCCGCCGGGCAGGTCCATGCGCCGCAGCGCCGCGCCCAGGGTTTCGGCCAGCAGCCGCTTGGCGCGCTCGTCGTCGCTTTCGGCGACCACGCCCAGCAGCCGCAGGAACATTGGATAGGACTCTTCGCCCAGCCGCCGTGACAGCCGCTTGAGCACGGTCAGGCGGTACTCGGGATCGGTATGCGCGGCCAGCGCCGAGACCAGGCGGTCAGCGGCGGCGCGCAGGGAGGCGGGGTCGGGGGCGTTCATGGCGCTGGCAGGATCCGGGGCGCGGGCATCCGGCCGGGGACGGCCGGGTTCCGGGCGCGAAGGGGGCTGCTAGGGTATCGCGGTGGCCGGGCGGCCGCGCGGTCAGGCGATCGCGTCGAGTTCGCCGAAGATCGCGTCAACGGCGTGGTCGGCCGCGGCCGACAGCTCCATTCCGCCCAGGGCGGCCTCGAAGCCGGAATCACCGGACAGCAGCCGGCTGTCCCGGGCGATGCCTTCCCAGGCGTCCGCCTGGAGCACCAGTTCACCGGCATCGACCTGGACCGGAGCAATGCCGGTGAGGCCGGTTTCCCGCAACGCTTCGGCGGGGCCCGGCTGCTGCCGGCCACGCGGATCGTCAAGCGCAACCTGCCCGCCCAGGCCACCGAGGCCGTTGACGTTGAGGTGCGGGTTGGAACCGATGCTGCTCATGAATGCGGAAAACTCTGCGGACGCTACTGGCGTGTCGGGGTCCAATGTAACGGCCGTGCCACGGGACTGTCACCTCGGGGCAACCCTAGGTCGGCACGGGTGTTTTCCGTCGTTCAGGCCCGTGCCCGGGCAGCGCCGGCGCTGCGCTGTTGCGCCGGCTGCCATGCTAGCCTCCGACACCGGATCCGGGCAACGAAGGCAGTCGGATGGCCGATAAAGACGAAGGCGGCGACAAGACCGAAAAACCGACGCCCAAGAAGATCCGCGACTCGCGCAAGGAAGGCAATGTCGCCAAGAGCAAGGACCTGACCAGCACCGTGCTGGTGATGGGCTGGGTGGCCGGCGCGTGGCTGCTGATGGGATTCATGGGGGCGCGCATCAGCGAGCTGTTCGACCGCTCGCTGGGTGCGGTCGGGTCGCCGTTCTTCGAGGTCCTGCCGCAGCTCGGGTACCTGGCGCTGCAGACGCTGCTGTGGATGGTGCTGCCGCTGATGCTGTTCGCGCTGATGCTGGGGGTGCTGATCGAGTTCCTGCAGGTCGGCCCGATCGCGACCATGAAGAAGATGGCGCCCAGGCTGGACAAGCTCAATCCGGTCGAGGGCATCAAGAAGATGTTCTCGATGGACAACCTGATCGAGCTGATCAAGTCGATCATCAAGTGCGCGGCCATGATCGGCATCGGCTATATCGTGCTGCGCGGGATGATCGAGCGGCTGATGATGCTCCCGCACGGCAACCCGTCGGCGATGGCCGGGGCGGTCTGGCACGGCATCAAGTGGATCATGGTGTGGACGGTGGTGGTGTTCTTCTTCGTCGCCGCGCTGGATGTCTGGTATCAGAAGTTCTCCTACACCAAGAAACTGCGCATGAGCCGGCGCGACATCAAGCGCGAGGTCAAGGACAACGAGGGCGACCCGTACGTGAAGCAGCGGCGCAAGCAGTTGCATCAGGAGTGGGCGCAGCAGAACATGCTGGGATCGGTGCGCAAGTCGAACGTCGTCGTGACCAATCCCACCCACATCGCCGTGGCCCTGCAATACGAGCAGGGCGAGACCGAGCTGCCGGTGGTGGTGGCCAAGGGCGAGGGCGCAATGGCCGAGGCGATCAAGCAGGCGGCCGAGGAGGCCGGCGTGCCGATCCTGCAGAACGTGCCGCTGGCGCGCGGGCTGAACGAGAAGGTCGAGTTGGACGACTATATCGGCGATGAGTTCTTCGACGCGGTGGCCGAGGTGTTGTTCTGGGCCGAGGGCGTGCGCCGCGGCCGCGACGGCAACTGAGCGCCGGCTCAGTCGCCGAAGGTGCGGCGCAGCACCTGCACCAGCCCCTCGCTGTCGAGCAGGCGGTCGAGCAGGATCTCGATGTACACGCCCAGCAGCAACAGGATGATGGCGGTGGCCAGCCAGGCCTTGATCGGCAGGGTCAGCGCGAACACGTTGAGCTGCGGCGCGAACCGGTTCATCAGCCCGAACGACAGGTCGATGATCAGCAGGATCACCATCGCCGGCGCGGCCAGCACCACCATGGTGGACATGAACCAGCCGAACTGGCCCACGAACAGGTTCATGCCCGCGCGCGGCAGGTCGGGGAAGAACGAGGTGGCCGGCCAGATCGCGTAGCTCTCCATCAGCAGGCCCAGGAAGATCAGGAACGCGCCGCTGGCCATGAACAGCCAGGCCGCGAACTCCGACAGGAACTGGCCGTGCAGGGTCACCTGGTGGCCCTGGATGGGGTCGAACGCCTGCGCCATGCCCATGCCCACCTGGTTGTCGATCACCGTGCCGGCGGCGGAGAACGCCCAGAACACCAGCCCGAACAGGTAGCCGATGGCCAGGCCGATGAAGAGCTCCTTGAGCACCATCATCGGCCACTGCAGGGTGCTCATGCTCACGGTGGGCGCGGCTGCGATCGCCACCGGCAGCGCCACGATCGCCAGGCTCACCAGGAAGCTGTTGCGCACGACCGCCGGCATGTTCGACTGGGTGATCAGCGGCAGCATCAGGAATGCGCCGATGATGCGCGGCAGGGTCAGGCCCAGCGCCAGCATCGCATCGCCGATCGAATCGAACGGGTTCACTAGTCCTGCACCAGGCCCGGGAACGAGGTGAAGATGTGTTCGGTGTAGGTGTACAGGCTGCCGCCGATCAGCGACGCGGTCACGAACAGCATCAGCATGATCGCCAGGAACTTCAGCGCGTAGGCGAACGTCTGCTCCTGCAGCTGCGTGGCCGCCTGCAGGAACGCCACCAGCAGGCCGACCAGCGCGGCGGCGGCGATCGGCGGGCCCGACAGCACCAGCACCAGCCACAGCGACTGCCGGGTCAGCTCCAGCACCTCACCCATGGCGTCCTCCCCCGGCGGCGGCGCGCGGCCCGTTCATGCGATTGCGTAGGTCAGGACCAGGCCGTGCACCAGCTTGGCCCAGCCGTCCACCAGCACGAACAGCAGCAGCTTGAACGGCAGCGAGACGATCGTTGGCGACATCATCATCATGCCCAGCGCCAGCAACAGGTTGGCCACCACCAGGTCGATGATCAGGAACGGCAGGAAGATCAGGAAGCCGATCTGGAACGCCGCGGTCAGCTCGCTCACCGTGAATGCCGGGATCACCACGATGAAGTCGTCGATCGACAGCGAGGCGTGGCGCTCGGGCGGCATCAGGCGCTGGGCGCTGCGCAGGAAGAACGCGCGCTCGCCGTTGTGCGAGTGCTTGATCAGGAACGAACGCAGCGGCTCCTTGCCCGCCTCCACCAGTGACAGCAGGTAGGCCGCGTCCATGCCCGCGCCAGAGGGCGCCGCCGGCGTCGGCGCAGGGGCAACAATCACCGGCGGCCGCGCCTGCGTGGGCCCGGCGTCCACTTCTTCGGCGACCTGGGTGCCCACGCCGCCGGTGACGCTGCGGAACAGCTCGCCGCGCTCGGGTTCGGCCTGCGCCTGGGCCTCGGCGCGCAGCGCGTCCGCCGCCGCCGGGCTGGTCGGGGCAGGGTCATCGGCGGACGCGGTCGGGCGCGCCGCCTGCGCCGCCTGCGCGGCTTCGGCGGCCCGGCGCGCGTGCGCGGCCTGGCTGGCAGCACGTGCGTCGATCTGGGCCTGCACAGAGGCCGGCGGTGGCCGGCCTTCCATGCGCGCGCTGATTGCCGCGTGGGTGTCCAGGATCACCGGGTACATGACGTAGATCGAAAGCACGATCGCCAGCCCGTTGATGACCACGTTCGGCGGCACCTGCTGCAGTCCCAGCGCGTTGCGCAGCAGGCTCAGCACCACCACCATCTTGGTGAACGAGGTGACCATGACGGCCACGAACGGGGCCAGCGCCAGGCTGACCACGATGACCAGGACCAGGGCCGGGGAATAGTTGCTGAAGTCCATGTGCGGGGCCTATTTCCAGGACAGCAGGCGAACGCCGAGGGTGTCGCCGACCGAGACCAGCTCGCCCTGACCGACCGCCTCGCCGTTGGCGCGGATGGTGACGTTGGCGCCTTCAAGCTGCGCCGGCACCGGGAACACGTAGCCGGGCTGCAGCTCGGCCAGTTTGCCGACCGGCATCTCCAGCCGGCCGACCTCGAATGCCACCTGGACCGGCAGCTCGCGGGTGCCCGCGTCGGGATCGACCGGGGCGGGCGCTTCCCCGGCCGAGTCCTGGTCTTCGCCTTCCCCTTCCGGGGCCTGGTTCTCGCTCATCGAAGTGCTCTCCTGGATGCGTGGAAGATGTTGTGCCGGGCCCTCGACGCGCCAGCCGCCGGAGGTCGGTGCCAGTGGCCACAGCCGTCCGCAGGCCCGGGCCTGGAAGGCCGGCCGGCGCCCGCTGCGCCCGACCACGAACACCGCGCCGGGGGTCAGGGCATCCCAGTCTTCCGGCGCCAGCGGCGGGACCTGGAACTGCAGCGAGACCGTCGCCGGCAGGTTGGCCCAGCGCCCCAGCCGCGGCGGGGTGTCCTCGAAGGGCGGTTCGGCGCGGATCAGCAGGCGTTCGATCCAGGCCACCGGCAGCCGCACCGACCCGTGCAGGGCCGGCGCGCGCCGTGCGGCGTCGGGATCGTCTTCGGGGTGTTCGTCGTCGATCAGGAAGTCCAGCCATGCCTCCGCGTCGGCCGGCAGGCCCTGGCCGTCACCGGGTTCCAGCAGCGGGGTCAGCGCCACCCCCAGCGCCTCGCTCAGGCGCATCAGGTGGCTTTCGTGGGCCAGGCTCCAGGCCAGGATCCGCGAGCGTCCGCTGAAGTCGGCCCAGTGCAGGCCGTCGCCGACCGCCACCACGGTTGCCTGCAGGCGCAGGCCGATGCGGGTGCCGTCGGCGTCCAGTTCGAAAACCTCGCCCGCCGCACCCGGCCGTCCGGGCATGAACTGCAGCAGGCCGTTGTCGGCCAGCAGCCAGCTGTGCGGTGAACGGAAGAACGACCGCAGCGCCTGGGCCTGCGCCGGCGGCATGGCGGGGATCCGCCCGCGCAGCGGCAGCGCGTTGGCCGGCGGCGGCTCGCCTGCCGGCTTGCGCCGCCGCCGCGCAGCCGGGGCCGGTTCCACCTTCGCGTTTTCAGCCATGCCCCAGCGCCACCTTCATCAGTTCGGGCAGCGAGCGTACCCCGAGTTTGTTCATCATGTTCGAACGATGCAGCTCCACGGTCTTGATGCTGATGCCCAGGATGTCGGCGATGATCTTGTTTGGCTTGCTCGCCACCACCAGATCGAGCACCTGCCGCTCGCGCGGGCTCAGCTTGGCCAGTGCGGCACTGCTGAGCGTGCCGTCGCCGCGGTTGCGGGCGTTGGCCAGCGCGGCCCGGATCGCCTCCACCAGGGTGTCGTCGCCGAAAGGCTTTTCCAGGAAGTTGGACGCGCCCTTGCGCATCGCCTCTACCGCCAGCGGCACGTCCCCGTGCGCGGTCACGAACACCAGTGGCAGGGTGCTGCCGCGCCGGATCAGCTCGTCCTGCAGCTGCAACCCGCTCATCCGCGGCATCCGGATGTCGGACACCAGGCAGGCCACGCCGGAAGGGCGGGCAGCGTCGTAGGCCTCGAGGAACTCCGGCCCCGAGGCATGTGCCTGGACCTGGAAGCCGGCGGTGTCCAGCAGCCAGGCGGTGGAGTCGCGGAAGCCGTCGTTGTCGTCGACCAGGTAAACCAGCGTCGGGTCCATCGTCATGTCCTCCCTTCGGCGCGCGGCAGGGTGAAGCCGAACACGCTGCCACCGCCCTCGCGCGGTTCGAAGAACAGGCGTCCTTCGTGGTATTCGATGATCGACCGGCAGATCGCCAGGCCGATGCCCAACCCGTCCGACTTGGTGGTGTAGAACGGCGAGAACAGCTGCTCGCCCTCGGCCGCGGTCAGGCCCTTGCCGCGGTCGCAGACCCGCACCTCGATCTCGCCGTCCAGGTTCACCCGGCCCTCGATCCGCAGGTCGCGCCCGGTCGCGTCCACCTCGCGCATGGCCTCGATCGCGTTCTTGACCAGGTTCAGCAGCACCTGCTCCACCATCACCCTGTCCGCGTACACCGTGGGCAGGGTGCCGGCCAGCGCCACCTCGATGTCCACCTGCTGGCGCTCGGCCTCCAGCCGCAGCAGTTCGAGCACGGTTTCGGCAATGGTGGCCAGGTCGTGGGCGTCGCGCCTGGGCTCGCGGGCACGCACGAACTCGCGCACCCGGGCGATCACCGCCGCGGCGTGCTCGGCCTGGGTGCGCGCGGCCAGCAGCGCCCGCTCCACCTGGGCCGGCCCGCCTGCCTGGCCGACCAGGCGCAGGCTGCCGTTGAGGTAGTTCACGATTGCCGCCAGCGGCTGGTTGAGCTCGTGGGCCAGGGTGGCGGCCATCTCGCCGACCGACATCAGCCGCGAGGTGAACAGCAGCTTCTCCTGGCGGCTCTTGTGCGAGTCCAGGGTCTCGATGCGCTCGCTGATGTCGACCGCGGTGAGCAGGCTCAGCGGCTGCCCGTCCTGTTCAATGTCGCGCCAGTACAGCGCGTACCAGCGGCCGTTGTGCGGGGCTCGCACCTCGCGGCCGGCGTCGATGTCGACCTCGCTGGCGCGCAGCGAGCCCAGCAGGCCGTCGCGACTGTCGTGGTTGGCCAGGGCGCCGAACTCGTGCCGGTACAGGTCGTTGGCGGCCACCAGCGCGCCGCCCTCGCGCGCGAACGCGCCGCAGGCGAACGGCACCGCCTGCAGCAGCGGCTCCAGCGACGCGACGGGCGCTGTGGCGGTGTCCGTCATCAGCGCCTGCCCCGGCGCATGTTTGCGCGCGCGTCCCCGGGGACGATGGGATACCCTGCAGCCGCGCGAAGTCCGCGCCCCCCCGTTACCTTCACGCTGCCGCCCCCGCCATGGCCCACCGAGTCCTTCCGATCCGCGCCGCCGCCGTGCTTGTTGTCGCCGCTTTGGCGGTCGCCGGCAGCGCATTCGCCGCCGCTCCGCCCACGGCCGCGCCGGCGCCGTCGTACGTCCGTGAACTGCTCGGAATCCTGGTGCCGCTGGGGTTCATGATCCTTGCCCTGCTCCTGGTCTTGCGGCTGGTGCGACGGCGCTATCGCCTTGCCGGTGCCGACGCCCACCTGTCCGTGCTGCAGATCCTGCCGGTGGGGCCGCGCGAACGCGTCGTCCTGCTCAGGACCCGCGCCGGACGCGTCCTGGCGCTAGGAGTCAGCGCGCAATCGGTGAACCTGATTGCGCAGCTGGAGCAGGACGACGTGGCCATCGACCCCGACGCGGACCCGGCGGCCACCCCCGGCGCCGCGAAGTCTCCCCTAGATGTGCTGCTTCGACGTTAAACCTGCGTGATTCGCGCAGGCAGCGTGACATACATCACAGTTCATCTTTGGGTGACGCCGCAGAATGGCGGTTGCTCTGCCTGAAACATAATCTTTACGCTCGATACACTTTACATGGCTATCGTTACTTGGCACAAAGTGACGCATGAGGTCAGGGGTGATGCGGAAGCCACGCGGTTTGCGGTGGAGGAACGAGGGGGCGGTCTCCGGCACGCGGCTGCGTGACATCCGGACAGCCGACGTTGTCGGTGGGCGTTCGGGCAGCGGCAAGGGCGCCTCATGCGCACGCTGATCGCGAACCTCTTCTCGGCCCCGGCCGGCGCGGCCCCGCGCAGGCGGCTGGGCTACAGCGACGTGTTCCTCGCCTTCGGGGCGGTGCTGATCATCGCCGTGATGATCCTGCCGCTGCCGCTGGTGCTGATCGACTCGCTGGTGGCGGTCAACATCTCGATCGGTTTCGGCCTGCTGCTGCTGGGCATCTACATCCCCAGTCCCATCGCCTTCTCCAGTTTCCCCAGCGTGCTGCTGCTGACCACGCTGTTCCGGCTGGCGATCTCGGTGGCCATCACCCGCTCGATCCTGCTCGACGCCGAAGGCGGGCACATCGTGGAGACCTTCGGCGCGCTGGTGGCCGGAGGCAACCTGGTGGTCGGCCTGGTGGTGTTCCTGATCATCACCGTGGTCCAGTTCATCGTCATCGCCAAGGGCGCCGAGCGGGTGGCGGAAGTGGCCGCGCGCTTCACCCTGGACGCCATGCCCGGCAAGCAGTTGTCGATCGACTCGGACCTGCGCGCCGGCCTGCTCGACAAGGACGAGGCGCGCCGCAAGCGCCGCCTGCTGGAGACCGAAAGCCAGCTCTACGGCAGCCTCGACGGCGCCATGAAGTTCGTCAAGGGCGACGCCATCTGCGGCATCGTCATCATCATCATCAACCTGCTCGGCGGCCTGGCCATCGGCGTGCTGCAGAAGGACATGAGCCTGGCCGAGGCGACCCGGGTCTACTCGATCCTCACCATCGGCGACGGCCTGGTGTCGCAGATCCCGGCCATCCTGGGCACCATCGCTGCCGGGCTGGTGGTCACCCGCACCACCAGCGACGTCGACGACAGGCACCTGGGCGAGGCGATCACCCGCCAAATCACCAACCAGCCGCGGGTGCTGCTGATCACTGCACTGCTGGCGTTCCTGATGATGCTGGTGCCGGGCTTCCCGAAACTGGTGTTCGCGGCGCTCAGCCTGCTCCTGTTCGCGGCCGCGGCCTGGCAGTACCGCTACCAGTTCGAGAGCCTGCGCAAGTTGTTCCGGGTCAGCGACGAGGACCTGGCGGCCAGCCAGATCACCGAACAGAGCGACGACATGTCGCCGCCCGCGCCGCTGCAGCTTGATGTTGCCCCGTCATTGGCGATCGCTTTCGGCCAGGAGCCGCTGCGTTCGAAGATCGGCGACGTCGCCCGTCGCCTGCGTGACGAATATGGCGTACCGGTGCCTACGCCGGCGCTGGCCGTGAACGGCGACCTGGAAGAGGGCGGGTACCGCCTGTCCGCGTTCGGCGCGCGCCTGGCCTCGGGCCGGCTGCAGGCCGATGCCGGGCTGCGTCCGGCGCGTCCGGGCGCAGCCGACGCCAAGCTGGCCGGGTTCTTCCCGCCGGTGTCGGGCGAATGGACCACCGAACAGAGTGAAGATGCGCGTCCGGCGATCGAGGTGCTGGTCGACCACTGCCGCGGCGCGCTGCAGCGCCGGCTTGGCGGCTTCCTGGGCATCCAGGAAACCTCCAACCTGTTCGGCCGCATGCAGCGCGACTACCCGGACCTGGTCAAGGAAATGCTGCGCGTGGTCGCGCCGCAGCGGGTGGCCGACGTGCTGCGGCGGCTGGCCGAAGAGGGCGTGCCGATCCGCAACCTGCGCGATGCGTTCGAGGCCATCACCGACGTGGGTGGGCGCGAGAAGGACGTGGTGCTGCTGACCGAGTACGTGCGCGTGGCGCTCAAGCGTGAGATCGCCGACCGCTATTCAGACAGCGAGCGGAACTTGCACGTACTGTTGATCCACCCGGAGCTGGAAGACAAGCTGCGTCAATCCGTCAGGGTTGCCGGCGGCGCCAGCCAACTGGCCATCTCGCCCGAACTGGCCGCGCGCCTGGGCAACGAAGTGCGTGGCCACCTCGGCCGCATGGCCCAGGGGGTGCGACCGGTGCTGCTGTGCTCGCTCGACGTGCGCCGGCACCTGCGCAAGCTGATGGAAGTCGACTTTTTCGAACTGCCGGTGCTGTCCTACCAGGAGCTCGCTCCTGACCTGCGCATCGTGCAGTCGGGACAAATCAATGCCTGACGCACAGAACGACAACCCGACGCCGGATCCGTGCCGGCTGCTGAGGATCGTCTCCGGCCTGCACGCCGGCGCGAGCCGCGCGCTGGCCGAACGGGAGATGATCCTGGTCGGCAGCGGCGACGACTGCGACATCGTGCTTGCCGACGACGGCGTGGCCGCGCACCACGCGCTGATCAGCGTGGTCGACGGCCACTTCCAGCTGCGCGCGCTGGATGCGCCACTGAAGCTGGAGGGCCGGACGCTGCATCCGGGAGACCCGGTGGAGATGGATCGCCTGCAGCGGGTCGGCCTGGGCGAGGCGGCGCTGGCGTTCGGCCTGGAGGACGACCCGGCCTGGCTGGCGCTGGCGCCCGAGGATGGGCAGCTGCCCGCTTCCCGCACACGCGGCTTCGCCGAATCACTCACCCGCCGGCTGCCGATGATCGCCGCGGTCGCGGTGCTTTGCCTGGCATCGCTGGCGATCTTCGTCGCCGTGGTGCCTTCGGCCGAGCCGCGGATCGACCCGGAGGCCAGGCTCAAGCAGCTGGCGCGCGAGTACAGCGTGTCCGACCGCAGCATCGAGCGCGACGTCAACCGCGAGCCGGTGCTGTCGGGCATGGTCAAGGACGCAGCCACCCGCAAGCGCTTCCAGGAACAGGTGGCGGAAGAAGGCCTCCCGGTCAGCCTGGTGCTCACCACCGGCGAGGACCTGGCCGACAACGTGGCCGAGATGCTGCGCGCGGGCGGCTTCCCGGCCCGCACCCGCTACCTGGGCAGCGGGCGAATCGAGGCGACCGGCTACTTCGAGGATCCGGAGGCATTCGAGGCGTTCGTGCGCACGCCCGCGGTGATCGCCACCGGGGCCAGGGAGATTGCGCCGATCAACCTCGCCGATCCGGCTCCCGGTGAAGCAGAGCCGGAAAACGCCGAGCCGGTGCGGATCGTGGCCTATGAGCGAGGCGAGGACCCCTATCTGGTGGACGAACTGGGCCGCGAATACCGGGACGGCATGTACGTGCCGGGCTGGGGCACCCTGGCCTCGCTGGGCAAGCACGCCATGGCGATGGGCCCGGACAACGAAATCAGGCGCATCGACGTGCGCCCGGTCAGCAAGGAGGAAACGACCCGGTCGGCTGCGCCGGAAGTGGAGCAGGCGGACGGGGGTGAAGGGCGTACACAGGCCACGCCGCGATCGCGGGCCTGGGCAGCCGAGCAGGCGCGAGCGGCGGGTAACCGCCAATAGCACAGGCCGCCGGCGTTGTAACCCGGGGCGTACCCGGGTTACAACGCCGGTGGAGAAGGAATCGAATACGGTCGGTACATCCGGCCACCAGCGCAGTATCCATCCAGGACAGGAGGAAACACACCATGAGCATCGACAATTCCGCACTGAACAGCTTCATCGGCCACGCCACGTTTGCCAACGGCCCGGGTGCCAACGGCGGCCGCGGCAGCGTGTCATCGAGCAGCGGCAGCAGCTGGTACGAGGCCATGTCGCGCGCCTGGGGTTCGGCCCTGGACGGGCAGGCGGCGCAGATCACCGAAATGTCTTCGGCCATCCGCAGCGGCGGCGACCAGCCTTCGAACATGGTCCAGCTCACCGCGGCCAGCCTGAAGATGCAGTTCATGTCCAACAACGCCGCCACCTCGCAGAACGCGACGGGCCAGGCGCTGGAAACCCTCGGCAAGCGCCAGTAACCGGTACGTTCGCAGGAGAACGGAAATGATAGAAGCCATTCAGGTCGCCGGACTCGACGCCACAGCAGGCGCCGCCGGCGGCGCCGGGGCCTCGGCGCAGCCGCAGGCCTCGGCGATCGAGGTGCGCGACTTCGCCCAGGCCCAGCTGCGTGCGGCCGGCGTGAGCCAGCCGCCGCAGGCAACGGGTGCGGAGGCCGTGTCCGGCGCTGCAGAGGTCGAGCAGTCCCAGGGCACGCAGATGATGATCTCCGCGTTCGACAACCTCAATTCCAGCGCCAAGGAAATCGAGTCGCTGTCGGAAGCCATGAGCGGGGCCACGGGTGACCTCACCCCCAGCCAGATGCTGGAGATGACCATGCTCAGCCACAAGTTCCTGTTCCAGTCGCAGCTCACCTCGAACGTTGCCAACCGCACGTCCGATGGCGTGCAGCAGCTGTTCCGGCAGCAGTCCTGACCAAGCCATACAGGGGCGAAAAAATGATCGCGACCACAACCAGGGCGGGCGCATGGCGCAAGATCGTGCTGATGCTGGCGGCGTGCCTGCTGCTGGCTGCATGCGGTCGCGTCACGCTGTTCGCAGACCTCGACGAGGGGCAGGCCAACGAAGTGCTGGCGGTATTGCTCACGCACGGCATCAGCGCCGACAAGCGAAGCTCCATCGCCAGCGACACCGGCTACCAGGTCCGGGTCAGCCAGGGCGACTTCCCGCGGGCGATGCAGATGCTGCAGGCGCGCGGGCTGCCGAACCAGCGCTACCTGTCGATCTGCGACGTGTTCCAGCGCCAGGGCTTCGTATCCTCGGCCACCGAGGAGCGCGCGCGGCTGCAGTGCAGCTGGCAGGAGGATCTGGCCCGGACCCTGTCCTCCTATTCTGGCGTCGCCGACGCGCGGGTGCACATCGCGGTGCCCGAGCGCGACCCGATCGCCGGCAACGCCGGCCAGGCCTCGGCCTCGGTGGTGATCTTCGAGCAGGCCGGGGCCAACGTGCGCAACGAGGAGCACCACTTCAAGGTCCTGGTCAAGGACGCGGTACCCGGCCTGGACGACGTCAACCAGGTCTCGATCAAGTTCAACACCCTGCCCGCGCCGGCCGAACTTGGGCCAGGCCAGAACAGCGCCGCGCCGGTGATGTCGGCCATGAGCCCGGTGACCCTGGCCATCGTGGCCGGGCTGATCGCGCTGCTGGCGCTGGTGGTGACCTTCGGCAACCGTCTGCGGGTGCGCCTGCAGGGCAAGCCCAAATCCGATACCCGGGTCTGGAAGGGGTGAGGCCGGGCCATGCCGCTGCAGGCGCTGCTCGCCGAAACTGATCCAGGCTGGTATGCCCGCGGCGTCGAGCCGCTGGATGCGCGCCTGCTGGTCCCTGCGCGCCGCTCGCGGCTCGGGCGCCGGATCCTGGCGCGCGTCCTGCTTGAGGCGGGGGCCGCCGATGCGCTGCTCGAGCCCAGGCCCGGCGGGGCCGTGCCGACGGCGATCATGCGCTGGCCACGGGCCAAGCTGGGCCGCCTGGTCCGCGACCTGGGCGTGCTGGCCTACGCGCCGCTGATCCGCGCCGAGGTGCGGCGCGAACCGGTGCGCCGGCTCAAGCAGGCGCTGGGCGGCAGCTACCTGCTGCCGCTGGACCCGACCATCTGGGATGCAAGGGTCGAGCGCGACGTGTACCGGCGGCTGGAAGCGGAGTGGGAGCCGATGCTTGATCGCGTGCATGCGCAGGCGGACGACGCGCAGATGTATGCATTGTTCGACCGGCAGGGTCGCAGCGAGCTGCGGCACTGGGCCGCGCAGCGCGACCGGCCGCTGGGCGAATGGGTGGCGTTGCTGCATCCCTGCGAGGATGCCGGGCCGGCGCACCTGCCTGAAAAGCCCGTGCTGCTGCTGGCTACCCACCATGAGACCAGGAGGGACGCGGCTTGAACGCAGGAACCGGAACCCGGGAGCGGCGGCAGCCGGTGCGCGGCGCCGCGCGCGCTCCCGCCGATGCGGTGGTGGTCACCGACCGGCGTGTATTCACGCGCGCCGTCGTCGCGCCCGTGGTTCCCGCCACGGCCTGGGCGCGGATGGAGGAGCTGGACGGCCTGCTCGACCAGGTCAATGCACTGTACGAGCAGGCTGAAAAAGAGATCGCCAGCGCGCGCGAGGAAGGGCAGGCCGCCGGCTTCGCCGAAGGCCTGGAACGGGCCCAGCAGCAGATGACCGAGAAGCTGGCCGCGCTCAACGAACGCCGCGCGCGGGTGCTGGGCGAGGCCACCGGGCGCATCACCGACCTGGCCTGCGCCATCGTGGGCCGGGTCGCGCCGGGCTTCGACGCCGCCAGCGTCGTGCCGCCGCTGGTGATGCAGGCGGTGGAGGCCGCCCAGGCCGAACAGTTCCTGCTGATCCGGGTGCACCCGCAAGTGCGGGCGAGCGTGGAGGCCGGGCTGGGCGCGGTGCGCCAGGCACACCCCGCCGTTGGCGTGATCGAACTGGTCGATGACGAAAGCCTGGATCCGCTCAGCTGCGTGGTGGTGTCGGAGGCCGGAGAGGTCCGGGCCGGCGTGGCCCAGCAGATCGAGGCGATCCGCACCGCGCTTGCCGGCGCCGCCGGCGGCGGAGCACAAGCGTGAACGTGCCTGCCAACGATCCGCTGCTGAGCGCACTGTCCTCTGTCACCAGCATCGAGCGCGTGGGCCGGGTGGCCGATGCCTACGGCACCCTGATCCGCGCCACCGGACTGAAGGCTTCCATCGGCGAGCTGTGCCACCTGCGCAATCCGCGCGGGGTGGGCGATCCGGGCTTCAGCCTCGCCGCCGAGGTGGTGGGCGTCTCCAAACAGCACACGCTGCTGACCCCGCTGGGTGCGCTCGACGGCATTTCCGCCACCACCGAGGTCTACGCCAGCGGCCGCCAGGCCTCGGTGCGCGCCGGCGACGGGCTGCTCGGCCGCGTGCTTGACGCGCACGGCGAGCCGATCGACGGCAAGGGTCCGCTCGGCGCGACCGCCGACGCGCCGATCTACGCGGCATCCCCCAATCCGCTTACCCGCCGCCTGATCGAGCGTCCGTTCGCGACCGGCGTGCGCGCCATCGACGCGACGATGACCGCCGGAGAAGGGCAGCGCATCGGCATCTTCGCCGTTGCCGGCGGCGGCAAGAGCACCCTGCTGGGCATGCTCGCCCGCGGTGGCGACGCCGACGTCAACGTGATCGTGCTGGTCGGCGAGCGCGGCCGCGAGGTCAACGAATTCATCCATGACAACCTTGGCGCCGAGGGCATGGCCCGTTCGGTGGTGGTGGTTGCGACCTCGGACCGGCCGGCGCTCGAGCGCAGCCGCGCGGCCTGGGTCGGCACCGCGATCGCCGAGCACTTCCGCGACCGCGGCAAGCGCGTGCTGCTGCTGCTGGATTCGGTCACCCGCTTTGCCCGCGCGCTGCGCGACGTGGGCCTGGCGATCGGCGAGCCGCCGGCCCGGCGCGGCTTCCCGCCGTCGGTGTTCAGCGCCCTGCCGCAGCTGTTCGAGCGCGCCGGCAACAACGAACACGGCTCGATCACCGCCTTCTACACCGTGCTGGCCGAGGACGAGGACGGCGGCGACCCGATCGTGGAGGAAGTGCGCTCGATCCTGGACGGCCACATCGTGCTTTCACGCAAGCTCGCAGCGGCCTACCACTACCCGGCCATCGACGTGTTGACCAGCCTCAGCCGGACCATGCCGCGGGTGGTCGACGAGACGCACCTGCGCGCGGCCGGCCAGCTGCGCAAGTACCTGGCCAAGTACCAGGACATCGAGATGCTGCTGCAGCTTGGCGAGTACAAGCGCGGCACCGACCCCGAAGCGGACGTTGCAATCGAGAAGATCGGGCCGATCCGCAAGCTGCTGCAGCAGTCTTCTTCCGATCTGGCGGACTTCGGCAAATCGTCTGACGCACTGCGGAAGCTGTTCCGATGAAACGGTACCCGCTGCAGACGCTGCTCAAGCTGCGTGTCCATCGCACCGAAAAGGCGCGCGCGGAAATGCTCGAGAAGCAGGCCGCCGCGCGGGCCTGCCGCGAGCAGTGCACGCAGATCGAAGCGGGCATCCGCGCGTTGCACGACGAGCGCGGATCGCAGCGCCGCAGGCTGCTGGATCCGCCGCCGCCCGGCCAGCCCTGGCCGGTGGCGATGGAACAGCGCGAGGCGCACATCGACCTGCTTGGCGAGCGCATCGTCGCCGAACAGGCGAACCTGAAACAGGCGCAGGAGCGTCTGCGCGCCGCCGAACAGGCGCTCGACCAGGCCCGCCAGGCCTGGATGCGGGCCCGGTCGCGCGAAGATGCGCTGGAAAAGCGCAAGGACGACTGGCGTGGCGAACAAGTGGCACTGGAAGGGCGCAGGGAAGAGGAAGCCGCAGCCGACCTGGTCCAGGCCAGGGCGATGCGCGACACATCCGGACTACAGAGGTGAAACATGGGCATTGAACGAAGCCAGCTGTCGGATTCGACGGAACAGACCAGGAAGGCTGACTCCAGCAATCGCACCGAGCGCGAACCACCGTCGCGGGAGAACGTCGACCGCTTCCGCCAGGCGATGCAGTCCAGGCAGGGGGCGGCCGAGGAGTTCGCCGGAGCGCGGTCGAAGGGCGCGGGCGAGCTGAGCGAACAGCAGCGCAACGAAGCCCAGGCCGCGGCACGGCAGGCGGCAACCGCGGATGCGGTGGATGCCGGTCGCCAGGCCACGGACGATGCTGATTCCATGCTGCAGGTGAAGACGGACCCGGCCGAGCTGTTGGCGATGATGCAGGCCCAGGGCGCGCTGCGCGACGGGGCACACATGGCACAGGCCCCCGCGCCGGCACCGGCCAATCCCGCCGCCTTCGCCGAGCTGATCGAACGCCACGTGCGCCAGCTTGCGGTCGGCGGCGGCGACGTCGACGAGCGCGACGGCCAGGTGCTGCTGCGCATGGCAGACGCCACCCTGCCCGGCACCGACCTGATGCTGAGCAAGACCGCCGACGGCTGGTTGCTGCGCGCCGACGTGCGATCGCGCGACAGCTATGACGCCATCCAGGACGCGGCGCCGGAACTGGCCAAGCGTTTTGCCGAGCGCAACCTGGGTATCCTGGAGATCAGCTCGGAGTTCCATGCGTGAGCATTCGGCGACACTCGCCGGAACAGGTTTTACATAGGGTCCACCCTAGCTTGTAGGCAGGAACCGGGATCCTGATACTCGAACTCAATCGACAAGGCTGAATAGCACCGTCCATGGCACGTCCACCCCGCCCCACAGTGAATCGCAGGAAGACGACAGCCCCGGTCCGTTTGGACCAGGCTGGCGCGGCGCCTGTGGTGGAAACGGCGGAAAAGGCCGACTCGGCGGCGGTGGATCCGGGCGTTGGGGAGCAGGTGGTCGCGGAGCTTGAAACGCTCCTGCGCGACCAGCCCAACGTGACCGAGGAAGGGCTTGAGCAGATCATGCGCGATTGCCGCGAGGCCATCGAGCAGGCATCGCTGGAGCCCAGCCTCAGCTTCCCGGACCGTGGCGAGTGGGTCGCGACCATTGATGGCCTGATCCAGAGCGGGCTCATCGAGCAGGAAAACGGCGATGCGCTGGTGCGGCAGTTCGATACCGCGCTGGGCTCGTTGCAGGATCCCAAAGTGCAGCGGGCGATGGAGCTGGCCAAGCGCATCGAGCGCGATGGCGACGCCAAGGCCCGCGAGTGGCTCGCCAGCCAGGAAAAAGCAGACCAGGCCGAACAGGCCGAACGGCAGCGGGCCACGGAAGACACCCGGGGGATGCCGCCACAGCGGACATCCATCACCGGATCCCGCTCCAGACGGCTGCGTGGGCCGCCGGGGGGATAAGCAGTGCATTGCAGGTCACCGACCTGCCGCAACACCACAACCTCACACAACACTGTTTATTTCCAGGAGCAAAATCATGAGCTACGTCAACGATCTGATCGCCAACCTCGGCAGCCTGAACCTGAGCGGCAAGTCCACCACCGGCGAAACCAGCTGGCTGCACGCCATCGCCGAAGCCATGGGCAAGAAGGTGGGCGAGCTGGCCGAGAGCATGGTCGAGCACGCCAACAAGGTGGGTGACGACGATCCGAAGGTGGCCGCGGAAGCGTCCGCCAAGCTGACCGCCGACAGCCAGCTGTTCTCGATGTACATGAACGCGCTGAGCACCGTCCTGAAGTCGATCGGTGAAGGCAACACCGCCATGGCGCGCAAGCAGTAACAGCGCGACCAGGCTGCAAGAAGGGCGCCGGGGTTTTCCCCGGCGCCTTTTTTTTGTTCTTCTCCCTACCAGGGGGAGCGGTTTGAGCGAGAAGCTCTGCTCCTTCGCTTCGCTTCGCAGTGGCCTGAAGGGCCCCGCCGTGGCCGGCAGGCCTTTGCGCTCCATGTCCCCCGGCGTCGGCCTG
>JBQDAV010000043.1:0-20681 GCA_052090405.1 Luteimonas sp.
GATGCGCACGTGAAGCTGCTGGAATCGGACTACGTCGACGGCGCCGGCCCGACCAACCACCAGCCGCCCGGCGCGATACTGTCGATCGAGTGGCTGATGGAGCAGATGCTCATCCGCAGCGACAACACCGCCACCGACGTGCTGATCCGCACCGTGGGTCTGGACGAGGTCAACGCGGTTGCGCACGCGCTGGTGGAAGACCACGGGCTGGTGATCACTTCGCTGGCCGATGTGCGCCGGCTGCTGTACGCGGGCCTGCACGTGCGCGCGGCCGACCTGGGTTCGCAGGAACTGCTGGCGCTGCGGCGCGCGCCCTCCGGCATGCCGCGCGTGCAGCGCCTGGCCCAGATCCTGCAGCTGAGCCCGGAAGAGTTCCTGCTGCCGGACCTGGATGCCGCGTACCAGGCGTATTACGCCAGCAAGGTCAACGCGGCCTCGCTGCGCGACTTCGGCCGCATGCTGGCGGCGCTGGCGAACGGGCTGGCGCTGGGGCCGAAGGGTACCGACTGGCTGCTGGACGTGATGACGCGCGTGCGCACCGGGGACCGGCGGATCAAGGCCCGGCTGCCTGCCGGCGCGGAGTTCGCCCACAAGACCGGCACCCAGCACCGGCGCTTCTGCGACCTGGGGATTGCGCGGGTGGAGGTGGATGGAAACCCGGAGCACGTGGTGATCGCCGCCTGCGTGCGCGGCACCGCATCGCTGGCCGCGGGCGAGCGCGCACTGCGCGACGTTGGCGCGGCCGTCACTGCGTCCGGGGTATTGAACCTGTCGAGCCCCTGACCGTTTCCAGCATGACAAGGAAAAAGAACGTCCACCGGCTGGCGGCCCTGTTGGCCGGCGCCCTGCTGCTGGCGGCCTGCCAGCCCTCCGATCCCGATCAACCGCCAGGCGCCGGTGTTGAAGCCGACGCCGAGGCGCCCGCGGATCCGCGCGTCGAATACGCGCCCGGGGATGCCGAAGCCCCGGACTGGCTCAATCCGCTGTCGGCGGCGATCGGCGACATTGATGCCGACATGCCCGGCCGTTTCGGCGTCTACGTGCGCCGCCTGGGCGAAGACGCCGGCAGCTTGGACCTGGGCGATGACCATGCCTGGTACCTGTCGTCCACGATCAAGGTGCCGGTGGCGATCGCGGTGCTTGAACAGGTCGATGCCGGCAGGCTGTCGCTGGACCAGGAGCTGGAGCTGCGCGAGAGCGATTTCGTCGACGGCGCCGGCGACATGCTCGGCCGTGAGCCGGGCGAGCGCTTCAGCATCGCGACCCTGCTGGAGAAGTCCCTGCGCGACAGCGACAGCACCGCCACCGACATGCTGATCCGCCAGATCGGCGAGGTCGACCTCAACCGCCGCATCCGCGACTGGGTGGGGCGCGGATTCGGCCGGATCACCACCATCCTGCAGGTGCGCTACGACGCCTACGGCGCCCTGCACCCGCGCGTGGTGGAACTGTCCAACATGGACCTGGTGGGCCTGCGCCAGGCCGGCGACCGCGATGCGCGCCTGGACGCCCTGGCCGACCTGCTGGAAGTCGGGCGCGAAGACCTGGACGCGGAGAGCCTGGAGGCGGTGTTCGGCCGCTATTACGAAACCGGGGCCAATTCCGCGCCGCTGGAGATGTTCGCCGACATGCTGCAGATGCTGGTGGCCGGGGAACTGCTGTCGGAAGAAAGCACGCAGCTCCTCCTGGACCACATGCGCGCGATCAGCACCGGCGACCGCCGGATCCAGGCCGGCCTGCCGGCGGGCACGGACTTCGCCCAGAAGACCGGCACCCAGATCGCCCGCGCCTGCAACGTCGGCGTGATCAATCCCGATGCCGTGGAAGAAGACGCGACCATCGTCGTCGCCTGCGCCGAGGATTACGACGACATCGCCGAAGCCGAAGGCGCCTTCCAGGCCCTCGGCCGCGCCCTCGCCGAAGCCGGCCTGGCGCCGTAGGCGCCGGTCAGTCGACCTCGCGGCGCCAGTTCAGCGAGCCGCGGTTTTCCAGGGTGCTCGATTCGATCTCCGCGTCGAACCCCAGGCCCAGCAGATAGCGCAGGGTCAGCACCTGCCCGGTGCCCAGCAGCGACACGCCGAAGCCCACGTACAGCCGCGGCGAAAGCTGCTTGCCCACGCCGATCACGCTGCCGCCAAGCGCGCGCGAATGGCTTACGCCGGCGTCGTCCAGGCCCAGGCCGGCGCCCAGCTGCGAGGCCAGCATGCCGCCGCCGGCCTGCAGCGCGGCGGCGGCGGCGTCCAGTTCGCGGCCCTCGTCGCCGGTCACGCTGGACAGCGAACGGCCCAGCGCCAGGTAGGCCAGGGCCTCGGACTGGTCGCGGCTGGGGTCGGTCCACACGGTGGCCTGCGGCGACGAGGCCCGGCCGGTGACGTCGATGCCCGCGGTCAGCTCCTCGGCCTCGATCCGGCGCACGGCGCGGATGTCCAGCACCGGGTCGCCGATCATGTCGTTGCTCCACGACAGGTTGCCGCGGGTGATCCGGAGCTCCTGGCCATACGCCTTGTAGCGTCCGCCCACCTGCAGCGAGCCGGTGCCGCGCATGTCGCGCCCCGGGTACTGGCGCACCCGCAGCCGCCCGCCCAGCGTGCCCTCCAGGCCGAAGCCGTTGAGCACCACGTCCTCGCCCATCTCCAGGGTCAGGTCGAGCTGCATCGCCAGCGGTGGACCTTCATCCGGATCGACGGGGTCGAGCACCACCACGTCCGCAGACGGTGCGACGCCGCCGTCGCTGAGCCGCTCCAGGTCCATCCGCGCCTCCGGTACGAACACGCTGCCGGTCACCTCCAGCGGCTGCCCGGCCGCGTAGAGCACGGTCAGGTCCGGGCTGGCGATGGCGTGCAGGTCGCGGGTGTTGGAGACCAGCACGTCCTCGCCGCCGATCCGCAGCTCCAGCGGCGCGGTGGCCTCCTCGCCCCAGCCCAGGCTGCCGTCGATGGTCAGGGTGCCTTCGCCCGAGCGCACGTCGCCGGAGATGGTGGCGGTGCCGTCGGCACGCGCGTCCAGGCGCACATCGCCGTCCTCGAGCAGGATGCCCAGCGCCGGCAGCTCGGTGGTGAAGCCGGCGAGCTGCGCCTGCCCGCCCAATGAAGGTTCCGCGCGGGTGCCGCCCAGCGCGATATGGGCAGTGAGGTGCCCCTCCGGCTCGACGATGTCGGGCGAGAGCAGCTCCAGCCAGACCAGCTCGCTGATGTCGACGTCGACCTCGCCCGCCAGCGGCGAGTACGCGTTCCAGCCGGTATCCACGCGTGCCCGGACCTGGCCGGTCTCGTTGATCGCGGTGGAGAACGTGCCCTGGATGGATTGCGGGTCGAACTGCGCTTCCAGGGCCAGGCCCGAGTAGGCGAGCACGTCGCGGCGTGCGCGCTGGCCCAGGCGCACGCCGCCGGTTTCCGAGCGTACGTCCAGGTGCCCGGCGAACGCGCCGCCGGCCGGCCGGAGCTGGCCATCGATGTCGATCTCGCCGCGCAGTGCCCATGACCCGCCGCCCTCGCGTTCGGGCAGCCAGGCTTCGGCCAGTGCCAGCGGCAGCCCGTCCCCGTTGACGGTGAGCCCGGTGCGCGGCCAGTCGGCTTGCACGCACAGCGCGCCGCCGACGGTGCTGGCAAAGCACGACTGCGACACCCGCCAGCCGCTGCCGGTCTGGGCGAATTCCGCAGGGGTCTGCAGGTTCCAGGCCGCGCCGCGCGAGGGTGCCAGCCGCAGCGACTGCAGGGTGCCCTGCCAAAGCTCCTGGCGTTGACGGACCGCGGCGGCCAGGTCGAGCGAACCGATCTCGCCCCGCACGCTGGCGTCGGCCTGCAGCGACTCGACCGCACCGGTGGCCTGGAGTGCCACGGAATCGAGCGCCACGCCGGCGCTGACGCCCGCCGCGTCCACGTCCAGCTGGCCGCCGCCGCCGCGCCAGGGCATCTGGCCGCGGACGCTGGCGCGTTCGGCGCCGTAGTCGCCCCAGGTGATGGCGCTGCCGGCCAGGTCGACCTCGATGTCCGGCGCCTGGCGGGTTCCGCCCAGGCTGGCCTGGCCTTCGATCCGGCCGGCCGCATCGGGCAGCAGGTCGGCCAGGTGCAGCGGTGCCAGGCGGGCATCGATGTCCAGGCGTTCGGTGATCGTGGCCGTCGCCTCCACCCGGCTCTCGCCGAGCGAGAGCGCGAGCTCGCCGTCGTAGTGCGCCGGCGCGCCGGGCGCGCTGGCCGCGGCTGGTCCGTGCATGGCGAACCGGCCGCTGCCGTCGAGCGCCCGCCCGCGAAGCTGCCCGCCCAGGTCGGCCAGGTCCACCCCGACTTCAAGGCCGCCGTCGTCGCGGGTGCTGCCCTGGCTGGCGATCACCCCGTCGATGGCACCCTCCCAGCCGGGCGCGAAGTAGCCCGGGTCGAAGCCGGCCAGGACCGCGTCGATATCCCACTCCAGGGCCGGCGCCCAGGCGAGCTGGCCGCTGCCCTGCAGGCTGCCGGTGGGCATGGCCGCGTGCAGGCGGCGCAGGGCCATGCCTTCGCCGTTGCCGCGCGCGTCCAGTTCCACGCTGGCGCTGATGCCGTCGCGGGCCAGGTCGGCTTCGCCGATCGCCGCCCAGGACTGCATCGTCCCGGCCAGGCCCAGCCGGGCATCGGCCACTACAGCGACCCCCGGCTCGCCGGCCTCGTCCGGCCCGCCGCCCCAGCGCAGCCCCGCGGCGTTGATCGCGAAGCGGCCGGCCGGGCCGCCTTCCTCATCGCTGAAATCGGCGTGCCCGCGCACCCTGATCCGGCCGTCGAGCAGTTCGACCGCCAGCGGGTCCAGCTCAAGCACCTGGTCTTCAAGCATCACCGTGGACGGCAGGACCACGGCGCTGAATTCGCCTTGCGCGAACGAGCCCTCAAGGTGCATCTGGCCGCCAAGGCCGTCGGCGACCAGGTCCAATGCCAGCGGCGCGCCGGATTCGCCGCTGCCGGTGAGCAGGCCGATGTCCAGCCCGTCCGTGCGCGCCTGCAGCCGCCAGTCCGGGTCTTCGCCGCCGCGCAGCGCCAGGGTCGCCAGCACCCGCGACGGCGCGTGGCCGGTGAGCACCAGGTCCAGGTGGCCGGCGTCGCCGCGCGCGACCAGGCCGAAGTTCGGCCGGGTACGCCCGGGCGGGGCCGGCATCGTCGCCCCAGCGGTGAGGTCGACGCCGTAGTTGTCGCGCGGCGCGTAGTTGCCGTGCACGGTGAAGCGGCCGCGGTCGCTGTCGACCAGCACCTGGTCCAGTTCCAGCAGGCCCTCGCCGGCGTTGAGCCCGCCGCGCACCTGGTGCACCTGGATCAGCGGGCCGTCGGCACCGATCACCCGCAGGTCGTCGACGCGGATCGCGGTGGCCTGCAGCGACAGCGGCAGCGGGCCGATCTGCGGCAACGAGCCGGGCCAGGTCGGGAGCTGGAACGGCTCGTCATCCTCGACCGGCGGCGGCAGCGCCAGCACCGCGTTCTCCACGTCCAGCACGTCCAGCCGCAGCAGTCGCCCGAGCAGCGGCAGGACCGCCGGATCAATCGTGACCCGTTCGGCGGTGAACACCAGGATCCGGTGCTCGTCGCACTGGCCGTAGGGGACCGGTTCGCCGCTGGCGTCGTCCGGGCAGCTCATCTGCACGAAGCGCAGGTCATACAGGCTCAGCGGGCCGGACGCCGGTCCTTCGGCGTCGCGCCATTCCAAGGTGGTGCCGGCGGGCAGCCGGGCGGTGACCTGCGAGAGCAGGAAATCCCGCCCGCCGAAGGTCATCAGCAGCCAGTACGCGCCGAAGATCACCAGCACCGCCAGCACCAGGCTGGCGATGCCCGAGCGGACCGCCAGCCAGCGCAGCCGCGCCCGGCGCCGCTCGCGCAGCTCCGCGATCCGGGCCTCGCGTTCCTCGGGGCCCAGGTCGGGATCGATCCGGTGGCGGAAGACGGGTGCCATGGGTCAGAACGCCGTGCCGATGTCCAGGTGCAGGGTGAAGGGCGAGTCCGGATCGTCCAGGCCGCGGGCGATGTCCAGCCGCAGCGGCCCCACCGGCGAGGCCCAGCGCACGCCCACGCCCACGCCGGTGCGCCAGTCGGGGCTGTCGTTGAAGGCACTGCCGCTGTCGGCGAACACGGCGAAGCCGAAGCCGCTTTCAAAGTAGTGCTCGTACTCCACGCTGCCGGTGAACACGTGCTTGGCGCCCAGGGCGAAGTCGCCCAGCCGCGGACCGACCTCGCGCCAGTCGTAACCGCGGATGCTGCGGTCGCCGCCGGCGTAGAAGCGCAGGCTTGGCGGCATGTCCACCAGCGCGTCGGTGTAGGTGTGGCCTGCCTCGCCGCGCACGATCAGGCGGTGGCGCTCGCCGATGCCGCGGAACCAGGTGGCCCGGGCGTGCAGCTGGGCGAAGCTGGCGTCCGAGCCCACGCCCTCCACGCCGCCCCGCAAGGTGACGTTGCCGCCGATCCCGCGACGCGGGAACAGCCGGTCGTCGACGTCGACGTATTCGGCCCGTAGCGAGGGGTAGGTGAACGTGGCATAGCGGTAGTCGGCCGGCGCGTCCGGGTCGTCCTGGTCCACGTACGACCAGCGCTCGCGCAGCACGTGCGCGGAGGCGACCAGGTTCAGGTGCCGGTTGTACTGGCCGCTGCGGCTGCCGACCAGTTCGATCTTGCGCGAATCGATGTAGCGGGTCTGCTCGTCCGCGGCCTGCAGGCTGACCGTGTACCAGCCGTCCAGCCAGGCGAAGGCCGGGATCCGGTACTGCAGGGTCAGGGTCTTGCGCTTTTGCGCATAGTCCAGTTGCACCAGCGCCTTGTGCCCGCGGCGGTTGACGTAGCGGCGCTCCTCGCCCAGGCGGAAGCCGGCGCCGCTGTCGGTGCCGTAGCTGATGCCGGCGGTCTGGATCTTGCGCGGGGCCGGGGTCAGGCGCACGTCCACCGGCACGCGGAGATCGGGGTCGGCGTCGTCGGGGCGTGGCTCGATCTCGATCGAGCTGAAGTAATCCAGCCGCTGCAGCGAGGTGCGCAGCCGGTCCAGCCGGCCCTGGTGGTAATAGCCGCCTTCTTCCCAGTAGATCAGGCGCTCAAGCAGGTCGTTGTTGATGATCGAGCGTGGCGATTGCTCGAACAGGGTCGGGCCCATGTTGTAGCGCTCGCCGCTGGTCCAGACCAGCTCGATGTCGGCCGCTTCCTCCGCCCGGGTGACCTCCACCCGGCGCGCGCTGAATTCAGCGTCGAAATAGCCGCGCTCGGCCAGGCGGCGGCTGACCCGCGCCTTGCCCGCTTCGTAGGGACGGTGGTCGAACACCTCGCCCGGCGCGGGGCCGAACTCGCCCAGGTCGCGGGCCAGGTAGGGGTCGCGGTTGCCGGGGCCGATGATCGCCACGTCGGAGTTGCGCACCCGCACCGGCTCGCCCGCTTCCACGGTGACGGTGACGTCGACGCGGCCGTTGTCGCGCGTGCTCTCCACCTGCACCTGCGGCGAGTAGTAGCCGAAGGGCTCCAGCGCCTCGCGCGTTTCCTCTTCCGCCGCCTGCAGCATGTAGCGCACCCGGCGGAACGAAAGGTCCTCGCCCTGGGCGTCGGCCAGCGACAGCGAGACCCGCACGTTTTCGGCCATCTCATCGCCCAGGCCGCGAATCTCCACTTCGCCTACCTCCACTGCGTGGACTGCGCCGGCGGCGATCAGGAGCGGGGCTGCAGCCAGCGCGGCAAGTAGGCGTCGTCCATGCATCGGCGCAGGATACCCAAGCCCCGTCAAAAACCAATTAACGGATCCGAACGGCGGCGCTGCTTCACCTGCCCAACGCCGCAGCGAGGAAGGACTGGCCCGCCGCCCACCGGCCGCGCGGACCCGGCCCGTCAGCCGGACAGGTGCTCGATCGCCGCGACGCTGCGCAGCCGTCCTGCCAGGCGTCGCAGCAGGGCCAGGCGATTGCCGCGCACCGCGGGATCGTCGGCGTTGACCATCACCGCGTCGAAGAACGCGTCCACCTGCGGCCGCAGCCGGGCCAGGCGGGCCAGCGCGTTGACGTAATCCCCGGATCCGAGCGCGGCCTCCGTTTCGTCGTACGCTGCCTGGACGGCGTCGGCCAGGGCCTGTTCGGCCGGCTCGTGCAGCAGCGCGGGATCGACCGCGGCGGGGACGTCATCGCCGGCCTTGCGCAGGATGTTGCGGATGCGCTTGTCGGCGGCTGCCAGCGCTTCCGCCTCGGGCAGCGCGGCGAAGGCACCGATCGCGGCGATCCGGCGGTCGAAGTCATGCAGCGAGGCAGGGCGCAGCGCGGCGACCGCGTTGAAGTGCTGCGCTGGCACGCCCCGGTCGGCGTAGTAGCCCCTCAGGCGGTCGAGGATGAAGTCGTAGAGCTCGCCGCCGCCGGCCGGCGGCGCGGCGTCGCGGTCGGCGGTCGCCTGGTCCAGCCGCTTGCGCGCGCGGGCCTGGTCCTTCTCGCCGCTGGCGGTGGCCAGGGTGGATTCGGCGGCGGTCACCACCGCTGCCAACGCCTGGCGGCGCGCCGATGCGAGCAGCTCCGGGATGTCCAGGTCCAGCCTGCTTTCAATCACGGTGCGCGCCAGCCCCAGCGCATTGCGTCGCAGCGCGAACGGATCCTTGTTGCCGGTCGGTTTCAGGCCCGCGGTGAATCCGCCGGCCAGGGTGTCCAGGCGTTCGGCGATCGCCAGCGTCCTGCCCAGCGGTGACGGCGCGATGTGATCACCGGCGTGGCGCGGGGCATAGGCCTGATCGATGGCGTTGGCCAGCGCAGCGCGGTCGTCGGCGGGCAGGTCGTCCAGCGCAGGGTCCTTCAGCGCGTAGTAGCGTCCGGCGGTGCCCTGCAGCTCGGGGAACTCGTTGACCATGCGCGACTGCAGGTCGGCCTTGGACAGCCGGGCGGCGCGCTGCGCCAGCTCAGGGTCCACGCCCACCCGCGGCGCGATCGCCGCTGCCAACGCAGCTACCCGTCCCACCTTGTCGGCGAGCGTGCCCAGTTGCGCCTGGTAGGTCACCGACTCCAGCCCGGCGTTCATCGCCGACAGGCCCTGCCTGGTGTCCTCGACGAAGAAGAACTGCGCGTCGGCGAAGCGCGGGCGGATCACCCGCTCGTAGCCCAGGCGCACCTGCGCCGGGTCCCTGGATTCGATATTGGCGATGGCGATGAAGCGCTCGGTCAGGCCGCCGTCGGTGTCCAGCACCGGGAAGAACTTCTGGTTCTCCTCCATGGTGGTCACCAGCGCCTCGGACGGTACCGCCAGAAACTCCGGGTCGAACGAGCAGGCGATCGCGTGTGGCCATTCGACCAGGCAGTTCACCTGTTCAAGATTGCCATCTTCGATGCGCGGGGTGCCGCCGGCCTGCACGGCCCGCTCCACTTCCCCGACGATGCGCGCGCGCCGCTCGTCCGGGTCCACCAGCACCTTCGCCGCGCGCAGCGCGTCGACATAGTCCTGCGGCCGCGCGATCTGCAGCGGGCCGGCATGCATGAAGCGGTGGCCGCGGCTTTCGCGCCCGGCGCGCACGCCCAGCGTTTCGACCGCCACCACGTCCGCGCCCAGCAGCGCCACCAGCCACAGCACCGGGCGGGCGAAGGCGTGGTCGTGGTTGCCCCAGCGCATGGGCTTGGGAATGGGCATGGCCGCGATGGCTTCGGCCACGATCTGCGGCAGCAGCGTTGCGGTCTTCTCGCCCGGCTTCACCGAGCGGTGCACGAAGCGTTCGCCCTTGGCGTCGCTGGTCTTTTCCAGCTGCTGCCATTCAACGCCGGCCTTGGCGGCGAAACCCTGCAGGGCCCGGGTTGGCTGGCCATCGGCGTCCAGGGCGATGTTGAGGTAGGGCCCTGGCACTTCGGACTTCTGTTCCGGCTGCTCCAGTGCAACGCCTGGAAGCAGCACCGCCAGCCGCCGCGGCGTGTACAGCGGCTTGGCCGCGCCGCGTTCGACGGCGATGCCGCGTTTGTCCAGCGCCGCCAGGACGCCATCGAAGAATGCCTGTGCCAGGCCAGGCAGCGCCTTGACCGGCAGCTCCTCGGTGCCCAGTTCGATGAGCAGGGGTTGCATGTCCTTCGTCATCACGCAGCCTCCTTCCCGGCCCGCTTCAGGCCGGGGAAGCCGAGCTGCTCGCGCTGCGCCAGGTAGGCCCCGGCCACGCCCTGCGACAGCTTGCGCACCCGAAGGATGTAGCGCTGGCGTTCGGTGACGCTGATCGCGCGGCGCGCGTCGAGCATGTTGAAGCTGTGGCTGGCCTTCATTACCTGCTCGTAGGCCGGCAGCGGCAGGCCCAGCTCGACCAGCTTCAGCGCCTCGGCCTCGCAGGCGTCGAAGCGGTGCAGCAGCTCGGCCACGTCGGCGTGCTCGAAGTTGTAGGTGCTCTGCTCGACCTCGTTCTGGTGGTAGACGTCGCGGTAGGTCACCGGGGTGCCGTCCGGGGCGTGGGTCCAGACCAGGTCGAACACGTCGTCCACGTCCTGCAGGTACATGCACAGGCGCTCGAGCCCGTAGGTGATCTCGCCCATCACCGGCCGGCATTCGATGCCGCCGGCCTGCTGGAACCAGGTGAATTGGGTCACCTCCATGCCGTTGAGCCAGACCTCCCAGCCCAGGCCCCAGGCGCCCAGCGTGGGTGATTCCCAGTTGTCCTCGACCAGGCGCAGATCGTGCACCAGCGGATCGATGCCCAGCGCCTTGAGCGAGTCGAAGTACAGCTCGACGATATTGTCCGGGCTGGGCTTCATCACCACCTGGTACTGGTAGTAGCGCTGCAGGCGGTTGGGGTTCTCGCCGTAGCGGCCGTCGGTGGGCCGGCGCGAGGGCTGCACGTAGGCCGCGTTCCACGGCTCGGGCCCGATCGCACGCAGGAAGGTGGCCGGGTGGAAGGTGCCCGCGCCCACCTCCAGGTCCAGCGGCTGGATAAGTACGCAGCCGTGCTGCGCCCAGTAGGCATTGAGGCGCTGGATCAGGTCCTGGAAGGTCGGGCCGCTCATCCCGGGGCTCGCTTATTGGGGCGCGCTAGTATAGCGGCCGACCCCGCCCGACCCGCCCCGCGCGGCGCCAGAGTGATGCCTTGAACGAGCCCCGACAGATCCGCGCACCCGGCAGCGCACCACGCGTGCCCGCGGGCAGGCTGGCGCTCGAGCCGGTGGTCGATGCGCTGCTCGCCGACGGCATGGTCTCGGCCGCCGACGCCGAGCGCGCAAAAGTGTCGGCCCGCCAGGGTCGCGCCAACGAGGCAGTGCATCCACTGGTGCTGCTGGCCAACCTCAAGCTGGCCGCCGCGCGCACGCCCGGCGCCGAGCTGGGACTGGAGCAACTCACCGAGTGGCTGGCGGGGGAGGTCGGTCATCCCTATCGCCGGATCGACCCGACCCGGCTGGACGTGGCCGGGGTGACCGACCTGGTCTCCCACGCCTACGCCCGCAGCCACCGGATCCTGCCGCTGGAGGTGACCGCCGACCACGCCCTGGTCGCGACCAGCGAGCCGATGGCGCTGGACTGGCTGCCCGACGTGCAGCGCATGCTGCGGCGTGAGATCGACCTGGTGGTGGCCAGCCCGCTGGACTTGCACCGCTACACCATGGAGTTCTACGGTGTCACCCGCTCGATCCGCGGGGCGAAGGATCACCGGGAAGGCGATGCCGACGGCCACGCGCCCAGCTTCGAGCAGCTGGTGGAGCTGGGCCGCGCGGGCGACGTCAACGCCGACGACCACCACATCGTCAACATCGTCGACTGGCTGCTGCAGTACGCCTACGAGCAGCGCGCCTCGGACATCCACCTGGAGCCGCGCCGCGATGTGGGCCGGGTGCGCTTCCGCATCGACGGCGTGCTGCACCAGGTGTTCGAGATGCCGCCGCCGGTGATGACCGCGGTGGTCTCGCGCATCAAGGTGCTCGGGCGCATGGACCTGGCCGAGCGCCGGCGGCCGCAGGACGGCCGGATCAAGACCCGTTCACCGGGTGGGCGTGAAGTGGAAATGCGCCTGTCGACCATGCCCACCGCGTTCGGCGAGAAGTGCGTGATGCGCATCTTCGACCCGGACACGGCGTTCAAGCCGATCGCCCAGCTCGGCTTCGATGCCGGCGAGGAAACCACCTGGAACGGGCTGGTGCAGCAGCCGCACGGGATCGTGCTGGTGACCGGGCCGACCGGTTCGGGCAAGACCACCACGCTGTATTCCACCCTGCGCACCCTGGCCACTTCGGACGTGAACGTATGCACGGTGGAAGACCCGATCGAGATGGTTGCAGCCGAACTCAACCAGAGCCAGGTGCACACGGGCATCGACTTCGGCTTCGCACAGGGCGTGCGCACCCTGCTTCGCCAGGACCCGGACATCATCATGATCGGCGAGATCCGCGACCTGGACACCGCGCAGATGGCGGTGCAGGCCTCGCTCACCGGGCACCTGGTGCTCTCCACCCTGCATACCAACGACGCGCCCTCGGCGGTCACCCGCCTGCTTGACCTGGGCCTGCCGCATTACCTGATTGCCTCGACCCTGACCGGTGTGCTGGCCCAGCGCCTGGTGCGCACGCTGTGCCCGCACTGCAAGCGGCCGCAGGCGGTGGAGCCGGGCGGCTGGGAGGCGCTGCTGGGTGCCGATGCGGCGGTGCCGGAAGGCGAGACGATGGGCCCGGTCGGCTGCCTGGAATGCCGCAAGACCGGCTACATGGGCCGCGTCGGCCTGTACGAGTTGATGCCCATCACCCCGGCGCTGCGCAAGCAGGTGCGGCCGGAGATGGAGCTGGCGGAATTTTCCCGCGCGGCCCTCGCCGAGGGTCTGCGCACCCTGCGCATCGCCGGCGCCGCCAAGGTCGCCCAGGGCCTGACCACGGTCGAGGAAATCATCACCGTCCTGCCTCCCCGTGAATGAGCCGATGCCCACCGCCCCGCTCCCCATCCTGATCATCGTCGCCGGCCGTCCGGTGGAATCGCTGCGCCGCCGCGGCGGCTTCGGCCACTGGATCCGCGTGGCGGCCGGGTTGAAGCGCGATCAGGTGGAAGTGGTTGACGTCGAGTCCGGCGATGCGCTGCCGCCGCATGGTGAATTCGCCGGCGCCATCGTCAGCGGTTCGGCGGCGATGGTCACCGACCGGCTGGACTGGAGCGAGCGCAGCGCCGCCTGGCTGCGCGAAGCCGCGCACGAGGGGTTTCCGTTGCTGGGCATCTGCTACGGCCACCAGCTCCTGGCGCATGCGCTGGGCGGGGAAGCAGGTGACAATCCGGACGGCCGTTGTATGGGCACGATCGAAGTCGAAGTCCACGCCGCCGGCGCCGAAGATCCGCTTTTCGCCGGGTTGCCGGAACGCTTCGCGGCGCAGGCTACCCACGTGCAGGTCGTGCGCCGGCTGCCCGATGAAGCGGTGGCGCTGGCGCAGGCAAGCCACGATCCCTTCCACGCCTTCCGCTGGCGCGAGCGCGCCTGGGGCGTGCAGTTCCACCCTGAGTTCAGCGCCGACCGCATGCGCGGCTACATCCGCGCCCGCGCCGACGCGCTGCGCGCCGGCGGTGCCGACCCGGATGCGCTGCTGCGCGCGGTGCGCCCGGCGCCGGTTGCGCGCCGGGTGCTGCGCCGGTTCGCGCGGCTGGCCGCGCGAGGGATGCTGCGCATCGGATAGGATTGCGCACTCTGCCGACCACACGACGAAACCGGGGAACGACATGACGACACGGACAGCGGGAATCGGCGCCGGATGGCGCTGGCTGATGAGCGCGATCAACCTGGGCAGCCGCAATGCGGGCGCGATCTTCGGCGCGGCGGCGCTGATGCTGGTGGCGGGGCTGGTGCCCTCGATCCTGCAGGCGGTCGGGCAGGCAGTCAGCACCTCGCCGGTGCTGGCCCTGGTGATCCTGGTGGTGGTCGTCGGCTATTGGCTGTTCGTGATGATGCCGCTGGGGGCCGGCTTTTATCGGTTGATCCACGCCACCGAGACCGGCCAGCCGGCCCGCGCCATGTCGATCTTCGAGGTGTTCGGCGACCGTTCGATGGTGCTGCGCATGGCCGGCCTGGGGCTGGGCCTGATGCTGCTGGCCTTCATCGTCGGGCTGGTCATGAGCCTGTTCCTGGGCCAGGACTTCGTGGCCAGCCTCGCCGGCTGGATGCAGGCGCTGGAAACCATGGACCAGCAGAACCCGGTGCTGCCGCCGGCGCCGGCCAATCTGGGCCTGTTCGTGGCCCTGGCGCTGCTGTTCGGCATCTTCTTCAGCGGCGTTTACATGCTGGCGTTCGGGCAGGCGGCGCTGGGCGGGTCCAAGGTTTCGGCGGCGTTGAAGGATGGCTTCGTCGGCACCTTCAAGAACGTGCTTCCGCTGGTCCTGCTCTCCGTGCTGTGCCTGGTCCTGGGCGGCGTGGCGCTGGTGGTCTTCCTGCTGGTGGCCGGGCTGCTGATGGTGGTGGGCAGCCTGGTGAGCCCGGTGCTTGGGCTGGTGCTGATGTTGCCCATCTACCTGGGCCTGTTGCTGCTGATGTACGTGATCGCCTACGGGGTGGGCTACTTCATGTGGCGTGACGTCTGCGGTGGGCAGGAGGCCACGCCGGATTCCGGGCACAGCTTGACCCTGTGACCGCGGGCCGGCCCGGCCGGCTCACAGCATCCGCAGCAGTGCGGCGTCGATCGCGCCGCGCAGCATGAAGGCCAGCGCGGCCACCGCGGCGCACGATGCCGCGGCCTGCAGCCACAGCCAGGCGCGGGCCCAGCGCGGCAGCGGTGCCCGGCGGTCGGCCACCACCCGGGCGCGGGCGATGCGGTCGTGCAGCGCCTGGTGGTCCGGTGGGACGATTGCCAGCAGGTGCCCCAGGTTGAGCGTGAGCCACGACAGTGCGCCCGACGCCTGGCGCAGGGCGTGCCGCGGCGCGGGGAGCGGTTGTCCGCCGGCATCCGTGACCCACAGCCCGAGCGCGCGTTTGCCGGGGGTGGCGCCGCGCAGGTGTTCGAACGTCGCGCCGTAGATGCAGGACGCAATCGCGAACGGCGCCAGGGTCCACAGCAGCGCGTCACCCAGCGCGGCGCTGAGGCTGGCGACCGCGTCCGGTATCTCCGGGTTGGCCAGCAGTGCGCCGGGCGTGGGCAGGGCCGGCATGGCATCGAACATGGCCTGCAGGACCGGTTCCAGCAGTGCCAGCAGCGCGCTTTCAACCTCTAGCAGGCGCGGTTGCCACAGGCTCCAGGTCGCCGGCAGGACGACGGCGGCGACCAGCGCGGCGTCCAGCGACCAGGCCGCGTAGCGGCGTGGCAGCGAGGGCGAGGCCGGGGCGTGCGTGTCAGGCTTCGGGCGGGTGGATTCCACCGTGATCGCTGGCCCCGCGCTAGGGTTCTTCGGGCGCCGCCTCGCGCTTCGGCCCGAGGATGCGCGAGGCGATGATGCCGGCCTCGTAAAGCAGGCACATCGGGATGGCCAGCATCAGCTGGGAGATCACGTCCGGCGGGGTGACGATGGCGGCGAGGATGAAGACCCCGACGATCGCGTAGCCGCGCCACTCCCGGAGCTGGTCCGGCGTGACCCAGCCCAGCAGGGTCAGGATCACCAGCGCCACCGGCATCTGGAAGCTCAGCCCGAACGCCAGGAAGATCACCATCACGAAGTTCAGGTAGGCGTGGATGTCGGTCATCATCGCCACGCCGTCGGGGGTGACCGCGGTGAGGAAGGTGAACACCGCCGGCAGCACCAGGAAGAACGAGAACGCGCAGCCGGCGTAGAACAGCGTCACCGCCGAGACCAGCAGCGGCATCGCCAGCTTCTTCTCGCGTTTGTACAGGCCCGGGGCCACGAACGCCCACAGCTGGTACAGCAGCCACGGCATGGTGCCGACCAGGGCCACGAAGAAGGCCAGCTTGAGCGGAGCGAAGAACGGCGAGGCGACCTCGACCGCGATCAGGTGCGCGCCCTCGGGCAGCTTGTCCAGCAGCGGCTGCGCCAGCCAGGCATAGAGCCGGTTGGCGAACGGCAGCAGCGCCAGGAACACCAGCATCAGCCCGACCACCGCCCGCAGCAGCCGTGAGCGCAGTTCCACCAGGTGCTCGATCAGGGTGGCGTCGAGCCCGCTGTCAGCGTTCGTGGCCATGCCCGTTCCCCGGCGTGTCGCTGCTGCCTTCCCCGCCCGGCGCAGGCGTGTCGCTGTCGTTGGGTGGCTTGAGCGCGCCGTCGGCGTCGCGCGCGGTATCGCGGACCGCGTCGTGGATCGTGTTCAGCTCGCCGCGCGCCTGCTGGCCGGCATCGCGCACCGATTCTTCAGTCTCGCGAACCGCATCCTTGGCGTCCTGCAGGCTCTGCTTGAGCTCGTCGGTCGCCATCTCGCGTTCCAGTTCGCTGCGCACCGAATGCCACTGCGCGCGTGCGCGCCGCACCCACAGGCCGGCGAAGCGCGCCGCCTTGGGCAGGCGCTCGGGGCCGAGCACGATCAGTGCCACGACCGCGATGACGACCAGCTCGGAGAAACCGAAATCGAACATGTCGCAGCTGCCGCGGCCGCGGCGTCAGCGCCGCGTGTCTTCGTTCTGCTTCGCGTCCCGCCGGGAATCGCCTTCGCGCTGCTGGTCTTCGATCCGGGCCGCCGGCTTGTCCTCGTCGGCGTCGTTCATGCCCTTCTTGAAACCCTTGATCGCCTCGCCCAGGTCGCGCCCGGCGCCGCGCAGGCGCTTGGTGCCGAAAACGAGGAGCACGACCACCAGCACGATGATCCAATGCCAGATGCTGAGAGTGCCCATAGCGTGGCCGAAATTCCAGAGTGGTCGGGTCGGTGAGGATACCGCAGGCGCCGGCCCGGCGGGTGGCGCGGGCGCGACGGCGCGGGTTCAGATTCCGTCGTCGAGCGGCTCGCTGCGGACCTCGCCTTCGCCGACCGGTTCGAACGGCTGTGGCAGCGCCTCGTCCGTGCCGGGCGGCGGCAGTGGCAGGGTGTCGGTGGGGGTGGATGCGTCCGCGGCCGCGGACGGGGTGCCGGCGTCCGGCGCCGGCTGCGCCAGCGGCTGCTCCGTGCCACGCTCGGCACGGGCCTGGGCGGTGGCCTCTTCCAGGCGATCGCGGAAATCGACGATGGAATCCGACGGCTGCTGCGCCGTGCGGCCCTCGAAGATCATCCGCGGCGTGGTGCCCTGGCCATAGACGGCCTGGTTGGCGTCGTCGTCGATGCTCAGCACCGCGCCGTCCAGCGCGATGCCGGCGAACAGCCCGCGGGCGCGTGACCACGACCAGATCTCGGCCTGGAGCTGGCCATCGGTGGCGGTGGCGGCGTGGCGTCCCAGCGGGCCGGCGGCCACACCCACGTCGGCGCCCAGGGTGAGCTTGCCGTTGACGATGCTGTCCAGGCTGCGGTCGTTGCGGAACACCATCACCACGTCCGCCGACTGCACCCCGGCCTGCAGGCCGATGCTGCCGCCGGTCAGGCTGATGAACGCGGGTGCCGACCAGGTGCCTTCGGGGGTCTTGACCGACATCATGCCGTGGCCGCGGCGGCCGCCGATCACCAGCCCGGCCTTGACCGTATCGGGGATCACCACGATCGCCCGCGCCTCGTCGAGCAGCTTGTTGGGGATTGCGCTTTCGGGGATCTCCTGGATCTCGCCCAGCACCCGGAGCGCGTTGCGCGCGCGCGCGTCCTCGCTTGGGCCGGCAACGGCGGTGGCGGTGAACGCGAACAGCAGCGCGGCGGTGGCGGCCAGGAGCAGGCGCTGGCTTGGGGGGCGGGAGACGGGCATGGACGGGACTCCGGAAGATCGGGCTATCTATGAATGGACCGCGTGCAGCGGCCCAAGTTCAGGCTAGGGGCGGCGGAATGAATCGGGAATGAGCCCGCCGGGGAAACCGACTGTCGCAGCCGCGGCGCTGACAGGCGGGGACGGCGCCTGTCATCCTATACCGATGGCCACACAACCTCCTCCCCCGCACGCGGGCCCGCCGGGCGCCGCCGACGCCGTGCTGCTGGTCAACCTGGGCACGCCCGATGCACCGACCGCTGGCGCGGTGCGCCGCTACCTGGCCGAGTTCCTCGGCGACCGCCGCGTGGTGTCCCTGACCCGCTGGCTCTGGTACCCGATCCTGTACCTGGTCGTGCTGCCGTTCCGCTCGCCGCGGGTGGCCAAGCTGTACGCCACGGTCTGGATGGAGGACGGCTCCCCGCTGGCGGTGTATACCCGGCGCCTGGCGGAGGCGGTGGCGCAGCGCATGCCCGGCGTCCAGGTGGACTGGGCGATGCGCTACCAGAAGCCGTCGCTGACCGGTGCCATCAAGCGGCTGCGCGCGCAGGGAGCGAAGCGGATCGTGGTGCTGCCGCTGTATCCGCAGTACTCGACCACCACCACCGCCTCGGTGGAAGACGTGGCCAACCGGGTCGGCGGGGATGCGGTGCGGGTGCTGCACGATTATCACGACGATCCGGCGTGGGTGGCCGCGGTGGCCGATTCAATCCGCGCGTACCGGGCCGAACACGGCGCCGGCGAGCGCTTGCTGTTTTCCTACCACGGCATCCCGCAGCGGCTCGTGGACGAGGGGGATCCGTACCGGCGCCACTGCCAGGCAGGGACCGATGCGATTGCCGCCGAACTCGGCCTGTCCGAAGACGAGGCGCTGATGACCTTCCAGTCGCGCTTCGGGCGCGAACAGTGGCTGCAGCCGTACACCGAGCAGACCGTGCGGGAGCTTGGCGGCGCCGGAGTCAGGCGCATCGACGTGGTGTGCCCGGGTTTTGCCGCCGACTGCCTGGAGACGCTGGAGGAGATCTCGCTGCAGAACGCGGAGTTTTTCCGCGAGAGCGGCGGCCGGGAGCTGCATTACATCCCCAGTCTCAACGATTCACCCGCCCACGCCGAGGTGATGGCCGGCCTGGCGCGGCGCGAGCTGGCGGCCTGGGCCTGATGCACGGGTTCTCGCTGCAGGTTCCGGGCGGACGCATTGCCGGACTGCGCTCGGGCACGGCCGGCGCGCCGCGGGTGCTGGCCCTGCACGGCTGGCTCGACAACGCCGCCAGCTTCGTCCCGTTGGCGCCGCACCTGGGCGACGTGGAGCTGGTGGCCCCGGACCTGCCCGGCCATGGCCAGAGCTTCCACCTGGCGCCGGGGGCGGACTATTCGTTCGCCGGCGCCGTGCACGCGGTGCTGGACGTCGCCGATGCGCTGGAGTGGGAAACCTTCACCCTGCTCGGCCACTCCATGGGCGCTGGCATTGCCAGCCTGGTGGCGGCCGGGTGCCCGGAGCGGGTCGAGCGGCTGGTGGCGATCGAGGCCCTGGGTGCGCTGCCGGACCTTGCCGAGCGCACCGCCGCGCGCCTGCGCGAGGCGGTCGTGGCCAGGCGCGCGCTGCGCGACAAGCAGCTGCGGGTGTTCGCCGATCCCGCGCCGGCGGTGCGTGCGCGCATGGCGGCCAACGCGCTGGGCGAGGCGAGCGCCCGGCTGCTGGTCGAACGCGGGCTCAAGGAAGTCGAGGGCGGCTTCACCTGGAGCAGCGATCCGCGCCTGACCCTGCCGACCATGGTGCGGATGACGCCGGAGCAGGTGGATGACCTGGTTGCCGGCATCACCTGCCGCACCAGGGTGATCTACGCCGACCCGCCGCAGCCCTACCTGCCCGAACCCGAGCGCAGCCGCCGCGCCCGCCTGCTGCCGCGCGGCGAGCTGGTGGTGGTCCCCGGCGGCCACCATCTGCACATGGAACGGCCGGCCGACGTGGCCGCGGCGATCGGGGATTTCCTGGTTTCCTGAGCGTTTTGCCGGCGGGCCGGCGGGGCTGCCCCACCGGCCCCTCAGCCTTTCGCCGGTGCGATATTCCCGTGGTGCCAACGGATTTCGGGGCCGTGCTACGCGGCGGACAGCAGGGTGCGCAGGGTGCTTTTCAGGCGCCCGCCTTCGGTGTGGAAGTAGTCGCGGTGGCGGCGCCAGTCCGGGCAACGCGCTTCCACCTCGCGCCAGAACGCGCGCGAGTGGTTGGCGTGGATCAGGTGGCACAGCTCGTGTACCAGCACGTATTCGAACGCGTCCGGCCGGCCCAGCACCAGCGACAGGTCCAGCGACATGGCACCGTTGGGCGCCAGCGACCCCCACTGCGAGGACATCTGGCGCAGGCGGATGCGGCTGGGTGCAACGGGCAGGCCGGGCAGGTAGCGCGGCATCCAGCGGGCGACGTCGGCGCGTGCTTCGGCTTCGTAGAAGTCGCGCAGGGCGCGGGTGAGCGCGGCCGGGCCGGCGCTGGCCGGGCGCTGCATGAGCAGCGAATCGTTGCTCCGGGTCAGCTGCGTGTAGCGGCCAGGCTCCCAGTGCAGCGGCAATGATTCCCCGCGCAGCGGCAGGCGGTCGGTCTGGCCGGGAACCAGCGGGGCAATGGCCGGGTCGGTGCGGTTGGCAAGCTGCTCGACCAGCCAGTCGCGGTGTTCGCGGACGAAACGTTCCCCGGACACCAGGCTGGCGCGGGCCGGCAGGGTCAGGCGGGCGCCTCGGTCGTCGACGCTCAGGCGGATGCGGCGCGCACGGGGATCGCGCACGCGCTGGATGTCGATGCTCCGGCCGTCGGCGAGCGCGAGCTGCATGACCTCGCGCTCGACCTTGCGCGGGCGCGGGGTCAGCAGTCGTCGCAGGGTCCTGGACATGGGGGAATTCTAAGGATCTTCCGTGCGTCCGGCTCTTCGGTAGGTCGGGACCACGCCCCCGACGCCTTTCCCGCAAGCCGAGCCCCGCCGTGGCCGGCAGGCCTTTGCGCGTAAGTAAAGGAGGAGGTGGCGGCCGCAGGCCGACGCCGGGGGACATGGAGCGCAAA
>JBQDAV010000044.1:0-15359 GCA_052090405.1 Luteimonas sp.
GAGTTCGACCAGTTCCTGGTGGGAAGCTGGACCCGCGGCCGCTTCCTGGAGCTGCGCGCCGGCGGGCGGCTGCTGGCGGTGGCCGCGACCGACATGGTCGACGATGCGCTGTCGGCGGTATACACGTTCTTCGACCCGGACCAGGCCGCGCGCGGGCTGGGCACGCTGGCAATCCTGCAGCAGATCGACTGGGCCCGGCGCAGCGGGCGCCAGCACCTGTACCTGGGCTACTGGATCGACGGCCACGGCAAGATGGACTACAAGCGCAGGTTTCGCCCGCTGGAGTCCTTCGATGGACGCAGCTGGCACCCACTCGACCAGGACCCCCACGCCCGATGACCACCCGCCCGCTGCGCCTCCTGCTGCTGATTTCCGCCGTGCTCGCACTGGCCGCCTGCGTGCGCGTCAACGTGTACGGCGATCCATCCCAGGCCCATGCCACCATGCCCGATACGCTCCGCGTCGCCAGCTACAACGTCTCCCTGTATTCGGACGAGGCCGGCGGGCTCATGCGGCGGCTGCAGGCCGGCGATGACGGCGCCCGCCGGGTGGCCGCGGTGCTGCAGCGGGTGCGGCCGGACATCGTGCTGCTCAACGAGTTCGACTACGTGGCCGACGGCAGCGCGGCGGATCTTTTCCAGCGCGCTTACCTGGGACGCGCGCAGCCCGGTGGCGGCCAGCCGCTGCGTTATCCGTACCGCTACCTGGCGCCGGTGAACACCGGGGTGCCCAGCGGGCTGGACCTGGACGGCGACGGGACCGTTGGCGGCGAGGGCCGCGCACGCGGCAACGACGCTTGGGGCTACGGCCTGCATCCTGGCCAGTACGGGATGCTGCTGCTGTCGCGGTATCCGATCGATGCGGAGGCGGTGCGTACCTTCCAGCTGTTCAAGTGGAGCGACCTGCCCGGCGCGCGGCGGCCAATGGACCCGGAGACGGGCGCGCCGTGGCATCCGGACGAAGTCTGGGAGCAGCTGCGGCTGTCTTCGAAGTCGCATTGGGACGTGCCGGTACGGACCCCGCGCGGGACAGTGCACGTGCTTGCCTCCCACCCCACCCCGCCGGTGTTCGACGGACCCGAGCGCCGCAACCGGGCGCGCAATGCGGACGAAATCCGGCTGTTGCGGGAATACATCTCCGGCGACGGGCAACCGTGGCTGTGCGACGACGCCGGCCGCTGCGGCGGGCTGGCGGACGACGCGCGCTTCGTGGTCGTCGGCGACCTCAACAGCGACCCGGCCGACGGCGACGGGTTCGGCGAGGCGATCGTGGAACTGCTGGAGCATCCGCGGGTACTGCGCCACCCCACCCCGCGCAGCGAGGGCGCGGTGCATGCCGCGCTTGCCGACGGCGGCGCCAACCTGGAGCACCGCGGCGCGCACGCGCACGACACCGGCGCCTTCGGGCCGCAGGCCGGGAACCTGCGGGTGGACTATGCCCTGCCCTCGACCGGCTTCGAATACCTGGGCGGCCGGGTGTACTGGCCGCCGCCGGGGGATCCATCCGCGCCAATCGTGGAGGGCAGCGACCACCGGCTGGTGTGGGTGGACCTGCGCCTGCCGTAGGGCAACGCGTCAGGACGGAGGCGTGCGGGGGCCGAAGCCGAAGCTGCCATCGCTCTCGGTGGAGACGATCATCCGCACCGCGGCGCCCGGGACCATCAGCTCCACGGTCACGTCGCGGCCTTCAGCGGTGCGCCCGCGCAGGGTCATTTCAATCAGCGCGCCGCCGGTGTCGATCTCCTCGCAGGCCACGTGCGGGCCGGCGGGGCCGCCTTCCTGCAGGTAGGGCTTGATGGCCTCGCCAAGCGCTTCCAGCGCCTGCGGGTGGAAAAATACCGCGTATCCGTTGTGTCCGTTCATGGTTCCCCTGGACTGGTGGTGGCCGCGGCATGGCACGCACGCGGGCCGGGCATCGAGGGTACCGGCACCGCATCCACCGACGCCAGCACGGGACCCGAATTCTTGACGAACAGATATCACTTTGATATCTATTTATGCCCAACCTCCGACCGGAGCACTGCGCATGAAAGAGAACCCGATCCGATCCCTGCCCGGAATCCCGGTGTTGCTGGCATTGCTGGTCGTACTGGCGGCGTGCGCGTATGCGTTCTACCTGACGATCGCCACTGGCATCGTGGTGCCGCTGCTGGTCGGGGCGATCATCGTCGCCGCGCTGGCCGTGTTCACGCTGGTAGGCCTGTATATGGTCGAGCCCAACCAGTCGGCGGTGCTGAGCCTGTTCGGCAAGTACGTGGGCACGGTGCAGGAGAACGGGTTGCGCTGGAACAACCCCTTCTTCACCAAGCGCAAGGTCAGCCTGCGGATCCGCAACTTCGAAAGCGGCAGGCTCAAGGTCAACGAGCTGGACGGCAGCCCGATCGAGATCGCGGCGGTGATCGTGTGGAAGGTGGTGGACTCGGCCGAGGCGGTATTCAACGTCGACGACTACGAGAGCTTCGTGCACATCCAGTCCGAGGCGGCGCTGCGGGCCATGGCCACCAGCTATCCCTATGACCAGCACGAAGACGACCAGATGTCGCTGCGCAGCCACCCGGTGGCGATTTCCGACGAGCTCAAGCGGCACCTGGACGAGCGCCTGGCCTCGGCCGGCGTGGAGGTGCTGGAGGCTCGGATCAGCCACCTGGCGTATGCACCGGAGATCGCCCAGGCGATGCTGCAGCGCCAGCAAGCCAACGCGGTGGTGGCGGCACGTGCACGGATCGTGGCCGGCGCCTGCGGCATGGTCGAGATGGCGCTTGAGGAACTGCAGAAGAGCGGCGTGGTGGAGCTGGACGAGGAGCGCAAGGCGACCATGGTGAGCAACCTGCTGGTGGTGCTGTGCGGCGATCGGTCGGCGCAGCCGGTGCTCAACACCGGCTCGCTGTACTGAGCCATGGAGCACGGACTGCTGATCCCGCTGATCGTCGCCGCCAGCAGCGTGCCGGCGTTCCTGGCCGCGCGCGCCTTCGCGGGCGACCGGCCGCGGATGGCGACGCTGATGCGGCTGGTCGGCATGGCCATCGTGGCCGGCGCGCTCGGCCTGGCCTGGGCAGGCGAAGACAGGACGCGCCTGCTGGTGGTCGGCATGGGGCTGGCGGTGGCCGTGAACGGGCTGGGACTGTTCGTGCTCTGGGACATCCTGCGCAGCCGCCGCCGGGACGGCAGGTGATGGCACAGAAGAAGAGCTACCCGCTGCGCATCAACGCCGAGATCCTGGCCGCCGTGCAGCGCTGGTCCGATGACGAACTGCGCAGCCTGAACGCACAGATCGAATACGTACTGCGCGATGCGCTGCGCAAGGCCGGGCGCCTGCCGGCGGCAAACCCATCCAAACCCATGCGGGGAGAATCGAAATGAGCAGGAAATGGACGTATCAGGTCGTCGAGATCAAGGCCGGCTGGTGGGGCAACGTCCTGCCCGATGCCGCGCGCGATCAACTGGTTAAACTCGGCCAGCAGGGCTGGGAACTCGTCACGGTCACGAGGACTCCCGGCCAATCGGCCACGGCCTACCTGAAAAAGGAGATCTGAAATGACGCACCGATCACTGCGCTTCGCCCTGGCATTGTTTGCCGCGTTCGCGTTTACCAGCGCCTGGGCGCAGGACCCCTCCGAGCGCGCCATCGGGGTGCTCGACCAGCTCGACGCCGGCCAGTACGAGGAGGTGGCAGCCACGTTCGATCCGGAAATGGCCGCCGCCATGGACGCGAACGCCCTGGGCCAGGTCTGGGCATCGATCCCGCAGCAGGTTGGCGCGCTGCAGTCGCGTGGCGAGCCGGTCGCGGACCAGCAGGCGGGGCATGACGTGGTCATGGTCCCGCTGCAGTACGAGCGCGCCGCCGCCAACGCCATCCTCAGCTTCAACGCCGACGGGCAACTGGCGGGCCTGTTCATCCAGCCGGTCGATGTCGCACCCGTCGACGCGCAGCCCGCCGCTGATCCGGAGTAACCAAAGTGACCCAAGCCAGGCACAAGGTCATCGTGGTCAAGGCCGATCCCGCGGAAATGGAGAAAAAGTTCGACAGCATGGCCGCACAGGGCTGGGAGCTTGTCAGCCTGAGCCAGGCACCGGTGCTGAGCATGCTGGCGGTATTCCGCAGGACGGGGGACTGACCGTGCACCGTCCGGTGGGGCGATGACAATGAATGTTGACCGTCCATCCGGCATGCGCGGACGGACGGCTACCCTGATCAACACTCCCGAGATCGAGCTGTGGCCCGGCGGCCTGCTGCGCGCGCGCGCCAGCCGCGACGCCCGGATCCTCGCCCGCGCGTCGCGGGTGTTGCGGCGCAAGCACGACGGCCGCTACCTGGCGGCGGTGCTGCCGGAGGGGCTGATGCCGCTGCTGCCGGGCTGGAGTCGCGAGCCGGGCATCGACGAAGCGCTGGACGCGCTGGATACCCAGCGCCCGGGCATCGGGCACGTGGGCACGCTGCGCCTGCGCGGATTGCACGAGCGACTCGGATCGCTGGGCGTGGATGCCGAAGGCTACGCCGCGCGCACCGGACTGACGCTGGTCGCCGAGCCGGACTGGCTGGGCTTCGCCGGCTTCGACCGCTACCGCCGGGCACTGTGGCTGCACGCCGCCGCCGCTGGGGGCTGGGAGCGGATGCGCCAGGCCGCGCGGCGCGAGGGCGTGGTGCTGGAGGCGATCTCCGGCTATCGCAGCCACGACTACCAGCTCGGCATCTTCGAGCGCAAACGGGCCCGTGGCCAGGCGCTGGAGGAAATCCTGCGGGTCAACGCGGCGCCCGGCTACAGCGAACACCATTCGGGCCTGGCCCTGGACATCGGCACGCCGGGCGAGCCGCCGGCGGAGGAATCGTTCGAACACACCGCGGCGTTTGCATGGCTGCGCGACAACGCGACTGCGCACGGATTCCGGATGAGCTATCCGCGCGACAACCCGCACGGGATCGTCTACGAGCCCTGGCACTGGCGCTTCGCCACCGTGCCGTAGGGCGCGGCCCTATTCCTGCGAGCGCTTTGTGGGGGCTTTTGCGCCGGCGGCCGAATCGGCGACCCGCCACAGGTACAGGCTGGCGGCTGTGCGCCAGGGGCCCCAGCGCTCGCCGCGCTCGAGAAGCTGTTTCGGGGTGGGCGCGACATCCAGGCGGTCGACGATCTGCGCACCCTTGCGCACGCCCAGGTCATCGACGGGCAGCACGTCGGGGCGGCCGAGCCGGAACATGAGCATCATCTGCACCGTCCAGCGGCCGATGCCGCGGATCGGCACCAGTGCGGCAACGATGTCGTCCTGGTCCATGGTGGACATGCGGCGCAGGGTCGGGATCTCCCCGCGCGCCTCGCGCGCGGCCAGGTCGCGCAAAGCCAGGGTCTTGTTGCCGGAGACGCCGCAGGCGCGCAGGGCGGGATCGTCAATCCGGCCCAGGGTGTCGGCGTGCAGCCGGCTGCTGCCGATGGCCGCCTCGACCCGTCCGACGATGGTCGCCGCGGCCTTGCCGCTGAGCTGCTGGAAGAGGATCGCGCGGGCCAGCGCGTCGACCGGATCGAATGGCCGCCGCCAGCGCGGGTCCGGCTCCATCGGGCCGATCCTGCGCATCCAGATGCCTAGCCGGCGGTCGGCGCGCGCCAGGTGGGCGCAGGCGGCTTCGGTATCGAATCCCCGTCGATAACGCGGCACGGCTGCAGCCCTACCGACGCAGGAAGTCGGCCGCCAGCAGCAGCCAGCCGGCGATCATCAGGGTGCCGCCGAACGGGGCGGCGACGGTCGGCCAGGCCAGCAGCGCGCCTGCCGCCAGGCTGCCGGAGAACAGCAGCATCCCGGCCAGCAGCAGCGCCTGCGCCAGCCGTTGCAGCCGCCCTGCCGGGGCCGGTGCCAGCAGCGCCAGTGCCACCCCGTGGCCGAAGGTGAACAGCGCCGCGGTCTGCAGCCGCGACTGCGCCACGCCTTCCACGCCATGGGAAGCGTAGGCCGCCAGCGCTACCGCCAGGCCCGCGCACAACGCGCCGGCCGCCGCCAGCCAGCGGCCAAAACGCGACACGCCGCACCCTGGGGGCGCGGCGTGTCGTGAAGCCATCACCGATTTGATCCGGCGCCGGCGATTACTGCTGGAGGGTCCAGTAGACCTCATACTCGCCGTCGGCGGTGAACGAGCCCTCGATGCCGGACTTGTAAAGCTCGTACGGCCGGCCGGTCACCTCGTAGCCCTGGGTCATCGCCCAGGCGCGGATGGCGTTTCGCACGGTCTCCAGCTCGGCCATGAAGCCGGTGTAGTCGCCGCCAGCGGTCAGGGTCGGCTCGGTGCGCACGTACTCAACCGGGCCCAGCAGCTCCAGGTCTTCGAGTTCGCCTTCGTCGACCACCACCGGCGCGGCTGCAGCCTCGTCACCGTTGTCGTCACCGTTGGCCTCGCCGTTGTCCGCGGTTTCCTCATCGTTGCCGTCGCCGGATTCGTCCGGGCCGCTGCCCTGGGTACGGACCGGCTGGACCACGTCGAAGTTGTAGACCTCGCGGCCCAGTTCGGTGGTGATGATGCGCATCGGACCGGCGGGCTCCAGGTCGTTGGCGTCCATGGTGCGGTTGATCCACTCCATGTTGCTCTCCATCGACGCCTGGATCTCCGCGGTGCGGCGCTCGATCGCACCGGCGCGCACGGCCAGCAGGTTCTCGGCCGGGCGCTCCGCTATGCGCAGGTCGGCCAGGGTGCTGCCCTGGACGTCGTAGTCCACGTTCGGCACCGAGGCGAGCATGTTGGACAGGCGACCCAGGCCGAGCGTCATGGTGTCGCCCACGCCGCGGCTCACGTACAGGCCGGAATAGCGGCCGAGCAGGTTCCAGCCGTAATCGACGCTGTAGGTCTGGGTGATCTCGATGTTGCGGCCACCACGACCGGTCGGGCGCAGGTCGAAGCTGGTGCGCTTGTTGGAACCCCGGCTGTCGTCCTCGATCGCGATCTCGACCCGGCGGCGCGGCTCGGATTCGACGATCGTCCAGCTCCCGTCGCCCACGGTGCGGGTGTCGGAACGGAAGGTCAGCGTGGCACCCTCGCCCTCCTCCGGACCGCTGCGCTCCAGGCTGATGGCTGGATCGTAGAGCGCCATCGGATGCCACTCGTGGAAGCGGCGGAAACTGTTGATCGTGTCGAACACGATGGTCTGGCGGCGGTTCGTCTCCACCTGTTCAACCAGGGTGCGGTTGGATGGCAGCAGCACGCCCACCACGACGAACAGCACGGCGACGATCAACAGGGAAATCAGTATTTCGAGCAAACGGGTCATTCAGGGTTCTCCAGACCTTATCCAGCCGTGCTGGCACGCAGACGGGCAATCCTAACAAGTTGCGCGGTCGCGGGCGAGAACCGGAATGTACTTTTTCTGCCGACCCGCCCCATCGGGGCGGCCGGGCGGTCAGACCAGCTTGAGCTCGAAGGCCTTGAGCACCGCGCGGGTGCGGTCGCGGACCCCCAGTTTGCTCAATATGTTGGAAACATGGTTCTTGATCGTACCCTCGGCCACGCCCAGGGAATTGGCGATCTCCTTGTTGGAGAAGCCGCCGGCCATCAGCCGCAGGATCTCGGTCTCACGGTCGGTGAGCGGGTCCGGGCGGTCCAGGCTGACGAACTCGTTGCGCATGTGCTCCAGCCCCGACAGCAGGCGCTGGGTCATCGCCGGCTGCACCAGCGATCCACCCCCGGCCACGGTGCGGATCGCCCCGACCAGCTGCTCCAGCGAGACGTCCTTTAGCAGGTAGCCCTTGGCCCCGGCCTTGAGCCCGGCCAGCACCAGCTGGTCGTCGTCGAAGGTGGTGAGGATGATGGTCGGCGGCAGCCGGTCGTCGCGCGACAGGGTCTGCAGCGCCTCCAGGCCGGACATCACCGGCATGCGCATGTCCATCAGCACCACGTCCGGCGCGGCCTCCGGGATCAGCTCGACCGCCTGCCTGCCGTCCGACGCCTCAGCCACCACCTCGATGCCGTCGTCCAGCGCCAGCAACGAGCGGATGCCCTGCCGGACCAGGGTCTGGTCGTCCACCAGGCATACTCGGATCATCGGCTCCTCCTTCAGTCGGGTCATGATAGCGGCCTCAATGATCCGCCGCTGGCGCGTGCCCGGCCGCCGCCGCAGCCGGTTGTTCCACCTGGTCCGCCAGCGGCAGGTCGATGTCCAGGGCGAAACCGTCCCCGGGCGCGGTCCGCACCTCCATCGTGCCACCGTAGGCGGCCAGCCGCTCGCGCATTCCGCGCAGGCCGTTGCCGAAAACACCCTGCTCCGCGCCGCAGCCGTCGTCCAGCGCCCGCAACCGTACCCGGCCGCCGGACAGCCGGTAATCCAGTTCCAGCCGCGAGGCCTGGGCGTGGCGCACGGTGTTGGTGATGATTTCCTGGGTGCAGCGCAGCAGCACGTGGGCACGCTCGGCGTCGTCGAGCAGGAACGGCTCGGGCAAGCGCATGTCGACCCACAACGCGGGCACGTTCTCGGCCAGCGGACGCAGCGAGGCGCCCATGTCGATGCCGTCGCCGTCGCGGATCTGGCTGACCGCCTCGCGCACGTCGCTCAGCAGCAGCTTGGCCAGGGTGTGGGCCTGGCCCACGTGCTCCTGGGCAACGCCGGCGGTGAGGTGGTTGGCCACCTCCAGGTTCAGGCTCAGCGCGGTGAGGTGGTGGCCGAGCAGGTCGTGCAGCTCGCGGGCGATGCGGGTGCGCTCGTTGACCCGCACGCTCTCGGCCAGCAGCGCGCGGGTCGCGCGCAGTTCGGAATTCAGCCGCCGCTGCTCCTCGCGGGCCTGGGCCTGGCGGCGGGCGACCAGGGCGGTGGTGAACACGAAGCTGGAAAAGCCCATGTAACCCAGCGCCTGCAGCACCCCCACCACCAGCGGGAAGCCGAGCGGGCCGGTGTAGATCGGCAGCACCGCCAGGTTGCCCACCACCAGCCACGCCATGCCCACCTTCAGCGGCAGGATCCACGGCAGCAGGCCCGCCACCACCATCAGCAGGATGCTGCCCAGCGCGGTCCCGGAGAAGTAGCTCACCCCGATCGCGCAGCCGGTCAGCAGCAGCAGGCCGAAGTGGTCCCACGGCCCGGGCTTGCGGTCGCCAAGCGAGCGGGTGACCTGCCAGTAGGCGGCGCCGAACAGCAGGTACACCACCAGCCAGCGCAGGATCCGGATGGCCGGTTCGCCGTTGAGTTCGTCCAGCGCAAGCGATTGCGGGTCGATCAGGAAGATGACCAGCCACAGGCCAACCGCGGCCCATGTAAACAGGCCTGCATAGCGCAGCATCTGGCTGTTGCCGAGTCGACCCAAGTTTTTTTTCCGGACAATGGACATGGTGCAGGGTTATCGCAGGGACACTGCCGGCGCAAGGCCGGAACGGCATGGTCGGGCCCCCGGCGAACGGCCGGGCGGTGCTGCAACCGAGCGGCCGCCGGTTCGCCGCCGATGGTCGCCTGTGCGATAATTCGCATGGCCGCCGAGCGGTCGCTTCCCCCACGAAGCGGATCTCCCCTGGAGTCTGTAATGTCGACGCTAATCCGCGACGTGTACGAGCACGAGCTGGATTCCATCCTCGCCCTGAACAACGCCGCCGGACCTGCCGTCCTGCCGCTGGACGCTGCCCGCATGCGCCATTTCTTCGACACCGCGGACTACTTCCGGGTGGCGGAGCGCGACGGCAACATGGCCGGCTTCCTGGTCGGGTTCGGGTCCGGATCCGATCATGGCAGCAGCAATTTCGCCTGGTTCGGCGAGCGCCACGCGTCGTTCTTCTACATCGACCGGATCGTGGTGGCGAGCCGCCGACGCGGCGGCGGCGTGGGCCGCGCCTTCTACGCCGACGTGCAGAGTTTCGCCGAGGTGCGCTGGCCGGTGCTGGCCTGCGAGGTGCTGATCGAGCACGACAGCGATCCGGCGCGCCTGTTCCACGGCGCATTCGGCTTCAACGAAGAAGGACAACACGTGATGCCCGAGACCGGCGTACGCGCCTCGATGCTGGCCAAGCAAATGTGCAGCTACCCGTGGGTGAGCGAGCGCTACGGCGGCGATCTGCCCGACGTGCCCTGGCTGCTGCAACCGCGCCGCCACAGCGGCCCGGCCCACCGCGCGACGGGAACCTGACCATGGCGGCACCAGATTTCGAGCCGGCCGGCGAAATGAAGTTCGGCCAGGTCGGCATTGCGAACCTGCGCGTGCGCACGCTGGACGTCGAACGGCTGGCGGCGGAGATGCGCGACCGGGTGCAGCGCGCGCCGAAACTGTTCGACCGCGCCGCGGTGGTGATCGATTTCGGCGGCCTGCCCGACACGCCCGACGAGGCCGCCGCGGGCGCCCTGATCGCAGCCCTGCGCGAGGCCGGCGCGTTGCCGGTGGCGCTGTCCTGGGGCAGCAACGACAACGGAGCGCTTGCGGTGCGCCTGGGGCTGCCGGTGCTGGCCCGCTTCCGCGCCCAGTACGAGCGCGAAGGCGCTGACCGGCCTGCCGCCGCACCCGGTCCGGCTCCTGCGGCCGAAAAGCCGCCGCAGCGCGAGGCCCAAAGCGCCCCGGCCGCCGGCCAGCCCGGCCTGGTCCAGGGCAATTCAGTGCGTTCGGGCCAGCAGGTGTATGCGGACAACCGCGACCTGACCGTGCTGGGCGCGGTCAGCGCCGGTGCGGAGGTGCTGGCGGACGGCTCGATCCACATCTATGGTCCGCTGCGCGGGCGCGCCTTGGCCGGCGCCCAGGGCAATCCGAAGGCGCGCATCTTCTGTCGCGCCTTCCACGCCGAACTGGTGGCAGTGGCCGGACAGTACAAAGTGCTGGAAGATATCCCCCGGGAGCTCCACGGCAAGGCCGCCCAGGTCTGGCTGGAGGGAGACGAGCTCCGGATTGCAGCGCTCGACTGAGGCCCGATGGGCCATCATCCATAACAAGAATTCACGGAGATCACGACATTGGCCGAAATCATCGTAGTCACCTCCGGCAAGGGCGGCGTCGGCAAGACGACCACCAGCGCCAGCATCGCCAGCGGTCTGGCCCGGCGTGGCAAGAAGACCGCGGTGATCGATTTCGACGTCGGCCTGCGCAACCTGGACCTGATCATGGGCTGCGAGCGGCGGGTGGTATACGACTTCGTCAACGTGGTCCAGGGCGAGGCTTCGCTCAAGCAGGCGCTGATCAAGGACAAGCGGTTCGACAACCTGTTCGTACTGGCGGCGTCGCAGACCCGCGACAAGGATGCACTGACCCGCGAGGGCGTGGAAAAGGTGCTCAAGGAAATGGCCGATGACGGTTTCGACTGCATCGTGTGCGATTCCCCGGCCGGCATCGAAAAAGGCGCATTCCTGGCCATGTATTTCGCCGACAAGGCGGTGGTGGTGGTGAATCCGGAGGTGTCGTCGGTGCGCGACTCGGACCGGATCATTGGCCTGCTGCAGTCCAAGACCCGCCGCGCCGAGGCCGGCGAGCGGATCGAGGAATACCTGCTGCTGACTCGTTACAGCCCGGAACGCGTGGAAACCGGCGAAATGCTCTCGGTGGGCGACGTGGAGGAAGTGCTGGGCCTGAAGACCATCGGGGTGATCCCCGAGTCCAGCGACGTGCTCAACGCGTCCAACAAGGGCGAGCCGGTGATCCTGGACATGGAGTCCGGCGCCGGCCAGGCCTATGACGACGCGGTTGCCCGGCTGATGGGCGAGGAGCGGCCGATGCGCTTCACCCAGCTGGAGAAGAAAGGTTTCTTCAGCAAGCTGTTCGGGGGTTGACGCAATGGGTCTGTTCGACTTCCTGAAAACCAAGAAGAACACCGCCTCGATCGCCAAGGAGCGGCTGCGCATCATCGTCGCCCAGGAGCGCGGCAGCCGCGACGCGCCGGACTACCTGCCGCTGCTGCAGCGCGAACTGCTGGAGGTGATCCGCAAGTACGTGAGCATCGACGCCGAGGCGGTCAAGGTGGACCTGGCCAAGGACGGCGACCACGACGTGCTCGACATCTCGGTCTCGCTGCCCGACGAGCGCCCCGGCACGGCCTGACCGGCGATGGGCGCCGCGCCAGGGGCAGTTCCGCAGCCGTCGCCCGACGTGCTGTGCCTGCGTGACATTGACCCCGCCGCGGCTGCCGCACTACTGGCGCGCCGCGGACTTGCCCTGGAACTGGTGGCCGAAGGCGCGCCCATCCCCGGCAGCTACTGGGGCGAGCCGGAGGCCGGGATCATTGGCTCGACCGTCTACGTGCGCCCCGACACGCCGGTGCACTCGATGCTGCACGAGGCCTGCCACCTGGCGGTGCTGCCGCCCGAGCGGCGCGGCGCGGTGCACACCGACGCCACCGACTCGGTGGCCGAGGAAGACGCCACCTGCTACCTGCAGATCCTGCTGGCCGGCGAGCTGCCCGGCGTCGGCAGCGACCGGCTGATGGCCGACATGGACGCCTGGGGCTACAGCTTCCGACTGGGCAGTGCCCGGGCATGGTTCGAGCGCGACGCCGAAGACGCGCGCGCCTGGCTGGCCGAACGTCGGCTGCTGCCTCCCCTGCCGGACGCCGCCGACCCGCCCGGGACATGACGCCCGGCCCGGCAACGCAGTGGCACGGCATGCAGGTGATCGCCCGCGGCGCCAACCGCGTCTGCGTGCTCGACCCGGACCTGCCCGGACACTGCCTGAAATACGAACTGCGGCCGACCCCCGGCATGCGCCGGTACTGGCGCCGCCGGCTGCGCCACGCGCTCTCGCGGCGCTTCCCACGCCTGGGCATCAACGCCATCGAACTGGCCGCGTGGCAGCGTTTGCACGCGCGCCTGGGCGATGCCCTGGACGGTTACGTGGCGCCTTGCGTGGGCATCGTGCAGACGCCGGCCGGGCCGGCGCTGCGCGCACGGCTGGTGGCCGACGGCGCAGGCAACGCGGCGCCGGCCGTCGCTGCCCTGCTCGATGGCGGGCCGGCCGCCACGTCCTTCGACTTCGCTGCCCTGGCCCGTACGCTGGATGGATTCCAGGCGTGGCTGCTTGCACACCGCGTCCCGCTGTCGGACCTCAACGCCGGCAACCTGGCGGTGGTGCAGCGCGGGGATGCCCCGTGGCTGGTGTGCGTGGACGTCAAGTCAACGCTGTCGGGTCGGGAACTGGTACCGCTGTCGCGATGGTCGTGGACGCTGATGCGCCGCAAGATCATCCGCCGCTGCGGACGGCTGCGCCAACGTATCGGGGACGCCGATCGCGGTGGCACACTTGCGGACCCGCCGGGGCTCCCCTAGCCTGCCGGCTTCGCCCTTCGTGGCCTCCGCCACAACAGGAAACCGACCGTGAATCCTCGCCGCCTGCTCTGCCTGTTCGCCCTCTCCCTGTGCCTGGTCCTGCCCGCATGCGAGCGCGATGCCACGCAGGCTCCCGTGGTTTCCGGGGTACCCGAAGACGAGACCGCCGACGAGTTCATTGCCCGGGTCAACGACGAAATCCGGGCGATGTACCCGGAGATGACCGCATCGCAGTGGATCTCGTCCACCTACATCAACAAGGACAGCCAGCTGCTGGCGGCCAAGGGCAACGAGCGCTGGCTGACCGCGCTCAACGGCTGGGTCGAGCAGGCCCGGCGCTTCGAGGGCCAGGAGATGGCGCCCGAGACCGCACGCGCGATCAGCCTGCTCAAGCTCAACACCTCGATGCCGGCCCCGCGCGATGCGGAAAAGCTGTCCGAGCTGACCCGCATCGCCACCCGCATGGAAGGCATGTACGGCGCCGGTGCCTACTGCGTCGAAGGCCAGACCGAAGGCTGCCGCCAGCTCGGCGCGCTGGAGGAGGTACTGCGCAACAACCGCGACTACGACGACCAGCTCGACGCCTGGCAGGGCTGGCACTCGATTGCGCAGCCGATGCGCGAGGACTACGTGCGCTTCGTGGAGCTGGTGAACGAGGGCGCGCGGGACATGGGCTACGCCGACGCGGGCGAGATGTGGCGCTCGGGCTACGACATGAGCCCGGTGGAGATGGCCGCGGAGACCGACCGCCTGTGGGGGCAGGTCAAGCCGCTGTACGAGCAGCTGCACTGCTACGCGCGCACCCGCCTGGAGGCCGAGTATCCGGACCAGGGGTCGGTCGACGGGCTGCTGCCGGCGCACCTGATGGGCAACATGTGGCAGCAGGACTGGAGCAACCTGTGGGACATCCTGGCGCCCTACCCCAACGCCGGCGCGCTGGACGTGTCGGGCGCGCTGCAGGCGCAGTACGAGGAAGGCCTGGACCGCCGCCTGGCGGCGCTGGGCGAGCTGCCCACGCCGGCCGAGCGGGTGGAGATCGAGCGCCAGGCGGAGCATGACATCGCGGTGCGCATGACCCGCCGCGCGGAGGAGTTCTATACCTCGCTGGGCATGCCCGGGCTGCCCGATCCGTTCTGGGCCAACAGCCAGCTCATCAAGCCGCGCGACCGCGACGTGGTCTGCCACGCCAGCGCCTGGCCGATGGACATGGACGACGACGTGCGCATCAAGATGTGCATCGAGCCCGATGAGGAAGACTTCACCACGGTCTACCACGAGCTTGGCCACGTGTATTACTACCTGGCCTACAAGGACCAGCCGCCGCTGTTCCAGGCCGGCGCGCACGATGGTTTCCACGAGGCGATCGGGGACGTGATCGTGCTGTCGATGACGCCGGAGTACCTGGCCTCGATCGGACTGGTGGAGGAGCCGGAGCAGGGCCAGGCGGCGCTGATCAATGCGCAGATGCGGATGGCGCTGTCGAAGGTGGCGTTCCTGCCGTTCGGGCTGATGATCGACCGCTGGCGCTGGGGGGTGTTCGACGGCACGATCACGCCGGACAACTACAACGGCGCGTGGTGGGACCTGAAGGCGCGCTACCAGGGCGTGGCACCGGCGGATCCGCGCGGTGAGGAGTTCTTCGACCCGGGCGCGAAATACCACGTGCCGGGCAATACGCCGTACACGCGCTATTTCCTGTCGCACGTGCTGCAGTTCCAGCTTTACCAGGCGCTGTGCAATGCGAGCGGCTACGACGGTCCGCTGCACGAGTGCAGCTTCTACGGCAACGAGGCGGCGGGCGAGCGCTTCTGGACGATGCTCGGCCGCGGCGCGGGCCAGACCTGGCAGGAGACGATGCGCGAGATCACCGGCGACGGCGGGATGGACGGTTCGGCGATCCTGGAATATTTCGCACCGCTGCAGAGCTGGCTGGAGGCGCAGAACGAGGGCCAGTCCTGCGGGTGGCCCGGAGGCAGCTGAAAGCTGTCGTTGATGGTCGCGGGCGGGCCGGCGGGGCAGCCCTTGTTGCCGTAAGGGCTACGCCCCGGACGCCTTTTTCACAGGTGCTCGGTAGGCTCGTAGGCGGCGGGTTCGGCGGGGACCTTGGGCCGCGGGTGGCCGGGACGGGTTTCCCAGCGCCAGAAGAACCAGCCGATGGCGAGGAAGGCGGCCG
>JBQDAV010000044.1:15459-20023 GCA_052090405.1 Luteimonas sp.
CCGGGACGGGTTTCCCAGCGCCAGAAGAACCAGCCGATGGCGAGGAAGGCGGCCGCAAGGCTGGCCAGGCCCAGGCCGGTGCCGCTGACCAGCGGTGACAGCAGGCCAGCGACGATGGCGTTGAGCACCAGGCCGGTGAAGGCCTGCAGTGAGGCGGCGGCGCCGCGCTGGGCTGGGAACATGTCCAGGATCGCCAGGGTGACGATCGGGAATACCAGGGCGATGCCGAAGGCGTTGAGCACCAGCGGCAAGACGGCCCAGGGCACAGAGGGGTCGTCGACCAGCAGGTAGTAGCCCATGTTGGCGACGATCGCCACGGCGCTGCAGGCAAAGCCGGCGTTGGCCAGGGTGATGCCGCTGATCCGGCCGGCGGAGCGGCCGGACAGCCAGGCGCCGGCCATCATGCCGCTGATCATGGGCACGAAAAACCAGCCGAACTGGCCTTCGTCCAGTTCCAGGATGTCCATCACGAAGGCCGGCGCGGAAGCGATGAACAGGAATAGCGCGGAAAAGTTGAAGGCGCCCCCGGCCGCCAGCCGCTGGAAGCGGGCATTGGCGAAGATCGTGACGTAGTCGCGCAGCAGGCTGCGCGGGGCCAGCGAGCGGCGCTCCGCCGGCGGCAGGCTTTCCGGCAGCCAGCGCCAGGTCGCAATCAGCAGCGCGACCGAGAACAGCACCAGGAACCAGAAGATCGCCGGCCAGCGTGCCCAGCCGAGGATCCAGCCGCCGATGATCGGCGCGATTGCCGGGGCGATGCCGAAGATCATCGAGACCTGGCTGAGCAGGCGCTGGGCGTCGGGACCATCGAACAGGTCGCGGATCACCGCCCGGCCCACCACCACGCCAACGCCCGCCGACAGTCCCTGCACGGCCCGGAACACCAGCAGGGTGCCGAGGTTGTCGGCGAGCGCGCAGCCCACCGACCCCAGCGTGAACACCACCAGCCCACCCAGGATCACCCGGCGGCGCCCGAGCGCGTCAGAGAGCGGTCCGTGGACCACGCTCATCAGCGCGAAGGCGAACAGGTACACGCTGATCGTCTGCTGCATCGCCAGCTTGTCGGCGCGCAGTTCCTCGCCCATCTGGGAGAACGCCGGGAAGATGGTGTCGATGGTGAACGGGCCGAACATGGCCAGCCCGGCCAGCAGCCAGGGCAGTCCGCGCGACCATGCGGGCCGGGCAGCGGGCATCAGCCGCGGCTCCCGGGAACATCCCGCGCTCGCGGGCGGGCCACCAGTGCGCCGCGGCGGGCACGGGAAAAGTGTGCGGACATGGGGGGCGTGGCGAAGCGGGGGCGGACAAGTCTAGCGCCGGCCTGCCGCCGCGGCGCGGCGGAACGCTGTTTCCCGCCGCCGGCTGCCCGGCGGACATGGGCTGGGAGCGGTCGCCGGGACGGCCAGCGGCTATAATCGGCCGGACACATCCGTGGTGGGAGAAGCCGGCCCTGCCGGCTGCCGAAGGCGCAACGCCCGTAATCGCTCAGGCCAGATACCACCCAGGCTGCAAAAACTCTGGAGAGACCGGCAAAAGCCGGCGCCGAAGGGGCACGAGGGCAGCACGCTGCGCTTCCAAACTCTCAGGCAAAAGGACAGAGGGGCGATCCGGACCTGCGTCCGGACGGCCGCCATCGCGGCCGCGCGTTTCCCGCCCGCCACCCGCCCTGCTCCGGATGCCTGCCATGTCCAGTTCCACCAAGCCTTCCCTCCGCGACCTCGAACACCACGACGCCTTCGTCGAGCGCCACATCGGCCCCAACGACGAGGAAATCGCGCGCATGCTCGAGGTGATCGGCCTCGACTCGCTAGAAGCACTCACCGACGCCGTCGTCCCCGCCGACATCCGCAACGACACCCTGGGCCTGGCCGCGGCCATGACCGAGGAAGAGGCGCTGGCGAAGATCCGCGCGGTGGCGAAGAAGAACAAGGTCTTCCGCAGCTTCATCGGCCAGGGCTACTACGGCACCCACGTGCCGCAGGTGATCCTGCGCAACATCCTGGAAAACCCGGCCTGGTACACCGCCTACACGCCCTACCAGGCGGAAATCTCGCAGGGCCGGATGGAAGCGCTGATCAACTTCCAGACCATGTGCGCCGAGCTGACCGGCATGGACATCGCCAACGCCTCGCTGCTGGACGAGGCCACCGCGGCGGCCGAGGCGATGACTTTGGCCAAGCGCGCCGGCCGGTCGAAGTCGAACCTGTACTACGTCTCCGACCGGGTACACCCCCAGACCCTGGAGGTGCTGCGCACGCGCGCCGCGGGCCTGGGCATCGAACTGCAGGTGGGGCCCGAGGACAAGGCTGCCGAAGCCGACTGCTTCGCGATGCTGCTGCAGTATCCGGATACCTTCGGCCGGATCGGCGATTACCGGGCGCTGACCGAAGCCGTGCATGCGCGCGGCGGCCTGGTCACGGTGACCGTCGACCTGCTGGCGCTGGCGCTGATTGCCTCGCCGGGTGACTGGGGCGCGGACATCGTGGTCGGCAATACCCAGCGCTTTGGCGTGCCGTTCGGCTTCGGCGGCCCGCACGCGGCCTTCCTGGCCTGTCGCGATGCCTACAAGCGCAACATGCCCGGCCGCCTGATCGGCGTGTCGGTGGACGCGCAGGGCAACCCCGCCTACCGGCTGACCCTGCAGACCCGCGAGCAGCACATCCGCCGCGAGAAGGCGACCAGCAACATCTGCACCGCGCAGGTACTACTGGCGGTGATGGCCGGCATGTACGCGGTCTACCACGGGCCGGAAGGGCTGAAGCGCATCGCCCGCCGTACCCATCGCCTCACCGCGATCCTGGCCGCGGCGCTGGGCAAGGCCGGCGTGGCAGTGGGCGGGGAGTTCTTCGACACCCTGCACATCACCGGCGTCGAGGCCGACGCAATCCATGCGAAGGCGCGCGCTGCCGGCATCAACCTGCGTGAAATCGATTCGGGCAGCATCGGCATCAGCCTGGACGAGACCACCACCCGCGCCGACGTGGTCGCGCTGGCCGGGCTGTTCGGCGCCAGCATCGACGACATCGACGCGCTGGATGCCGACACCGCGGACGCACTGCCCGCCGCGCTCGCGCGCGAGTCGGCGTTCATGCAACACCCGGTGTTCAACACCCATCACAGCGAGCACGAACTGCTGCGCTACATGCGCCAGCTGGCCGACAAGGACCTGGCGCTGGACCGCACCATGATCCCGCTGGGCTCGTGCACCATGAAGCTCAACGCCAGCGCCGAGATGGTGCCGATCACCTGGCCCGAGTTCGCCAACATCCATCCGCTGGCGCCGGCCGACCAGACCGGGGGTTACAGGGAACTCATCGACGGCCTGGAGAAGATGCTGGCCGAGATCACCGGCTATGACGCGGTGAGCTTCCAGCCCAACTCCGGCGCCCAGGGCGAGTTCGCCGGGCTGATGGCGATCAGCGCCTACCACCGCTCGCGCGGCGAGGAGCAGCGCGACGTGTGCCTGATCCCCGACTCCGCGCACGGCACCAACCCGGCCTCGGCACAGATGGTCGGCATGCGCGTGGTGGTGGTGAAGTGCGACGAGAACGGCAACGTCGACGTCGAGGACCTGCGCGCGAAGGCGGAGAAGCACAGCGAGAAGCTGGCCGCGCTGATGATCACCTACCCGTCCACGCACGGCGTGTTCGAGGAGGCGATCGTCGAGATCAACGAGATCGTCCACGCCAACGGCGGCCAGGTGTACACCGACGGCGCCAACCTCAACGCCATGGTCGGCCTGGCCAAGCCCGGCGCCTGGGGCTCGGACGTCTCGCACCTCAACCTGCACAAGACCTTCTGCATCCCGCACGGTGGCGGCGGCCCGGGCGTGGGCCCGTGCGCGGTGAAGTCGCACCTGGCGCCGTTCCTGCCCAAGTCGTTCGGCGACGAAGGCAAGGCCGAAGGCGGCATGGTGTCGGCGGCCACGTTCGGGTCGGCCAGCATCCTGCCGATCAGCTGGATGTACATCGTGATGATGGGCGCGGGCGGCCTGCGCAAGGCCAGCCAGGTGGCGCTGCTCAACGCCAACTATGTGTCAAAGCGCCTGTCCGACCACTACGAGACCCTGTATGGCGGCCGCGGCGGGCGGGTGGCGCACGAGTGCATCCTGGACCTGCGCCCGCTCAAGGACTCCACCGGCGTCAGCGCCGAGGACGTGACCAAGCGCCTGATCGACTTCGGCTTCCACGCCCCCACCCTGAGCTTCCCGGTGGCCGGCACGCTGATGGTCGAGCCGACCGAGAGCGAGTCGATGCACGAGCTGGACCGCTTCATCGACGCCATGATCGAGATCCGCGACGAGATCCGCGCGATCGAGGACGGGCGCCTGGAGCGCGACGACAACCCGCTGGTCAACGCCCCGCACACCGCGGCGCAGGTCAGTGCCAGCGAGTGGACCCGCAGCTACCCGCGCGAGCTGGCCGCCTTCCCGCTCAAGTCGCTGCACCAGCACAAGTACTGGCCGCCGGTGGCGCGCGTGGACAACGTGCACGGCGACAAGAACGTCATGTGCTCGTGCCTGCCGATCGACGCGTACAAGGACGACGAGGAAGCGGCGGAGGCCTGAGCC
>JBQDAV010000045.1:0-19867 GCA_052090405.1 Luteimonas sp.
TCGATCTCCATGCGGATGCGGCTGGCCGCCTCGTCCATCAGGTCGATGGCCTTGTCCGGCAGCTTGCGGTCGGCGATGTAGCGGTGGCTGAGGGTGGCCGCCGCCACCACCGCCGGATCGGTGATCTCCACCCCGTGGTGGACGGCGTACTTCTCCTTCAGCCCGCGCAGGATGGCGATGGTGTCCTCCACCGTGGGCTCGCCCACGAACACCTTCTGGAAGCGGCGTTCCAGCGCGGCGTCCTTCTCGATGTACTTGCGATACTCGTCCAGCGTCGTGGCGCCGATGCAGTGCAGCTCACCGCGCGCCAGCGCCGGCTTGAGCATGTTTCCCGCGTCCATCGAACCCTCGGCCTTGCCGGCGCCCACCACGGTGTGCAGCTCATCGATGAACAGGATGATCCGGCCTTCGTTCTTCGCCAGGTCGCTGAGCACGCCCTTCAGGCGCTCTTCGAACTCACCCCGGAACTTGGCGCCGGCCACCAGCGCGCCCATGTCCAGGCTCAGCACGCGCCGGCCACGCAGGCCCTCGGGCACCTCGTTGTTGACGATGCGCTGGGCCAGGCCCTCGGCAATCGCCGTCTTGCCCACGCCGGGCTCGCCAATCAGCACCGGGTTGTTCTTGGTCCGCCGCTGCAGCACCTGGATGGTGCGGCGAATCTCCTCGTCGCGGCCGATCACCGGGTCGAGCTTGCCGCTTTCCGCGCGCGCGGTGAGGTCGATGGTGTACTTCTCCAGCGCCTGGCGTGATTCCTCGGCGTTCTCGTCCTGCACGCTTTCGCCGCCACGGACCTTGTCGATCGCGGCCTCCAGGTGCTGGCGGTTGCCGCCGGCATCGTCCAGCGCCTTGCCGGCGTCGCCGCCGTCTTCCAGTGCCGCCAGCAGGAACAGCTCCGAGGCGATGTAGGCATCGCCGCGCTGCTGGGCCAGCTTGTCGGTGACGTTGAGCAGCCGGCCCAGATCGTTGCCGACCGAGACGCTGCCGGCCTGGCCGGACACCTTCGGTAGCCGGTCCAGGATTTCGCCCAGCCGCTCGCGCAGCAGCGGCACGTTGACGCCGGCCTGAGACAGCAGCGGGCGGGTGCCGCCGCCCTGCTGGTCGATCAGGGCCGCCAACAGGTGGGCGGGTTCAATCAGGTTGTGATCGCGCCCCACCGCCAGCGACTGGGCGTCGGCAATGGCCTGCTGGAAGCGCGAGGTGAGTTTGTCCATCCGCATCGGGGTGTCCTCGTGACCTGGCCGGATCAGGCCCGACATCGGCCTCCGGCGATATCCCACAGATGCGGGCCCCTGGCAGCCGAATCAAGACGCACGGCACACCCGCCCGCCCCGGCCACCGGCCAGCGTCCGGGCACGGCTGGTGATATCTTCCATGATCGCTTCGGGGAAGGGGCCGCGCCACGCTGGCGCGGGGGAGCCTGGCCAGGGAATGGTGATGACTGAGGGGAAGGATCCGGCCCAGGCCGGCGAGGACGTCCAGGACACGGGGACCGCGCCGCGGCGCCCGCTGTCGCGACACGTGATCGGTGATATCGCCTGGCAGCCCCCGACGTGGCTGGCTGCGCTGCTGGCCGGTATCCGCAGGCATCCACGCCGCTGGCGCGGCGGCGCGCTTGGCGCCGTGCTGCTGGCCTTGCTGGTGGTCTGGTGGAACCAACGCCCGGTTCCGGTCGATCCCGACACCCTGGCCGCCACCGTGCATGCCCCTGCGGCCACGGACTACCAGCGCACGCCGCCGGCCATCGCGGACCTGGTGGTCCGCTTCTCGGGCCCGGCCGCGCCGCTGGAGGCGGTTGGCGACCCGGGCGAGCGCCAGCGCGAGCCGCAGGGATTGCAGCTGTCCCCCGCCCACCCCGGCACCTGGACCTGGCGCGACGACCAGCAGCTGGTCTTCACCCCGGCCCAGGACTGGCCGGTCGGCGAAAACTTCACCCTGCGCATCGAGCCGGACACCGCGCTCGCGCCCGGCATGGTGCTGTCGGAAACCCGGCACCGGTTCGAAACCTCGCCGTTCCGGATGCGGCTGGAACGCACCGAGTTCTACCAGGACCCCGAAGACCCCGACCTCAAGCGCGGCGTCTACACGCTGGCGTTCTCGCACCCGGTCGATGTCGCCAGCCTGGAGTCGCGGCTTTCGCTGCAGATGCACGACGGCGCCGACCGGAAAGTGGAAACACCCGGGCAAAGCGTGCGCTACGACGAACGCAACCTCACGGCCTGGGTGCAGTCCGGCCCGCTGCAGATCCCGGAGAACGGCGGCCGGCTGCAGCTCTCGGTCCGCGCCGGGGTGGCCAGCAGCCTGCCCGGGGACAGCAGCGCAGACGCCACCGCCGGCGAGGTGGCGTTGCCGTCGCTGTACAGCGTGGCGATCGATTCACTGCAGGCGAACGTGGTCGAAAACGAACGCCACGAGCCCGAACAGGTGTTGATGCTCGGCTTCAACCAGCTTCTGCACGACCAGGAAGTCACCGACGCGGTGCACGCCTGGCTGCTCCCGGAGGAGCGCCAGGCGCGGCCCGGCGAGACCCCGCCCGGTGGCGGTTGGCCCGAGCCCTATCCCTGGTCCAGCGGCAACGTCGACCAGGCATTGCTTGACGCCTCCGAGCCGCTGGCGCTCACGCCGCTGCCAGGCGAGCGCGAGTGGGCCGAACAACACAACTTCCGCTACCAGGCCCCGCCCGGCCGCCGCGTCTACGTGCGCGTGGACCGCGGCCTGCGCAGCTTTGGCGGATTCCTGCTTGGCCAGCCGCACGCGCAGGTACTGCAGGTGCCGCCTTACCCGGAGCTGCTGCGCTTTGTTGGCGACGGCTCCCTGCTGTCGCTGCGTGGCGAACGCCGGGTCACCGTGGTGGCACGCAACCTGCCCCACGCACGGCTGGAGGTCGGGCGCGTACTGCCGGGTCAGCTACACCATTTCGTCGCCACCAGCAGCGGCCCCTATGCGCAGCCCAGGCTGTCGCAGGGCAGCCTGGACGCGTTGGTCGAGCGCTTCGAGACACACCTGGAACTGCCCACTGAAGACCCGGCCCGCGCCCACTACCGGGGCGTGGACCTGGGCGGGTTCTTCAGCCCGTCGCGACGCGGCGTGTTCCTGCTCAGCCTGCGCAGGATGAACGATGGGGAAGCCGAACTGTCCCCGGAGGAACGGCTGGCCAGCAACGCCGGCCGCGAATACGACCGCCGCCTGGTGGTGCTGACCGACCTGGGCGTGATCGCCAAGCAGAACCTGGATGGCAGCCGCGAGGTATTCGTGCAGTCGCTGGGCAGCGGTACGCCCGTGTCCGGTGCGCGGGTGCGGGTGCTGGCCCGCAACGGCGAAGCGCTGCTCGGCCGCGCCACCGGCGCCGATGGCCGCGCCAGCCTGCCGGACCTGTCAGGTTTTGTGCGTGAGCGGCAGCCCGCCCTGCTGGTGGTGACCCGGGGCGACGACCTGAGCTTTTTGCCCCTGAACCGGCACGAACGCACGCTCGACACCTCCCGCTTCGACGTGGGCGGCGAGCCGAACGACCTCGATCCCGGCGCGCTCAACGCCACCCTGTTCTCCGACCGCGGCCTGTACCGCCCCGGCGAGGCCGTGAACCTGGGCCTGGTGCTGCGCGCCGCCGACTGGTCGCGTTCACCGGAAGGCCTGCCGCTGGAACTGGTGGTGACCGATCCGCGCGGCAACGTGGCGCTGCGCGAGCCGATGACCTTTGGCAGCGATGGTTTCGAGGAGGCCGGCTTCACTCCCGGCGAGGACGCATCTACCGGCACCTGGCGGGCCACCCTGTTCCTGGTCCAGGACGAATCCCGGCGCACCACGATCGGCAGCACCACGGTGCAGGTGCGCGAGTTCCAGCCCGACACGCTGCGGGTCACTGCGCAGCTGTCGGCGCGCAATCCGCAGGGATGGGTGCACCCCGACGACCTGCGTGCGCTGGTCCAGGTGGAAAACCTGTTCGGCACCCCGGCCCAGGACCGGCGCGTGGACGGCCAGCTCGACCTCCGCCCGATCCTGCCGCGCTTCCCGCGCTGGCAGGAGTTCCGCTTCCACGATCCGCGCCGCGCCAGCGACGGGGTCGACGAAACCCTGGAATCGGTTCGCACCGACGACGAGGGCGGGGCCGAATTCGCGCTGGCCCTGGACCGCTACGAGCGGGCCACCTACCGGCTGGACCTGCTGGTCCGCGCGTTCGAGCCCGGCAGCGGGCGCGGCGTGGCCGCGCGCACCGGCGCGCTGGTCAGCGAAGCCGAATACCTGGTCGGCGTGCGCAGCCCGGATGCGCTGGACTGGATCAGCCGCGGCGACCGCCGCGAGATCGAGCTGGTCGCCATCGGTCCCGACGGCGCGGCCCGCGCCGTGCAGGGCCTGCGTGCGGTCAAGGTGGAGCGCCGCTTCGTCTCCGTGCTGACCCAGGGCAACGACGGTCTCTACCGCTACGTGTCGCGGGAGCGGCGCGAGGAACGCGAGGACGCGCCGATCACGTTCGGCGAGGCGCCGCAGCGCCTGCGCCTGGACACCTCGACCCCGGGCGACTGGACCCTGGAGATCCGCGATGCCGACGACACCGTGCTCAACAGCATCGACTGGACGGTGGTCGGCGCCGCCAACCTCAGCCGCAGCATGGACCGCAACGCGGAGCTGGCCATCACCCTGTCCAAGGCCAGCTATGCGCCGGGCGAGGAGATCCAGGTCAGCCTGCGCGCGCCCTATGCCGGCCGCGGACTGATCACCATCGAACGCGACCAGGTGTATGCGCACGCGTGGTTCCAGGCCGACACCACCGCCTCGGTCCAGCGCATACGCGTTCCCGACGGGCTGGAAGGCAACGCCTACGTCAGCGTGCAGTTCCTGCGCGACCCGGATTCGAACGAGATCTTCACCAGCCCGCTGAGTTGGGGCGTGGCGCCGTTCGAGGTCGATCGCGAGGCGCGCACCCTGGCGGTCAACCTGGACGTGCCTGCCAGCGCCCGGCCGGGCGAGCCGGTCTCCATCACCGTGGACACGGCCGAACGCGCCAGGGTGGCCGTATTCGCGGTCGACGAAGGCATTCTGCAGGTCGCCGGCTACCGTGTTCCCGACCCGCTCGACCATTTCTTCCGCAAGCGCATGCACCAGGTCGGCACCGCGCAGATCCTGGACCTGCTGCTGCCCGAATTCAGCCGCTTCCAGTCCCTGCTGGCCGCGCCCGGCGGTGACGCCGAGGGTGGCGCGGAACGCCACCTCAATCCTTTCAAGCGCCGCGGCGAGGCGCCGGCAGTGTGGTGGTCCGGGCTGGTCGAGGTCGACGGCAGCAGGGAGCTGACCTACACCATGCCCGACCATTTCAACGGCAGCCTGCGCCTGGTGGCCGTGGCGGTGAACGGGCGCCGCATGGGTCTGGCCGAAGCCACCCAGCGGATCCGCGGCGACTTCGTGCTCACCCCCACCGTCCCCACCCACGTCGCGCCCGGCGATGTATTCGAACTGCCGGTGGGCATCGCCTACACCGCCGAAGGCGCGGACGACGCGCCGCTGCAGGTGCAGCTTGAAGCCGAGGTGCCCGCGCTGCTCTCCCTCCAGGGCGACGCGCCTGCGGCCCTGTCACTGCGCCCGGACCAGGAAGGCATGGCGACGCTGCGCCTGCGCGCCGGCGATACCCCGGGCGTGGCCACGATCACGCTGCGCGCGCGCTCGGGCGACCTGGCCGCCAGCCGCCGCATCGAGCTGTCCATCCGCCCGCAGGCGATGCCGTACACCAGCCTGCGCCTGGGCCGGGCCGAACGCCGCACCGCACTGGACGACCTGCGCGACATGCACGACGAGTACGCCAGGCGCACGCTCGCCGCCTCCACCTCACCGCTGGTGGCGGTGGATGGGTTCGGCGCCTGGCTGGATGACTTTCCGCACCGTCGCACCGACCAGCTGGCGAGCATGGCCATGCCCTCGCTGGTGCAGGCGCGCAACCCCGGGTTCGGCGGCGGATCGGCCGGTCCCGAACGCCTGGCACAGCTGATCGGCGTGCTGCGCACCCGCCAGAACGGCGAAGGTGGTTTCGGCGACTGGCGCGCCGGCATGGACGCGGCGCCCTTCGTCTCCGCGTACACCACGCTGGCGCTGGTCGAAGCGCGCGAGCGAGGCCTGCGCGTGCCCGACGACATGCTCGATGCGGCCAACGACTACCTGCGCGACCTGGCCCGCGACGCCTCGCGCAGCGCCCCGCACGAGCAGCGCGCCCGCGCGCTGGCGGTCTACCTGCTGGCCCGGCAGGGCCAGTCCGTGGGCGACCTGCTGGCCACCCTGCAGTCGCAGCTGGAACGCGACCGCCCCGGGGCCTGGCGCGAGGAAACGACCGGCGCCCTGGTCGCGGCAAGCTTCGCCCTGCTGCGCCAGGACCGGGCCGCGGCACCGCTGGCCCAGCTCCAGCGCGAACTCGCCGTGCGTCCGCTCGCCGGGCAGGGCCGGGATTTCGCCCACTTCAGCGATCCACTGGTGGAGCAGGCATGGCGCGTGTACCTGCTGCACCGGCACTTCCCCGACCAGGCCGGGCGCCTGCCAGCCAGCGTGGTGGAGGGCATGATCCAGGCCGTCCGCGACAGCCGCCACAACACGCTCAGCCTGGGACTGTCGATCCTGGCGTTGGAAAGCATCGGCGCCGGGGCGGGCGACCTGCCGCGGCTGGAGGCCGCGGTCGCGGACGGCCAGCCGCGCGTGATCGGCGAGACCTCCGGACGGCTGCGCCGGGCCGGCTTCAGCGCCCGCGACCAGCGTCTTTGGGTCAGCCCCGGCGAAGACGGCACGCCGGCCTGGTATGCGCTGACGGAATCCGGCTTCGACCGCGCTCCGGCACCGGAAGTACAGGACCGCGGACTGGAGGTCGTGCGCGATTACCTCGACGAACAGGGACGGCCGACCACCACGGCCATGGTCGGCGATGAACTGGTCGTGCGCCTGCGCCTGCGCTCGCGTGGGGAGCACAGCTGGGAACACGTCGCGGTCAGCGACCTGCTGCCGGGCGGCTTCGAGATCGTCCTTGACCCGCCTGCCGGCGACGACGGCTACAGCGATGGCGGCGGCAACCAGCATGGCCAGGGCGTACCGCGCGCGGCCAACCTCGCCCTGCCAGGCAGCAGCTTCTCTCCCGGACACACCGAACTGCGCGAGGACCGGGTGGTCCTGTACGGCACCGCCGCCCCGCAGATGCGCGAGTTCCGCTACCGCATCCGCGCCGGCAGCGTCGGCGAGTTCGCGATTCCGCCGGTGCACGCCGGTTCCATGGATCGCCAGGACGTCATCGCCCGCGGCGGCCCGGCCGGGCGGCTGGTCGTGACGCCGAAGGACTGAGCCGGGCGGCGCATGGCCAGGGACGCGGCGACGGCGCCGACATCCGCAGGCCGGGCCCGGCGGCGATGGCTGTCCCGGTGCGCCATCGCCGGGGCCGTGCTTGTCGCCGCGCTGGTGGGCATCCGCCTGTTGCCGCATGCCCCGCTGTCGGCGGGCGTGCCCGGCTCGACCGCCGTGCTCGACCGCCAAGGAGAATTGCTGCGGCTGACCCTGGCCGCCGACCAGCGTTACCGCCAGTGGGCGCCGCTGGACGAGATCCCGCCCATCCTGGTCGACGCGGTGCTGCTGCACGAGGACGCCTGGTTCCGCGCCCACCCCGGCGTCAATCCGTTCAGCCTGGTGCGCGGCGCCTGGACCACCTACGTCAGCGGCCAGGCGATCGTCGGCGGCTCCACCATCACCATGCAGCTGGCCCGGCTGCGCTGGCGCCTGGAAACGCGCAACGTGCGCGGCAAGCTGGTGCAGGCGCTGCGCGCGCTCCAGCTGGAGCTGTTCCACTCCAAGGACGAGATCCTCGAGGCCTACCTCAACCTGGCGCCCTACGGCGGCAACATCGAGGGCGTCGCCGCGGCCAGCCGGATCTATTTCGACAAGCCGCCCGGCGAGCTGACCCTGGCCGAGGCCATGACCCTGGCGGTGCTGCCGCAGTCTCCGTCGCGCCGCGGCCGGCTGGTCCGCGCCGAAGACGGCGAGGCCTACCTGGGCGCGGGCCTGGCCGCCGCGCGCCAGCGGTTGTATGCACGCTGGCGCAAGGCGTACGGTGCCAGCGAGGCCGACGATGCGCTGATGGCGCTGCCGTTCCGGCTGCGCAGCCCGCGCCGGCTGCCCTTCGCCGCTCCCCATTTCACCGACCGCGTGCTGATCGAGCAATCGCTCTCGGCCACCCGCCCCGCGGAACTGCGGACCACCCTGGACCTGCGCCTGCAGCGGCTGGTCGAGACCCGCGTCCAGCAGCACCTGCAGCAGACCCGGACGCGGGGACTGCGCAACGCCGCGGTGATGCTGGTGGACACGCGCGACATGGGCGTGCGCGCGCTGGTGGGCTCGGCGGATTTCTTCGATGCCGGCATCCACGGCCAGGTCAACGGCACCGCGGCCAAGCGCTCCCCCGGCTCCACCCTCAAGCCCTTCATCTACACCCTGGCCCTGGACCAGGGCGTACTGCACCCGGCCACGGTGCTGCGCGACGTGCCCACCGCGTTCGGGCCCTATACGCCGGAGAACTTCGACGGGGGCTTCGCCGGCCCGGTCACCGCCACCCAGGCACTGGGCCGCAGCCGCAACATCCCCGCGGTCTGGGTGGCGGCCAACCTGCAGCGTCCCGGCCTGTACGACTTCCTGCGTGATGCCGGCGTCCGCGACCTCGCCTCCGAGCAGCACTATGGGCTGGCCCTGGTGCTGGGTGGCGGCGAAGTGACCATGGAAGAGCTGGTGCGGATGTACGCCCTGCTCAACCACAATGGCCGGCTGCGGCCGCTGCGCTGGCGCGAATCCGATCCGGAAGCGGTCGGCACGGCCCTGGCCAGCCCCGAGGCGGCCTGGATCACCCGGGACATGCTGCGCGCCATCCCGCGGCCCGACGGCATGGCCGCTTCCGACCAGTCGGAGCTGCCGGTGGCGTGGAAGACCGGCACCTCCTGGGCGTTCCGCGACGCCTGGACGGCCGGCCTTGCCGGCCCCTATGCGCTGGTGGTGTGGATGGGCAACTTCGACGGCCGCGGCAATCCCGCCCTGATCGGGGTGGACGCGGCCGCGCCGCTGTTCTTCGACCTGGTCGATGCGCTGCGCGCCGCGCGCGTGCCGTTGGCCGAACCGGACCTGCGGCTGCCGGCGCGGCTGGCACGGGTGGAAGTCTGCCTGGCCGACGGCGGCCTGCCGGGCGCCCACTGCCCAGCACGCGGCCAGACCTGGTTCATTCCCGGCGTTTCGCCGATCCGCCCCAGCCGCATCCACCGCGCGGTGAACCTGGACCTGGACACCGGGCGGGTCCGCTGCGAGCCCTTCGATCCGGCCACGATGCGGCAGGAGATACACGAATTCTGGCCATCCGACCTGGCCCGCGTCTTCGCCCGGGCCGGCATGCCACGGCGGCGGCCACCCCCCGGTGCCGACTGCCAGGGCGCGCGCACCTGGCAGGGCGTGCCGCCGCAGATCACCTCGCCCTGGCGCGGCACCCGCTACGCCCTGCGCCTGGAGCGCCAGGATGACCCCGGCATCCCGCTGGCGGCCACCCTGTCGGCCGATGCCCGTCGCCTGTACTGGTTCGCCGACGGCGCCTACATCGGGCAGTCAACGGGCGAGAGCAGCATCGCCTGGCGACCCCGCCGTGCGGGCCGCGTGACGCTCAGCGTGACCGACGACCTGGGCCGCTCCCACAGCCGCGACATCGACGTGGTCGCCGAGCGCTGAGACGGGGCTTCACCCGATCGGCGTTGGCTGGATGATTTCAATCCAGTAGCCGTCGGGGTCCTTGATGAAGGCGAGCTCGCGCATGCGGCCGTCGCTCAGGCGCTTCTGGAAATCCACGCCCAGCGCCTCGAAGCGCTCGCACGCCGCCGCCACGTCCGGCACCGTCACGCAGATGTGGCCAAAGCCCTGCGGGTCGCTGTTGCCGTCGTGGTAGACCGGCCCGTCTTCCTTCTCCGTGCCGTGGTTGTGGGTCAGCTCCAGCACTCCGCGCTGGCGCGCCAGCCACTGCTTGCGGCCCGCATCGTCATCCGGAATGCCGGCCGCGTCATCCACCAGCACCAGGAAGAACAGGCTGAACGCCGCCTCCGCGAAATCCACCTGCCGCACCAGGGTGAAGCCAAGCACCCGGGTGTAGAAATCCAGCGACGCGCGCGGATCCCTGATCCGCAGCATCGTGTGGTTGAACAGGAAACCCGCCGTCTGCGGATCGCGCGCGGACGCAACGCCCGGCGCCTGCGCCGCCACGGAACCTGCCGACATGTCGTTTCTCCTTGCATGGGGGAACAGCCATTATCGGCCACCGTGGATGAATCGGCCGCGGCCGTGAACGCGGCCTTGCCGGAAGCTCCGGCACAATCCCGCCATGGCAGCCGAACCCCCCCGTCCGCCGCCGCCGCCCATCGATGACACCTGCGCGCTGTTCCTCGACGTCGACGGCACCCTGCTTGATTTCACCACGCACCCGGATGCGGTCACCGTGCCGGCGCGCCTGGGCGAGATCCTGCGTGCCCTGCATCGCCGGCTCGACGGCGCCGTGGCGCTGGTCAGCGGACGGTCGCTGGACATGCTGGACGCGCTGTTCGAACCGCTGCGCCTGCCCGCCGCGGGCCTGCACGGGCTGGAGCTGCGCAACGGCGACCGGCGCAGCCAGGCACCACCGGCATCGGACGCCCTGGCCGGTTTCCTCGCCGAGGCACGCACGTTTTCCGCGCAGCGGCCGGGCACCGTGGTCGAGGACAAGGGCAGCAGCATCGCCCTGCACTGGCGCGGCGCGCCGGAACACGCGGCGCAGCTGCGCCGGTTCGCCGAGGCCGGGCTGGCGCGCCTGCCCGGCTACCGCATCCAGCATGGCAACCAGATGGCCGAACTGCGGCCGCAGGGCGCGGACAAAGGCGATGCGATCGCCACCCTGGCCGACGAAACACCGTTCCGCGGTCGCCATCCTGTGTTCGTCGGCGACGACCTCACCGATGAACACGGCTTCGAGGTCATCAACGCACGCGGCGGCGCCAGCGTGCTGGTCGGCCCGCGCGAGCCGAGCGTCGCCCGCCACGGCCTGGCCGACACCGGCGCGGTGCTCGCCTGGCTGCAACAGGGAGCCTTCCAATGAGCGAATCCACCCTGGACCTGGGCGTGATCGGCAACGGCAGCTTCGGCGCGCTCATCGACCGCCGCGCGCGGGTGGTGTGGAGCTGCATGCCGGCCTTCGACGGCGATCCCGCGTTCTGCTCCCTGCTGGAACCGCGCGACCATGACGGCGGCGATTTCAGCATCGAGCTGGAGGATTTCGAACGCAGCGAACAGGCCTACGTGCCCAACAGTGCGATCCTGCGCACGGTGCTGCATGACCGCCACGGCGGCGCGGTGGAGGTGATCGACTTCGCGCCGCGCTGGCACCTCAACGACCGCTTCTACCGCCCGGTCACGATCATGCGCAGGATCACCCCGCTGTCGGGGCACCCGCGCATCCGGGTGCGCCTGCGCCCGCTCACCCACTGGGGCGCGGAGCGGGCGGAGACCACCTGGGGCAGCAACCACCTGCGCTACCTGCTGCCGGACTTCACCCTGCGCCTGACCACCGACGTGCCGGTGCGCTTCGTGCGCGACGAGCTGCCGTTCGTGCTGGCCCACCCCATGCACCTGCTGCTGGGTCCGGACGAACCGCTGGCCCGCTCGCTGCCCGGGTTCATGCACGAAGCGCAGGAGCGCACCACCGCGTACTGGCGCGAGTGGGTGCGCTACCTGTCGGTGCCGCTGGAGTGGCAGGACGCGGTGATCCGCAGCGCCATCACCCTCAAGCTGAGCCAGTACGAGGACAGCGGCGCGATCATCGCCGCCATGACCACCTCGATCCCCGAGGCGCCGCACACCCCGCGCAACTGGGACTACCGCTACTGCTGGCTGCGCGATGCGGCCTTCGTGGTGCGCGCGCTCAACCGCCTGGGCGCGACCCGCAGCATGGAAGGCTTCCTGCGCTATATCTTCAACATCGCCACCCATGACGGCAGCCTGCAGCCGCTGTACGGGATCGACTTCGCCGAAGAGCTCGAGGAGCACGAGGTCCAGACGCTGCGCGGCTATCGCGGCATGGGCCCGGTGCGGCGCGGCAACCTGGCCTGGGTGCAGAAGCAGCATGACGTCTACGGCAGCGTGGTACTGGCTTCCACCCAGCTGTTCTTCGACCGGCGCCTGTCCGATCCGGGCACCGCCGAGACGTTCCACCGCCTGGAGCCGCTGGGCGAACGCGCCCTGGCCCTCTACGACGAGCCAGATGCCGGGCTCTGGGAGTTCCGCGGCCGCACCGCCGTGCACACCTACACCGCGGCAATGTGCTGGGCAACCTGCGAGAGGCTGGCGCGGATCGCCGAACGGCTGGGGCTGCAGGACCGCCACCGGCACTGGCATGACAGCGCGGAGACGATCCGCAGGCGGGTGCTGGCGGAGGCGTGGAGCGAGGAGCTTGGCCACTTCACCGACACCTTCGGCGGCCGCCACCTGGACGCTTCGCTGCTGCTGCTCGAGGACATCGGCTTCATCCAGGCCGACGACCCGCGCTTCGTCGCCACGGTCGAGGCCATCGGCCGCGACCTCCGGCGCGGGGACGGGCTGTTCCGCTACGTCGCCCCGGACGATTTCGGCTCGCCGGAAACCAGCTTCACCATCTGCACCTTCTGGTACATCGACGCGCTGGCCGCGATCGGCCGCGTTGACGAGGCGCGCGAACTCTTTGAACGGATCCTGGGCCGCCGCAACCACCTGGGGCTACTGTCGGAAGACCTGGCGTTCGAGGACGGCGAGGCCTGGGGCAACTTCCCGCAGACCTATTCGCACGTGGGCCTGGTCATGGCCGCAATGCGGCTGTCCAGGCCGTGGACGGACGCGTCATGAGCCGGCTGGTGGTGGTGTCCAACCGCGTGGCCGTTCCCGGCAGCAGCCAGGCCGGGGGCCTGGCGGTGGCGCTGCACGATGCGCTTTCCGAGCGTGGCGGGCTGTGGTTCGGCTGGAGCGGCAAGACCGTGCGCGGTGAAAGCGGCGCGCTGCACGAGCAGGAAGAAGGCGACATCCATTACCTGACCATGGACCTGAGCCGGGCCGACAACGACAGCTACTACAACGGCTTCGCCAACCGCACCCTGTGGCCGCTGCTGCACTTCCGCCTGGACCTGGTCGACTACACCCGCGAGACCCGCGAGGGCTACCGGCGGGTCAACGCGCTGTTCGCCGAGCGGCTTGCCCCGCGCCTGCGCGACAGCGACACGCTGTGGATCCACGACTACCACCTGATCCCGCTGGCCGCGCTGCTGCGCGAGCGCGGCGTCGGCTGCCGGATGGGTTTCTTCCTGCACGTGCCGATGCCCTCCTCGGACCTGCTGGCGGCGATGCCTGACCATTCGCGGCTGTTCTCCACCCTGTACGCGTACGACCTGGTCGGCTTCCAGACCCGTCGCGACGTGGAGCGCTTCCAGGACTACGTGCGGCTGTTCGGCGGCGGCCGCGTGCTGGACGAGGGAGCGGTCGAAGCGCCCGGGGGCCGGCGCCTGCGGGTGGCGGCGTTCCCGATCAGCATCGACACCGCGCGCATCGCCGACCAGGCGACGGCCGCGGCGTCCAAACCCATGGTGCGCGGGCTGCAGGGCAGCCTGGCACGGCGCGAACTGGTGATCGGCGTCGACCGGCTGGACTATTCCAAAGGGCTGCCGGAGCGCTTCCACGGCTTCGAGCGTTACCTGGAGCGCCATCGCGACCGCCGCACCAGCCTCACCTACCTGCAGGTCGCCCCGGTCTCGCGCGGCAACGTCGAGGAGTACAGGGCGCTGCGCGCCCAGCTCGAACAGATCGCCGGCCACATCAACGGCGCCCACTCCAGCGCCGACTGGACGCCGCTGCGCTACGTCAACCGCAACTTCGCCCATTCCACCCTCACCGGCTTCTACCGGATGGCGGCGGTGGGCCTGGTCACGCCACTGCGCGACGGCATGAACCTGGTGGCCAAGGAATACGTGGCCGCGCAGGATCCGGACAACCCCGGCGTGCTGGTGCTCTCGCACTTCGCCGGTGCCGCCCAGGAACTGCGCCATGCGCTGCTGGTGAACCCGCACGACCTGGACGGCGTGGCCGACGCGATCGCCTTCGCCGCCTCCATGCCGCTGGCCGAGCGCCGCGAACGCTGGCAGGCAATGATGGAACACCTGCGCGAGCACGACATCAACCGCTGGCGGCGCAGCTACCTGCAGGCGCTGGCCGAGACCTGAGCGGGCCGGGTTCAGCCACCCGCGGCGGCGCGGTGGACCAGGGTCGCCATGCGGCCGGCGCGCCCGTCGCGGCGGTGCGAATGGAAACGCCCGGGATCGGAGATGGTGCACAGGCCGCCGCCGTGGATGTCCGCGGTCACGATGCCGGCGGCCTGCAGGCGGCTGCGTGCCAGCGCGTACAGGTCGACGTGCCAATGGCCCGGGCGGCTGGCGACAAACGCCTCCGCCGCAGCCGGGTGGCGGTCGACGAAGGCCGCCCGCACCTCCGCGCCAACCTCATAGGCCTGCGGTCCGGCCGCGGGGCCGAGCCAGGCCTGCAGGCCAGCCGGCGCCGCATGCATCGCGGCGACCGTGTTCTCCAGCACCCCGGCGGCCAGCCCGCGCCAGCCGGCATGGGCGGCTCCGATCCGGCTGCCGTCCCTTGCCGCCAGCACCACCGGCAGGCAGTCGGCGGTGAGAATGGCCAGCACCACGCCGGGCGCTGCGGCCACCGCGGCGTCGGCCTCGGGTTCGGCGGCCATCCGCGCACGTTCGACAGTCGCGTCACCGGCCGCAAGCGCCGCATCGACCGGCAACACGCCGGTCCCGTGCACCTGGCGCAGCCAGTGCGGCGCCGAGGGCAGGCCGGCATGGGACACCAGCGCGGCCCGGTTGGCCGCGACGGTGGCCGGATCGTCACCGGCCGCCTCACGCATGTTCCCCAGGTTGAAAGCGTCGAACGGCGGTCGCGAGGCACCGATGCCATGGCGCAGCGTGGTGAAGGCAACCACCCCCGGCGGCGCGGGCCAGTCCGCCGGCAGGATCGCCGCGCCTGGCGCCGGCGCGGCCACCTCAGCGGCGCCCCGTGCCCGCTTGCTCCGCATGCGCGGCCGCGTCCTCGCGCAGCAGCCGCATCAGCGCCTGCAGGTCTTCGGGCACTGGGGCGCTGGCGCGCACCGGTTCGCCGCTGCGCGGATGGGCGAATTCCAGGGTCTCGGCGTGCAGGGCCTGGCGGCGGAGGCCGCGCAGCGCGGTGGCCAGCTCGTCGGAGGCGGCCTTAGGCAGCTTCAGGGCGCCGCCGTAGAGCGGATCGCCGAGGATGGGATGGCGCAGGTGCTGCATGTGCACCCGGATCTGGTGGGTGCGCCCGGTTTCCAGGCGGCATTCAAGCGCGGTATGGGCGCGGAAGCGCTCGCGCAGGCGGAAGTGGGTGACCGCCTCGCGGCCGTTTTCGCGCACCGCCATGCGCAGGCGGTCGCGCGGGTGGCGGTCGATCGCCGCATCGGCTGTGCCACCGCTGACCAGGGCGCCGACCACCACCGCCAGGTACTGCCGGTGCACGGCCCGCGCCGAAAGCTGTTCGACCAGCGAAGCGTGCGCCTGCAGGGTGCGGGCCACCACCATCACCCCGGAAGTGTCCTTGTCCAGCCGGTGCACGATGCCGGCGCGCGGCAGCGCGGCCAGGCCCGGGTCGCGGAACAGCAGGCCGTTGACCAGGGTCCCGCTGCGGTTGCCGGCGCCGGGGTGGACCACCAGTCCGGCCGGCTTGTCGACCACCAGCACCTCGGTGTCCTCGTACAGGACGGTGAGCGGGATGTCTTCCGGCGCGTCGGTGGTCTGTTCTTCAAGCACCGCATCCAGGCTCACGACCTCCCCGCCGGCGACAGCGTGGCGCGGCCGCGCCGGATGGCCGTCCAGCAGCACGTCGCCGGATTTGATCCAGGCGGCCAGGCGGGAACGGGAGAATTCCGGGAACAACTCGGCCACGGCCACGTCGAAGCGGTGCCCGGCCAGGGCCGCGGGCACCCGGGCGCGACGGATTCCGGCTTCGTCGGCCGTGTCGTCCAGGGGTGGCAGGTCGTCGGGCGGCGTGCTCATGCGGGAAGGTGAAGGTTCAGGCGGGGCCGCCGGAGCGGCGATGCGGGCTGCTATTATCCGCGTTTCGTGCCGCTCACGCCCAACACCCTATGACCCGACCCGGCTTCCTGTTCCGCAATGCGCTGATCCTGGCGCTGCTGGCCATCTTCCTCGCCTCCGGCTGCTCACGGCTGCGCGGCGACCGCGAGGACTCCAACGAAGGAGTTCCGGTCGAAGAGCTGTATGAAACCGCCCACCAGTCGATGCGGACGGGCAACTGGAACCGCGCGGCGACCACGTTCCGGCGCCTGGTCGCGCAGTACCCGTACGGCCCGTACACCGAGCAGGCGCTGATCGAGACCGCCTACGCCCAGTACAAGATGGGCAGCCACGACGAATCGATCTCCAGCATCGACCGTTTCCTGCGCACCTACCCCACGCACCGGCATTCGGCCTACATGTACTACCTGCGCGGCCTGGTGAATGCCTCGCGCGACACCGTGTTCCTGCAGCGGGTATGGTCGCTCGACCCCAGCAGCCGCGACCTGAGCACGCCCAACCAGGCCTACGCGGACTTCGCCGTGGTCGCCGAACGCTTTGCCAACACCCCCTACGCCGAGGATGCCCGGCTGCGCATGATGGGCCTGCGCGACATGTTTGCCCGCCATGACCTGGACACCGCGCTGTACTACCTGCGCCGCGGCGCCAACGTGGCCGCGATCAGCCGGGCTACCTACATGCTGGAAACCTACCCGCAGTCATCACACCAGAACGATGGCGTGGCGGTGCTTGCCGAGGCCTACACCCGCCTGGGCAACGAAGAACTGGCAGCCGACGCACGCCGGGTGCTGGAGCTGAACGAACCCGACCACGCCTGGCTGGACGGCGACTGGCCGAAATACCCGTGGGCGATTCGCAAGCTCAACCCCTTCGCCGGCGAGCGCTCGCCGATCGACAGCGACTGAGTCCCGGGCTCACTCCTGCTCCCAGACGAATCCTGACAGCCCCGCGAGCTCCTGCGGGGTGTGGATCCCCGGATACACCAGGCCGTTGATCTCCCAGCTCGGGTAAGAAGACACCCCGGCTACCGCGCACTCGCGCGCGACCGGCCCGCCGCGGCCCTGAGGGCTGCACTCCACGTAGGGCAGCCGTCCGGCCGAAGCGCCGAACATGCGCGTCTGGCGGGCGCAGCTGCCGCACCAGGAAGCCCCGTAATAGCGCGCGCCGATGGTTTCCAGGTGATCCACCAGCGCAGCCACCCGCGGGTTCTCCGGGCGCCGCTCCAGCACGCCGCCGAGCACGAGCTGCAGCGCCACCACCGCCCCCACGGCCAGCAATCCGTTACCCAGCCACCAGCTGCGCCAGCTTCCCTCGCCCGAGGGCGCGCCGGGCCGGCGCAGGTGGACCACCCCGAACAACGCCGCCATCGTCGCCAGCGAAGCCAGGCACCAGCCGCAGGCCGCCTCCAGGGCCACGACACCCACGACGGTGAGATACACGCTGATCGCCAGGCCCAGCAGGGTCAGCCGCGACAGCCGTCGCCAGCGCGCGGCCGGCGCCGATCCCGTCACCGCCGCCAGCGCGATCAGCGCGTACAGTCCAAAACCCCACAGCGCCAGCGGCAGGCCCAGCAGGCGCGACCAGCGGCTGCCCTGGACGACATCGCAGCCGCCGCCCTGGGCACAGAAGGCCGGCGCGCCGTCGCCCCACGCCGCCAGGGTGAGATACCCGGTCAGCAGCAGGCCGACCGCCGCCAGGGCCAGGATCCAGGGATCGGGCTTCAACCTCCGCGGGGCGGGCCGCGGCTGGGCCGGCGCGGGTGCGCGGTCGCGCCCGGGCTGTGGTTTGCGCTTCTTCTTCGCCATCGGGTTGATTCCTGGTCAGTCGTGGTAGCCGTTGCTGATCGGGTAGCGGCGCTCGCGGCCGAACGCGCGCAGCGACACCTTCGGGCCCGGAGCGGCCTGGTGCCGCTTCCACTCGCCGATCCGCACCAGCCGCAGCACGCGCTCCACCGTGGCCTCATCGTAGCCGGCGGCGACGATTTCCTCGCGCGACTGCTCGCCTTCGATATGCCGCTCCAGGATCGCGTCCAGCACTTCGTACGGCGGCAGCGAATCCTCGTCGCGCTGGTCGGCGCGCAGCTCGGCCGAAGGCGGCCGCGCAATTACCGCCGGCGGGATCACCGGGCTGTCCGCCACGGAATTGCGCCACCGGGCAAGCGTGAACACCCGGGTCTTGAACAGGTCCTTGAGCGGCGCATAGCCGCCGGCCATGTCGCCGTAGATGGTGGCGTAGCCCACCCCATACTCGCTCTTGTTGCCGGTGGTCAGCAGCAGACCATTGAACTTGTTGCCCAGCGCCATCATCAACGCCCCGCGCGTGCGCGACTGCAGGTTCTCCTCGGTGACGTCCGGCTCCTGCCCTTCGAAGGTTTCCGCAAGCGCTTCAAGGAACCCGCGGAACGGCGCTTCGATCGGCACCGTCAGCATGCGCACGCCCAGCGCCTGGCATTGCTCGGCGGCCAGGTCGTTGCTCAGGTCGGCGGTATAGCGCGAAGGCAGCCGCACCGCGGTCACCGCATCGGCGCCCAGCGCATCCACCGCCAGCGCCAGCACCACGGCCGAATCAAGCCCACCCGACAGCCCCAACCAGACCTTCGAGAACCCGTTCTTGCCGCAGTAGTCGCGCAGCCCGCGCACCACCGCGCGCCAGGCCATCGCATCCTCGTTGCTGTCCTGCACGAGTGGCCAGTGCACGGCGGCGAGGCTGCTGACGCCCGGATCGAAATCCGCCACCAGCCAATGTTCCTCGAACGCACGCGCGGCGTGGTGCACGCGGCCGTCGGCGTCGGCCAGGATCGAGCCGCCGTCGAACACCAGCGAATCCTGCCCGCCGACAACGTTGAGGTATGCAAGCGCGACCCCGTTCTCTCGCGCGCGCTCGGCCAGCAGCGCGTCGCGACGCGCGTGCTTTCCGTGTTCGAACGGCGAGGCGTTGGGTACCAGCACCAGCTTCGCGCCTGCGGCCGCGGTTTCGGCCAGCGGCTCGGCGAACCACAGGTCCTCGCACACCACCACCCCGACCGGCACGCCCTTCACTTCGAACACCAGCGGCCCGCCGTCCGGGTCGACGTGGAAGTAGCGGCGCTCGTCGAAGACGTTGTAATTGGGCAGCTCGCGCTTGCGGTACGTCGCCTCCACCCGGCCGTCGCGCAGCACGCTGGCGGCGTTGTAGAGCACGCTGCCGGCCGAGTCCGGCCAGCCCACGACGGCGACGATGCCGCGTGCGTGCCTGGCGATGTCGTGCAGTGCCTGCTCGCAGTCGCGCAGGAACGAGGGCCTCATCAGCAGGTCCTCGGGCGGATAGCCGCTGACCGCCAGCTCCGGGAACAGCACCACGTCCGCCCCGTGCTCGTCCCGCGCCTGCGCGATCATCTCCCCGATCCGCTCCGCATTGCGCACCACCGCCCCCACCGGGAAGTCGAACTGGGCCAGGGCGATTCGCAGTTTCTCGGACATCTGGACAGACCTTCATGAATCCACGCCCATTGTAGGGCGGGTCTCGACCCGTCACCTCCGTGGGTTGGGGCGTCGCTTTCCACGTGAAGCAATCGCGGGCGGGCCGGCGGGGCAGCCCTTGGCGGGACACGCCGTGAACCCGTCCATGGGGGCTTATCGGCGACATCCATGTCGCCGATAGTCCCGCCAAGGGCTGCCCCACCGGCCCCCACCCAACGCGGTGACCCTGCAAATCGCACCGCGTGGGACCCACGCCGAGCCCCGTCGTGG
>JBQDAV010000046.1:0-4476 GCA_052090405.1 Luteimonas sp.
GCGGCGCTGTCGCGCCAGGCCAACGCCGACCGCTTCGCCGCCGACTTCGCCTCCGCGCGCCCGCTGTCGACCGCGGTGGTGGGCGAGTGGCTGGAGTCGGAACGCGGACTGGCGGCGACCCCGCACGCCCAGCGCAGCCGCGCCGAGGTACGGGCGGAGCTGAAGCCGTCGTTCGACGAGATCCCGCTGGCAGACCTGGTGGACGCGCTGGAGGACGCGCTGGGCACCCCGGTGCAGACCGCCGTCAAGCGCGAGGACGAGCAGGCCTTCGCCCGTCTCAACGCCGATAACCTGATGTTCTGCGAGGACGCCGCGCGCCGCGTGGCCGCGGTGTTGTCCGCCGACGAGCGGGTGGAAAGGTTCCAGGCGCGCGTGGCCCACTTCGAGAGCCTGCACGCCCACGACGCGGTGGCCCGGGTCACCGGCTGACAGCTCGCCCCTGAGCGTTGCGCCGGGCCCTCAGCGCCCGCGCGCAAGCACCAGCTGCGGATCGATGCGGGTGGTGAACCAGGTCATGCCCCAGTGCAGGTGTGGCCCGGTTGCCCGGCCGGTCGCGCCCACCGCGCCGATCACCTGGCCCTGTTCGATCCGCTCGCCAACCGCCACGTCCAGCCGCGACATGTGCAGGAAGTTGGAGCCGATCCCGTGGCCGTGGTCGATCAGCACCGTGCCGCCGGTGATGTACAGGTCCGGTTCGGCGAGGGTGACCACGCCGGCTGCCGGCGCCTTGATCGGGGTGCCCCGGGGCGCAGCGATGTCCATGCCCGAATGCGGCGAGCCGGGCTTGCCGTTGTAGACCCGGGCGCGGCCGAAGCGGCCGCTGATCCTGCCTTCGACCGGCTGGATGAAATGCTGCGCGAATCCGGTGTGCGGGGCATCGGAGGTGCGCGCCGAGGAGACCTGGGCCTGCTCCCTGCGGATGCGCTCGGCCACTGCCGCCGGCGGGTCGACGGTCGACGGCGGCACGCCATCCACGCGCTGCAGCGGCCAGTCGCGCGCGGTGATCGCGATGCTGGCGGTCTCCGCGCTGCCGTCCGGCCGGGTCACCGAGACCAGCGCCGGCCCGCGGGCATCGCGCCCGATGCCGAACACCACGGTGCCGTATCCGGTCACGCGCAGGCTGCGGCCTTCGAATTCCACCCGGCTGCCGGGCGGGACCCTGCCGATCACCATCGCGCCCTGCTGTACGCCGGCGGGAAAAACAATGCGCCCCTGGCCTGCCGCCGTGCCTTCAACGGACGGGTCAGCCTGGGCCCGTGCGGGAGCGTGGACCGCGCAGGCGGCGAGGGCAGCCGCGGCGATCGCGGCCAGCAGCGTCGCGCGCATCAGCGGGCGAACTCCAGCCGCCGCCCCTGCGGATCGTCCACCAGTCTTTCCCCGTCCCAGGCCAGCGTGCCATTGACCCAGGTCGAGGCGATCCGGCTGCGGAAGCTGGTGCCTTCGAACGGTGACCAGCCACACTTGGACAGCACGTCTTCGCGGCGGACGGTATACGGCGTGTCCTCCACCAGCACCAGGTCGGCCCAGTAACCCTCGCGCAGGAAGCCGCGTTCTTTCACGTCGAACAGCTGCGCCGGCGCGTGGGCGAACTTGCGCACCACCGTGGCGGTGTCGAAGTGGCCTTCGTGCACGCACTCCAGCGCCGCGTTGAGCGTGAACTGCACCAGCGGCAGGCCGCTGGGTGCGCGCACGTAGGGGTTCTGCTTCTCCTCCCAGGTATGGGGGGCGTGATCGGTGGCCAGCACGTCGATCACGTCATCGGCGATCGCGCGGCGCAGCGCGTCGCGGTCCGAAGCGTCCTTGATGGCCGGGTTGCACTTGATCTGGTGGCCCAGGCGGTCGTAGTCCTCGCGCGCGAAGCGCAGGAAGTGGATGCAGGTCTCGGCGGTGATGCGCTTGCGCACCTTGCCCTCGGCGTCCACCAGCGGGCCGGTTTCAAACAGCGCCAGCTCCTCGGCGGTGGAGATGTGCAGCACGTGCAGGCGGGTGCCGTGGCGCCGGGCCAGCTCCAGCGCCAGCCGGGTGGACTTGATGCACGCCTCGCGTGAGCGGATGTCCGGATGACAGCGGGCGGGGATGTCGTCGCCGTACTTCTCCCGGTAGCGGGCGAGCTCGGCGTCGATCATCGGGGTGTCTTCGCAGTGGGTGATGATCGGCACCGGGGTGTCGCGGAAGATCCCGTCCAGGGTGTCCGGGTCGTCCACCAGCATGTTGCCGGTGGAAGCGCCCATGAAGACCTTGAGTCCCGGCGTTTCGCGCGGGTCGATGGCGCGCACGGCCTCGAGGTTGTCGTTGCTGGCGCCCATGTAGAAGCCGTGGTTGGCGCGCGCGCGGCCGGCGGCGCGGGCGTACTTGTCCTCCAGCGCGTCGCGGTCCAGCGTGGGCGGGCTGGTGTTGGGCATGTCCATGAAGCTGGTCAGCCCGCCGGCCACCGCCGCCCCCGATTCAACGGCCATGTCCGCCTTGTGTTCCATGCCCGGCTCGCGAAAATGCACCTGGTCGTCGATCATTCCCGGCAGCAGCCGGCGGCCGGCGGCGTCGACCACCGTCTCGCGACTACCCGCGGACAGGCCCGCGCCGATTTCGGTGATGCGGCCGGCGCGGATGCGCAGGTCGCCCTCGAATTCCCGCCCTTCGTTGACCAGGCGGGCGTTGACGATCAGGGTGTCGGTCATGGGTCGTTGTCCGTGCGGGGTGGGGGCGGGGAAGGCACCGGATCGTGGCCGCCGGGATGCAGGGGATGGCAGCGGCCGATCCTGCGGATGGCCAGCCAGCCACCCTTGAGCGCGCCAAAGCGCCCGATCGCGGTCATCGCGTATTCCGAACAGCTTGGCACGAACCGGCAGCGGGGGCCCAGCAGGGGGCTCAGCAGCCGCTTGTACAGGCGCAGCAGGGCAATGAGGAGGCGGTCGATCACGGTCCGGAAACAGCGGAAAAAGTAGGGTCATGGTTGCCGCTGCAGGCTTTGCAGGGTATAACAGCGCGCCTCCCCACACCAAGGGAGCCCGCACTCCAGGGACCAGAGCCGTGGCTACCAGGAAAACAGTCAAGAAGTCCGCCAAGAAGGCGCCGGCCAGGAAGGCCGCGACCAGCAAGGCACCCGCCCGCAAGTCGCCTGCGAAGAAGCCGGCCGTCGGCAAGTCCGCGGCGAAGAAGGTGGTGGCGAAGAAGACCCCGGCAAAGAAGGCCGTGGCAAAGAAGGCGCCTGTGAAGAAGGCCGCCGCCAGGAAGTCCACAGTAAAGAAGGTCGTAAAGAAGGCAACGGTGAAGAAGACAGTAGTGAAGAAGTCGGCGGCCAAGGCGCCCGCAGTGAAGAAGGCCGCCGTGAAGAAGGCTGCAGTCAAGAAGGTCCCCGCCAAGAAGGCCGCCACCAAGGCGCCTGCCAAAAAGGCTGCGACGAAGAAGGCAGCTCCCAAGCCCGTGACCAGGTCACCCCAGCAGCCGGCGCCGATCCGCACGGGCGCGAAGGTCGCGGTTGCGTTGACCGCGGGATCTTCTGCGCCGGCGCCGAAGACGAAGTACAAGGTGGTGTCGTACAAGACCGATCCGGAATCCGGCCGCCCGATCCTCCCCGCCGGCTACAAGCCGGGGCCTGAGGAGGAGTACATGAGCGCGCTGCAGCTCGAGTACTTCCGCCAGAAGCTGCTGGCGCGGCGCGAGGAGCTGGTGGAGGAGTCGCGGCAGACCATCGAGAACCTGCGCGACGAGGTGCGGGACGTCGGTGACGAGGCGGAGCGCGCCAGCCGCGAGACCGAGAACGCGCTGGAGCTTCGTACCCGCGACCGCTACCGCAAGCTGATCAGCAAGATCGAAAGCATCATCCGCCGCGTTGACGAGGGCGACTACGGTTACTGCGTCGAGACCGGCGAGGAAATCGGCCTCGACCGCCTGGAGGCCCGCCCCCAGGCCGAGCGCACGATCGACGCCCAGGAGCGCTGGGAGCACCTGCAGAAACAGATGGGCGACTGATCGCTCCGGTCCGCTGATGAAAGAAAAACCCCGCTTCGGCGGGGTTTTTCGTCAGCGGTCGATGGCGTGCCGGGCCTGTTCGCGGATGTAGGCGAGCAGGGCGGCCAGGCCGTTGCTGCGGGTCGGGGAGAGGTGCTTGGCCAGGCCGATGTCGGCGATGTAGCCCGGTTCGGTCGCCACGATCTCCCCGGCGCTGCGGCCCGAGTACACGCGAAGCGCGAGGAAGATCAGGCCGGACACGATGGCCGAGTCGCTGACGGCGGCGAAATCCATCCGGTCGGCATCACCGGACGGCACGATCCAGACCATGGACTGGCAGCCGTGCAGGCGGTGTTCGTCGGTCTTCCACTCCTCGGGGAAGACCGGCAGCTTGCGGCCCAGGTCGATCAGGTACTGGTAGCGCTCCGACCAGTCGCCGAAGAAGGCGAATTCGTCGCGGATCGCGGCCTGGGCGGCTTCAGGGGTGGGTTCGAGCGGGAAGGGGGAGTCGGGCACTTTCGCGGTCTG
>JBQDAV010000046.1:4576-19776 GCA_052090405.1 Luteimonas sp.
TCTTCTTGGCCGCGGTGCGTTCGTCCACCAGGGCCTGGATGCGGGCGTCATCGTCGCCGCTGGCGCCGCGCGCGAACCAGGCCTGCGGGTCCTGCTGGAGCAGGCCCAGGGCCAGTCCCGCGCCGAGCAGATTCGATTTGGCCAGCGCGCGGGCCCCGTCGTCGCCGGCCTTGCGCGCCTCCCCGGCGATGCGGGCCAGTTCGGCCAGCGCCTGGGGAGTGTTCAGATCCTCGTCCAGGACCGCCTCGATCGAATCTGGGATGCGCGGCTCCGCGTCCACGTTGGCCAGCTCGCGCAGCGTGCCGTAGAGCCGGTCCAGGGTGCGCACGGACCGCTCGATCAGCCCGTCCGACCAGTCCAGCGGCTGCCGGTAGTGGGCCGACAGCAGGGCGTAGCGCAGCGCTTCGGGCGGGTGTTCGCCCAGCAGGTCGCGGACCTTGGCGATGTTGCCGACCGATTTGGACATCTTCGCGCCGGACAGGTTGAGCATGCCGTTGTGCAGCCAGAAGCGGGCGAAGGTGCGGCCGCCGTGGGCGCACTCGCTCTGCGCGATTTCGTTCTCGTGGTGCGGGAACTGCAGGTCCACGCCGCCGGCGTGGATGTCGATGGTCTCGCCCAGGTGGGCGGCGGCCATCGCCGAGCACTCGATGTGCCAGCCCGGGCGGCCCCGGCCCCAGGGCGAGTCCCAACCCGGAAGATCCGCGCTGGAAGGCTTCCACAGCACGAAGTCGCCCGGATCGCGCTTGTACGGAGCCACGTCCACCCGGGCGCCGGCCAGCATCTGTTCGGTGTCCCGGCGCGAGAGCTTGCCGTAGTCCGGATAGCTGCCAACGGCGAACAGCACGTGGCCCTCGGCCGCGTAGGCGTGGCCGCCCTCGACCAGGCGCTCGATCATGGCCACGATCTCGCCGATGTGGGCGGTTGCCTCCGGTTCGATGTCCGGCGGTGCCACGCCAAGCGCTGCCATGTCATCGCGGTAGGCGGCGGCGAAGCGGCCGGTGATGTCGGAGATCGGCACCCCGGCATCGGCTGCGGCGGCGTTGATCTTGTCGTCCACGTCGGTGATGTTGCGGGCGTAGCGCAGCGCGCCGAAGCGGCGGCGCAACAGGTCCGCGAGCACGCCGAACACTACCGGCCCGCGCGCATTGCCGATATGCACGTAGTTGTAGACCGTCGGCCCACACACGTACATGGTCGGGCTGTCCGGGTCGCCAGGGGCGAACGGTTCGATACGGCGGGTCAGGCTGTTGTAGAGGCGCAGGCTCATGGCTGGGTGACGGTCAGGGTCAGCGGATTCTATCGGCCGGGAGGCAATCACGACAGCGCGGGTTCAGCAGGGGTGGGCCAACAGCGCCTAAACTCCCGGGGGCGCCCCTGTCTGCCAGGCCTGATGCCGCGACTCCTTCTTTCATTGCCGTTCGCCCTGTGCGCCGCCCTGGTCGCCGCGGGCGCCGTTGGCGCCCAGGAAACGGATGAGGTTGCGGAGGCGCCCGAGGCCCCGCTGCCGGCGCCGCCGCGGCCGATGCCGCAGGAGAACGTGCGGATCGAATTCGCCAGGGTGCTGGCCGCCGAGCCGGTGTTCCAGACCCTGCGCGCAACCAGCATGGTCGAACGCTGCGACGCGGTCAGTCCGGTCGACGGCGACGGCGAGCGGCGCGGCATCTCGCGCGTGGTCGGCGCGGTGCGAGACGTGCTCACCCCTGACGACGGGGTCGAGGAAGTGGATTCGTCCGCCGGCGGCGAGTGCCGGATGGTGCCGGTGGAGCGCGAGTTCCGTCGCCCGATCGGTTACGACGTCGATTACGTGCATCGCGGGGTCAAGTACCGCTCGCGGATGCCCTACGACCCCGGCAACCGGGTCCGGGTGCGGGTTTCGGTGACCCCGGTGGTCAACGCAGGCGACTGAGCGGAAAGGATGCTTGCGGGCCCGCCCGCCGCGTGCGACGATGCTGCCGCAATGATCACCCCTCGCGCCGACGCTTTGATCCTGACCTCCGCCCGCATGGCGGCAGGCATGACCTCGCGCGCGCGCCGACCGGAAACCCGCCAACGCGCTGGGTAGCCGGAGCTCGTCCGTTCGAGTTTCAAGCAGAACCCGGCCAGCGTGCCGGGTTTTTTCGTTTCCGCCCATGGATTTTTTGCCAGATGACCCAGATCAGCGTTCCCAGGCATTTCCTCAACACCCAGGACTGGTCCCGCGCGGACCTTGACGCGCTGCTCGCCGAAGCGGCGCGCTACAAGCGCGAGGCACTTGGCGACGCGCTGCGCGGGCGCTCGATCGCACTGGTGTTCTTCAACCCGTCCATGCGCACCCGCACCAGCTTCGAACTGGGCGCCTTCCAACTCGGCGGGCACGCGATCGTGCTGCAGCCGGGCAAGGACGCGTGGCCGATCGAGTTCGAGCCGGGCGCGGTGATGGATGGCGACGCCGAGGAGCACATCGCCGAGGTGGCGCAGGTGCTGGGACGCTATGTGGACCTGATCGGGGTGCGGGCGTTCCCGAAGTTCGTCGACTGGCAGCATGACCGGCAGGACAGGGTGCTCAAGGCGTTCGCAAGGCACTCGCCGGTGCCGGTGATCAACATGGAGACCATCACCCATCCGTGCCAGGAGCTGGCGCACGCGCTGGCGCTGCAGGAGCATTTCGGTACCCCGGACCTGCGCGGGAAGAAATACGTGCTGACCTGGACCTACCATCCCAGGCCGCTCAATACCGCGGTGGCCAACTCCGCGCTGACCATTGCCACCCGCATGGGCATGGACGTGACCCTGTTGTGCCCGACCCCGGACTACGTGCTTGATGAGCGCTACATGGGCTGGGCCGAGGCCAACGTTGCCCGGAGCGGTGGCTCGCTCGCCGTCAGCCACGACGTCGAAGCGGCCTACGCCGGCGCCGACGTGGTCTACGCCAAGAGCTGGGGCGCGCTGCCGTACTTCGGCAACTGGGCGCCGGAGAAGCCCATCCGCGACCGCTACGAACATTTCATCGTCGACGAGAAGAAGATGGCGCTGACCAACGGCGCCGTCTTCAGCCACTGCCTGCCGCTGCGGCGCAACGTGAAGGCCACCGACGCGGTGATGGATTCGCCCGCCTGCATTGCCGTCAACGAGGCGGAGAACCGCTTGCATGTGCAGAAGGCGGTGATGGCCGCGCTGATGCAAAACCACCCCACGGGAAACCTGACATGACCCCCACTGAATCCAAAGACATCGTCCTCGCCTTTTCCGGTGGCCTGGACACCAGCTTCTGCGTTCCGTACCTGAAGGAGCAGGGCTGGAACGTGCATACCGTGTTCGCCGACACCGGCGGCGTGGACGCGGCCGAACGCAAGGCCATCGAGGAGCGCGCCGCGGAGCTGGGCGTGGCCTCGCACCTGACCGTCGACGGCGGGCCGGCCATCTGGGACGGGTTCGCCAAGCCCTTCGTGTGGGCGGGCGAGGGCTACCAGGGCCAGTACCCGCTGCTGGTGTCGGACCGGTACCTGATCGTGGACGCGGCGCTGGCACGGGCGAAGGCACTGGAAACCAACGCGATCGCCCATGGCTGCACCGGCATGGGCAACGACCAGGTGCGCTTCGACCTGGCGGTCAAGGCGCAGGGCGACTACCGGATCGTGGCGCCCATCCGCGAGATCCAGAAACAGCACACGCAGACCCGGGCCTACGAACAGGCCTACCTGGCCGAGCGCGGCTTCGGGGTGCAGGCCCGGCAGATGGCCTACACCATCAACGAGAACCTGCTCGGGGTGACGATGTCGGGCGGGGAGATCGATGAGTGGGACGTTCCCGGCAAGGGCGCCCGCGGCTGGTGCGCGCCGCGCAGCGCCTGGCCGGAGGAGCCGCTGACCGTGTCGCTGCGGTTCGAGCGCGGCGAAGCAGTGGAGCTGGATGGCAACGTGCTGCCGGGTCACGAGATCCTGGCCCGCCTCAACCGGCTGTTCGCTTCCTATGGCGTGGGCCGCGGCATCTATACCGGCGATACCGTGATCGGGCTGAAGGGCCGGATCGTGTACGAGGCGCCCGGGCTGGTTGCGCTGCTCACCGCCCACCGCGCGCTTGAGGAGGCGGTGCTGAGCAAACAGCAGAACCGCTTCAAGCCGGAGGTTGCGCGCAAGTGGGTGGAGCTGGTGTACGAGGGCTTCTTCCACGATCCGCTGAAGGCGGACCTGGAGGCGTTCCTGGCGTCGTCCCAGTCCGCGGTCGACGGCGAGGTGGTGCTGCAGAGCGCGGGTGGACGCGTTGACGCGGTGGCGGTGCGTTCGCCGCACATCCTTGCAGGCGGCGGGGCCACCTACGCGCAGTCGGCCGACTGGGGCGTGGAAGAGGCCGAGGGCTTCATCAAGCTGTTCGGCATGAGCAGCACGCTGTGGGCGCAGGTGAACCGGTGAGCAGGCTCCTCGACAGCGCGCTCCTCGACAGCACCCTGGGCCACCTCGAGGCGCTGGTGTCGTTTGACACCCGCAACCCGCCGCGGGTGATCGACACCGGCGGGATCTTCGATTACATCCGTGCCCAGCTTGCGGACTTCCGGATCCAGGTGAGCGACCACGGCGATGGCGCGGTATCGCTGCTGGCGGTACGCGGCAGTCCGAGGCGGCTGTTCAACGTGCACCTGGATACGGTGCCGGACTCGCCCCACTGGAGCGCGGATCCGTTCGCATTGCGGGTGGAAGAAGGGCGTGCCATCGGCCTGGGCGCATGCGACATCAAGGGCGCGGCGGCCGGGCTGATCGCCGCGGCACAGGCAAGCGATGGCGATGCGGCGTTCCTGTTTTCCAGCGACGAGGAGGCCAACGACGCGCGCTGCATCAATGCCTTCCTCGCCTCCGGGCACGGGTTCGCGGATGTGGTGGTGGCCGAGCCGACCGGCTGCGAGGCGGTGCTGGCGCACCGCGGTATTTCCTCGGCGCTGGTGCGTTTCCGCGGCGAGGCCGGGCACGCCTCCGGCGCGGGTGCACTGGAGGCAAGCGCGCTGCACCGGGCGATGCGCTGGGGCAGCCGCGCGCTGGACTTCGCCGCCGGCCAGGCGCACCAGCGCTTTGGCGGCCTGACCGGGCTGCGCTTCAACATCGGCCGCGTGGAGGGCGGGATCAAGGCCAACGTGATCGCGCCCGAGGCCGAGCTGCGCTTCGGCTTCCGGCCGCTGCCCTCGCAGGACATCGACGCGCTGCACGCGCAGTTCGGCGGCTTCGCCGGGGCAGGGGAGCTGGAATGCTACGAAGAAACCTTCCGCGGCCCGTCGCTGCCGGCCGGGGACGTGGCCATGGCCGAGGAGCGGCGCCTGCAGGCGCGCGACCTGGCCGACGCGCTCGGCCTGCCGATCGGCAACGCGGTGGACTTCTGGACCGAGGCCTCGCTGTTCTCCCAGGCCGGGATGACGGCGATCGTGTTCGGCCCCGGCGACATCGCGCAGGCCCACACTGCCGACGAATGGGTCGCTCTCGACCAGCTTCAGGCCTACGCAAGCGCCGTGCTTGGCATCCTTGAAAACAAGAGCGGTTCGGCCATGGACCAAAGCGGATGAGCACCGATCACTCCCACTTCCAGACCCGCCAGACCATCATCCGCCTGCTGTCGTCGATGGGCAGCGCGCGTGAGATCGACCAGTACCTCAAGCGCTTTTCGCAGCTGGATGCCAAGCGCTTCGCCGTGGTCAAGGTCGGTGGCGCAGTGCTGCGTGACGACCTGCCGGCGCTGACCTCCTCGCTGACCTTCCTGCAGCAGGTGGGGCTGACGCCGATCGTGGTCCACGGTGCCGGGCCGCAGCTTGATGCGGAGCTGTCCGCGGCGGGCATCGAGAAGCACACGGTGGACGGGCTGCGTGTCACCACGTCCGAAGCCCTGGCGATCGTGCGGCGGGTGTTCCAGGCATCGAACCTGGCCCTGGTCGAGGCGCTGCAGCAGGCTGGCGCGCGCGCGACCTCGATCACCGGCGGGGTGCTGGAGGCCGACTACCTGGACCGCGACCGCCTTGGGCTGGTGGGCGAGGTGAAATCCGTGAACCTGGCCCCGATCGAGGCCAGTCTGCAGGCTGGGTCGATCCCGGTCATCGCCAGCCTGGGGGAGACCCCGGGCGGGCAGATCCTCAACGTCAATGCCGACGTGTCGGCCAACGAGCTGGTGCGGGCGCTGCGGCCGTACAAGATCATCTTCCTGACCGGCACCGGCGGGCTGCTGGATGAGCGCGACCGGGTGATCGATTCGATCAACCTGTCCACCGAGTACGACCACCTGATGGCCCAGGACTGGATCAACGGCGGCATGCGGCTGAAGCTGGGGCAGATCAAGGGCCTTCTGGATGACCTGCCGCTGTCCTCGTCGGTATCGATCACGCGGCCGGCGGAGCTGGCCCGGGAGCTGTTCACCCACCGGGGGTCGGGCACCCTGGTGCGGCGCGGCGAGCGCGTGCTGCGCGCCGACGCATGGGACGAGCTGGACCTGCCGCGCCTGCGCGGGCTGGTCGAATCCAGCTTCGGCCGCACGCTGGTGCCGGACTATTTCGAGCGCACGCCGCTGCTGCGCGCCTACGTGAGCGAGAACTACCGCACCGCGGTCATCCTCGCCGACGTCAACGGGGTGCCTTACCTGGACAAGTTCGCGGTGCTCGACGAGGCGCAGGGCGAGGGCCTGGGTCGCGCGGTATGGCAGGTGATGCGCGAGGAGACGCCGCAGCTGTTCTGGCGCTCGCGCCAGCGCAACGGCGTCAACCAGTTCTATCACGTCGAATCCGATGGCTGCTTCCGCCACGGCCAATGGCGGACGTTCTGGTACGGGCTGGATGATTTCGATGCGATCCGCGCCTGCGTGGAGCACAGCGTGCAGAGGCCGCAGACGCTGCTGGAAAAGGAGGTGGCGGCATGAGCGCAGCAGTGAAGACGGTCGGTATCGTCGGTGCGCGCGGGCACACCGGCGCCGAGCTGATCCGGCTGGTGGCCGCGCATCCTTCGCTGGAACTGGCCTTCGTCTCATCGCGCGAGCTGGCCGGGCAGCCGGTATCCGCGCACGTGGATGGTTTCGAAGGTGACCTGCGCTACGGAAACTACCCTCCCCAGGCCGTGGCCGGGCAGGGGGCGGACGCCGTGGTGCTGGCGTTGCCAAACGGCAAGGGAGAACCGTTCGTGACCGCTGTCGCCGCCGACGCGCCGGGCACCGTGATCGTCGACCTGTCCGCCGACCATCGCTTCGATCCACAGTGGCGCTACGGGCTGCCGGAACTGGGCCGGGAACGAATCGCCGGCGCGACCAGGATCGCGAACCCCGGCTGCTACGCCACCGCCATGCAGCTTGCGATCGCGCCGCTGGTCGATCGCCTGGCCGGTCCGCCGCAGTGCTTTGGCGTGTCCGGCTACTCGGGTGCGGGCACCGCGCCTTCGGACCGGAACAACCCGGAGCTGCTGCGCGACAACCTGATGCCTTATGCGCTCGCCGACCACATCCACGAGCGCGAGGTGACCGCGCACCTGCAGGTGCCGGTGGAGTTCATGCCGCATGTGGCGCCGCATTTCCGCGGCATCACCATGACCGTCAACCTGTGGCTGCAGCAGCCGATGTCGTGCGAGGAGGTGAAGGCGTCGTACCGCGATCGCTACGCCGGCGAACCGCTGCTGGAAGTCACGGACGACGCGCCGTGGGTGAGCCGCATCGCCGGCCGCCACGGTGCGCAGGTCGGCGGATTCACGGTGGCACCGGGCAACCGGCGCGTGGTGGTGGTCTGCACCCTGGACAACCTGCTCAAGGGCGCTGCCACCCAGGCCATGCAGAACCTCAACCTCGCGCTGGGCTTTGACGAGTTCAGCGCGATTCCCCTGGAAAACGCGTAGGAAACAATCCATGTCCGACCTGCTGTGGCAAAAACCCGGCGTTGCCGTCGATGAAAAGATCCAGGCGTTCCTGGCCGGCGACGACGTGATCCTGGACCGCGAGTTCTTCCTCCACGACATCCGCGCCAGCCGTGCCCACGCACAGGGGCTCGAGCGGATCGGGATCCTCTCCGGCGACGAACTGGCGGCCCTGGAAGGCGAACTGGAAACGCTGTCGGATGACTTCGCCAGCGGCGCCTTCGAACTCGACGCGCGCTACGAGGACGGCCACTCCGCGATCGAGGCGCGGCTGGTCGAGCGGCTGGGGGACACCGGCAAGAAGATCCACGCCGGCCGCAGCCGCAACGACCAGGTGCTGGTGGCCACGCGGCTGTGGCTGAAGGAGAAACTGGAGCGGACTGCCGCGCTGTGCCGCGACGCTGCCGGCATCGCCCTGGCGCGCGCCGATGCCGAATCTGCACTGCCGCTGCCCGGCTATACCCACCTGCAGCGTGCGGTGGTGTCCTCGGCGGGCATGTGGTGGGCCGGCTGGGCGGAGGCCTTCATCGACAATGCCCGCCGCGCCGCCGACACCCTGGCGCTGGTGGACTGCAACCCGCTTGGCACCGCGGCCGGCTACGGAGTGAACCTGCCGCTGGACCGCGACCACACCACGCAGGCGCTCGGCTTCGGCCGCATGCAGCTCAGCCCGGTCTACGCCCAGCTTTCGCGCGGCAAGTTCGAACTGGCCGCGCTGGAGGCGCTGGGATCGGCAACGCTGGATTTGCGTCGCCTGGCCTGGGACCTGTCGCTGTTCACCAGCGCCGAGTTCGGCTTCCTCAACCTGCCGGCGCAATACACCACCGGCAGTTCGATCATGCCCAACAAGCGCAATCCGGACGTGATCGAGCTGATGCGCGCGGTGCATGCCAGCGTGGCCGCCGCGCGCACCGAGATCGAGCAGCTGCTGTCGCTGCCGTCGGGCTACCACCGGGACCTGCAGGCCAGCAAGGGCGCGATCTTCCACGGGTTCGGCCGCGGCCTGGCCGCACTCGAGCTGCTGCCGGCGCTGCTGGAAAACCTGGACTGGGACGGGGAGCGGATGCGCGCTGCGATCGACGCCGGGATGTACGCCACCGACGTGGCGGTCGAACAGGCCGCCGCCGGCGTGCCGTTCCGTGACGCCTATCGCCGCGCAGCCGACGCGGTGGGCAGCGTCGGCGACGGCCGCAGCCCGGAGGGCAGCCTGGTCGCCCGGGTGTCGCCCGGCGCCGCCGCCGACCTGCGGCTGGACGAACTGCGCGCGCGATTGCAGGCGGTGTGATCCGTCGCGCTGGCGCGGCGGGGGTTTTCCTATACTGGCCTGTCAACCGCATTCGCGCGGCATGGGGGTCACGTGGGGGAAGAGCAGGGCCGCTACCAGCGAGCCAAGTCCATCGTGCTTGCAGCCGAGGAACTTGGTGGGCAGGAACGGGCCGCGTTCGTCGAAGCGCAGTGCGCCGGCGATCCCGGATTGCTGGAGCAGGTGCGCGGACTGCTTGCCGCGATCGACGACGACCTCGAGCCCGGGCCGCTGGGCTGGATCGGCGCGTCCACGCCCAGCCTGTGTGGCAGCCGCGTGGACGCCACCAGCGGCAGCGGCTACCGGATCCTCAGCCGGCTCGGGCAGGGCGGGATGGGGGTGGTCCATCTGGCAGAGCGCATGGTCGGCGGGACCGTGCAGCAGGTGGCCCTGAAACTGCTTGACCCGCGCTTGCGCGCGGTCCCCGGCATGCAAGAGCGGTTCGAGCGGGAAACACGGATCCTGGCTTCGCTGTCGCATGACAACATCGCGCGGCTGCTGGACGCGGGTGATACGCGCGAAGGCCATCCGTTCCTGGCCATGGAGTACGTGAAGGGCGAGCGCATCGACCGCTGGTGTGCCTCGCGTGCGCTGTCGCTGGAGCGCAAGGTCCGGCTTTTCCTCCAGGTGTGCGCCGCGGTGCAGTACGCCCACCAGCACCTGGTGATTCACCGCGACATCAAGCCCGCCAATATCCTGGTCGATGGCGAGGGCGTGCCGAAGCTGCTGGACTTCGGCATCGCGCGGCTGATGGGCGAGGACGGGAGCGCGGGACGGACCGAAACCGGCCTGCGTGCGATGACGCTGGCGTGCGCCAGTCCCGAACAGATCCGCAACGAACCGCTGAGCACCGCCAGCGACGTCTGGCAGCTGGGCGTGGTGCTGTACGAACTGGTCAGCGGGGTGCGTCCGTTCCCGCACTCCGGGTCGCCGTTAACGCTGTCGCACGCGATCCTGAGCGGAGAGCTGGACCCGCCGGGCCAGGCCGCGCTGCGCGCCGACCGGCCCGGCCCCGCGGGCCGAGGTTCCGCCAGCCGGGTGCCGAGGGACATCGACGCCATCGTGCTCAAGGCGCTGCGGGTGGCGCCGCGCGAACGCTACGCGAGCGTGGAGGAACTGGCCGGTGACCTGCAGCGCTTCCTGGAGTCACGGCCGGTGCTGGCGCGCCGTGGACAGCGCTGGTACCGCGCGCAGCGATTCGCGAAGCGGTACCGGGGCGGGATCGCGGTGGCAGCGCTGGCCGGTGCGCTCCTGTCCGGGCTCGCGATTGAACGGGAGGCACAGTTCCGCCGCGTGGAAGTCGAGCGCGACAAGGCGCAGGTGATGGCGGGTTTCATGCGCGAGGTGTTCGAGGATGCCGATCCCTCCCGCACGCACGGCAACCGCATCACCATGGCCGAGGCGCTGGACCTGGGCGTGGAGCGCCTGCACGGCCAGCGTGGAATGGACCCGGAGGTGAAGGCTTCGCTGCTGCTGTCGATCGGGCGCGGATACAACGCGCTCGACATGGGCGACCGTGCCATCCCGCTGTTGCGCGAGGCCGATGCGTTGCTGGGGTCGACCAATGCGGACGTGCTTGAACGCGGGCGCACCAAGGCCGCGCTGGGAAGGGCCTATTCCATGGTGCTGGACACCGCGTCCTCGATTGCCGTGGGCAGCGAGGCGATCGCGTTGCTGGAGCAGGCCCCCGATGCCGATGCCGACGAGGTGCTCCGGATAAGGATCAACCTGTTGTTCGGCCACATCAACGTGGGTGACAAGCCGCTGGAGGAAGTTGCCGCGGGCCTGGAAGCGATCGTTGCCGAACTGCGCCAGCGGGCTTCAACGAATCGGGAGCTGTTGGTCCAGGCGCTCGCCGCACTGGCGATGGCGCGGCTGTCCGGGGGCGAGGATGCCCTGGCCATCGAACATGCAGGACGTGCGCTGGCGATCGCCGGGGACCTGTATGGCGCCCATGATCCGGCGCTGATCTATTACCGCTTTACCGCCAGCCTGGCCCTGATCCGCACTGATCCGGCACGGGCCGTTCGCGAGTACCGCCAGTTGATTTCCGACTATGAGCGGATGAGCGGCGCGCCAACCCCGGGGCTGGGCGTCATGCTGGCCTATTTCGGCTGGGCGCTGGACAACATGGGCCAGCACGAGGATGCCGCCCAGGCGCTGCGCCGGGCCGTGGACGTCACCTCGCGCTTCGCCGCCATGGCCCCGGACTTCCACCTGCGCACGCTGACCGGGCTTGCCGCGCAGTACCACCTGCTTGGGCGCGATCGGGAAGCGCTGGCGCTGCTGGAACCGCAGCGCAGGCTGCTGGCCGAGCGCGCGCGCGCCGGGACCCAGTGGGGCGTCAACAGCCATCTGCAGGCATTGAACGTGCGCGGCGGCGTGGCACTGAGGCAGGGCAACGCGGCGGAGGCGGAGGCCTATTTCCGCCAGGCGCTGGAGGAGGCCGGACGCTGGCCCGGGGTGGCATGGTCCAGCCAGCACGCGGCCAGCCGCGAGGGGCTGTGCGCGCTGTCGGGAGTCGCGGCGGCCGAATGCGGCTGAAGGAAGGTTTCCGGCCGTGCACCTACTTGCTCCAGTCCTGCCGGGCGCCTACAATTAACGGCTCGCCGCGTCGGGGTGTAGCTCAGCCTGGTAGAGCGCTACGTTCGGGACGTAGAGGTCGCAGGTTCGAATCCTGTCTCCCCGACCATTTGCGGCGAATCAGAGAACCGGCTCCGGCCGGTTTTTTGCTGTCCGGGGTTCATGCAGGGCAGCGTGGAGGGCAGCCGAACCGCTAAACTGTGCGCTTTCCCCGCGTTGCCCGGAGCCTGCATTGATCAAGCCGCGTACCCCGCCCGGGGTGATGGAATTGCTGCCGCGCGAGCAGATCGCGTTCCAGCGCATGCTCGACACCATCCGCCGCAGCTTCGAGGGCTTCGGCTTCCTGCCGGTGGAGACGCCGGTGTTCGAGCTGTCGGACGTGCTGCTGACCAAGTCCGGCGGCGAGACCGAGCGGCAGGTGTACTTCGTCCAGTCCACCGGCGCCTTGGAAAAGCAGGACGGCGGACGCCCCGACCTGGCCCTGCGCTTCGACCTGACCGTGCCGCTGGCCCGCTACGTGGCCGAGCACGAACACGACCTGGCGTTTCCGTTCCGCCGCTACCAGATGCAGCGGGTGTACCGCGGCGAGCGCGCGCAGCGCGGGCGTTTCCGCGAGTTCTACCAGTGCGACATCGACGTGATCGGCAAGGATTCGCTCTCGCCGCGTTACGACGCCGAGATCCCGGCGGTGATCCACGCCGTGTTCAAGGCGCTGGGGCTGGGCGGCTTCACCATCTGGATGAACCACCGCAAGCTGCTGCGCGGCTATTTCGAAGGCTTGGGCATCGACGGCGAGCGCCAGCTCGCGGTGCTGCGCGAACTGGACAAGCTGGACAAGCGCGGCCCTGACGCCGTGCGCGGGACCCTGCTTGGCGAAGGCTTCGAGCTGCCCGGTGACGCCGTTGAGAAGTTGATGGCGTTCTCGCAGGTGCGCTCGTCGGGCCACGACGACGCCCTGGCCAGGCTGGAGGCACTGGGAGCGGGCTCGCCGCTGTTCGAAGAGGGCCGCGACGAGCTGCGCGCGGCGCTGGAGCGGCTGCGTGCGATGGGCGTGCCGGAGACGGACTATGCGATCAACCTGTCGATCGCCCGCGGCCTGGATTACTACACCGGCATGGTCTACGAGACCACGCTGGACGACTACCCGCAGATCGGCTCGATCTGCTCGGGCGGGCGCTACGACGACCTGGCCAGCCACTACACGAAGTCGAAGCTCCCCGGCGTGGGCATCTCGATCGGCCTGACGCGGCTGTTCTGGCAGCTTCAGGAAGCGGGCCTGGTGGAGGCGGCGGACAGCACCGTCGACGCGCTGGTGACCCTGATCGACGACGATGGCCTGGACCATGCGCTGGCCCTGTCGCAGCGCCTGCGCGGGGCGGGGCTGAACGTGGAGACCCAGCTCGAGCCGCGCAAGCTGGGCAAGCAGTTCCAGTACGCCGACCGCGCCGGCATCCGCTTCGTCATCGTCCGCGGCGGCGACGAAGCCGCCCGCGGCGTGGTTGCGGTGAAGGACCTGCGCAGCGGCGAGCAGTTCGAAGCAACAGAAGACGGGCTGGCCGCGGCGCTGCTGGCCGGAGGGAACAACGCATGAAGTACATCCAACTCGATGGCGTCTCGCTGACACGCGAGCAGCTGGTGATGGTGGCCTGGGGGGCCAGCGTGGAGCTCGATCCCGGCGCGCTGGAAGCGGTGGAGCGCGCCGCGGCCTTCCTGGCCGAGCAGGTGCGCCGCGAGGAACCGATCTACGGCGTGTCCACCGGCTTCGGCAGCAACGCCGACAAGCTGCTGGGCGCGCATCCGCTGCGCGATGAACTGCCGGGCGCGAAGCCTTCCGGGCGCTCGTTGCACGCGGAGCTGCAGCAGAACCTGATCCTCACCCACGCCGTGTGCGTGGGCGAGCCGATGGCGCCGGAGGTGGTGCGCGCGATGCTGTGCATCCGCATCAACACCTTGCTGCGCGGGCATTCGGGGATCCGGGTGGAAACCCTGCAGGCGCTGGCGGCGATGCTCAACGCCGGCATCGTGCCGGTGGTGCCGGAGCTGGGTTCGGTGGGCGCCTCGGGCGACCTGGCGCCGCTGTCGCACCTGGCGATCGTGCTGCTGGGCGGTGGCGAGGCGTTCTTCGAGGGCGAGCGCATGGCGGGCGCCGAGGCGCTGCGCCGCGCCGGGCTGGAGCCGGTCACGCTGTCCTACAAGGAAGGCTTGGCGCTCAACAACGGCACCGCGCAGATGCTGGCGATGGGCGTGCTGGCGCTGGACCGGCTCGAACGCCTGCTCGACACCGCCGACCTGGCCGCGGCCATGACCATCGACGCCTTCGCCGGACGCCTGGGCGCGTTCGACGAGCAGGTGCACGCGCTGCGTCCGCATCCCGGGCAGGTGGAAGTGGCGGCGAACCTGCGCGATCTGCTGTCGGGTTCCACCCTGGCCGACATTCCCTATCACCTGGTGCCGCGGTTCCGGCCATGGCTGCCGGAAAGCTGGGAGACGCCGGAGGCGCAGGCGCTCGGCTTCGACATCGGCTGGGATTGGGTGCCCGCCAGCCAGCGCCACGGGCGCGACAAGTTCTACCAGCGCTTCAAGGCCTTCCGCGGCGGCAAGAAGCACCAGCCGCAGGACAGCTACTCGCTGCGCTGCATCCCGCAGGTGCATGGCTCGGTGCGCGACGCGGTCGCGCAGGCGCGGCGGGTGCTGGACATCGAGCTCAACGCGGTCACCGACAACCCGCTGGTGTTCCCCGAGCGCGAGGCCGAACACGTCGAAGAGCAGGTGATCTCCGCCGGCCACTTCCACGGCATGCCGCTGGCGTTGGCGCTGAGCTACGTGAAGGCGGCGATCCCGGTGCTGGCTTCGATTTCCGAGCGCAGGCTCAACAAGCTGGTCGACCCGGCCACCAGTGACGGACTGCCGCCGTTTTTGATCGGCAACGAGGACGGCACCGAGTCCGGCCACATGATCGTGCAGTACACCGCCGCGGCGATCGTCAACGACCTGGCCACGCGTGCGCACCCGGCCAGCGTGTACTCCGTACCGACCAGCGCCAACGCCGAGGACCACGTGTCGATGGGCGCCAATGAGGCCCGCCACGTGCTGTCCATGGCCGACGACCTGGGCAAGGTGCTGGCGCTGGAGCTGTACACCGCAGCGCAGGCGCTGGACCTGAGGCAGGACATGATCAACGCCGCGCGCGACCTTGCGCGCGATGGCGACGCCGCGGCGCTTGCCGCCAAGGTGCAGGGTGGGCCGCCTGCCGGGCACCGTGACGGCGGGCAGTTCCTGGCCGAAGTGGATGCGCTGCGCGAGGAGCTTGCGGCCGCCGAAGCCTTCCATTCCGGCGCCGCCGTCACCGCCGCTCACGAAGCGCTGCGCGGGCGGATTCCGTTCCTGGACCGTGATCGGGCCATGGACGCTGAAGTGGCCGAAGCGGTGCGCCTGGTCGCGGACGGCACGCTGCTGGAAGCCGCCCGCCGGGCGCG
>JBQDAV010000047.1:0-19650 GCA_052090405.1 Luteimonas sp.
ACCTTCTTGAAGATCGGGCTCTGGTCCCAGGCGGTGCCCTTGTAGCGCTTGAGCACCTTGCCCAGGTCCTTCTTGGAAATGTTGAGCACCCGGAGCTTGAGCTGCTGGTCGGTCTCGGTGTTGTTGACCAGGTAGTGCAGCCCGCGCCAGGCGCCCTCGAGCTTCTGCATGTCCGGATGGTGCAGGATGTGGTTGAGCTGCTCGGTCAGCTTGCGGTCGATCTCGGCGATGTATGCCTTGATCGTTTCCGCCACGTCCTCGGACACCACGTCGGCGCGGCTCAGCACCTGCTCGGCAAGGGTGCGGACCGCGGCCTCGACCTCCTCGCGCGCGCGATCGCCCTTGGGCTTGAATTCCTTCTGCAGCAGCGAGGCGAACTCGCCCGGATCCAGCTCCTGGGCTTCCGCCGTACCTGCTTCGGCCAGTTTCTCGGTCACCATCTCGCTTACTCCTCGTCGCCGTCGGGCTTGGGTGCGGACACCAGGGCCTGCAGCAGCGCGGGATCGCGGATCGCCTGCGCGACCAGCTTCTCCGCGCCGGCCTTGCCGTCCATGTAGGTATCCAGGTTCGCCAGCTGGGTGCGCGCTTCCAGCAGCTTGGCCAGCGGCTCGACCTTGCGGGCGATGGCCGCCGGCGAGAAGTCGTCCATGCTTTCAAAGGTGACATCCACGCTGAGGTTGCCCTCGCCGGTGAGCGTGTTGGGCACCTGGAAGGCGGCGCGTGGCTTCATCGACTGCAACCGGCCGTCGAAGTTGTCGACGTCGATCTCCAGCGCCTTGCGTTCCTCCACCGGGGGAAGGTCGCCTGCGTTGGCGCCGGACAGGTCCGACATCACGCCCATCACGAACGGGATCTGGACCTTCTTCTGCGCGCCGTAAAGCTCGACGTCGTACTCGATCTGTACCCGCGGCGCCCGATTGCGCGCGATGAACTTCTGGCTGCTTGACATGCGTTGGCCCTCCCCACGTGGCGGCGATGAAGGGCGAGTCTAGGAGCGGCCGGAGCGGCCAACCCGACATTTCGTCTCAGCTTTGGCTGCGGTGGGCAATGGCCCGCCGCGGCGCCGTCGGGAGGGGCGCAGGGCGGCGAAAGAACGGTCGGAACGCAGATTCACGGATCCGATGAGGGGATCCGGCACCGGTTTACGGACTTGTTCCTTGAGAGGCGCAGAAATTCTGGCGGGCGGGGAAGCCCGGGGGACCTCTCCAGATCATCTTGGGGGACAAGTGATGCAACAGTGCTTCAGCTACGCGGCCCGGAACTGGAAGCCGGCGCCCAACCACGCACGCTGCCAGCAGCCGGCCCCGGAGGGCGGCGACCCGCGACTGATGGAAGTGGTGTCCTATATCGAGGAACACCTGGACGACCCGGACCTTGGCGTGGACCGCCTGCAGTCGGTGTTCTGCGTGTCCCGGGCGACGCTCTACCGCATGTTCAGCGAAATCGGCGGGGTGGCGCGCTTCATCCGCCGGCAACGCCTGGTCGCGGCACGCCAGCACCTGCGCCGGCATCCGGAGCTGGCCATTACCTGGCTGCTGTACGAGCTCGGGTTCGGATCCGAACGCCAGTTCCAGCGCGCGTTCCAGGCCGAGTTCGGCATCTCGCCCTCGGAATGGCGCGAGCGCTGCAAGGCGGTGCAGGACGCATCACCACGCGAGAGGGTCCGCAGGCCTTCGCCCTATTCCGCCTTCGCCACCCAGGGCGCGAACGCACAATAACCGGCGATGTCGCCCCCGCTGACGCGGGAGCGACATTGATCGATCAGCGCTGGCCGCCGACTTCGATCTCCACCCGGCGATCCGGGCGCAGGCATTCGATCAGCGCTTCGTGCGCCAGGCCGGCGTCGCATATCGTCACCGGCTGGGTCGAACCGCGGCCATAGGCAGTGACGTTGGCGGCGGGGATGCCGTCCTGGACCAGCAGCTCCCTGACGGTCGCCGCGCGCCGCTCGGACAGCCCCTGGTTGTAGGAAGCGCTGCCGAGCCTGTCGGCGTGGCCAACCACGGTGATGCGGGCCTGGCCATCATCCTTGAGGCTGGCGGCCAGCTCGGCCACCTCGGTGCGTCCCTGCGGCAGGATGTCCTGCGCGTCCGAGCGGTCAAAGGCGAACAGCGCATCCGCCGAAAGCGTATGGATCACCGGCTCCGGCGCCACGACCACCGGCTGCGGCGCGGCGTTCAGCGCGTCCAGGCAGGCAGGCCCGTCCCAGTGGATGGACTCGACCAGGTAGCGGCGCGATTCGCGCTCGTAGTTGAGCTGGTACTGGCAGGTCACGTGCGTGTCCACCCCGGTGCGGAAGTTGAACACGTAGTTCCAGGTCGAAACACCGCCAATCCCTTCGCTGAAATGCGGGTTGCCCAGCAGCGAGCGGACCTGGTTCTTGCTCATCCCCTGCCCGATCTGGCGCAGGTTTTCCACGTTGACGAAATCGCCACCGCGCAGCCACGCGCGTTCCATCTCCGGAAATTCGGTACCACCCACCACGCCCTGCACCGGGACGTCGGCCCCGGTGGGGACCGCCAGGTCCGATGCGTGCAACGCACCAGCGCACAACGGGAGCAGTGCAAGGGCCAGCGACCTGCGGATCATGTTCCTGTTCGACATGTGTTTCATTCCTCTAGATTCGAATCCTGCGGTTTGCCGCCGCCCCCGGACAGGCCGGGAGCGGCGGCGCCTGGTCACTTGCTGCCGAGCACGCCGCTCACGCCGATGTAGCCGCCGGCGCCGTCGCGGTTGGCGGAGAACCCGCCTTCCAGGCTCCAACGGCCGTTGTCGGACGTACGCCTCAGGCTCACGCCCAGCGCGCCCTGGTCCTTGTAGGCGCCAAAGCCCGCGTAGTAGGTGGTTGCACCTGCTACGTAAGGCGCCTGGCGCATGGCCATGGCGGTCGCCACGCCGGCGTTGATGTCGCGCTCAAGCTCATCGACGCGTCCGTGCAGGTGCCACACATCGCTCTGCACCTGGCCGATGCGCTGGTCGGTGTAGGCATTCGCCGTCACCACGGCGTGGTTGACCCCGCCCTGCAGCTGGTCGACGTTGACCGCGTCGGTACCCGCCACGCCCGGCGCGACGCCGGAAACGGTACGGTTGCCGACGTTGACCTCGCCCGCCGAATCGCTGCTGCCGACATAGGCCGCGTCGTAACCGGTCTGCGCCCCCACCGTGGTGGCCGACCCCTGGCCCAGCGCCACCGAGTTGTCGTGCGTGGCCTGTGCGCCCTGGCCGACCGCGGTGCTGTTGTCACCGCTGGCCACGGCCTGGTTGCCCAGCGCGGTGGAATTGTCACCGCTGGCATCCGCGCCGCTGCCGCCGGCCGCGGAGTTCGCCCCGGTCGGCGTGGGGGCCACGACCGGCGCCTCCTGGCTGACCTGGAACGGACCGGCCGCACCCTGTTCGAGGTTGGTCACGCGGCCGCTGTTGTCGACCACGTTGGAGGCCAGGTCGTTGAGCTGGCCGACGTTGGCCGCATCGGTGTCTTCCACGCCCGCTGCAACGTTGGAGATGACCTGGCCGCCGGCATCGATGCCGTCGGTGGTCACGCTCGGGCCGCCTTCGATCACCAGGCCGGTGTCGCCCAGGTGCACGTCATCGCCCACCTGCACGCCGTCGGTGTCGATCACGGTGTTGCCGGCGGTGATGCTGTCCACGTCCAGGTCGCGGTTGAGGGTGATTTCCACCTCGCCGCTGTTGTCCTCGCCGGTCTGGGCCACGCTGATGTTGCCGTCGCCGGTGAAGGCCACCGAGCCGTTCGGGCCGATGTTGGCGGCATTGCCGTTGGCATCGGTCGCCGTCCAGCCGGCGTTGGCCGCCTCGTTGGCGGAGCGGATTGCATCGTCGATGTTGTCGTGCCCGGTGCCACCGATGTCGCTGGTGACGATGGTGCCGTCCGGGTTGAGTTCGGCGTTGCCGCCGATCACGTTCACGATCGAATCGCCCATGCCGTGCAGCTGGCTGCCGTTGATGGCGTCCGTGCTGGTGGCGCTGATCGTGCCGGCGGCGACGTTGGTGACCACCAGGTTGCCCGCGTCGATACCCGCCAGGGTGATGCTCGGGCCGCCGTTGATCACCAGGCCGGTATTGCCCAGGTGCACGTCGTTGCCGATCGCCACGCCGGTGGTGTCGATGATGGTGTCGCCGGCGGTGATGCTGTCCACCGTGATGTCGTCAGCCAGCTCGAACGCCAGGTCGGTGCCATCGCGGCTGATCGAGATGTTGCCGTCCTCGTTGCTGAAGTCGACCACGCCGGCCGGACCGACGTTGTTGTCGGCCACCGCGCCCTCGCCGTCCACCGACACGTTCCAGCCGGCGTTGGCCACGTCGCTGACCTGCTTGAGCTGGTCTTCGGTGGCGGCCTGGCCGCTGGTGAAGCCGTCCGGGTCGAAGGTGGTGTTGGTCAGCCCGCCGATGGTGCCGGTATCACCGCTGATCACGATCGGATTGCCGCCGCCGACCGACACGACGTTGCCGCCGATCGTGGTGGTGCCCGCAGCGTCGGTTACCGCAATCGTGCCGGCGCCCACCGCCGTGGAGTTGCCACCATCCACCACTTCCAGGCCGCCGGCGTCCAGCGTGCTGCCTTCCGTGCCATCGCCGATCGCAACGCTGCCGTCTTCGCTCAGCTCGATGTTGTCGGCCAGGTCGAAGGTGACGTCGTTGCTGTCATCGGCCTTGGTGATGACGATGTTGCCGTCGCCGTTGTTCAGGTCCACCGAGCCGCCGGGCCCGACGTTGGTCGCGTTCCCGCCTTCGGCACTGATGTTCCAGCCCATGTTGGCGGTGGTGTTCACGTTGTCGATCGCGTCGTGGACGTTGTGATGGCCGGTGTTGCCGATATCGCTGGTGGTGATGTTGCCGTCCACGTCCACTGCGGCATTGCCGCCCAGCACGGTCACCACGCTGTTGGCAACGTTGCCGATCACGGCCTGGGTCGCGAACAGCTGCGAACCGTTGATGGCATCCGTGCTTGACGCCGATACCCGGCCCGCCGCGACGTTGGTGACCTGGCGCTCGGCACCTTCGGCGCCCACGCTGACCACGCTTTCCGGCGTGTTGCCGGCGTATTCGCCGTACGTAATGCCGCCAACCGTGCCATTCGGGGTCGGGTTGGCTTCGGCGGTCACCGATTCAGCACCAAGGGCCACTGAGCCGGCGTGCGTGGCCTGGGCATTGCGACCAATCGCCACGCCGTCTTCCGAGTCCGCCACGGTGCTGCGACCCACGGCGATGGCATTGAGGCCCTCGGCCATGGTGACCGTGCCGATCGCAATGGCGTAGTTGTTGCTGCCCAGGGCGCCGCTGCCCAGGCTGATCGTGTTCGCAGCCTCCACGCCAACCCCGGCGAAGTTGCCCATCGCGATGTTGGCGCGTCCCTGGACATCCTGGCCGGCGGTAGCACCAACGGCCACGTTCTGGTCACCGGTCGTCCCCAGGCCCGCCAGCGGACCGAGGCCGACGTTGGCCACGCCGGTGGTCCCGCGGCCCGCCCGCCAGCCGATGCCGACGTTCAGGTCGCCCTGGACCGCATCACCGGCCTGTCCGCCAATCGCGACGTTCTGGCCGGTGACGTTGGGGAATGCCCCCACTGCCGGGTTGGAGCGCGCGGTCACGTCATTGCCGGCACCCGTGCCGATGGCCACGTTGGCCCCGGTGGCGACCGATCTGCCCGCGTCCCGGCCAAGCGCAACGTTGTCCACGCCGGTGACGGACTGACCCGCCCGGAGACCAATGGCGGTGCTGTTCACGGCCAGGCTGTTCAAGCCGGCCTCGCCGCCGATCGCGATCTGGGACAGGGCTCCTGCATAGGCCCGGTCACCGATGGCAACGCCCCGATCGTCCAGCGCTTTCGCCTGGTAGCCGATGCTGACCGCGTAGTCCGCCGCCACCCGGCCGTCGGGGATCCCGGCGCCCGCCTCGACGCCGATATTCACGCTGCCCCTGCTGTCGGTGTACTGGCCGGCGAAGTAGCCGGCGTTGACGTTGAAATCACCCTGCTGGGCGACACCGGCGAACGAACCCATATGGGTATTGCTGCTGCCTTCCTGCCAGCGACCGGCACGCAGGCCAACGGCGGTGTTGTTCTCGCCATGGCCGCCCTGGAGCGTATCCATGCCCAGGCCAACGTTATGGCCTCGCAGGAACGGTGCGCCTTCGTTGCCATCCGGATCGGCCGCGAGGCCGGAACCGGCCCGCTCGCCGAGGAAGATGTTGTTGCTGGTTTCACTGTTTTCACCGGCGCGAGCGCCGAGCAGCACGTTGTTGGACCCCATCGCGCCCGTTCCGGCCAGCCGGCCCACGGCAATCGTCTGATTGCCCAGCGCGCGCGCCTCGTGGCCGATCGCAACCGCGAAGTCACCCGGCGTGGAGGGATTGGTATTGGCACCGATCGGATTAAGCAGCTCGGAGCCAACATTGCTGCTGGCAACCGCGCCGGAACCGATCGCAACGCTGTTGGCACCTTCCGCCTGCGTATTCACGCCCGCAGCCAGGGCGTTCACGCCGGTCGCCCCGTCGTTGTCGTAGTTGCCCTGCACCACGCCGTTGTCATTGACGCTGTAGTACTTGGTCCGGGTGTCCTCCAGCTGGCGCACGTTGACCGCATCGGTATCAGCCACGCCGTCGGCCACGCCGTTGACCACCTGGTTGCCGGCGCTGATGCCGTCATTGGTGAAGCGCGGGCCATCGGCGTCGCCGATGACCAGGCCGGTATCGCCCAGGTGCACGTCGTCTCCGACCCCTACGCCGGTGCCATCAATCGTGGTGTTGCCGGCAACTTCAACGCTGTCGGCGACTTCGATGGCATCCGCCAGGCTGAACTCCAGGTCGGTTTCCTCGCGGGTGATCTGGATGTTGCCGTCCGCGCTGGTGAAGTCCACCACGCCTGCCGGGCCGACGTTGTTGTCGTCCCCGGCGCCTTCGTTGTCCACCGATACGTGCCAGCCCATGTTGGCCGTTTCGTTGACCAGGGCAAGCTGATCCTCGGTCGCGGCGCGACCGCTGCCATCCGCGAAGTCCGGATGGTCGATGGTCTGGTTGGCCAGGCCACCGATGGTGCCGGTGTCGCCGCTGATGGCGATCTCGTTGGCACCGCCAACCGAGATCTCGTTGCCGCCGATCACCGTGGTGCCGGCACCGTCAGCCACCGCTACGCTGCCCGCGCCTACCGTCGTCACGTTGCCGGCACCGTCGTCCACGACAAGGCCAGCATCATCGAGCACCGAGTCGCCCGCGGTCACGCTGTCCACGTCCAGGTTACGGCTCAGGGTCACTTCGATCACGCCGTCCTGGTCCTCACCGGATTGCGCCACGTCGATGTTGGCATCGCCCTGGAAGGTCACGGTGCCGCCGTCGCCGATCACGGCGGGGCTGGAGCCGTCGGTCACGATCCACTCCTGCGCGAATGCCGTCGAGCCCGATCCGGCCACCGCCAGCAGCGGCACCACGACCGCGGCCAACAGGGACGTGCGCAGCCTGGCTGCGGTACCCGCTCCCTGGACGACACCGGCACTGTCGCTGCTGGCGAACTCGGAGGCCACGACGAGCTGTCCCAGCTCCTTGTTCCAAACCTTGCTGTGGATCTTGTTCATGTGCAGCGGACTCCTTGGGATATTCGCAGATGGGTCAATGGGATTGCGGTGGACATGCACGACCAGCCCGCGCAAGCGGTCAACGGAAGGCGTTCTGCGCGCAGCCGTTGCCGCCTGAAAGGCGGTTGGGATTCGGTGACTCGGTTTCCCCCGGGGCAAAGCGCCGCGCTAGCGGCTTGGAGCAACTTTCGTGCCAAGCATCACAATTTAACCGTGACACGTGCCCAATTCACCCACGACCCGCGGGGCCCTGCCGGGCTGCGTCGCAAGCTGACGAACCGCGTCAAGTGATGTGCAATCAGGGCCGGGATCAATGCCCGCGCGAACCTTCGCCAGACTCAGGATCGGCGAGCCAACGGCTGCGTCGCGCAGCCATTTCCAGAAGGCAATCCGCCAGCTGCTGGCACCGGTGGTGGCGCTGGCTATTGGCGCGGTCGGACTACCGCGGGCCAAGGTGGCCGGAAAGTGCGCTCATGACGACGTCCCCGGGAAGGAACGATCTTAGACTTTGGTCTAGGCGTTGCCACGAATCCGCGGCCGGCGGGCGGATCGCCCGCTGCGGTGGGAAGTCCCAGAAGTGGTGGGTCGTGATGGATTCGAACCATCGACCAGCGGATTAAAAGTCCGATGCTCTACCAACTGAGCTAACGACCCCGAAGCCCGACCAGCCTGCTTTTCGCGAGTGGACGGCCTACAATGGCAGGGATTTTACACGCGGCGACGCCCACGGACATCCCTGGGGCCGCGCGGGGACCCGCGCGGACGCATCGCTGACACAACACAAACCTTTGCGACTTGATCTGGATCAAGTCGGCGATGCCGTGTAGCCGCAACAATACCGCCCGTTTTCCGAGACTTTCCCCAGCCATGGCAGATTCCAGTTCCGTAGCGGCCGCCCTCCCCACCGCGGGGCCGGCCGATTCCGCATCCACGGGCTACTACAACGACAAGGTGGTCCACCAGTTCGTGGTCGCGACCATGCTCTGGGGCATCGTCGGCATGGCCGTGGGAGTGTTCATCGCCGCCCAGCTCTACTGGCCGACCCTTGGCGAAGGCATCCCCTGGCTCAGCTACGGCCGGCTGCGGCCGCTGCACACCAACGGCGTGATCTTCGCCTTCGGCGGCTCGGTGCTGTTCGCCACCAGCCTGTACGTGGTGCAGCGCACCTGCCACGTGCGGCTGATCTCCGACAAGCTGGCCAGCTTCGTGTTCTGGGGCTGGCAGGCGGCAATGGTCGGCGCGGTCATCACCCTGCCCCTGGGCATCACCCAGAGCAAGGAATACGCGGAGCTGGAGTGGCCGCTGGACATCCTGATCGCGGTGGTCTGGATCGCCTACGGCTGGCTGTTCTTCGGCACCATCGTCAAGCGCCGGGTGAAGCACATCTACGTCGCCAACTGGTTCTTCGGCGCCTACATCATCGGCGTGTGCCTGCTGCACATCGTCAACAACCTGGTGATCCCGGTCGGCTTCGCCAAGTCCTACCCGGTATACAGCGGCGCGGTCGACGCGATGGCGCAGTGGTGGTACGGGCACAACGCGGTGGCGTTCCTGCTGACCGTGGGCTACCTGGCGATGATGTACTACTTCGTGCCCAAGCAGGCGCAGCGGCCGATCTACTCCTACCGCCTGTCGATCGTGCATTTCTGGGCGCTGATCTCGGTGTACATGTGGGCCGGGCCGCACCACCTGCACTACACCGCGCTGCCCGACTGGGCGCAGTCGGTGGGCATGGTGTTCTCGGTGATCCTGCTGGCGCCGAGCTGGGGCGGCGCGATGAACGGCATCCTCACCATGTCCGGCGTGTGGCACAAGCTGCGCACGGACCCGATCCTGAAGTTCCTGATCGTAGCGATCAGCTTCTACATGATCGCCACCTTCGAAGGCCCGCTGCTGTCGATCAAGTCGGTCAACTCGCTCAGCCACTACACCGACTGGACCGTGGGCCACGTCCACGCCGGCACCCTGGGCTGGGTGGCGATGATCTCCTTCGGCTCGGTGTACTCGCTTTACCCGCGCCTGGTCGGCGCCAAGGCTATGTACTCGACCAAGTGGGTCGACGCGCATTTCTGGCTGCACACCATCGGCGTGGTGTTCTACATCGTCTCGATGTGGATCGCCGGCATCACCCAGGGCCTGATGTGGCGTTCGACCAACGCCGACGGCACGCTGACCTACAGCTTCGTGGAGTCGCTGGTGGCCACGTATCCCTATTACCTGGGTCGCCTGGCAGGCGGCGTGGTCATCCTGGTCGGCGTCTGCCTGATGAGCTGGAACCTGTGGCGCACGCGACAAATGGTGAAGGCGCCTGAATCGCATCCGGTGCTGGCACCCCACCCTGCCGAAGCCCGGGGCTGAGGACCGAAGACATGGCGTTTGGACACGAAAAAATCGAGAAGAACATCGGCCTGATGGCCGTCCTGGTCGCGGTGGCGGTTTCGCTGGGCGGCCTGGCGGAGATCGTGCCGATGATGTACGAGGCCGAGGCCATCGAGCCCCTGCCCGGGGTGGAACCCTATCCGGCGCTGGAGCTGGCCGGCCGCGACGTCTACGTGCGCGAGGGCTGCTACAACTGCCATTCGCAGATGATCCGCACCCTGCGCTTCGAGACCGAGCGCTACGGCCACTATTCGCTGGCCGGCGAATCGGTCTACGACCGCCCGTTCCAGTGGGGCTCCAAGCGCACCGGGCCGGACCTGGCGCGCATCGGTGGCCGTTACTCCGACGACTGGCACCGCGTGCACCTGATCGACCCGCGCGCGGTGGTGCCGGAGTCGAACATGCCGTCCTTCCCCTGGCTCGAGGACGCCCTGGTCAGCGGCCCCACGGTGGCCAGGCGCATGCAGGCGCTGCAGCGGCTGGGCGACCCCTATACCGACGAGGACATCGCCTCGGCGAGCGAAGCGGTCGCCGGCAAGACCGAGCTCGATGCGGTCGTGGCCTACCTGCAGGGCCTGGGCCTGAACGCGCCCACGGGAGAGTAAGCAATGCTGTCGGGAATCATCACCATCGTGCTGATGCTGCTGTTCGTGGGCATCTGGATCTGGGCGTGGCGCCCGCGGCACAAGGCGTCGTTCGACGCCACCGCGCGCCTGGCGCTTGAAGAAGAAGACGGCTCCACGACCAATGGCGGCGACAGCGGGGAATCGCGCACATGAACAACCCCTGGTCCTGGTACATCACCGCGCTCACCGCGCTCAACCTGATCGGCGTGGCCTGGCTGCTCTGGTGGACGGCCAGGCGCCGCCCGGGCGACCCGAAGCCGGAGGAAACCAGTCACTACTGGGATGAGGACATCACCGAGTACAACAAGCCCATGCCACGCTGGTGGATCCAAGGCTTCTACGTCTCGATCGTGTTCGGCATCGGCTACATCGTGTGGTACGGCGGCCTTGGCTCGATCCCGGGCATCAGCGGCTGGACCTCGCAAGGTGAGCACGCGCGCCACAGCGAGCAGCGCGATGCGGTGCTGGCGGAAACGTTCAAGCCCTATGACGGCCTGCCCATCGACCAGCTGGCCGGGGACCCGACCGCCGTCGGCCTGGGCCGCTCGATCTTCGCCAACACCTGCGCCACCTGTCACGGCTCCTCGGCGCAGGGCGCGATCGGCTACCCCAACCTCGCCGACGACCATTGGCAGTGGGGCGGGAGCCCGGAGCGCGTGCTGGAAACCGTGCTCGACGGCCGCCAGGGCGTGATGCCGCCGTGGGGCACGGTGCTCACCGGCATGGGCGGCGACAACGCCGTGCTGGCGGTGGCCGCCTACGTGCGCTCGCTGTCGCAGGACCAGGCCGACGGCAACGACTACTTCGCCGCCCAGGGCAAGCGCCTGTACGATGGCGTCTGCGTCGCCTGCCACGGCGTGGAAGGCAAGGGCAACCAGGACCTTGGCGCACCCGACCTCACCGACGGCTACACCATGTATGGCAGCAGCACCGAGGCGATCATGGAAACGATCGAAAACGGCCGGCACGGCGTAATGCCGGCGCATCGCGGGATCCTCGGCGAGACCCGTTCGCGGCTGGTGGCCGCCTACGTCTGGTCGCTGTCCAACCCGCCGGCCGGCGCCGGGTCGGTGGAGGCTGCACGGGGCGGACAGTGACCTCGTTCGTCGACCCCGTCCTGGACCACCCGCGCCGCCCGCTGGCTCAGCGGGTGGGCGCGATCCTCTGGCCGAGCTTCTTCGCCGCGGGCGTGGCGACAATGGTGTTCTTCGCCTTCGTCGACCCGATGGACCTGGTCGACATCAGCTTTCCCGGGCTGGAGATCAACCGGGCGCTGGGCTACACCATCGCGTTTTTGATGTTCTGGCTGGCGACGGCGTCGTCAAGCCTGTTCACCTGGCTGCTGCTGCGCCCGACCAGCCGCTACAACAAGGCGCTGCCTCCCGAATAGGGCCGCGGCGAAGTAGGACGAAGTGACCAAGAAGATCGACCTGGACCTGATCGACGACGGCAGCGGGAGCGCCGTCTACGTCAAGGAACGCAAGGTCTATCCGCGTGATGTCTCCGGGCCCATCGACCGGCTGCGCAAGATCGCAGTGGTCTGGCTGCTGGGCATGTACTACGTGTTCCCGTGGCTGCAGTGGGACGACCGCCAAGCGGTGCTGTTCCACCTGACCGAGCGCAAGTTTTACGTCTTCGGGCTGACCTTCTGGCCGCAGGACTTCAGCTTCCTGGCGATGCTGCTGATCATCCTGGCGCTGGTGCTGTTCTTCGTCACCGCGCTGGGCGGGCGGCTGTGGTGCGGCTATGCCTGCCCGCAGACGGTGTGGACCGAGACCTTCCTGTGGATGGAGCGCTGGGCCGAGGGCGACCGCGCCAAGCGCATGAAGCTCGACGCCGGCCCGTGGAACCGGGAGAAGATCCTGCGCAAGGGCGCCAAGCACCTGATGTGGGCCGCCTTCGCGCTGTGGACGGGCTTCACCTTCGCCGGCTTCTTCACCCCCATCCGCGACCTGGGCGCGCGGCTGGTGCCGTTCGACTGGGGCATCGCGGAGGTGTTCTGGGTGCTGTTCTACGCCGGCGCGACCTGGATGTGGGCCGGCGTGCTGCGCGAGCAGATGTGCAAGTACATGTGCCCGTACGCGCGCTTCCAGAGCGCGATGTTCGACCGCAACACCCTGATCATCGCCTACGACCCGATGCGCGGCGAGCCGCGCGGCCCGCGCAAGCGCGGGCTGGGCGACGTCATCGAGCGCGGCCGCGGCCTGCTCGACAAGTTCACCGCCTACGACTACGTGTTCCGCGCCGCGGCGCACCCCAGCGCGGCCGATGCGCGCGCCCAGGCCAGCGGCACCATCATGCTCGGCGAGGCCGGCGAGAAGGCCGAGCCGCTGCCGAAGTTCAAGCCCGACGAGCTCGGCGACTGCATCGACTGCACCATGTGCGTGCAGGTGTGCCCGACCGGTATCGACATCCGCAACGGCCTGCAGATCGAGTGCATCGCCTGCGGCCTGTGCGTGGACGCCTGCAACAACGTGATGGACCTGATGGGCTATTCGCGCGGGCTGATCCGCTACTCCACCCAGAACGCGATCGACGGCAAGCCCTCGCGCGTGATGCGCCCGCGCATCATGGTCTACGGCGCGCTGCTGCTGGTGCTCGTTGCCGGCTTCGCCTGGGGCATCGCCAACCGCAGCCCGCTGATCGCCGACGTGCTGCGCGACCGCAACGCGCTCTACCGGGTGACCGCCGACGGGATCGAGAACGGCTACACCCTCAAGCTTGTCAACAAATCCGACAGCGACCAGGAGTACCGCCTGACGCTGGAAACCGGCACCGCCGGCATCGCGCTGCACGACCGGGACCGCACCCTGGGCGTGCCGGCCGGCGAAGTCGCCTCGATCCCGCTGGAAGTCAGCGGCCCGGAGACGGTGAAGGGCCGCCACGAGGTCCGCTTCGTGATCGAGTCGGTGGATGGCAGCGCGCGCGAGACCGTTGACAGCACTTTCCTTGGACCCCTCTGATGACCCAGCACGACGCCCCCCGAAAGCCACCGGCACACGACACCGACCGCGCGAGCCGGCAATCGCCCTGGCGCGTGCCGGTGGTCTGGCTGGTGATCGCCCTGCCCTCCGCGGTGGTGATCGCCAGCATCGTGATGCTGGTGATCGCCAGTCGGGGCAACAACGACCAGGTGATCGACACGGTGTCGCGCAGGGCGCAGATCCAGACCGCGGACCTGGCGCCGGACGATGTCGCGCGACGCGAGCAGCTCAGCTTCATCGTGCGCCTGGACCTGGAGGGCGGTTTCGTCGAAGCCCTGCCGGTGACGGGCACGGTCGAGCGCAAGGCGCCGCTGCGCCTCACCCTCGCCCACCCCACGCGCGCGGACGCCGACCAGGTGCTGGAACTGCGGCCCACCGAAACCGGCTGGCGCGCGGACGCGGCCATCGACGGCGGCAACGACTGGAACCTGCGGCTGGAGCCGCTGGACGCGCAGTGGCGGCTGAAGGGCCGGCTTCCAAAGGGACAGCTGGCCACCAACCTGCGGCCTTCGCTGCAGGAGGACTAGGCCGGCCATGGCGTCCGCGATCGCCAGCGGCGCAGGCGCGCACGACGACCGCATGCCCGTCGTCGCCGACGGCTGCTACCACTGCGGCGAAGACCTGCCCGCGCGCCCGGCGCGGGTGGAGTTGGACGGCGCCGGGCGCGCGTTCTGCTGCGACGGCTGCGCGGCCGCGGCACAGTGGATCCGCGAGGCCAACCTGGGCGACTACTACCGCCTGCGCAGCGAGCACGCCGGCCGCGTTGGCGAAGACCCGGTCGACCTGGCCGTCTGGGACCGCGACGAACTGCTGTCCGAGCACGCCCGCGACATCGACGGCGGCCGCGAGATCACCCTGCTCACCGACGGCATGCGCTGCGCCGCCTGCGCCTGGCTGATCGACCGCGCGCTGGCGCGCGAGCCGGGCGTACTGGACGCGGGCGCCAACGCCGTGACCGGACGCATCCGCATCGCCTGGGACCCGCGGGCCACTGCGCTGTCCGGGCCGCTGCGGCGGCTGGTGGGGCTGGGCTACCGCCCCTACCTGGCCAGCGGCGAGGCGATCGAGCACGAACGCCGCCGCCAGCGCAACCGCGACCTGGTGCGCATCGGCGTTGCCGGGCTCGGTTCGATGCAGGCGATGATGTTGGCCGGTTCGCTGTACTTGGACACCACCGGCAGCATGCCGGTGCCCACCCGCGACTTCTTCCGCTGGCTGACCTTCCTGGCGGCCACGCCGGTGGTGTTCTTCGCCGGCTGGCCGTTCATCACCGGCGCCTGGCGCGAGCTGCGCAACCGCCAGCTCGGCATGGACACGCTGATCGCCAGCTCCACCCTGCTGGCCTACTTCGCCAGCGTGTCCGAGACCGTCCGCGGCGGCGAGCACGTCTGGTACGACGCGGCGGTGATGTTCGTGTTCTTCCTGTCGATCGCGCGGATGCTGGAACAGCGCGCACGCAACGTCGCCAGTGCCCAGGTCGACGCGCTGGCGCGCGCCCGGCCCGCGTTCGCCACCCGCGAGCTCACCGCCGGCGGCCGTGAAACGGTGCCGCTGTCGGCGCTGGTGGCCGATGACATCGCCTGCGTGGCCGCCGGCGAGGTGGTGCCGGCCGACGGCGAACTGCTCGACGACCGGGCGCGCTTCGAAGAGGCACTGCTGACCGGTGAATCCAGCCCGGTCGACAAATTCGCCGGCGAGGCGGTCTACGCCGGCACCGTGTGCCGCGAACGGCCGGCGCGGCTGCGCGTGACCGGCACCGGCAGCGCCACCCGCCTGTCGCAGCTTGCGCGGCTGGTGGAACATGCGCAGGCGCAGCGCCCGGCGATCGCGCTGGTCGCCGAGCGCATCGCCCACTGGTTCGTTGCCGGCCTGCTGCTGGCGACCGTGGCGGTGTACGCCTACTGGCGCATGCACGACCCGACGCGCGCGATCGAGGTCACCCTGGCCCTGCTGGTGGTGAGCTGCCCCTGCGCGCTGTCGCTGGCGGTGCCCGCGGCGCTGGCCTCCGCGCACGGCGGGCTGGCGCGGCTGGGGGTGCTGGCGGTGCGCGAGAACGCGCTGGAACGGCTCGCCGGCGCCACCGACATCGTGTTCGACAAGACCGGCACGCTTGGAGACGGGAAGCCGGTGCTGGCCGGGACCGAAGTCATTGCCGGCGCGGGCATCGACGCCGGGGCCGCGCTGCGCATCGCCGCCGCGCTGGAACGCGACAGCGGGCATCCGATCGCCGCGGCCTTCTCCGGCATCGCCAACGTGCCCGTGGCCAGCGGCGTGCACGCGGTCGCCGGCCAGGGCATCGAGGGCCGCGTCGAGGGCCGCGACTGGCGGCTCGGCCAGGCCGGCTTCGCCGCCGGCGGCAGCGACGACGGCTGGATCTGGCTCGGCGACGGCGAACGCGCGGTGGCGCGCTTCCACCTGGCCGAGACCGAACGCCCGGACGCCGGCGCGGCGGTGGCCGCGCTGCGCGAACAGGGGCTTGCGGTGCACCTGTCCAGCGGCGACGCCTCGGAGCCGGTGCGGCGCTTCGCCGACCGCTTCGGCATACACGCCGTGCACGCGCGGCAAAGCCCGGAGGACAAGCTGGCCTACGCCCGGGGCCTGCAGGCACAGGAACGCGTGGTGGCGATGGTCGGGGACGGCCTCAACGACGCGCCGGTGCTGGCCGGTGCCAACGTCTCGATCGCCATCGGCGAAGGCGCGGCGCTGGCGCAGCGCGCCGCCGACCTGGTGCTGGCCGGCCGTTCGCTGTCGCGGATACCGCAGACGGTCGACATCGCCCGGCGCACCCGGCGGGTGATCCGCCAGAACATCACCTGGGCGCTCGCCTACAACGTATCGGCACTGCCGCTGGCGGCGGCTGGCATGGTCACGCCGCTGCTGGCGGCGCTGGGCATGGCAGCATCGTCGCTGCTGGTCACCGGCAATGCACTGCGGCTGGCGCGGCCGCGTCGCAAGGAGTCCAACGCATGAACATCCTGATGTTCCTGATTCCCGTCAGCATGGTGTTCCTGGGACTGGCGGTCTGGGCCTTCCTCTGGGCGGTGAAGGGCCGGCAGTTCGAAAACCTGGAAGCCTCCGCACTCGACATCCTGCGTGAGGACGAACACGACCGTCCGCATCCGTCCCCGCCACTGGCCCCGTCCGCGACCGCGGACGACGAGCCCCCCGGGGATCGCGACGACCGGGACGGCGGAAAGGCCTGACCGTGCCGTTGGACTGGCTCGCCATGGGCGCCGCCCTGCTCACCGGCCTGATGGGCGGGGTGCACTGCGCGGCAATGTGCGGTGGCATCGCCACCGGTTTCTCCGCCATGGGCGGCAGCCGCGGCTGGTGGACGGCAATGCAGCCCAACCTCGGCCGGGTCGGCGGCTATGTCCTGGCCGGCGCGGTCGCCGGCGGCATCGGCGGCGGCATCCTGGCCGCGGCGCGCAGCCCCTGGCTGGCCGTCGGCGCACGCATGCTGGTCGGCGTGGTGCTGGTGGTGGCCGCCCTGCGCCTGCTCGACCGCAGCGGCCGGCTGTCCTTCCTCGGTCGCCCCGGCACCGCGCTGTGGCAGCGCCTGCGTGCGCTGCAGCGGCCGCTGCTGCCGGCCAACACCGCCGCCAGGCGGATCACCCTGGGCGTGCTCTGGGGCTGGATGCCCTGCGGCCTGAGCACCACCATGCTGGCCGCCGCCTGGCTGCAGGCCGACGCCCGCAACGGGGCACTGACCATGGCTGCCTTCGGCCTGGGCACGCTGCCGCTGATGGTGTCGCTGACCTGGTCCGGGGCACGGGTGGGGCGCTGGCTGCAGAAGCCGGGGCTGCGCCTGTTCGCCGGACTGCTGGTGCTGGCGGCCGGACTGCTTACGCTGGCCTCGCCGTGGCTGATGCAGGTGCCTGCGCTGCACGGCATCCTGACCGCGCTCGGCTGCGTGCCGCGCGCCACCTGAACACTACGTGGACAAGCCTGATATCCACGCCTTGCGCATGACCTGGATCAAGGCCCGGCTCAGCGCCCGCAGCGGATAATGCACACATCGAATTCATCCAGTCACCACTGCACAGGAGCACCATCATGAAACGCATCACCGCCCTGCTCGGCATTGCCCTGCTGTGCGCCTTCGGCACCGCCCAGGCCCAGAACTGCACCATCACCCTGGACGGCAACGACCGCATGCAGTTCGACAAGAAGAGCGTCAGCGTGTCGGCGAGCTGCCCGGAGATCACCGTCGAGCTGGTCCACTCCGGCGCCCTGCCGGTGGCCGCGATGGGCCACAACGTGGTCATCACCGAAACCCCGGCCGTGAACGACGTCGCCCAGGCCGGCATCAAGGCCGGCGCGGCCAACGGCTACGTGCCGGCGGACGACGCGCGGATACTGGTGGCCACCGACATGATCGGCGGCGGCGAATCCACCTCGGCCACCTTCCCCGGCAGCGCGCTGACCGCCGGTGGCGACTACACCTTCTTCTGTTCGTTCCCGGGCCACTCGGGCCTGATGCGCGGCGTGGTCGAAGTCACCCCCTGACCCGCGACAACAAGCGCGTACTCCCTCGAACATGCCGGCGAAAGCCGGCATGTTTTTTTGTGCGCCGCCCTGGAAATGCTCCGCGATTGATCCTGGTCAAGGCACGTGGCACGCGCGCGAGGGACCATGTCTGCAGACCGGAAACACCTCACTTGGAGCATCACCATGAACCTGCTCAAGACCACCCTCCTCGCCGCCGCCATCGCCCTTGGAATGGGCGCGGCCCCGGCACCCGCACAGGCGATGGACGCCCTGGAACTGGTGCAACGGAACATCTCCGAAGCATCCGACCTGGCCCACCTGCCGCGCGAACAGGTACAGCTGGTACGCCCGCCGTTCGTGCATGACCACGAACAGGTCGCCACCAGTGGTCCGAAAGTGGTGCAGTTCACGCTGCCCATCGAAGAGAAGGAAATCGTGATCGATGACCAGGGCACGACCCTGCAGGCGATGACCTTCGGCGGCAGCATCCCCGGCCCGATGCTGGTTGTGCACGAGGGCGACTACGTCGAAGTGACGCTGGTCAACCCGGCCAGCAACACGATGGTGCACAACATCGACTTCCACGCCGCCACCGGTGCGATGGGCGGTGGAGACATCACCCTCATCGCCCCGGGCCAGGAGGCGACCCTGCGCTTCAAGGCCGACCGTCCGGGCGTGTACATGTACCACTGCGCACCGGGCGGCACCATGACGCCCTGGCACGTCATGGCCGGCATGCAGGGAACGATCATGGTGCTCCCGCGCGAAGGCCTGAAGGATGCGGACAACAATCCACTGGAGTACGACAAGGTCTATTACGTCGGCGAAACCGACTTCTACATCCCGCGCGACGACGACGGCAGCTTCATCAACTACAACTCGCACGCCGAGTCGCTGCCCGGGATGCTGGAAGTGATGCGCGGCCTGATCCCCAGCCACGTGGTGTTCAACGGTGCGGTCGGCGCCCTCACCGGTGACGGTGCCATGACCGCAAAGGTCGGGGAGTCGGTGATGTTCGTCCACTCGGTGGGCCTGCGGGACAGCCGTCCGCACCTGATCGGTGGCCATGGCGACTATGTCTGGGAGCGGGGCAGCTTCAATAACCCCCCGGTCCGGGATCTTGAAACCTGGCACGTCCCCGGGGGCTCGGCCGCCGCAGCGCTCTACACGTTCGCGCAGCCCGGTCTGTACGTCTACCTCAACCACAACCTGATCGAGGCGATCGAGCTTGGCGCCGCCGGTCACGTGCTGGTCGAAGGCGACACCTGGAACCACGAGCTGATGACCCTGCCGTCGGCCCCGGGCCCGATCAAGCCCGACACCGACCAGTCCATGCCCGCCGCGCGCTGACCTCCCCCAGCCCGACAGGTTCTTCCACCGCCGCCCCGGGTTCCGGGGCGGCGTTTTTTGGAGTCTTCCTCCACCTCCCGTTGCGGTCGATTTCGGTAAGGTTGCGGTGCGGTGCGAGGAGCGTCTGCTTCTTCGCTTGGTTTCGCCATGACCTGAAGGGCCCCGCCGTAGCCGGCAGGCCCTTGCGCTCCATGTCCCCCGGCGTCGGCCTGCGGCCGCCACCTCCTCCTTTACTTA
>JBQDAV010000048.1:0-19171 GCA_052090405.1 Luteimonas sp.
CCCGTGCGCCCTGGGGCGCGCGGGTCAAGGCGTCACTTGGTGATCTTGCTCACCACGCCGGCGCCGACGGTGCGACCGCCTTCGCGGATCGCGAAGCGCAGGCCCTCGTCCATCGCCACGGGGTTGATCAGCTCAACGTCCATCTTGATGTTGTCGCCGGGCATCACCATCTCAACGCCCTCCGGCAGCGTCACCGCGCCGGTGATGTCCGTGGTGCGGAAGTAGAACTGCGGGCGGTAGCCCTTGAAGAACGGCGTGTGGCGACCGCCCTCGTCCTTCGACAGCACGTACACCTCGGCCTCGAAGCTGGTGTGCGGGGTGATCGAACCCGGCTTGGCCAGCACCTGGCCACGCTCGACGTCGTCACGCTTGGTGCCGCGCAGCAGCAGGCCCGCGTTGTCGCCCGCCTGGCCCTGGTCCAGCAGCTTGCGGAACATCTCAACGCCCGTCACCGTGGTCTTGGTCGTCGGGCGGATGCCCACGATCTCCACTTCCTCGCCCACCTTGATCACGCCGCTCTCGATACGCCCGGTCACCACCGTGCCGCGACCGGAGATGGAGAACACGTCTTCCACCGGCATCAGGAACGTCTTGTCCACGTCGCGCTCGGGCTCCGGGATCCAGGTGTCCAGCGCGTCCACCAGCTTCAGGATCGCCGGCACGCCGATGTCCGACTGGTCGCCTTCCAGCGCCTTGAGCGCCGAACCGGTCACGATCGGGGTGTCGTCGCCCGGGAACTCGTACTTGGACAGAAGCTCGCGCACTTCCATCTCCACCAGCTCCAGCAGCTCCGCGTCGTCCACCATGTCCGCCTTGTTCAGGAACACCACGATGTACGGAACGCCCACCTGGCGCGCCAGCAGGATGTGCTCGCGCGTCTGCGGCATCGGGCCGTCAGCGGCCGAGCACACCAGGATCGCGCCGTCCATCTGCGCGGCACCGGTAATCATGTTCTTCACGTAGTCCGCGTGACCCGGGCAGTCCACGTGCGCGTAGTGGCGCGTGTCCGACTCGTACTCCACGTGCGAGGTCGAGATCGTGATGCCACGGGCCTTCTCTTCCGGCGCGCGGTCAATCGCGTCGTAGGCGCTGAACTCGCCGCCAAAACGCTCCGCGCCCACCTTCGTCAGCGCCGCCGTCAGCGTCGTCTTGCCGTGGTCAACGTGACCGATCGTGCCCACGTTCACGTGGGGCTTGGTGCGCTCGAACTTGTCCTTTGCCATGGTTGCGTATCTCGGAACTGGAGTGGATTGAGGGGAACCGCGCGGGCGCCCCGGCGGGACGCCCTTGAATTGGTGCTCACGAATGGAATCGAACCATCGACCTCCTCCTTACCAAGGAGGTGCTCTACCGACTGAGCTACGTGAGCGTGTTGCTGAACTGGTTGTGGTGCCTACTTTCGAAAGATGCCACTACGACCGGGACAATGGAGCGGGAGACGGGAATCGAACCCGCACCATCAGCTTGGAAGGCTGAGGTTCTACCATTGAACTACTCCCGCGCCGTGCGGAACGTGGTGGAGGGAGGTGGATTCGAACCACCGAAGGCGTAAGCCAGCAGATTTACAGTCTGCCCCCGTTGGCCGCTTGGGTATCCCTCCGGTTGGATCTCTCGGAAGCCGGTGAAACAGCCCGTAATTTTCGCTAGAAACGGACCAACTGTCAACGCATCGTTTCCAGGCCCGCCGAATCGCCCGTGCGGGCCCGGGCTGACGGGCCTTTTCGGCCCGGGAATTCCGGCCGCCGGATCAGACGTTGAACCGGAAGTGCAGCACATCACCCTCCTGGACCCGGTACTCCTTGCCCTCCAGGCGCAGCCGCCCCGCCTCGCGGGCCCCGGCCTCGCCGCGATGGCCGATGAAGTCGTCGAAGGCGACGGTTTCGGCGCGGATGAAGCCCTTTTCGAAATCGGTGTGGATCACCCCCGCCGCCTGCGGCGCGGTGGAGCCGGCCTTCACGGTCCAGGCGCGGACCTCCTTGACCCCGGCGGTGAAGTAGGTCTGCAGGCCCAGCAGCCGGTAGGCGGCGCGGATCACCCGATCCAGGCCGGGCTCCTCAAGGCCCAGGTCGGCCAGGAACTCGCCGCGGTCGGCGTCGTCGAGCTGCGCCAGCTCCTCCTCGATCTCCGCCGAAACCGGCACCACCTCCGCGCCCTCGGCCTCGGCCCGGGCCCGCACCGCGTCCAGGTGCGGGTTGTCGGTGAAGCCGTCCTCGAGCACGTTGGCCACGTACATCACCGGCTTGAGGGTGAGCAGGAACAAATCGCGCACCAGCGCGCGCTCCTCGTCGTCCAGGCCCGCAGCCCGCGCCGGGGTGCCGTCCGCCAGCGCGCCGTGCAGCTTGTCCAGCACCGGCTTGCGCGCGATCGCGTCCTTGTCGCCGCCCTTGGCCGCGCGCTCGGCGCGCTGGCGGGCCTTTTCCACCGAATCCAGGTCGGCCAGGGCCAGCTCGGTATCGATGGTGTCGATGTCGGACAGCGGATCCACCTTGCCGGCGATGTGGACCACGTCGCCGTGCTCGAAGCAACGCACCACGTGGGCGATCGCGTCGACCTCGCGGATGTGGGCCAGGAACTTGTTGCCCAGACCCTCCCCGCTCGACGCCCCGGACACCAGCCCGGCGATGTCGACGAACTCCATCACCGTGGGCAGCACCTTCTGCGGCTTCACGATCTCCGCCAGCTGGGCCAGGCGCAGGTCCGGCACCGGCACCACGCCCACGTTCGGCTCGATGGTGCAGAACGGGAAGTTGGCGGCGGCGATGCCCGCCTTCGTCAGCGCATTGAACAGGGTCGACTTGCCGACGTTCGGCAGGCCGACGATCCCGCATTTGATACCCATGATGTTCCTCAGGCCTTCGGCGTATGCAGCCGTGTCATCGCGTCCATGAAATTGCCCTGCACTGCCAGCGGCAGCGCGTGGATGGCATCGTCAATGGCGCGCTCAATCAGGATGTCGTCGTCCGCGGACGGACGGCCGAGTACCCAGGGGGTCACCCGGTCCTTGTGGCCCGGATGGCCGATGCCGATGCGCAGGCGGTGGAAGCGGCCGTGGCCGAGCAGGCGCATGGTGTCGCGCAGCCCGTTCTGGCCGCCGTGGCCGCCGTCGAACTTGAGTCGCGCGGTGCCCGGCGGCAGGTCCAGTTCGTCGTGGGCCAGCAGCGCCTGCTCCGGATCGATCTTCCAGAACTGCAGGGCCGCCAGCACCGACTTGCCCGACAGGTTCATGAAGGTGGCCGGCTTCAGCAACCGCACCGCCTGCCCGTCGACCTGGACCTGCGCGGTCTCGCCGAACAGCTTGGAATCAACCTTGAACCGCTCGCCCGCGCGCGCGGCGAGCGCGTCCGCGAAATGGAACCCGGCGTTGTGCCGGGTTCGCGCGTATTCCTGGCCGGGATTTCCCAGCCCAACGATGAGACGCAGTTCCGCCATGGCGCAGGCGCCGCTCCGCCGCGCCCTTGCCGGGCGCGGCGGCGGGCACGCTTACTCGTCCTTCTTGCCTTCGGCGTCGCCGGACACCTTGGCAGCCGGCACGTCGGCGGACTGCTCCTCGCCTTCCTCGCCCTCTTCCGGCTCGGCCTCGACCCGGGCCTGGCGCGCGGTGACAACGGCGTCGTCGTAGTCCTTGCCCAGCGCGAGCTGCGGGATTTCCACGCCTTCGGGAAGCTTGATCTCCGACAGGTAGATGGTGTCGCCCAGGTCGATCGCGGACAGGTCGACCTCGATCGAGCCCGGCAGGTTCTTCGGCAGGCACTCCACCGTGATCTCCCTGAGCTCGTGGCTGACCAGCACGCCGGCGGTCTTGCCGGCCGGGGAGATCTCTTCGTTGACGAAGTGCAGCGGCACGGAGGTGCGCAGGGTCTGGCTGGCGTCCACCCGCTGGAAGTCCAGGTGCATGATCTGCTGCCTGTACGGATGGCGCTGGATGTCACGCAGCAGCACCGGCTGCACGTCCCCGCCCAGGTTCAGGTCCAGGATCGACGAATAGAACCATTCGTGCTTGCTGGCCAGCAGGACCTCTTCGTGGCTGAGCTGGATGTTGACCGGGGCGAGTTCGCCGCCGTAGACGATGGCCGGGATCAGGCCGGCGTGACGAAGGCGGCGGCTCGCACCCTTCCCCTCGTCCTCGCGGCGCTGGACCTTGATTTCATGTGTATTGGACATTGTTGCTGACTACCTTGGTTGAAGGCCCGCCTCGCGGCGGGTGGATGGCTCTTCCGCGACCAGAAGAGCCGGAAAACCGTTCTCAGTCCACGTACAGCGAACTGACCGATTCGCCAAAGGCGATCCGGCGGATGGTTTCGCCCAGCAGCTCGGCGACGCTGAGCTGGCGGATGCGATCACAGGCCTCGGCCGCCGGCGACAGCGGAATGGTGTCGGTGACCACCAGCTCGTCCAGGCGCGAATTGCTGATGTTCTCGATCGCCGCGCCCGACAGCACCGGGTGGGTGCAGTAGGCCACGACCTTGTGGGCGCCGTTTTCCTTGAGCGCGCCGGCGGCCGCGCACAGGGTGCCGGCGGTGTCGACGATGTCGTCCACCAGCACGCAGGTCTTGCCGCGCACGTCGCCGATGATGTTCATCACCGTGGCCACGTTGGCGCGCGGGCGGCGCTTGTCGATGATCGCCAGGTCGGCGTCATCCAGGCGCTTGGCGATCGCGCGGGCGCGGACCACGCCACCCACGTCCGGGCTGACCACGACCATGTTGTCGGTACCGTGCGCGCGCCAGATGTCGGCCAGCAGCAGCGGCGAGGCGTAGACGTTGTCGACCGGGATGTCGAAAAAGCCCTGGATCTGGTCGGCGTGCAGGTCGATGGTCAGCACCCGGGCGGTGCCCACCGCGCCGATGATCTTGGCCGCGACCTTGGCCGTGATCGGCACCCTGGAGGAGCGCGGGCGGCGATCCTGGCGGGCGTAGCCGAAGTACGGGATCACCGCAGTCACGCTGGCCGCCGAAGCGCGGGTGAGCGCGTCCACCAGCACCGTCAGCTCCACCAGGTGCTCGGCAGTAGGCGCGCAGGTGGACTGCAGCACGAACACTTCCTGCCGGCGCACGTTCTCCTCGATCTCGACCTGGACCTCGCCGTCGGAGAACTTCGACACCAGCGCCTTGCCCTGGCGCGTGCCCAGCTGCCGGCATACCGCCTGGGTCAGGGGCCGGTTGGCGTTGCCCGAGAAGATCAGGATGTTGCGATCTTCCTTCATGTGACTTGTGCGCATTGCTCTGGCCGTGACGGATTGGGTGCCTGGATGGCAGGGGCGGCAGGATTCGAACCTGCGAATGCCGGGATCAAAACCCGGTGCCTTGGACCTCTTGGCGACGCCCCTGTGGAGCCGAACTCTCGAGTGTTTGCAGCAACGGCGATCGCGCCACACCGGCCGCGGTCCATGCGCGCAGGCCGGGCGGCAGCGCGGCGCGCGCTGCTTCGGCGGCTTCGCGGGTCGCGAATTCGACGAAACAGCCGCTGCCGGTCCCGGTCAGGCGCGCCGCGCCGACGCGCGCCAGCGCGGCGAAAGCGGCCTCGACGGCCGGTTCGCGGCGGCGCAGCACCGGCTCGAACGCGTTGCCGAGCGGAGCTCCCGAAAGAAAGTCGGATATTGTCGCGGGCGCGGCGTTGCGCGTCAATTCAGGGACCTGGAACAGCTCGGCGGTGGCAACCCTGACCCCGGGGTCGGCGACCAGGTACCAGGCCGGCGGCAGCTCCAGCGGCGCCAGCTGCTCACCGACGCCTTCGGCCCAGGCGCTGTGGCCGTGCACGAACACGGGGACATCCGCGCCCAGCCCCAGCCCCAGCTCGGCAAGCTCGCGGGTATCCAGTCCCGCGCCCCAGAGCCGGTTCAGCGCCAGCAGCACGGTCGCCGCATCCGAAGACCCGCCGCCGAAACCGCCCCCGATCGGAATCCGTTTCTCCAGGCCGATGTCGGCGCCCAGCCCGACCCCCGCGGCCTGCTGCAGCAGCCGCGCCGCCCGCAACAACAGGTCGGCCGACCCGGGAACCCCCGCCAGCGGCACGCCGTGGCGCACGACCGCGCCGTCACCGCGCGTCCGCAATCGGACCGTGTCACCCCAATCCAGCAGCCGGAATGCGGTCTGCAGGTCGTGGTAGCCGTCATCGCGACGGCCGGTGATGCGCAGGAACAGGTTCAGCTTGGCCGGTGCCGGCCAGGTGCTCCAGCCGTCGGCGGGCTCGCCCGCCACCCCTACGCCCCGCCGGGCGGCGCAGCGCCCAGCGACCAGTCGTCCACCACCAATCGCACCCGCGCCTGCCCGCGCTCGGCGTCGATCCGGCGTGGCAGCGCGGTGCCGACGGTCCCGGAGTCGCCGGCGGCGTCCTGCCAGCGCACGTAGTCGATGGTCCAGCCGCCCTGGCGCATCCGCACCAGCTCGCCGTCGGCGGAAAACTCGAGCCGCGCGGGGCCATACACCGCTGCGTCGGCACGCGCGCCCGCCGCCCACGAGGCCAGCGCGCCGACCGGCACCTCCATGCCAGTGGCATCGAACAGCAGCGCCACCGGATCCGGGCCTTCCCGCGGACCGCCGTCCAGGCCTTCGAGGCGGGCACCGCCGGCGTCCGCCGACAGGCTCCAGCCCTGCCGGGTCACCGGCGCCCTGAGCACCACCCGGAACGTGTCCCCGCGCTGCCACCATTCGATCCGGCCGCTGCCGCCGTCGCTGCCATTGGACAGCGCCACCCGGCCGCCAAATGCCAGCCCACCGGCTTCGGCCAGCAGCGCCTCCCGGGCCTCGACCCTGGCCGTGGCCGCGGCCAGCGCCGGGCCCGACAGCGCCGCCGCGGCCGGCGCGCTCGCCGGCCGGGTGACGCAGCCGGCGAGCGCGAATAACGCGGCCAGCGTGATGAGGCGCAAGCCGGCGCTCACAGTTCCACCCCCGTCGACTCCAGCGACCTGAGCAGGGAGCGGTTCTCCGGGTCCAGCTCATAGGCCCTTTGGAAGTATTCGCGGGCCTCCTCGTGCCGGCCCAGGGACCACAGCACCTCGGCCACGTGGGCCCCGACCTCGGCGTCCTTGAGCATCGACCAGGCGCGGCGCAGTTCCACCAGCGCTTCCTCGTGCCGGCCCAGGCGGTAGAGCACCCAGCCGTAGCTGTCGATGATGTGGGCGTTGTCCGGCTCGGCCAGGCGGGCGCGATCGATCAGCTCCAGCGCCTCCTCGTAACGGCCGGTGCGGTCGGCCAGGGTGTAGCCGAGGGCGTTGAGCGCGTGCACGTTTTCCGGCTCGGCCACCAGCAGCCGGCGCAGGTCGGCCTCGGCGCGTTCGATGTCGTCCCGGCGCTCCCACATCAGCGCCCGCGCATACAGCAGCGCGCCCTCGTCGGGCCAGGCGGCCAGGCCGCGGGCATAGGTCCCCAGTTCGCCGGCCCCGTCGCCGGCCTCCCGGCGCAGGTCGGCCTCCATCAGGTAGGAGTCGCGGCGCAGGGCCTCGTCAACGTCCGCGTCGGACTGCAGTTCGCGCAGCTCGGCGAATGCCTCATCGTGGCGATCGAGGTCGAACAGCACCTTGGGTGCGCGCAGCCGGGCGATGTCGCGCTGGGCACCGCCGGGCACGCTGCGATACCACTCCAGCGCGTCTTCGGGGCGCTCCATGTACTCGGCAAGCTGGCCCAGCAGCAGCCGCCAGCCGGGGTGCGGCGCCTCGGCGCGCTCCTCGATCTCGCGGTACAGGGCCAGCAGCGCCGCCTCGTCCTCCGCCCTCACCAGCAGCGATGCGCGCATCGCATAGCTGCGCTCGTCCTGCGGGCCCATCGCCATGACCCGCGCGGCCGCGCCCAGGTCTTCGAGTTCCTCGTACTGGGCGGCGATCGCCAGCCGCAGCTCGGGCGACTGGAGCGCCTGCTCCTCGATCCGCGCCAGCGCCTGGCGGGCTTCATCGTCGTCGCCGCCCTCGCGCGCCTGGGCGGCGCGCAGCAGCGCCACCCGCGGCTCGTCGGGGAAGCGCGCCATGACCTCATCGACGATCCGCCCGGACAGCGCCTCGTCGCCAAAGCGCTGGGCCAGCCCGCCGAAGCCGAGCCAGGCGCGCAGGTCGTCGGGGACCGCGCCGGCATCCAGCAGCCGGCCGAGGATCTTCGCCGAGGCCTCCAGGTCACGGGTGCCGCCGTGCATCGCGCCGATGGCATAGCCCCAGGCGCGCGGGTCGGGATCGCGCAGCAGCGCGTCGAGTTCACGCCGCGCGCGGCGGTCGCGGCCGGTGCGCAGCAGCCAGTTGGCCTGGGCCGAACGCATCGCCAGGCTCGGCGGCTCCAGCCCGCGCCACTGCTGCAGGGCCTCGCCCAGCAGGGCATCGTCGTTGTCCACCAGCGCCACCTGCACCGCGCGCTCGACCAGGCCGGCGTCACCGCCGGCGGCTTCCGAAGCCTGCAGGAACCAGCGCACCGCTTCGTTCAGCTTGCCGGCACGCAGCGCGAACTCCGCCGCCATGGTGGCGCCTATCGCCTCGCCGACCTGCGCGGGAGCGGGTTCTTCGGCCAAAGCCGCGGCAGGCACCAGCAGCGCCCCCGCAAGCAGCCAGGCCCGCAGCGCACCGCCGATCGCCGCCCGGCCCCGGGCCGGAAAGCGCTGTTTGACAGGAGGAACGGGCATTGCGGGCGGGCGGGCCGTAAAATGAGGGATTCGGCAGCAAGCTTATCGCAAGCCACTGAACGGACCGCACCACGGCATGAGCCTCATCGCCCTTGGCATCAACCATCGCAGCGCGCCCGTCGCCCTGCGCGAACGGGTGGCGTTCGCGGGCGAGGCGCTGCCGCGCGCGCTGGCCGAGCTGCGCGGGCTGCCGCAGGTGCGCGAGGCGGCGCTGCTGTCGACCTGCAACCGCACCGAACTGTACGCGGTGACCGCGGACGACGGCGAAGGCCTGGCCGACTGGCTGGCCACCCGCCCCGAGGGCGGCGACCTGCACGCCTACCTGTACCGGCACCGCGACGGCGACGCCGTGCGGCACCTGTTCCGGGTGGCCACCGGCCTGGACTCGCTGGTCCTGGGCGAGCCGCAGATCCTGGGCCAGGTGAAGGAAGCCTGGGCCACCGCGCGCGGCGCCGGCGCGCTGGGCAACCAGCTCGACCGGCTGTTCCAGCACGCCTTCGTCACCGCCAAGCGCGCGCGCAGCGAAACCCGGATCGGCAACAGCCCGGTGTCGGTGGCCTCGGTGGCGGTGCGGCTGGCGCAGGAGTCATTCGCCCGGATCGAGGATTCAAGCGTGCTGCTGGTCGGCGCCGGCGAAACCATCGAACTGGCCGCCCGGCACCTGGCCCAGGCCAAGGTCAAGCGCCTGCTGGTCGCCAACCGCACCCTCGCCCACGCCCAGGAGCTGGCCTCGCGCCACGGCGGCGTGGCATTGCCGCTGGAGGAAATCGACCGCCACCTGGCCCAGGCCGACGTGGTGTTCTCGGCCACCGCCAGCCGCACGCCGGTGTTGCTGGCCACGCAGGTGGAGGCCGCCCTGCGCGCGCGCCGGCACCGGCCGATGCTGCTGCTGGACCTGGCGGTGCCGCGCGACATCGAGCCAGAGGTGGCCGGGCTCAAGGACGCCTACCTGTACACCGTCGACGACCTGGAGCGGTCGGTGGAGGACAACCGCCAGAGCCGCCGCGAAGCCGCCGACGCGGCCGAGTCGATCGTGGAGCTGCAGGTGGCGCGCTACGCGGAGGCGCTAGCGGCCGGACCCATGAACGAGCCGCTGCGCCGGCTGCGCGCCCACGGCGAGAAAGCCCGCGCCGAGGCGCTGGAGAAGGCACGCCGGCAGCTTGCCGCCGGGCACGATCCGGAAACGGTGATCGAACGCCTCGCCCACGGGCTGACCAACCGTCTGCTGCACGTACCCACCGCCGCGGTGCGCGAAGCCGCCGCCAGCGGCAACCTGGAACTGGCCCGCGCCATCGAACGCATCCTCCACCCCGACCAGTCGCGCGATGCTGCCGACCCTGCGCCGTAAACTCGAAGCGCTGGCCGAGCGCCGCGACGAACTCGAGCGCCTGCTCGCCGACCCCGGCGTGGCCGGCGACCAGGCCCGGTTCCGGTCCTATTCGCGCGAGTTCTCCCGGCTCGAACCGCTGGCCGTCGCGCTTGCCGACGAAGCCCGCGCCCGCGCCGACCTGGCCGCCGCCGAAGCCATGCGCGGCGACCCGGAGCTGGGCGAGCTGGCCGAAGAAGAGATCACCGCCGCCAGCGCCCGGCTCCAGGAACTGGAAGGCGTACTGATGGCCCTGCTGGTGCCGCGCGACGCCCGCGACGACGGTGGCCTGTACCTGGAAATCCGCGCCGGCACCGGCGGCGACGAAGCCGCGATCTTCGCCGGCGACCTGCTGCGCATGTACACCCGCTACGCCGAGCAGCAGGGCTGGCGGGTGGAGGTGGAATCCGCCAATCCCGGCGAGCACGGCGGCTTCCGCGAGGTGATCGCCCGCTTCGAGGGCGAAGGCGCCTACGCCCGGCTCAAGTTCGAATCGGGCACCCACCGCGTGCAGCGGGTGCCGGAAACCGAATCCCAGGGCCGCATCCACACCTCGGCCGCGACGGTGGCGATCATCCCGGTCGAGGACGAGGCCGAGCCGGTGGAGATCAACCCCGCCGACCTGAAGGTCGACACATTCCGCTCCTCCGGCGCCGGCGGCCAGCACGTCAACAAGACCGACTCGGCGATCCGCATCACCCACGGCCCCAGCGGCATCGTGGTCGAATCGCAGACCGAGCGCTCCCAGCACGCCAACCGCGACAAGGCCATGAAGCGGCTGAAGGCGATGCTGGCCGAGGCCGAGGCCGCCCGCCGCGCCGCCGCCACCGCCCAGGCCCGCAAGCTGCAGGTGGGCAGCGGCGACCGCAGCCAGCGCATCCGCACGTACAACTACCCGCAGGGCCGGATCACCGACCACCGGGTCGACGGCCTCACCCTGTACGACCTGCCCAACGTGCTCGAGGGCGGCTTGGACGCGCTGGTCGACCGCCTCGCCCAGGAGCACCAGGCGGAGGAGCTCGCGAGCATGGCCGGATCGGACGCCTGAGGCATGGCGACGCCTCCACCCGACCCGCGCATGCAGGCCCGGCTTGCGGTACAGCGTGACCCCGGCAACGCTATGGCCTGGACGATGCTCTCCGACGCGGAGCTGGACGCCGGCGCCGCCCGCACCGGTGCCGAGGCCGCGCGCCGGGCGCTGCAGCTCGCGCCCGGCCACCCCGAGGCGCTCGCGCGCCTGGGACGCGCACAGTGGATGCTCGGCCAGCTCACCGAAGCCGCCGGCAGCCTGGGGGAAGCGTCGCGGCGGGCGCCCAACCACCCCGGCATCGCGGTCTGGCTGGCGCATGTGCTCGAGGACACCGGCGAAGCCGAGGCGGCCAGCGACAGCTATGCGCGCGCGCACGCGCTGCTGGCCGGCCACCCCCAGATTGCCGCTTACCTGCTGGCGTGGCGCCGGCGCCTGTGCGACTGGCGTGGGCTGGACGGGCTCTCGCGCCAGGTGCGTGATGCCGTGCGCGCCGGCCAGGGCGCGATCGAACCTTTCGCCTTCCTCAGCGAGGACGCCAGCGCTGCCGAGCAGCTCGCCTGTGCCCGGCTGCGCGCACGCGCGGTGGCTGCGCGGGTGCAGCCGCTGCCGCCATCGCCGCCGGCCGGCGACGGCGGCCCGCTGCGGCTGGGCTTCATGTCCAACGGCTTCGGCGCGCACCCGACCGGGCTGCTGACCGCCGCCTTCTTCGAGGCACTGTCCGCGGACAGCAGCGTCCAGATCCACCTGTTCGCGCTCGGTCGCGACGACGGCAGCGCGATCCGGCGCCGCCTGCACCAGGCCGCGCACCGGCTGCACGAAGTCGGCTCGCAGCCGCACGCCGCGATCGCCCGCCACATCCGTGAGGCCGGCATCGACATCCTGTTCGACCTGCGCGGCTGGGGAGGCGGCGGCCGGCCGGAGGTGTTGGCGATGCGCCCGGCGCCGCTGCAGGTGAACTGGCTCGCCTATCCCGGCACGTCCGGGGCGCCCTGGATCGACTACGTGCTGGCCGACCCGGTGGTGCTGCCCGAAACACTGGCGCCGCACTTTTCCGAAGCCGTGGCCCGGCTGCCGCGCTGCTTCCAGCCCTCCGACACCCGCCGCGCCATCCCCGACCCGCCCACCCGGGAAGCCTGCGGCCTGCCTGCCGAAGGCGTCGTGTTCTGCTGCTTCAACAACAGCTACAAGCTCAACCCGGCCTCGTTCGCCAGACTGATGGCGGTGCTGCGCGGCGTCGCCGGCAGCGTGCTGTGGCTGCTCTCGGGGCCCGGCGACGCGGACCGGCGCCTGCGCGAGGCGGCAACCGCCGCCGGCATCGACCCCGCCCGGCTCGTATTCATGGCCAAGCAGCCGCAGGCCGAATACCTCGCCCGCCTGCGGTTGGCCGACCTGTTCCTGGACTGCAATCCCTACAACGCCCACACCACCGCCTCCGATGCGCTGAGGGCCGGCTGCCCGGTGCTCACCCGCCCCGGCGAAACGTTCGCCGCGCGGGTGGCGGCAAGCCTCAACCACCATGCCGGCCTCGGCCACATGAACATGGAAGACGACGAGGCCTTCATCGCACGCGCGGTGTCGCTGGGCAACGATCCTGCCGCCCTGGCCGCCCTGCGCACGGAAGTCGCACGCCAGCGCAAAGCTTCGGGCCTGTTCGACATGGGCGCCTTTGCCGCCGACTTCGCCGCCCTCGCCCATCGCATGCACGGGCGTCGCCGCGATGGCCTGGCACCCGCCGCCCTTGCGTAAGGCAGGGTCCAGGCGATTCACCTCCCGATCACGGCAGGCTACGCTGCATCCATGAACGCAACCAACGACCCGATCGCCCTGTCCATCTGCGTGCTGACCGTCTCCGACAGCCGCACGCCCGACAACGACACCTCCGGTGACTGGCTGGTCCAGGCCCTGCAGGCCGACGGCCACCGTCTTGCCGATCGCGCGCTGCTTCCGGACAACCGCTACCTGCTGCGCGCGCGGGTGTCGCAGTGGATCGCCGACGATGGCGTGGACGGCATCATCGTCACCGGCGGCACCGGCTTCACCGGCCGCGACTCCACCCCCGAAGCGCTGCTGCCGCTGCTGGACAAGGAAATGGCGGGCTTCGGAGAACTGTTCCGCGCCCTGTCGTTCGAAGAAATCGGCACCTCCTCGCTGCAGTCCAGGGCCTTCGCGGGGCTGGCCAACTCCACCTTCGTGTTCTGCCTGCCCGGTTCCACTTCGGCCGTGCGCACCGGCTGGGAGAAGATCATTCGCAGCCAGCTCGATTCCACCACCCGGCCCTGCAACCTCGCCACGCTCAGGCCGCGGCTGGGGGAGTGATTCCATCAACGGACCGGCGGCCACTGGACTGACCGCCCCCGGCCGGCACCCACGGTGTCGACCGGCGGTGCGCTGCGCCTGGCTGCTGCCGCTGTGGCTGCTGGCGCCGTTCGCGCTGGCCCAGGAAACAGTCGTTGCTCCCGCCGATGGCGGGGACGACGCAGCGGTCATCGAATTCGACACCATGCGGGTGGTCGGCAAAAGGCCGGAATGGGTCGATCCCTTCGCATTCCGGCCGCTGTTCGATCCGGATGCCAACATGTTCCAGCGCGACTGGAACGAACCGCCGAGCGTGGAAGACGTGTCCCTCAGCGGCGGCTACCTGATGCTGGGCATCAACAAGGGCCTGATGAAGGCCGCCGAAGCCGTGACCCGGCTGCCCGGCTGGAAACACCAGGTCCAGCCTGCCATCGCGCGCCCGCCACCGCTGGATGCGGACCAGGCCGAGCGCGCCGCGCGCCTGCGCGCATCCGGCGCTCGCTAGCGCCCCCGCACATGCGCAGCAACCCGGACACCCTGGAACAGGCCTCGACCCGGGCCGCGTTCTTTATCCCCGGCTTCGTCATCGCCGTGTGGGCGCCGATCGCGGCCGCCGGGGCGGCGATCCGCACCCGCTGACATCGCCGCCGCGGCCAGCATGTTAGTAAGGAGGCACTGCCCGCGGCCGCCGGCAATACGCCAGGCCGGACGCAGCCCTCCCTGCAAACCCGGAGACGACGATGAAGACCTACAAGGTGGGATACCTGATCGGCAGCCTCGCGACCGGATCGATCAACCGCAAACTTGCCAACGCCCTGATCAAGCTGGCGCCGGAACAGCTCGACTTCCAGGAGATCGAATTCAAGGACCTGCCGCTGTACAGCTACGACTACGACGACGACTATCCCGAGGCCGGCCGCCGGTTCAAGAAGGCGATCGAGGATTCCGACGCGATCCTGATCGTGACCCCGGAATACAACCGCTCCATCCCCGGCAGCCTGAAGAACGCAATCGACTGGGCCAGCCGGCCCTGGGGCAGCAACTCCTTCGCCGACATCCCCTCCGGCGTGATCGGCACCTCGCCGGGCGCGATCGGCACCGCGGTGGGGCAGCAGCACCTGCGCAGCATCCTCGGATTCCTCAATTCGCCGCAGATGAACGCGCCCGAGGCGTACATCCAGTTCCGCGACGGCATGATCAACGAGGCCGGCGAGATCGCCAACGACTCCACCGCGGACTTCCTGCGCAACTACCTCAAGGAATTCCACGAGTTCGTCGCACGGGTGCTGACGGTGCTTCCGCGCGGCGCCTGAGGGCCGGGCGACGCCGGGCATCCGGGATCCTGCGTTCCATCCATCGGCGCCCATTCGGGCATGGGAACCCGTAAATTGGTTGCATCTGATACCAGTTACCGGGATCCCCCCATGTCCACGCTGTTCGAAGGCTTCGACCTGCAAGGGCTGCCGCTGCGAAACCGCATCGTGATGGCGCCCATGACCCGCTCGCGCGCGACCACCACCGTGCCCGACGCGCTCACCGCCACTTACTACGGCCAGCGCGCCAGCGCCGGCCTGATCATCAGCGAGGGTGCGCAGGTATCCGAGCAAGGCCGCGGCTACCTGTTTACCCCCGGCATGCACAGCGCCGCCCAGGTGCAGGGCTGGAAGGGCGTCACCACCGCCGTGCACGCGCGCGGCGGCGCGATCTTCGCCCAGCTCTGGCACGTGGGCCGGGTGGCGCACTGTTCCGTGCAGCCATACGAACGCGCGCCGGTGGGCCCGGTCGCGGTCGCCGCCAAGGGCGTGAACGCCTTCGGCTATCGCGAAGACGGCACTCCCGGCCAGATGCCGGTGACCACGCCGCGGGCGTTGGAAACCGACGAGATCCCGAAGATCACCGCCGATTTCGTGGCCGCGGCCCGCAACGCAATCGAAGCCGGCTTCGACGGCATCGAGATCCACGGCGCCAACGGCTACCTGTTCGAACAGTTCATCAACGGTGGCCTCAACACGCGCGAGGACCGCTACGGCGGTGCGGATATCGGCAACCGCCTGCGCCTGCTGCTGGAAACCGTGGACGCGGTGGCCGAGGCCATCGGCGCCCACCGCACCGGCGTGCGCGTGTCACCGTTCAACCGCGTGTTCGACATGCCCACCTTCGACGGCGAGGCCGACACCTGGATGGCGCTTGCCCATGAACTGCAGCCGCGCGGCCTGGCCTACGTGCACCTGAGCAACCGCGGCAGCGTGCTGGCCAACGGCGGGCGTGACTTCCTCAAGCAGTTCCGCGAAGCCTGCGGCGGCACCTTCATCATCGCCGGCAACTACGACAAGGCCGGCGCCGAGGCGGACCTGCGCGATGACTTCGGCGACCTGGTCGCCTTCGGCCGGCCTTTCATCTCCAACCCCGACCTGGTCGAGCGCCTGCGCAACGACTGGCCCCAGGCCGACGCCGACGCGGCAACGTTCTATGGCGGCGCCGCGGCGGGCTATACCGACTATCCGACCTGGGAAGAATCGCTGGAGACTGCGTAGGCGGCACGTCCGCGTCCGCCGGTCCGATACGATGACGGCATGACCAGTCCGGCCCGCCGCCGGAACAGGAGCAATCGCCGTGATCGAACTCGTCATCCCCCAGCGCAAGCGTGACCTGGGCTCGTTTGAAGTCGGCCGCGTGCTTCCGTACGGCAAGCGCCGCATGGTCGGGCCCTACATTTTCTTCGACCGCATGGGCCCCAAGTACCTGGATCCTGGCCTGCCGCCCGAGGCGGACGTGCGCCCGCACCCGCATATCGGCCTGTCCACGATCACCTACCTCTACCAAGGCGAGATCATGCACCGCGACAGCGTCGGCTCCGAGCAGCCCGTGCGGCCGGGCGAGGTCAACTGGATGACCGCCGGCCGCGGCATCACCCACTCCGAGCGCTTCGACCGGCTGCGGGTGGAAGGCGGGCCGATCGACGGCGTCCAGCTCTGGGTCGCGCTGCCCGACGAGCGCGAGGAAATGGATCCAGGCTTCTGGCACTACGCCAGCGAGGCGCTGCCGGTGTTCGGCGAGGACGGCGTCAGCGGGCGCCTGATCGCCGGGCGGCTGGCCGGGGTGGAATCGCCGGTAGAGATCGACTCGCCGCAGTTCTACCTGCACTGGCAGCTGCGCGCGGGCTCACGCGCCTCGCTGCCGGCCGAATACACCGAGCGCGCGATCTACGTCACCAGCGGCGAAGTGGAAGTGGATGGCCGCCGCGTGGACGTGGGCAACATGGCCGTGCTGGCGGCCGGCAAGGTGGCCACGGTGAAGGCGCTCAGCGACGCGGTGGTCATGGCGCTGGGCGGCGAGCCGGTGGGCCAGCGCTACATCGACTGGAACTTCGTGTCCTCGTCGAAGGAGCGCATCGACCAGGCGCGTGCCGACTGGAAGGCCGGGCGCATGAAGCTGCCGGACCTGGACAACGAGGAGTTCATCCCCCTGCCGCCGAGGATTGGCAGGATGATTGAACCCGAGCCGATGTCCTGACCCGGGCACCACGTCGGAAAGATGGCCAGCCCCCGTAGGCCCGGGGCTCTGCTTTCCATCCGCTGCGGCGTCGTGTGAGGGGCCGGCGGGGTAGCCCTTGGCGGGACTGTCGGCGGCATGGACGCCGCCGACAAGCGTACATGGATGTACTTGCCTGCGTGTCCCGCCAAGGGCTACCCCGCCGGCCCGCCCGCGAACCCACTGGTCATCCGGTACGGAAGCCCGCTTCCACCTCGTCAACATCCACCTCGCTGCGCTCCACCCGGTCGACCTTCGCCATTGGCGGGCCGTGCCGAAGCCAGGCTGCCAGCTTCTCCAGCGCTTCCGCATCCCCTGCGGCGTGCACTTCCACCTGCCCGTCCGGCAGGTTGACGGCGTGGCCACGCAGCCCCAGCGCCAGCGCCCGCTCGCGGGTGGAGGCGCGGAAGAACACGCCCTGCACCCGTCCGCTCACCAGGAAGCGCGCCGCGTTCACGCCGCCGGTTCCTCCGCATCATCCGGCAGCGGCGGGCCACCCGCCTCGGCGATCGCCGTCTCGATGTCGTGCGCGCTGATCGGGCCGAGGAACTGCCTGGCAACCGTGCCATCGGGCCCGATCAGGTAGGTCATCGGCAGCCCGCGCGGGGTGTCGAAGTCGGCCGGCGGGTCGTAGACATCGACGATTGCGATCGGATACGCCACCGGGTGCTCCTCGAGGAACGCACGCATCGCCTCCGGCTCGATCTCCTCGTAGGCCAGGCCGATCACCTCCACGTGCTCGCGCATGACGCCCAGCGCCGACAGCTCCGGCATCTCCTCCCGGCACGGCGCGCACCAGGTGGCCCAGAAGTTCACCACCACCCACTTGCCGCGGTGGTCCGCCAGGTCGTACTGGTCGCCGTCCAGCGTCTCCACCCGCAGCGAAGGCACCGCCGGCGCGCCGTCATCCACCGCACCGTCTTCGCCCCCCGCCGGCGCATCGGCCACGGGCGCCGGGGTGGTGGGCGGATCGTCCGGATCCGGCGCCTCGCGCTGGCAGCCGGCCAACACCACGCAGGCCAGGATCGCAGCCGCAAGCCATCGCATCGTCATGTCTTCTCCTCGGGAAAATCGTACAGGCTGCCGACGCGCCGCTTCAGGTGCTCGCGCAGCGGGATGCGCAGTTCGTCGACCGCGGCCGCGGCAACAACGCCAAGCGCATCGTCGCGGCACGGCAGGTGGCCTTCGGCGATCGGAATGCGCAGGTGGCAGGCTTCGTAGAGCTCGGTCAGGGTCAGGTTGTCCAGGTCGCGCGAAAGCAGCCACTCGCCGGCCTCGGCACGGGTGAGCAGCCCGATCCCGGCAAGCTGGCCAAGCATCTGCTGCACCAGCTCGTCGGTCAGGCACGGCTCCAGCGCCTGCAGCTCGTCGGTGTGCAGCCCGCGCCCCTCGCGCCGCGCCTGTGCAAAGCGCCCCAGCAGGCGCAGCAGGCCGTACATCTCGTAGCCCACCGGCAGGCGCAGGGCCGCCGGCTGGTAGCGGAACGCGGACACCGACGCGGCAAACGAGGCACCCAGCAACACCGCCACCCAAGCCAGGTAGATCCACAGCAGCAGGATCGGGAAGAATGCCACCTGGCCGTAGATGCGCTCGTAGGCGTCGAAGCTGCCCAGGTACAGCGCGATCAGCCGCTTGAGCAGCTCCAGCAGCATCGCCGCCAGCAGCGCGCCGGCGAAGGCATGGCGCCACTTGACGGTCCGGTGCGGCACCACCCGGTAGATCGCCGCCACCGCGACCAGCTCAATCACCAACGGTGCCATTCCCACCAGGTTGCGCTGCAGCCACGCGCCCGACACGGTGCGGAAGATGTCCAGCGCGAACACGCTGGTCATTACCGCGATCGAGGCGCTGGCCACCAGCGCGCCCAGGGTCAGCACCGTCCAGTACACCAGGAAGCGGGTCACCTGCGGCCGCGCCGACTTCACCCGCCAGATCCGGTTGAAGGCGGTTTCCACGCCGTGCAGGGTGATCAGCACCGTCACCACCAGGGTGATCACGCCCACCGCGGTGAGCTGTCCGGTGTTGAGCGAGAACTGCAGCAGGTAAGACTCCACCGCTTGCGCCGCGCTGGGCACGAAGTTGCTGAAGATGAACTCGCGCAGCACCTGGCTCCACTGCTCGAACACCGGGAATGCCGACAGCACCCCGAACACCACGATCGACAGCGGCACCAGCGCCAGCAGGGTGGTGAACGAGAGCGCGCCGGCGGCCTCGAACAGGCGGTCGTCGATGAAACGGCGTCCGAGGAACCGGGCGAACGAGCGCGCGCGGGCGCGATCGACCACGTGCTCCTTCCAGCGCTGCAGGGTGTCCACCGGCTCCATCACGGCGAGGGTACCCGAAGAGCGGTG
>JBQDAV010000049.1:0-7130 GCA_052090405.1 Luteimonas sp.
GCGCCGGCGCAGGAACTTGCAGCACTTCCAGAAGCCCCAGCCGGGATGGTCTTCGTGTAATGACCCAGTGATTTCCTGCTCAGGTGTTACTTTGCGAAGGAGACACCCATGAGCGTGATGATGGAAGAAGAAATCAAGCGTTGGACGGCGCGGCGCAAGTCGGCGCTGGTGCTGGAGATCATCCAGGGCAAGACCACGGTTTCGGAGGCGAGCCGCCAGTTCGACCTGGCACCGTCCGAGATCGAGGAGTGGATGGACCACGCCAAGGCGGGTATGGAGAACGCACTGCGCGCCAAGCCCGAGGACGTTCGCGAGCAGTACGAGCGTCAGCTCAAGGACCTGCAGGAAGCGTACGGCGAGGCGATGCTGGAGCTGCGCGCCAGAAAAAAATTGCAGTCCCTGTTGGGCAAGGACGAGAGTTGATCCTCTCGATCCAGCAGGGACTGAAGGACGACGGTGATGAGGTGTCGATCAGCAAGCTGTGCCGCTGGTTTGATGTGCCGCGCAGGACGGTGTACTACCGCTCGACCAAAGCCGCTCCCAAGGTCCAGCCAGAGCTGGCGGGGCCGATCAAGCAGCTAATCGAACAGGAGCCTTCGTTCGGTTACCGCACGGTGGCGGCGCTTCTGGGCATGAACAAGAACACGGTGCAGCGGATCTTCCAGCTCATGGGTTGGCAGGTTCGCAAGCGCGCCGTGGGTCAGCGCCCGCGGATCCAGACGTTGCCTTCGGTTGCCATGGCACCCGACCAGCGCTGGGCCACCGATCTGTGCCGCGTCTGGGGCGGTCTGGATGGCTGGCTGACGTTGGCCCTGGTGATCGACTGCTACAGCCGCCAGTTGCTGGGCTGGCAGCTCTCGCGCAGCGGCAAAGCCAGTACGGCGGCCGCGGCGCTGGAGCAGGCACTGATCACCCGCTATGGCGCGCTGGGACGGGTGCCCGAACCCTTCCTGTTGCGCTCCGACAACGGCCTGGTCTTCACCAGCCGTCACTACACGCGCCTGGTGCGCAGCTACGGCCTGAAGCAGGAGTTCATCACCCCGCACTGCCCCCAGCAGAACGGAATGGTGGAGCGGGTCATCCGGACGCTGAAGGAACAATGCGTCCAACGGCACCGCTTCGAAAGCCAGCAGCATGCGATGCGCGTGATCAGCGACTGGATCCAGTTCTACAACTTCCGGCGCCCGCACCAGGCGCTGGGCATGAAGACACCCGCCGAGGCGTATGCTTTAGCGGCCTGACCTGAGCAGAAACCGCTGGGTCATTACATTCGACTATCCCGGCCAAGGCGGCGATCAGCTCGGCATCGCGCACCGTCCAGTCCAGGGGCGGCCGATACCACGCCGCCCGCGACAGCCCCACGCACTCACAGGACCGGCGCAGCGGCCGCGCGTGCACCTCGACCAGGTACCGCACCGCCTCGCGCTTCTGCTCCGGCCCTACAGTTTTTTTGCGATCAGATCCTTCATCGCCGCGTTGTCGAGGGCCATCTCCGCGTACATCCGCTTGAGCCTGGCGTTCTCGGCTTCCAGCTCCTTGACCCGCTTCAGGTCCGACGCCTCCATGCCGCCGTACTTGGACTTCCACTTGTAGTACGTGGGCGCGCTGATGCCGGCCTGCCGGCAGATGTCCTTGATCGGCACACCAGCGTCGGCTTGCTTGAGGATCGAGACGATCTGGGTCTCGGTAAATCGGGACTTCTTCATGGAACCTCCTGGCTGCAGAATGTGCCAGAAAGCTCTACTTCTGTGGTGTCTACCTACCGGGGAAGCTTACGGTTGCCCAGCGCTGGTCGGGCGCCAAGGCAACCGACGGCAGCGCTTGGATTCGCGGACGCTGACCCACGGCGCGCTTGCGGACCTGCCAGCCCATGATCTGAAAAATCCGCTGCACTGTGTTCTTGTTCATGCCCAGAAGCGCCGCCACTGTGCGGTAACCAAACGAAGGCCCCTGCTCGATCAACTGCTTGATCGGCCCCGCCAGCCCAGACTGGACCTTGGGGCGGCTTTGGTCGACCGGTAATCCCCCAATTTTTTGCAGTCACCAAAAGTGGAACTATGCAGCAAGCGCCAACTTCTGCATCGGAGTGATGCCGCCGAGACCCATGTTCGGGCGCTCGTGATTGTAAGACCATAGCCAGCGGGTGGCTTTGCACCTGCTCGATCGCGTCAAACAGCGTTCGGGCGAGCCACCCGTAGCGGACCGTGCGGTTGTAGCGCTCCACGTAGGCGCTCTGCTGCGGCTTGCCTGGCTGTGCTCGATCCGGATGTCGTGCTGCTCTGCCCAGTCCAGCAGCGCGCCGCTGACGACTCGGGGCCGTTGTCGCAACGGATCGCCCCGGACCTGCCGCGCCACTCGATGATCTGCTCCAGTGACCTGATCACCCGGGCCCAGGACAGTGACAGGTCAACCGCAATACCGAGGCCTTCGCGATTGAGATTATCGATCACGTTGAACAGGGCGGCCTAAAAATTAAGTGCAACACGTGATCCTTGAGACCGCCAAAATCATTACAGGGTAAATCATGAGTGAATCATCTACTCGCCCACATTCTCTAAAAACAATCCCTCATCATTCCGCACAAGATCGAAACAAACAGTTTTCGAGGACAACATTATCGACCTAGATGTTCCTTGCGCGTCAGATCGAAGCAACTCCTCCGCTAATTTTGGAGGAAGTTTCGTATTTCCAAATGTGGCGCATAGGCGATTACGAACTACCCGCTGACCAACAATCGAATTCAGGCTTATTTTACCCTGGATATGAAATTCAGAAAAAGGATCAACTTCGATAAACATACTATCGGTGACATCTATAAAGCCAAAATTATCGTATCTAGGGCTAGCTGCAATTAATTTACCTTTCCCATCACGCAACACAAAGCTATCACTGATCTGGTAAGGGTCATTTGGATAGTACCACGAGAATGAATTTTCATTTTTAACTATACCATTTATAACCAGATCATATCCATCCAAATCAACGGATATCTCAGCAGCTAATGGACTTTCCAGTATTATATTAGTCACCGCCCCACTTTCACGCCTTGAGTGGACCCTAAGTTCATCCACATGAGCCATATATTTTATTGAGTTATCGACAGGCACATTCGGGAACTCGTTTTTCATCTCAGAAGCCCTCGATGTCATGCATGAGACAAGAAATAGTGAGAAAAAGCTAATCAAGATAGCTAAAATACTCTGTTGCCTCTGCTGTTCCATCTATTCCATCCGCTAGAAAAAAAGAAAAGTTGTCAGCATTCATAAGAGACGCGCTTGGAAAGTTCAATGCAATCTGCTGGCAATCACCGCCCCCATATGGGCCATACTCTGTACTAATAGGAACAGCGCCATCATTGATCTTTACATCCATGAGCCCACCAAGATCATTGAAGTGGGAGAATTCATGCAAAAATATCCTCACTTCTCTACCCCATGTGATCGTGGTCGCATCCGTGATTGACGGGACAGCCGTAGCAGTGTCTGTTGCACCTATGAAGTAACCGCCAAGATGAATATTTTTCATGGTTACATCGTCATGAAAAACATACGCCCCGTTCCTAGTTACATTGCCGAACCAATAGTTCGGCAGCAGGCACCACAATTCAATTTCTTCCTCTAGCGACCTGATTGACAAGTCAATCATCCTTACAATGTGCGTCACTGCATCGTGAAACGTCGCCACATGTGCAATTGTAGTCTGGGCGCCGTGTGAAAAAGCGGTCCATGCGGCGTTGGGAGAAATCGTCATGCCGGGTGAGTATCCAAACCACCTCGTGAAGCGCACCTGGCTTGCTGGTGCAATCGGGGATGCTGTGAGTTCCTGCTTCCGGCGTTTTAGTAGTTGCAGGGACTCATTCAGGCATCTACGATAAAACTTCGCTTGGGAAAGCGGCGCTGAGTTGTGATAAGGAACCATGCAGCGCTGCAACTTCTCAATGCAATAGATCGGATTCAGGTACCACACGTTTGTCGCGGCAGGCAGTGAGGGCACTTCACTCCAGAAGCAGTGATCCCTGACGTGGTTAACGAATGCCGAAAATGCGTCCGATTCCAGCTTAGGGAGACCTTGCGCAGGCTCTCCGCTCTGAAGCGCAGAGAAGCGCCCCGGAAGATCCGCGTCGCTCCATTCCGAGCGCTGCCTGACCGCCAGTCGCCGGGTCTCACGTGCCGCGGGCAGCGTCTTGGCGTGATCCACATGGCCGTTTGTGTCAAAGAAGTCTGTCCCAGAACGAAACACCCACGGTTCCCCGCCGTCCTTCCAGTCCAGATCGGATACGACAGGCAATGTCGGTGACGCGGCCGCTGCTGTGGTGCTCATCGGCGGCTCATAGGCAAAGTGCTCATACACAGGCGTCAGCCCTGCCGAAACCTGGTCTGCATTGATGTTGTAGTGCTCAACCCAGTTCGGCGGAGATGATGGTGAGCCAACCGGGGCCATGTTCCACCAGTACTTCCCCGCACCCATCTTACCCGCGCCAACTCCCAACCCGGAAATAGACTTGTTCTTGGCGTATACAAAGCTCCCTGTATTGTCAAAGAAATCCACATTTGCATCATCGAAGAACGTCTCAAAATGAAACGTGTCATCGTTGAACGTACCGGCGCTGACCTGCATCCCGCCGGGATAGCCGATGATGTCACCAGCCTCGACTAGAATGTCGGACGCGACAACGGCATCCATTTTCAGGGCACCTAGAATCGAGGATGGGTCGTCGTAAGTGAAATAAACCGGATCTGCCAAATACCTGTCCGAAGAACTCCCTATTGGAAGACGTTGTGCGAAAAATCTTAACGGCAACCAGCACTCGCTACCGGCCAATCGCGTCTTCGCCATGCCATTAGTCTGTTGCAACATATGAACTACTTCGCCGCGCTTCCCGACTGGTGAAGTGTGTTCACTCCTGGAACAACACATAAACCATGGCAATCGGTCCTTCCCACTCAACTGCGACAATGGAAGAAGATTCATATATAACGAGTAGAACTTACACTTCTCAAACAGCACTTCCCCGTTCAGATAATCCCGCGCGAGATCGTGCTCGATGAGAACGAAGCTGGTTGAGTACTTTTCCTTGTTGTCACTTCCCGGTTCGGGCTCGTACTCCTTCCAGTCGGCATTGATCCGATAGGCGATGATCCTTCCTCGCGCGACCGCCTGGACTGCATGATTGGAGGGCACCTTGAAATGCAGCCCCCCATGCCAGTAATGGTTGCCCGCGATGGGGAACTGGCCCGATGCGGCAGCGCTTGCAAACTGCTCCATGTTCGCCCGAGTTATAGGCTGTGCCATCGGGCCAAGGTTAACGACCGGTTGAAGTATCAGCTCCATTTTTTACTACCGTCCATTGGTTTTTTTTACGCCGAGAACCAAAACCTCTTCGACTTTTTCAGATTCAGCGCCGCTGTTGGGAGGGCCAATGATGCACTGGTGCTCTTTGGCGTCGTCCAGTCCTTCCTGGCGGCCTTGAACTCGATCGTCCCCGGCGCCCCAAGCTCAATATCCCCACCCTCAAGCTTCAGATAAGCCCCCTGCGCCGTCAGCAGCACATGCTTGCCCGGTGCGGCGATCTCCACGTCCGCCTGGGTACTGGCGATGGTCACGCTCTGCTTCGCCGCCACCTTGGCCTCGTTCCGGTGCGCCCGCGCGCTCACCTTGCCCTGCGCGGCATGCAGCGCAATCCCCGTCTCCTGGTTCGGCTTGCCCGCCGGGCCGTTGCTGCCCTGGGTGAACAGCGCGATGCCGCCGCCGGCGGCAATCACCGTTTCGCCCTGGCTGGCCCAGTCCAGGTCGGCGCCGGCCGCCAGTGTGGTCTGGGTGCCGGACACCCACGCCTGGTCGGCCGGGGTCAGGCTCATTACGCCTTCGGGGCTGGAGGCCACCAGCTGCGGGGCGCTCCAGGCCGGGGCTTCGCCTTCGCCGCCGCCAATCTCGCCACCTTCGCCTCCGCCTGCGGCAGCGCCCTGGCCCTGGCAGGTCGCCTGCAGACTCTCCTGCAGCTGCTGCAGGCTTTCCTGCGCGGGCAAGGTGTCCGGGTCGTCAGGCAGCGTGGCTTCCTGACTCTTCGCAGTGTCTGCCAGCGCCTGCACCAGCTGCTCGCCCTCGCCCAGCTGCGACAGGGTCTGCGTGGCCGCCAGTTGCCGGCTGCCCGGCTCGGTGGTCAGCAGCAGGCCGCTGCCGGCGCGGATCGCGCCGCTGGCCTGGGTGGACAGCTCCGTCCCGAAACCGCGGTCATTGCCGCGCACGTTGTCCTGCCCACCCTTCAGGTGCCCCAGGGTCAGCGTGCTCTGGTGTTGGGTGGTGGCCGCCTGCGCGCGCCCCTCGCCCGGGGTGTCGTCCAGGCGCAGCAGCTGGTAGCCGCCACCGCCGTCCTGGCTGCTGGCCAGGGCCTGGCTCTTGAAACCGGTAAACACCGCGCCGTGGTCGTTGCCGTCAAACCACGCGGCGGCGTTGCCGGTCGCGCCGGCGCCGCCACCGCCCACCTGGTTGTGCTGGGCGTCGTCCTGCCCCTTGCCGTTGTAGACCGCACCCACCACCACCGGCCGGTCGATGTCCCCTTCCAGGAACGCCACCAGCACTTCCTGCCCCTTGCGCGGAATGGCCACGCCGCCCCAGTTGTCGCCGGCCCACGGCGTGGCTACCCGCACCCAGGTCCAGGCGCCGTCGTCGCCGGGGGCGTTGTCGTCGCCGCCCGGGTGGGCGGTGCCGCTGCTGGCGTCCGCGCCGCGCTGCCAGGGGAACTGCACCTTGATCCGATGGTCGCGGTCGGTCAGCAGCGGCGCGCCATCGCTGACCACGATCGCGCTCTGGCTGCCGTGCACGGTGGGCCGCGGATGCAGCCGCTGGCCGTGGCCGTCCGCCGTGCGGGGGCGATACGCGATGCCCTGCGGGATCACGCTGAAGCGATTGCGGTAGAAATGCTCGCGATCCAGCTGGTCGCCGGCCTGTCCGCTGCCATCCGCATCCAGGCCGGCCAGCGGATCGGGAAGCGTCGTGCCGGGCATCGCCACCGGGCCCAGCGCCTGCTCCAGCGCGTCGAAGATCTCCGCCCCCAGGTTGTTGCGCGCCGCGTGGGTCACCGACATGCAGGCGAAGCTGCGCCCATCGGCATCGCGATGGGCGTGATGGCC
>JBQDAV010000049.1:7230-12841 GCA_052090405.1 Luteimonas sp.
TCACCGACATGCAGGCGAAGCTGCGCCCATCGGCATCGCGATGGGCGTGATGGCCCGTCAGCTCGAAGTGCATCCCCGGCGCCAGCCGTCGCCACGTGCCGGCGCCGTCCACGGCCTGCGAGCGCACCTGCAGCGCCTCCATCTGCCGGCGTGCGCGCAGCTCCCCCTGGGCGCCGTCGACCCAAGCGTACGGGCCTGCAGGGTCCGCATCCACGGGTACCACATCGCCAAACACCTCGCCGTCGGCCGAAGCCGGGCGCTGGCCCAGGCTGCGGTAGTCCCAGCTGGCCCGCTCCAGGCGCCCGGTCTGCCAGCGCCGCACCCGCTGCCACTGCTGGATGCTGTCTTTGCGTTCGGTGGCATCGCTGCGGTGGTAGCGCACCGCGCCGGCATCGGAAAAAGCATCGACGTGGTCGCACAGCACCAGGGTGTGGCTGCCCAGGCCGTCGTCGTCCGCCGCGCCAGCGTGTTCGAACCAGTAGAAGATGCCCTCATCGGCCAGCAGCCGGTGCAGGAATTCGTAGTCGCTTTCCCCGTACTGGGTGGTGAGGCTGCGCTTGCGGTACAGCGAGCGATCGGACAGCTCCCAGCGCCACGCCGGCACCAGCGCCCCCGCCTGCGCATAGTCGGCAAGGATGTCTTCGACGATCTCAACGATCGTCATGTCCTGGAACGCGTAGCTGTCCACGCGCTGGCGCAGGAACGCCAGCCACGGCTCGATTACCAGCCGATAGCGCGCCAGCCCGCCGTTGCCGCCCAGCAGTTCGCAGGCGGTGACGTGGCCGTGGAAGGGGCGCAGGTCGGTGCGCGAATCGGCCGTCAGCAGCTCCAGCAGGACCGGCTGGCCCAGCAGGTCGTCGAGCGACAGGTGCGCATCGACCGACAGCGCGGTCAGTTCAAGACGGAAGCCGCCGTCATCGAGGGATTCGCGTGCGTGCAGGGTTTCGGCGACCAGGACGTCCCGGCCCAGCGACGTGTGCAGCCGCAGCAGACGGTCATGCTGGCCCGGCGAAGCCAGTGCCGCCAGGGCGGTCGCGAGTACATCCATGTCGTGCTCCTTGATGATCCATCATCAAACGCGCGGACAGCCGAGTATGCCGCAAGGAGGGCCGGGCTCAAAGTGCCGTCAACGCTGCTCGAGCATCGGCGGCAGCGGACAGTGCAGGACGCCACAGATCGTGCGCAGCAGCTCGGACTCGGCCACGGTGACCCGGCCGTCGTGCATGGCGGCGGTGGTGACCGCCTCCACCATCATCTGCTTGGCCAGCGGCTCCAGCCGGTCCAGCGGTTCCCAGACCTCGTCCAGCGCCAGCACGCCGCGCACCGGCGGCTCATAAGGCACGTGGTCGCGCGGCAGCACACGCTGCAGGCCGGCCAGGTAGGCGCGGCGGCCCTCGTCAGGATCACGATGGCCGGCCTGGGCCACCACCGCCAGCAGGGTCGCGAATTCGCGCTTGACGTTGACCGGCTTGCGCCGGCCGAAGCGCCCGTGCGCGGACGGATCGAGCGATTCGCGCAGCTGGGTCTCCAGCAGCTGGCCCAGGCAGTATTCGAACAGGGAGACGTGGTCGTCGGTGTGGACCACGGCGTGGACGGTGTCCAGGAAGGTTTCCAGCTCCGGCCGCGGGCGCTGGCGCAGCACCGGGAAGGCCAGCGCGGCCAGCGGCAGGCGGTGCATCGGGTGCAGGTTGAGCAACGACCCGGCGCGCAGTGATTCGGCGGCGTCGGCCATCTGCTCCCCGAGCCGGCCGGTGATTTCGCTGCGCTGGTGGCCGCGCACCTCCGCATCGGCGTCGTCCAGCAGCAGCCCGAGCAGCAGCGGCATGACCGCATCGCGCTGCCTGGCCTGTTCGCGCAGGTCGGCGGGCAAGGTGGAGACAATGGTGTCCGCGCGGCGATAGTCGTCGTCGCGCGGGTTGGCGACCTGGGCCGAGACCATCGGCGGGGTCACGTCCAGCTCCGACTTCACGTCCGGCAGCAGCGCCTCGCCTTCGGCGGCCAGGCCCATGTGCAGGTCTTCCTGCAGCCCGTTGGGCGGCGCGGCGCGGTACTGGTTCTGCAGCCGCTCCAGCTGCTCGGAGCGGAAGTCCGGCTCCAGCGCCTGGATCCGCCGCAGGATCGGCGGGTGGGTGGCGAACAGCCCCGACAGCCCCACGCCGTCGCCGAACAGCATGTGGCTGACTTCCTCCGCATCCCCGCGCTGCTCGAAGCGCGACCCCTCCTGCACGCCGGCGATCTTCTTCAGCGCCCCGGCGATGCCGCTGGTCTGGCGGGTGAACTGCACCGCCGAGGCGTCAGCCAGCACCTCGCGTGAGCGGCTGACCCCGGCCTTGATCATGCGCCCGAAGAACATGCCGATGTAGCCGATCAGGATCGCCACCAGTGCGGCCACCAGCACGCCGGCCGCGCCGCGCCCGCGCGAACGGCCGCCGAGCAGCATGACCCTGCGGCCGATCAGCCCGAGCATGAGGATCCCGAACAGCACGCCAACCAGGCGGATGTTCAGGCGCATGTCGCCATTGAGGATATGGCTGTACTCGTGCGCGATCACGCCCTGCAGCTCGTCGCGGTTGAGCTTGTCCAGCGCGCCGCGCGTGACTGCCACCGCTGCGTCGGAAGGCGAATAGCCGGCGGCGAAGGCGTTGATCGCCGCCTCGCTCTCCATCACGTAGACCTTGGGCACCGGCACCCCGGAGGCGATCGACATTTCCTCGACCACATTGCGCAGCCGGCGCAGGTGCGGGTCCAGGGTGTCCTCGGGCACCGGCACCCCGCCCATCTGGGTAGCGACCGACTCGCCGCCACTGCCCAGCGACGAGACCCGGTACAGCGACCCCAGGCCGATGATCCCGGCGGTGATGATCGCGGTGCCCGCCAGCACCCCCGGATCGGGCCCGACCACGAGCGCGACCGCTACGCAGGCCGCCACCACGATCCCCACCACCGCCAGCGCGAACAGCACGACCAGCCGGGTGGTGTTGCGGCGCGCCTGCTGCTGCCGCTCGAAGAAGTTCAGAACTGCACCTTCGGCGCCTCGCGCACCTCGGCGCGGTCGGCCGGGATATCAAGCAGGGCAGCCGGGTCGAAGTTGAACGTGCCGGCGATGAGGCTGGAAGGAAACACTTCGCGCTTGTTGTTGTAGGCCATCACCGAGTCGTTATAGGCCTGCCGGGCGAAGGCCACCCGGTTCTCGGTGCTGGTCAGCTCCTCGGTGAGCTGCATCATGTTCTGGTTGGCCTTCAGGTCGGGATAGGCCTCGGCCACCATCATCAGCCGGCCGAGCACGCCTTCCAGCTGGCCCTGGGTGGCGGCAAGCGTGGCCATCGCCTCCGGATCACCCGGGTTCGCCTTGGCCGCGGCCAGGCCGGATTGCGCGGCGGTGCGCGCCGCGGTCACCGCTTCGAGCGTCTCGCGCTCGTGGCCCATGTAGGCGCGGGCGGTCTCGACCAGGTTCGGGATCAGGTCGAACCGGCGCTGGAGCTGCACGTCGATCTGCGCGAACGCATTCCTGAATGCGTTGCGGGCGGTAATCAGGCCGTTGTAAATGCCCACGCCCCACAGGACGAAGGCGGCGCCCACGCCGAGAATTACCAGGACAATCAGCAAGCTACCCATCAAAGCTCCCCTTGTTCATGCAAATTGGTTTCGACGCGTTATCATCCACCCGCAGGCAAGCATACGCAGGGGGCAGACCCGATGAAAGTGAAGGCACAACGGCGGCCACGGCCCGTCACCTGGGCCTGGCAACTGGGGCTGGTCGGCATGCTGATGCCGCTTGCGCTCGGCACTGCCGCGCAGACGCCCGGGCAGGCTCCCATGCAGGCCGTCGCACCGTTTCCGGAAACAATGCCCGCCTTCCCCGCGCCCTCCGATGGCCGGCCGTCACAGCTGCCGCCGCCCGAGGACGTCATGCCGCTGGCAGAGGGCTTCGACGTGCACGAATTCGAGGCCATGGCCGAAGCCCTGGTGGAGAACCAGCGCGTTCCGGGGCTGGCGATGGCGATCGTCCACAACGGCCAGGTGCTCAGCGCGCGCGGCTACGGCATCACCGACGTAAAGGCGGCCGAGCCGGTCGACTCGCACACCGTGTTCCGCCTGGCCTCGCTGTCCAAGTCTTTCGCCGGCACCATCGCCGGCGTGCTGGTCTCCGAAGGCGCGATGCGCTGGGACAGCCGCGTGGTGGACTACATGCCCGGCCTGCGCATGTCCAATCCCGAGGCCGCCGGGATGATCACCGTAGCGGACGTGCTCAGCCACCGGGTCGGCCTGGGCCGGCACACCTATGACCGGGACATTGAACGCGGCGCCGAATACAACTCGCTGGTGCAACGGCTGTCGCAGGCACCCATGACCTGCCAGCCGGGCGACTGCTACGGTTACCAGAACGTTGCCTTCAGTCTGGTCGGCGACGTGGTCTTCGCCACTTCGGGCCAGTTCTTCAGCGAAGCGGTGTCGCGGCGGCTGTTCAAGCCGCTGGGCATGCACGACGCCAGCTACGGCCTGGACGGCATCCAGAACAGCCCGCGCTGGGCCAAGCCGCATGTGCGCGCCGGCCGTGGCTGGACCTCGCTGATCCCCAAGCCGACCTACTACCGCATCGCCCCCGCGGCCGGCGTCAACGCCAGCATCTCCGACATGTCGCAGTGGCTGATCGCCAACATGGGCTACCGCCCGGACGTGCTCCCGGCGCCGCTGCTGTCGACCCTGCACTCGCCCATCGTCGGCACCCCCGGGGAAATCCGCGGACGCCGCGGGTCATGGCGCAACCAGCGGCTCAACGCGGCCGGCTACGGCCTGGGCTGGCGGATCTATGACTACTCCGGCCACCGCATGGTGTTCCACGGCGGCGCGGTGCAAGGCTATCGCGGGGCGATGGCGATGCTGCCCGAACGCGACCTGGGCGTGGTCATCCTCTGGAACAGCGGCAGCTCGCTGCCGTCGGGCCTGATGCCGACCATCCTTGACCGGGCCATCGGGCTGTCAGGCGAATCATGGCTGGCGATCGATTACGACTACGACGCCGACGACATCCGCTACGGCGAAGGCAGCGGGGACAGCAACGACCCGGTGCACCACCAGGCCGGCACGAGCGCATCAACCTCGCACGCCATGCCGCACTGACCGCCGGCGGTTCCAGCCGGTCCTGATTTCCGGCACCCGGCCACGCGCGGGACACACATAAAAAAAACTCCCTCCCCGCCTGGGCGCGCGGGGAAGGGAGTCTTGATTGCGACAATCGGGGTTGCGATTACATCAACGGCGCAGGCGCTGTCCGAATCACGGCGGCCTTCTTGGCGCGCCGCCGGGCAGGCTTGGCCTTCTTCGTCGCCTTCTTGGCGACCTTTTTCTTCGCTACCTTTTTCTTGGCAACCTTCTTTTTCGCCACCTTCTTCTTGGCGGCTTTCTTGGTGGCCTTCTTCGCGGCCTTCTTGGCGACCTTCTTCTTGGCTACCTTTTTCTTCGCCACCTTCTTCTTGGCGACCTTTTTCTTGGCAACCTTCTTTTTCGCCACCTTCTTCTTGGCTACCTTGCGGGTGGCCTTCTTGGCGGTCTTCCTGGCGGCCTTCTTCGTCACCTTCCTGGCGACCTTCTTCTTCGCGACCTTCTTCTT
>JBQDAV010000049.1:12941-18716 GCA_052090405.1 Luteimonas sp.
TGGCGGCCTTCTTCGTCACCTTCCTGGCGACCTTCTTCTTCGCGACCTTCTTCTTGGCGACCTTCCTGGTGGTCTTCTTCGCAGCCTTGCGGGCCGGTGCCTTCACGGCCTTCCGGACCACCTTCTTGGCGACCTTCTTCTTCGCCGCCTTCTTGGTGGCGGTGCGCTTCTTTGCAGCTTTCTTCGTGGCCATGTGATGGCTCTCCTCGTCGTTGGACTCTCGTTGCTAGCTACGGCCCAGTTTGCAAAACACCGCGGGGATCGGACCCGCGATCAACCGCCGACGCGCACCGCGCATCGGGACGGATCTGGTGGTGCCCGCTTCACGCGGGCGGCCGGTCGAACAACAACCGGATGCAGAACGGAAAGCACCCGCGACGGACTGCGCCACGGGTGCCATGTTTGAGGGGTGGTAATTCGCAAGGGAGAAGATGCCCGCTTCCACCGATTTGAAGTTCGTGGCGGAAGATGTGCCTGTCCCGGGTCCGTTCGCTTTGATGCGTATCACTCGCCTTTGCAGTCAACGCCTGCTTGGGCGAAACCTAATCACGGTTTTTTGCACTGTCAACACCCTGCAACGCGCAACGTCCCGGTGCAGGCCATGCCGTGGACGCATACGAAGCGATGATTGCTGTGTGCTTCGCGTTGCACCTTGATCGCGCATCGTCGTCGACGGCAAAGGCCGGTGATGCGAAACCGCTGTTTTCAAGGTGTTTCCTGCATGGCCATGTGCAAACGTGTTTTTCCGCGCCCGGCACGCGCAAGCAATGCGTGCTCGCCGACGCATCACGTTCCGGCATCCACGCATGCGGTTGCAGGCCAGTCATCAACGCATGCTGATTTCGCGGCGCACAAGTGGGTTTGCGCCGAAACTGCGCGAACTCCAAAGACGCGAATGCCGGCTGTCAGCCGGCATTCGTCTGTGTGGTTGGCACTGCGCAAGAGTGATTGCGCGTCGCCGGGTTCGTCGTCGGACTACTCGTCCAGCTGGGAGGCGTAGGCGTCCGGGTCGAGCATTTCATTGATGGGATCAAGGTCGTCGGACTGCACCACGAACAGCCAGCCATCGCCGTAGGCATCCTCGTTGATCGTCTCCGGCTTGTCCGACAGATCCTCGTTGACTGCGACGATCGTGCCCGACACCGGGGTGTAGATGTCAGAGGCGGCCTTCACCGACTCCACCACCGCCACGCCGCTGCCCGCTTCCACGCTGTCACCAACGTTGGGCAGGTCGACGTACACCAGGTCACCGAGCATCTCCTGCGCGTGCTCGGAGATGCCGATCGTCACCTTGCCGCCTTCTTCAACGCGGGCCCATTCATGGGACTTGAGGAACTTCAGATCGCCCGGGATCTCGCTCATGGCTGGCTCCAGATCAGATGGATTGGTGGGGGTTGGATGGGAAAGCGGGCCTAGTGTAGCCAAGGAGCCACCCGTGATGGCAGCCCCTGCGGCCGCGGCCTGGTCACTCCGCGATCCCTTCCTGCACCTGGCCTTCGCGCACGAACGGATAGCGCACCACGCGCAGCGGGACCTCGCGCCCGCGCAGGTCCACGCGCACCTGCCCGGCCTCGCCGACGGGGATGCGCGCGAACGCGATCGCCTTGCCGACGGTGGGCGAGAAGGTGCCGGACAGGATCTGCCCTTCGCCGGCATCGCTGAGCACGCGCTGGCCGTGGCGCAGCACGCCCCGGTCATCCATCACCAGGCCCACGATCCGGGCGGGCACGCCATCGGCCTTCTGCTGCTCCAGCGCCTGGCGGCCGATGAAGTCGCGCCCCTCGTCCAGCGAGACCGTCCAGCCCAGCCCGGACACGTACGGGGTGACTTCCTCGTCCATGTCCTGGCCATACAGGTTCATGCCCGCCTCCAGGCGCAGGGTGTCGCGTGCGGCCAGCCCGGCCGGCTTGACCCCGGCTTCGACCAGCGCGTTCCAGAACGCCACCGCCCCGTCTTCGGGCAGCACGATCTCGAAGCCGTCCTCGCCGGTGTAACCGGTGCGGGCGATGAACAGCGCCACGCCGCCCGTGGATTCCACGTCCAGCGCGGCGAACTTGCCCAGGCCGGCGACCCGCTCGCGGTCGCCTTCGCCGACCAGGCCAATGACCGCATCGCGCGCCTGTGGCCCCTGCACCGCAATGATCGCCAGCTCCGGGCGCTCACGCACCTGCACGTCAAAGCCCTTTGCCTGCTCTTGGATCCAGGCCAGGTCCTTGTCGCGCGTCGCCGCGTTGGACACGATGCGGTAGCTGTCCTCGCCGAGCAGGTAGACGATCAGATCGTCGATCACCCCGCCCTGTTCGTTGAGCATGCACGAGTACAGCGCCTTGCCCGGCTTCTTCATCTTGTCGATCGAGTTGGCCAACAGCCGGCGCAGGAAGTCGCGCGCCTGCGGGCCGGACAGGTCGATCACGGTCATGTGGCTGACGTCGAACATCCCCGCCGCGCGCCGCACCTGATGGTGCTCCTCGATCTGCGAGCCGTAGTTGAGCGGCATGTCCCAGCCGCCGAAGTCGACCATCTTCGCGCCCAGCGCGCGGTGGGTGTCGTTGAGGGCGGTCTTGCGGGTCATGGGGGCACCTGTTCTGCGGAGTGGAAGCCCCGATTATCCCAGATGCGACGCTCCGGGGCCGGCTGGGAGCGGCCCAGGACAGGCGTGCTGTTACCGCGCGGCCTGCGCGCCGGCGGTGGCGCCTGCCGGCTCCACCCACTCGGCGAAGGTGGCGTCGATCTCGGCGTCCCCGACCTGCTCGCCCTGCTCCACGCGCGCGGCCTGCTCGAACAGCGGCATGATCAGCTCCATTCCGTCGACCCCGGTCGTCAGCCGCACGCCCGGCGGCTGCCACAGCAGCGCGTCCCAGCGCTCGCGCACGCGGGCCCAATAATCCGCAGTGGCGTCCCAGTAGGCGTAGGCCGGCCCGAACTCCAGTTCGTCGGTGCGGATGTAGTCGTTGAAGCCGACCTCGCGCGCGATGACGCGCTCGACGCTGCCGTCGTCCGCGCGCACGAGCTTGGTGTTGTCCTGCTCGTGGGTCCAGCCGCCAGGCACGATGGTGTGGCGGTTCACCACGCTGAGTGCGTTGTAGTCGTCGCGCTTGGTGTAGTCGCGACGCGGCAGCGGCCGCCAGGTGTGATCCGATGTCCAGGTAGCGACGCCGTGGTCGTGCTCCCAACGTCCGGTACCGCAGTAGCGCGGCGCGTCGTTGACCTCGTACACGCACTGGGTCCAGGCGCCCTGCGTCCTGTCAGCCGGGATGTCGCGCACCTGCCAGGTCAGGTCGGCGGTGAACTCCCAGCGCTGCGGCGCCTCGTAGGTCCAGTCCTGGCGCCAGTGCTTGGTCACGTGCCCGGTCGGCTGGTGCACCAGGATGTGCTGCAGCACCACCTTCGTCGGCGAATCCTCGACCACGATCACCACCTCGTCACCGCCGCTGCGCTGCGGCTCCATCCGCTCGTAGCCCTCGGCCAGCAGCACGGTCTCATCGAACATGAAGTCCACCGTGTACTCGCCCTGCATGGCGAGGATGGCCTGGCGGTCGCGCTGCGTATCGGCGGCGGGGGGCTCCTGGGCGAAGGCGGCGCTGCAACACAGCGACAGCGGCAGGATTAACTTGATTGCGGCGATTGGCTTCATGGCGTGGCTTCCGTTTTACGTGTGGATCGGGGTGGATGCGATGGCTGCGCGCCGGCGATTCAGAACTCCACCGAGACGCTGACGGCGACGCTGCGACCAGGGGAGGTGAAACGGTCCAGCACCCCGCTGGTCGCGGCCACCAGCGGCAGGTCGCCGGCCCCCCAGTAGCGGCGGTCGGCCAGGTTGAACAGGCCGGCGTTTACCCGCGCGCCGGGAGCGAAGTTCCAGTGCGCGTACAGGTCCAGCACGCCGTAGCCGGGGGTGCGGTACAGCTCCGGGTCGGAAACACGATCCTTCTTCGCCACGAAGCGCCCGGCCAGCTCGGCGCCCCAGGCATCGCCCGCGTAGGCAAGCCCCAGCGTGGCCGTAAGCGGATCCACCGAATCCAGCGGCACGCCCGCGGTGCGGTCCTCCCCGCGCGAGAACGCCGCCGCGCCGCGCAGCGACCACCCCTCCCACATGGCCGACAGCCCACCCAGGTCCACGCCGGCCTTCAGCTCGGCGCCGTAAATGCGTGCCTCGGCCACGTTCTGCGACTGGAACACCATCAGCCCCTGGTCGTTCATGCCGACGAAGCGGAACGATTCGATGAAGTCGTCGTAGCGGTTGTGGTAGCCGGTCAGGCCAGCATGCACCGCATCGCCGGCGAAGCGGATGCCGGCCTCCAGCCCGTCGCTGATCTCCGGCCGCAGGTCCGGGTTGGCGATCGCGGTGTAACCGAACATGACGTTGGTGAAACCGATGTTGACATCGCTGTAGGGCGGCGCGCGGAAGCCGCGCGCATAGCCGGCGAACAGGGACCAGCCGCCATCGAACTTCCACACCCCTCCCAATTTGGGCGAGACCTGGGTGCGGCTGAGATCACTGACCGCCACGCCCGGGTTGTCTTCGGCGAAGATGTTGTCCAGTTCCGGCCGCAGCTCGTAGCGGTCCACGCGCAGGCCCGGCACCAGCCGGAACCCGCCCTCGCCGAAGACGATCTCGTCCTGGGCATAGAGCGCGTACGTGGTGGTGGTACTGATCGGGAAGTCGCGCACCGGGAACACGTCTGGCAGCATCGCGTTGCTGGTCCCGCCGGTCTCCAGGCTGGTCACCAGGCCGTCACGCTTCTGCCGGGTCTCGGTACGCGAGGCATCGATGCCCCAGGTCAGGTCGTGGCGGGCGCTGCCGGTGTCGAAGGATTTGTAGAAGTTGGCCTGCAGCCCGTACCCGCGCTGGTCGAAGTTGAAGCGGCGCTCGCGCCGCTCCGGCAGTCCGCCCGCAGTGATCCGCTCCTCCAGGGTGTCCTGGGTGGTTTCGCTGTCCTGGCGGTAGACCTGCCAGTCGAGCGCATCGGCGAAGCCCGCGCCCAGCGCGTTGACCTCGTGGGCGAAGGCCACCCGCGCGCGGGTCTGGTGGTCGTCTGCGCGTACCGCGGTGTTGTCGGCGCCGGTCAGCCCCTGCAGCCCGAGCATGCTCAGCATCCGGGTGTCCGCGCTGTCCTCGTTGCCCTCCACCGCCAGCCGGAAGCGCTGGCGCGCATCGGGCTCGAACACCAGCTTGGCAAGCACGCTGCGTCCGTCTCGATCCTGCGGGTTGGGCACGGTACGCGCGGCGCCGATGCTGTCGTCTTCGCCCATGTTCTCCGTCTCCCGGCCCTGGCGGTGGCCCACCGCGACCAGGCCCGACCAGCGGTCGCCGCCGAAGGCCGCGGTGGCACCGGCGAACAGGCCGTCCCAGTCACTTTCCGCGCCCAGCTTGAAGCCGAAGTAGGCATCCCTGCCCGGCTGCAGATAGTCGGCCGGGTCCCGGGTCACGAACGCCACCACCCCCCCCAGCGCGTCGGAGCCGTACAGCGAACTGCTCGGCCCGCGCACCACCTCCACCCGCTTGAGCGTGTCCAGGTCGACGAAGTTGCGGTTGGCGTTGGAGAAGCTGCCGATCTCGAACGCATCGGGCACCGCGATACCGTCGGTAAGGATGCGCACCCGGTTGCCGCCCAGGCCGCGGATGCGGATGTCGCCGATGCCGAAGCGACCGTACGATCCGGTTACCGTCACTCCCGGCTCGTAGCGGAACAGGTCCTTGAGGTCGCGCACCAGCAGCTGGTCCATCCGCACCCGCTCGATCACGTCCACGGTATTGGGCACGTCGACGATCGC
>JBQDAV010000050.1:0-17302 GCA_052090405.1 Luteimonas sp.
GCCGCAGGCCGACGCCGGGGGACATGGAGACTAAAGGGCACCCCCACCCGGCGCCCCCGCGTCGTACCAGCCGCCAATTACAATAGGCAAATGCTCACAACCCCACCGCTGACGCTCTACGTGCACCTGCCCTGGTGCGTGCGCAAATGCCCGTACTGCGACTTCAACTCGCACCAGGCGCGCGGTGAACTGCCGTTCGATGCCTACGTCGACGCGCTGCTGGCTGATCTGGACCACGATCTGCCGCTGGCCTGGGGCCGCCCGGTGCACGCGGTGTTCTTCGGCGGCGGCACCCCAAGCCTGTTCCCGCCCGCGGCAATCGACCGCTTCCTGCAGGGCGCCTCGGCCCGGCTGCGCTTCATGCCCGGCCTGGAGATCACCCTGGAAACCAATCCCGGCACCGCCGAGCACGGCCGCTTCCCCGATTATCTGGCCGCTGGCGTGAACCGGCTCAGCTTCGGCATCCAGAGCTTCGACGACGGCTGCCTGCAGCGCCTGGGCCGGATCCACGACAGCGCCCAGGCCGAAGCAGCGGTGAAGCAGGCGCAGGACGCCGGTTTCGACAACTTCAACCTGGACCTGATGTACGCCCTGCCCGGCCAGGACATGGCCATGGCCGAACATGACGTCGAACGCGCGATCGCCCTGGATCCGGCCCACATCTCCCACTACCAGCTCACCCTGGAGCCGAACACCCTGTTTGCCGCCCGGCCGCCCTCCGGCATCCCCGACGACGACCTGGCCTGGTCCATGCAGGAGCGCTGCCAGGCCCTGTTGGCCGGGGCCGGCTATCAGCACTACGAGGTGTCCGCCTACGCCCGTCCCGGCCGCCAGTGCGCGCATAACCTCAACTACTGGCGCTACGGCGATTACCTTGGCATTGGCGCCGGCGCCCACGGCAAGCTGACCCTGGGCGCCGAACAGGCGATCGTGCGCCGCTGGAAGCTCAAGCACCCCACCGCGTGGCTGTCCGTGGCCGGTACCGACGCCGGGATCGGCGGCGAGGAGCGGATCGCGCCGGAACAACGGCCGTTCGAGTACGCACTTAACGTGTTGAGGTTGGAGGAAGGCTTCCGCCTGGAGGATTTCGAGGCCCGTTGCGGCCTCGACCGCGATGCCATCGCCGGGCCGCTGGCCCAGGCGCGGCGCCGGGGCTGGTTGCGGGAGCACGATGGCCGCATACTCACCACTGCGCTTGGGGGGCGCTTCGTCAATGACGTCATGGAGCTTTTCCTGCCGGAAGACCCAGGGCCGCGCCACACGCCGGCCTGACGCCAGCACGCCGCAGCCGCGGGGAACTCCGGCATGGCGTCGATGACCGCCTCCAGGGACCCTTCGCTCCCGGCCAGCCTGGCCACGGCCGACCTGCCGGTGCGCGTGCGCCGCGCCCTGGAACAGGCCCTGTCGCTGGCATCGGAGGAACTCGACCACGGCATGGAACGGATGCTGCTGGACTTCGAACGCGAGCTGTTCCGGCTCGCCGACCTGGCCCGCAACCCCGGCGCCGAATCGGGCTATATGCAGGCCCTGCGCAGCTTCCGCCTCAACCGCGCCGATCTGCTGCCCCGGTTCATGATCCACCTGGAATCCGCGCTCGCCGGCCTGCGCAGCCCGGTCGAGCCACCGCAGCCGGCCCACGACGAAAACGATCCGCCGAGCTTCCACAACCTCAGCCTGGTCGAAACCTCGGTCATGGACGAGGACACGGTGCTGGGCGAGGTCGCCAGCCGCCAGGAAGGCCGGGCCACGCTGGCGCTGCACCTGCTGGGCCAGCGCTTCGGCGTGCTGGCGGGCAGCCCCGCCTTCGATGCCGGGCGACTGCCGCTGGGACCCCAGGCGCTGTGCCGGGCGATCCGCGCGGCCGCCATCGGCATGGAGATCCATCACGATGCGCGCCTGCTGCTTTACCGGATGTTCGACCGCCAGGTGATGGCGGGCTATCCGCAGCTGCTCGACCGCGTCAATGAACTGCTGGCCGACGAAGGCATCCTGCCCGCGCTCACCTTCGTACCGATGCGCAGCCGGCCGACCCCGGTCGAGGCCGAAGCGCCACGGCCGGCCGTGGCGCCCGGTTCCGCGGCCGGCGATGCATCCCGGCAGCCGCCGCCCGGACACAAACCGCAGCAGCAGCTGCACACCGCCTGGATGGGCCAGGCCGCGGCCGATGACGGCGAGGACGACGACGATGCCGCCTTCGCCATGCTCCAGCAGCTGCTCTCCGGGCGCCGCGATCTGATCGACAAGCTGCGCTCGGACAAACCGCGGACCGGCCAGCGCCAGCTGAGCACGCCCGACGTGGTCGGCGCGCTGCGCGGGCTGCAGCAACGGCCGATCACCAGCCGGGCCAGCCTGGCCGAGGTCAAGCGCACCATCCTGGCCCAGGCGCGTCAGCAGCACGGCGAAGGCTCGGCCCTGTCCCCGCAGGACAGCGACACCTTCGAACTGGTCAGCCTGCTCTACGACCAGATCGAAAACGAGATCCGCGCCGATGCACCCACCTCGCCGCTGGTGCGCGAGCTGCAGCTTCCGCTGCTGCGGCTGGCACTGCTGGACCGCGCATTCTTCCTGCACGCCAACCATCCCGCCCGGCAGCTGTTGAACACCATCGCCGAGAGCGCCGCCCGCTGGACCGACCGCAACGAGCTCGATCGTTCGATGGTCGAGCCGCTCAAGCAGGCGGTGAGCGACGTGGTCAGCGAATTCGACGACGACCCGGCGGTGTTCTCCAGGGCCAACGCCAGCCTGCAGCAGAAGATGCAGCTGCAGGTGCGCAAGGCCGAGACACTGGAGAAGCGCCACGTCGAGGCGGCGCGCGGCAAGGAGAAGCTTGAGGTCGCCAAGCGGCGCGCGGCCGAGGTGCTGGATGAAACGGTCGGCGACCGGCGCCTGCCCCGGTTCGCCCGCGCGCTGCTCAACCAGGCCTGGGCTGATGTGCTGACCCTGACCCTGCTGCGCCAGGGCGAAGATTCGCAAGCCTGGCTCCAGCAGCTGCAGGCCACCGGGGAAATCATCAGGTCCTGCAGCCGCGAGGACGTCACCGGCTCGCCCGAGCTGACCGCGCACGTGGAGTCATCGCTCAGCCAGGTCGGCTACCACGACGACGAAGCCGCGGTGATCGCACGGCGGCTGACGGCCAGCGTCGACGACGACGACCCGACATCGCGCACCGCGCTGGCCATGAAGCTCAAGGCGCGCGTGCGCCTGGGCGAAGACAAGGTCCGGGCCGAGAAGCCAAGGCTGCCGCCGCGTTCGGCCGAGGAACAGGCCCGTTACGACCAGATCCGGGTGCTGCCCTTCGGCTGCTGGGTGGAGTTCACCACCAACCAGCAGGGCGACGTGGTGCGCCGGCGCCTGTCCTGGTACAGCCGCATCACCGACAACGCCCTGTTCGTCAACCAGCGCGGCCAGCGCGTGTCCGAGCAGACCCTGGACAGCCTGGCGCGGATGATGGTCGCCGGCCAGGCCCGCCTGGTCACCGCCGAGCGCGGACACCTGGTCGATCGCGCCTGGCAGGCGGCGGTCAGCGCGCTGCGCAGCTTCGCCGGGCGTGGCGACGACGCGGCCACCGCGGGGGCGCCGGCATGATGCAGGAGTTCAGGCGCGCCAAGCGACGCAAGGCCAGCGGCCCGATCCAGGTCACCGACGCGATGACCGGCCTGGTCGTCGGCCACATCGGCAACCTGTCCGAATCGGGGATGCTGCTGATGGCCAGCCAGCCGCTGGCCAACGACGCCCTCTACCAGTTCCGCTTCACGCTGGACCGCGGCGACGGCCAGCCTGCCGCGGTCGAGATCGGCGCGCACCTGCTGTGGAGCGACCAGGCCAGCGCGCCCGGCCAGCACTGGATCGGCTTCCGCTTCATCGGGCTGAGCGACAGGCTGGTGCGCCAGCTGCGCGCCTGGGTCGACACGCCAGGCAGCCAGTACGCCTGAGTGCGGTTGGGTGGTCGCCGCGATTGGGCGACAATGGCGGTTTCGAACAGGCCCCATGCAATGATTCCCGATCCCGCCCCCCTCTATCGCGAGCATCTGGAAGTCCTGCAGCAGCGTGCCGCCACGGCGCTCGAGCGCGGCGGCTTCGACCATCTGGTGGTGCCCAGCGGCACCCTGCACTATCAGGTCTTCGACGATCGCGACTATCCGTACGCGGTCAATCCGCAGTTCAAGGCCTGGGCGCCGCTGACCGCGAACCCCGGCTGCTGGCTGTCTTTCACCCCCGGCGAAAAGCCGAAGCTGGTGTACCTGCAGCCGTTCGATTTCTGGCATGCAATGCCGGAGACGCCGGCGGGCTACTGGGCGGAACACTTCGACGTGGTGGTGATCCGCGAACCGGAGGAGGCGACGGCCCACCTGCCCCGCGACCCGGCACGCTGCGCGATCCTGGGCGAACCGCAGAGCACGCTGGGCGATTGGGCGCCCAACAACCCGCAGCCGGTGCTGGCTTACCTGGACTACCACCGCGCCTTCAAGACCCCGTATGAAATCGCGATGATGCGCCTGGCCACTCGGCGCGGCGTGCGTGCGCACCGCGCTGCCGAGCGCGCGTTCCGCGCCGGCGCCAGCGAGTTCGGCATCCACCTGGCGTACTGCCAGGCCGCCGGACAGGACAGCACCGAGCTGCCCTACGGCAACATCGTCGCCCTCAACGAACATGGCGCGGTGCAGCACTACACCGAGCGCGACCGCGTCCCGCCAAGCCAGTTGCGCAGCTTCCTGATCGACGCCGGCGCCGGCCACGGTGGCTACGCCTGCGACATCACCCGCACCTATTCCGCCGATACCGACGACGAGTTCCAGGCGCTGATCAACGCCGTCGACCGGGTGCAGCAGGACCTCAACGCCCGCTTCACCGCCGGCATCGACTACCGCCAGCTGCACCTGGACGCGCACCTGGCGCTGGCCGGCGTGCTGGGCGAGTTCGGCGTGCTGCGTGCCAGCCCGGAAGCGGCGCTGGAAACCGGCGTGAGCGCGGCCTTCTTCCCGCACGGGCTGGGCCACGGCATCGGCCTGCAGGTGCACGACGTGGGCGGCTTCGCCGCCAGCGACGCCGGCGGCACCATCGACAAGCCCGACGGCCACCCGTTCCTGCGCTTCACCCGCACCCTGGCGCCGGGCATGGTGATGACCAACGAGCCGGGCATGTACTTCATCGACCTGCTGCTGGACAAGGTCCGCGAGGGCGCGCACGCCGACAGCGTGGACTGGGACCGGGTCGATGCGTTCCGCCCCTACGGCGGGATCCGCATCGAGGACGACCTGGTCGTCACGGAAGGCGAGCCGGTGAACCTGACCCGCGAGGAGTTTGCGGCCCAGGCGGGATGACCTCCGCCGGCATCAGCCTTCCCGCGCGGCCATGAACGCCTCGACTTCGTCCGCAGTGCGGGCCAGCCCCGTGCTCAGCACCTCGTGGCCGTCCTTCGTGATGGCCACGTCGTCCTCGATGCGGATGCCGATCCCGCGCCATTTCGCGTCCACGTCGCTGGCGTCGGGGGGCACGTAGATCCCCGGCTCGATGGTGAACGCCATGCCCGGCTCGATCAGCCGCGACTGGCCGTCGACCCGGTATTCGCCCACGTCATGCACGTCCAGGCCCAGCCAGTGCCCTGACTTGTGCGGGCAGAAGCGCCGGTAGCTTTTTTCGGCAAGCACCTTGCGCAGCCCGCCCTTGAGCAGCCCCAGGCGCAGCATGCCCTCGGCCAGCACCTGCACCGCGGCCTCGTGCACCGCTTCGAACGGAACGCCCGGGCGCGACTGCTCCAGGGCTGCCTCCTGCGCCGCGCACACCAGGTCGTGCAATGCACGCTGCTCGCGGGTGAACGCGCCATCGGCTGGGAAGGTGCGGGTGATGTCGGCCGCATAGCCTGCGTATTCGGCACCGGCGTCGATCAACACCAGGTCACCCGGCTCGATGCGGGCGACGTTGGTCCGGTAATGCAGCACGCAGGCATTGGCGCCGGCACCGACGATGCTTTCATAGGCCGGCTGGCCGCCGTGGCGGCGGAACGCATACTCCAGCTCCGCCTGCAGCTCGTACTCGTACAACCCCGGGCGCACCGCGGCCATCGCCGCGGCGTGCGCGCGCACGCTGATCGCGGCCGCGCGACGCATCAGCACCAGTTCCTCGCGCGACTTGAACAGGCGCATCTCGTCGAGCAGGTGGCCCAGCTCCAGGAATTCGTGCGGCGGCTGTGCCCCCAGCCGCATCTGCTCGCGGACGCGGTTCAGCCAGCCGATCAGCTTCAGGTCGAAGTCGACGTCGCGGCCGAAGTGGTAGTACACCCGGGTCCGGCCCTCGAGCAGGCCGGGCAGGATCTCGTCCAGGTCGTCGATCGGATAGGCGTCGTCCATGCCCAGCGCCTCGACCGCGTCTTCGGGCCCGACCCGCGGCCCGTCCCAGGCTTCCCTCACCGGGTCGCGTTCGCGGCAGAACAGCAGGCATTCGCCGTGTCGGCGGCCAGGCACCAACACCAGCACCGCCTCGGACTCGGCAAAGCCGGTCAGGTACCACAGGTCCGAATCCTGCCGGTACGGATGGTGGGTATCGCGACTGCGCACGCGCTCCGGCGCAGCGGGCAACACCAGGATCGCGTCGTCACCGGCCATGCGCATGAGCTGCCGACGGCGGCGGGCGTGGAGCGCGGGCGAAATGCCGGCCAACGGCCGCAGGCGGCCGCCGGTGTGCGCGGTCGTGGCCGTCATCGCGCCGGACCCTCAGTTCAGTTGCTGGCGGTGGCGCGGCCCCAGCGCACAGTCACCGTGCAACAGCAGCGCGGCCACGCGTACGAACTCCTGGATCTCCGCCAGCGCGCGCTCGTCCTCTTCATCACCGTCTTCCTGCGGGCTGGCGGCGGCCAACCTGGCGATGTCGGCCAGCGCCTCGCCGCCCTCGTCCGACACCGGCGGCTCGGCGCCGGCCGCCAGTCCGAAGCCGCCGAGGAATCCGCGGCACCATTCAAACAGCGCCAGGCTGCGCTCATACAGCGGTTCCCGGGAGTCGGGCAGCAGCAGCGTGAAGCCGAATTCCGGATCCTCGATCTGCGCCACCGTCGCCTCGCGCATGTCTTCGAGCACGGCGTCGGGCGCCGGTGCGGCGTCGTCCACCAGCACCCGCGCCAGCCACCCAGGACCACTGTCACCGCCGCCGGCCAGCCACCCGCTGAGGCTCCCGTGCAACTCGGGGGCGCTGGCAGCCAGCCCCAGGCTGCGGCTGGAGTCCTGTACATCGGTGATCGGGGGAAGGGTTGCGGTCATCGGGCCGGCCAGCGTGCGGGAGGTGCCAAGTCTAGCAACGCAGCCGTGGCGCCGCCCTTTGTGCTGGCCGGCCAGCATGCCTACACTCGGAAACTGGCGCCGCAGGCCTGCGCTACAGGGGAACAAAGTGCCGATCGATCCCGCGGATCCGCGGCTGCTGGGCACCGTGGTCATTGTGCTGGTGTTGCTCACGGGCGCGCTGCTGGTATTGCAGCGCCGTCACGCCCGGCGGCAGCTGCGCAGACTGCGCGATCGCGAGGACCGGCTGAAGATGGCCCTGTGGGCCACCGGCGAGCACTACTGGGAGTACGACGTGGGCAGTCGCAACGTGCGACTGCTCCAGGTCGAGCCCGATGCGGGAGGGCAGTCCGACGTCATGCGCGAGCACGAGCTCGCGATCGAGCGGCTGCTGCACGTCGACGACATCCAAACCGCATACCGCGACATGCAGGCCTGCCTGGGCGGCCTCACCCGCAGCATCGTGTGCGAAGCGCGGGTCCTGCTCGGCGGCGATGAGCCGGTCTGGGTCCGGGCGCGCGGCAGGATCGTAGAGCGTGACGAGCGCGGCCGCCCCACGCGCGTGGCCGGGACCGCCGTGGACATCAGCCGCAGCCGCCAGGCCGAACGCGAGCGCCGCATCGCCGCCCAGATCCTGCGCAGCATGGACGAGGCGGTGTCGGTAATCGACGACCGTTTCGATTTCATCTCCGTCAATCCCGCGTTCTCCCGCATCACCGGCTATTCCGCCGAAGACGTGATCGGGCGCAACGCCACCCTGCTCGACAGCGACCAGCACGAGGACGCGTTCTACCGCCACATGCGCCAGCAGCTGGCCAGGCACGGCTACTGGAAGGGCGAGATGTGGCAGCAGCGCAAGGATGGCGAGGAGTTCCTTTGTCACCTGGTCTGCAACGCGGTGGCCGGCGACGGCGCCGGGGAAGCGCACTACGTCACCGTGCTCAGCGACGTCACCCAGCAAAAGCGCGCCGAGCAGGAACTGCTGTACCTGGCCAACTTCGACACCCTGACCAACCTGCCCAACCGGGCGATGCTGTCCGAACGCCTGTCGCGGGCGATCGTGCGGGCGCGCCGACACAAGGGCCGCATCGGCCTGCTGTTCCTGGACCTGGACCGGTTCAAGGACATCAACGACTCGCTCGGCCACGCCGCCGGCGACCGGATCCTGCGTGCGGCGGCCAGGCGCCTGCAGCAGACCGTCGGCGAACACCACACGGTGGCCCGGCTGGGCGGCGACGAGTTCATGGTGGTGCTGGAAGACCTGGAGTCACCCGACCAGGCCGAGCGCACCGCGCGCGAGATCATCATGGCGTTCGAGGCACCCCTGCAGGTCGACGGTCGCCAGGAGATCGCTACCTCGCCGTCGATCGGCATCAGCCTGTACCCCGAACACGGCCAGGTGCCCACCGACCTGATCAAGCGCGCCGACACCGCCATGTACCAGGCCAAGGCGGCCGGCCGGCGCACCTTCATGCGCTACGACGACGCAATGGACGTCGCCACCCGCAAGCGCGCCACGCTGACGGCAGCGCTGCGCAAGGTGCTTGACCGCGGCGAGCTGCGCCTGGTCTACCAGCCGCGGATGGCGCTGGCCGACTCGCGTATCACCGGGGTGGAGGTGCTGCTGCGCTGGACCAGCGACGAACACGGCGAAGTCGCGCCAGCGGACTTCATCCCGCTGGCCGAGGAAAGCGGGCTGATCCTGGAGATCGGCGAATGGGTCCTGCGCGAAGCCTGCCTGATGCTGCGCCGCTGGCAGCAGCACGGCGTGGACGCCGGGCTGTCGGTATCGGTCAACGTCTCGGCGCTGCAGCTGCTGCGCGGCAACTTCCCGGAGGTGGTCAGGCGGGTGCTGGAGGACACCGGGCTGGCCGCGCACTCGCTTGAGCTGGAGCTGACCGAGAGCGTGCTGATGGCCAACGCCGAACATACCGCCGCCCGGCTGCAGGCGTTCCGGGAGATCGGGGTGCCGCTGGCGATCGACGACTTCGGCACCGGCTATTCCTCACTGGCCTACCTCAAGCGGCTGCCGATCACCACGATCAAGGTCGACAAGGCCTTCGTCGAAGACGTCAGCAGCGATCCCGAGGATGCCGCCATCACCAGTACCATCATCACCATGGCCCACTCGCTGGGACTGAACGTGATTGCCGAGGGGGTGGAAACCGAAGCCCAGGTGCGGTTCCTGTCGCAGCACAGCTGCGACGAAATCCAGGGCTTCTGGGTGGCCCAGCCGATGGACGCCCACGCCTGCCTGGCGTTCATCCGCAACTGGCGGCCGCGGCGCCTGCCGCACGCCGCGCCCCTCGACGGCGCCGCGCCTTGACCGGGCCGCGCCGCCTGCCTATCTTGCCTCCATGGACAACCCCGACCAGATCGACAGGCTGCGTACCCTCGCGGCGCGTATCGACGAACTGGTCGAGCGGGTCCGGCAGCTTGATGCGGAGAACCAGGGCCTGCGCCAGCAGCACGAACAGGCCGCAAGCGAGCGATCGCAACTGGTGGCCAAGAACGAGCAGGCGCGCTCCCGGGTGGAAGCCATGATTGCGCGGCTCAAGTCGCTGGAGCAGCACACGTGAGCAGCGAAAACGACCCGGTCAGCGTCCGCATCCTCGATCGCGAATACACCGTTGGCGTGGGCGCGGACGGACGCGAAGCGCTGATGGCGGCCGCCAGGCTTCTGGACGGCAAGATGCGCGAGATCCGCGGCGCCAACCGGATGGCCGCGGTGGACCGGGTCGCGGTGCTGGCAGCGCTCAACCTCGCCCACGAATTGCAGCAGTTGCGCGAACGCGACGCCGAGATCGACCGCACCCTCGACGCGCTCGAGCGCAAGCTCGACGGGGTCCGGGCCGGCTGAGCGCCGCATGCACCAGCCCCTCCGGGGCCAGCGCTGCATTCATCCGGGATCCGTCGTTGGCGCTATACTGGCCCTGCGTCCTCTGCCGTGTCCGACAGCGCGCAAACATTCGCCTTGTCCCTTAATCGCGACCTAGGGGAGGCAGTGGAATCCGGGCGTGCATGTCCGCCTTGCAGCGGGAAGCCCGAAGGAGTCCGCAGCCACCCCACTTGAACCCTGGGTTCAAGGTCGTTTTGCGCGCATCGTCATGGCGGAGGACGTACCCCATTCAACGGCCGCAGGGCGACGCTCCTGCGGCATCCTGGCCGCAAATTGCCGATGACCGATCCGCGCAGCGCAATGCGTCGCGACCTGCGCCAATCCAGGCGCACCATCCCCGCGAAAGAACGGATCGCCGCCGCCGAGTCCCTGGCCGAACGGCTGCTCGCGCTGCCCTTCCTGCCCGACCACGGCCATGTCGCCGGCTATTGGGCGATGGACGGTGAGATCGCCCTGCACGTCTGGCAGATGCACCTGCCTCCCGGGCTGGCCTATTGCCTGCCTGTGCTGGCGCGGGCGGAACATGGCCCGGCGGCGGACAACCACCTCCTCTTCGCGCCGTGGCGACCGGGCGAACCCCTGGTCAGCAACCGCTACGGCATCCCGGAACCGGACGTCGATGCATCCCTGCTGATCCAGCCCGACGCCATTGCACTGGCGGTGCTGCCGCTGGTGGGCTTCGACGACGCCGGCAACCGGCTGGGCATGGGCGCGGGCTGGTACGATCGCAGCTTCGCGTTCCGTCGCAACCGGGCGGCGCCACCGTGGCTGGTCGGTGCCGCGTTCTCCAGCCAGCAGGTCGACTCGCTTGCGTGCGAGGACTGGGACGTGCCGCTGGATGCGGTCTGCACGGAACAGGCCACCTACATTCCTGACAACGGGCCCCGATGAGCAAACCCAAGCGCTACTGGCTGATGAAGTCCGAACCTGACGACTTCTCCATCGACGACCTGGAGCGGGTCGGCACCGAACCCTGGACCGGGGTGCGCAACTACCAGGCGCGCAATTTCATGCGCGACAGCATGCAGGTCGGCGACCAGGTGTTCTTCTACCACTCCAACACCAAGGTGCCCGGAATCTACGGCATCGCCCAGGTGGCCAGCACGCCCTATCCGGATCCGACCCAGTTCGAAAAGAAATCCAAATACTTCGATCCCAAGTCTACGCGCGAAGAACCGCGCTGGATGCTGGTCGACGTGGGCTTCGTGCGCAAACTGGAACAGCCGGTGTCGCTGGCCACGATCCGTACCCGCAGCGAGGCACTGGGTGAGGACTTCGCCCTGATCCGCAAGGGAGCGCGCCTGTCGGTATTGCCGGTGACCGCCGCGCAGTGGAAGATCCTGCTCGCCCTGGAGGGCAAGTCCCAGTGAGCGAAGCCAAGCGCCTGGCCGGCGAAAAGGCCATCGAGCACGTCGAGGACGGCATGGTCGTCGGAGTCGGCACTGGTTCCACCGTGGCGTATTTCATCGATGCCCTGGCACGAATCAAGGACCGCATCGAAGGCGCGGTCTCCAGCTCCGAGCAGAGCAGCGAGCGCCTGCGTGGCCATGGGATCGACATTCTGGACCTGAACGCGGTCGGCCCGCTGCCCCTGTACGTGGACGGCGCCGATGAATGTGATCCGCACAAACGGCTGATCAAGGGCGGCGGCGCCGCCCTGACCCGCGAAAAAATCATCGCCGAGGCCAGCAAGACCTTCGTGTGCATCATCGACCCGGCCAAGCAGGTGGGCCTCCTCGGCCATTTCCCCCTGCCGGTCGAAGTCATCCCCATGGCCCGCAGCCTGGTTGCACGCGAGATCCTGGCCAGCACCGGCGGCCAGCCCGTCTGGCGCCAGGGCGTGACCACCGACAACGGCAACTGGGTGCTCGACATCCATGGCCTCTTGATTACCGACCCGGTGGCGATGGAGCGCGAGCTCAACCAGATCCCCGGCGTGGTCAGCGTGGGCCTGTTCGCCCGCCGCCCCGCCGATATCGTCATCGTCGGCGGCGAGCCGCCCACCGTTCTCTAGGGAAAGTCTGAACAATCCGTCTTTGCTCGCCATCCCCGCGATGGCGGGAACCCAAGGACTTCGACTTTCAACGACTTAATGTCCTTAGGCTCGCGCTTTCGCGGGAGCGACAACGCCTTTCCCAGCCCCGCCTTTGCGGCTCCCGGAAGCCGCCGCGACCCCACGTCACGCCCCGGAGCCGAGCCCCGTCGTGGGCGGGAAGTCTTTTCGGCGAAATAAAGGAGGAGGTGGCGGCCGCAGGCCGACGCCGGGGGACATTCGCCGAAAAGGGCTTGCCGCCCGCGACGGGGCCCCCCACCTCCCGCCGTTCCAGGCCGAAGCCCCGATCGTGGAACGTCGGCCCAGAGAAAAACGCAGGCAAAGAAAAACCCCGCAGCCGGAGCTGCGGGGTTTTGGGTAAAAACCCTGGCGATGACCTACTCTCGCATGCTAGATGCACACTACCATCGGCGCGTGCGCGTTTCACTTCCGAGTTCGGAATGGAATCGGGTGGTTCCACGCAGCTATTGTCACCAGGGAGAGGGTGGAGGGTCGCGGGTCGATCCAGACGGACTAATCCGAGGGACCGATCGCGCTCACGCTCTCGTAGGGTGGGATGTAGCGAGGCCGATTCGAACCCAGACGTTATCGTCGAGTCCAAGGCCACTTGAGGTTATATGGTCAAGCCACACGGATCATTAGTACTGGTTAGCTCAATACATTGCTGCACTTGCACACCCAGCCTATCAACCACCTGGTCTTGATGGTTCCTTCAGGGGAGTCAAGCTCCCGGGAGATCTCATCTTGAGGCACGCTTCCCGCTTAGATGCTTTCAGCGGTTATCGTTTCCGAACGTAGCTACCCGGCAGTGCCACTGGCGTGACAACCGGAACACCAGGGGTTCGTCCACTCCGGTCCTCTCGTACTAGGAGCAGCCCCTCTCAAATCTCCAACGCCCATGGCAGATAGGGACCGAACTGTCTCACGACGTTCTGAACCCAGCTCGCGTACCACTTTAAATGGCGAACAGCCATACCCTTGGGACCGACTTCAGCCCCAGGATGTGATGAGCCGACATCGAGGTGCCAAACACCGCCGTCGATATGAACTCTTGGGCGGTATCAGCCTGTTATCCCCGGAGTACCTTTTATCCGTTGAGCGATGGCCCTTCCATACAGAACCACCGGATCACTAAGACCTACTTTCGTACCTGCTCGATCCGTCGATCTCGCAGTCAAGCACGCTTATGCCTTTGCACACAGTGCGCGATGTCCGACCGCGCTGAGCGTACCTTCGTGCTCCTCCGTTACTCTTTAGGAGGAGACCGCCCCAGTCAAACTACCCACCATACACGGTCCCCGACCCGGATTACGGGCCCAGGTTAGAACGTCAAGCACGACAGGGTGGTATTTCAAGGATGGCTCCACCACAGCTAGCGCCATGGTTTCAAAGCCTCCCACCTATCCTACACAGACGAACTCAACGTTCAGTGTAAAGCTATAGTAAAGGTTCACGGGGTCTTTCCGTCTTGCCACGGGAACGCTGCATCTTCACAGCGATTTCAATTTCACTGAGTCTCGGGTGGAGACAGCGCCGCCATCGTTACGCCATTCGTGCAGGTCGGAACTTACCCGACAAGGAATTTCGCTACCTTAGGACCGTTATAGTTACGGCCGCCGTTTACCGGGGCTTCGATCAAGAGCTTCGCCTTGCGGCTGACCCCATCAATTAACCTTCCGGCACCGGGCAGGCGTCAGACCCTATACGTCCACTTTCGTGTTTGCAGAGTCCTGTGTTTTTGATAAACAGTCGCAGCGGCCTGGTCACTGCGGCCCCCGACAGCTGTAGCTCGCATGAGCCACCATCAGGGGCGCACCTTCTCCCGAAGTTACGGTGCTATGTTGCCTAGTTCCTTCACCCGAGTTCTCTCAAGCGCCTGAGAATTCTCATCCTACCCACCTGTGTCGGTTTACGGTACGGTCTGCGTAAGCTGAAGCTTAGGAGCTTTTCCTGGAAGCGTGGTATCAGTCACTTCGTCCTATTGGACTCGTCATCGGTGCTCGGTCTTAAAGGGTCCCGGATTTGCCAAAGACCCAAACCTACCGCCTTAACCCAGGACAACCAACGCCTGGTAGACCTAACCTTCTCCGTCCCTCCATCGCACTTACGCGAGGTGCTGGAATATTAACCAGCTTCCCATCGACTACGCATTTCTGCCTCGCCTTAGGGGCCGACTCACCCTGCGCCGATTAACGTTGCGCAAGGAAACCTTGGGCTTTCGGCGTGCGGGTTTTTCACCCGCATTATCGTTACTCATGTCAGCATTCGCACTTCCGATACCTCCAGCAAGCTTCTCAACTCACCTTCAGCGGCTTACGGAACGCTCCTCTACCGCGCACACCAAAGTGTGCACCCCAAGCTTCGGTTCAATACTTAGCCCCGTTAAATCTTCCGCGCAGACCGACTCGACCAGTGAGCTATTACGCTTTCTTTAAAGGATGGCTGCTTCTAAGCCAACCTCCTGGCTGTCTATGCCTTTCCACATCGTTTCCCACTCAGTATTGAATTGGGGACCTTAGCTGTGGGTCTGGGTTGTTTCCCTTTCCACGACGGACGTTAGCACCCGCCGTGTGTCTCCCATGTATTCCTTCTCGGTATTCGGAGTTTGCCATGGTTTGGTAAGTCGCGATGACCCCCTAGCCATAACAGTGCTCTACCCCCGAGAGGATTCACATGAGGCGCTACCTAAATAGCTTTCGAGGAGAACCAGCTATCTCCGGGTTCGATTAGCTTTTCACTCCTAATCACACCTCATCCCCTACCTTTGCAACGGGAGTGGGTTCGGGCCTCCAGTTGATGTTACTCAACCTTCACCCTGGGCATGACTAGATCACCCGGTTTCGGGTCTACTGCCCGCGACTATGCGCCCTTATCAGACTCGGTTTCCCTTCGCCTCCCCTAAATGGTTAAGCTTGCCACGAACAGTAAGTCGCTGACCCATTATACAAAAGGTACGCAGTCACCCCGAAGGGCTCCTACTGCTTGTACGCACACGGTTTCAGGGTCTATTTCACTCCCCTCGCCGGGGTTCTTTTCGCCTTTCCCTCACGGTACTGGTTCACTATCGGTCGGTCAGTAGTATTTAGCCTTGGAGGATGGTCCCCCCATGTTCAGACAGGGTTTCACGTGCCCCGCCCTACTCACTTTCATCGAAATGGCCCTTTCGCATACAGGGCTGTCACCTTCTATGGCCGACCTTTCCAGGTCGTTTTACTAAAACCAAATCGACTTTTGGGCTAGTCCCCGTTCGCTCGTCGCTACTCAGGGAATCTCTGTTGATTTCTTTTCCTCCGGGTACTTAGATATTTCAGTTCCCCGGGTTCGCCTTGCATGGCTATGTATTCACCATGCAATACCTCTTGCGAGGTGGGTTTCCCCATTCGGACATTGCCGGATCAAAGCTTGTTGCCAGCTCCCCGACACTTTTCGCAGGCTGCCACGTCCTTCATCGCCTCTGACCGCCAAGGCATCCACCGTGTGCGCTTATTCGCTTGACCATATAACCCCAAGTCGCCTCGGAGTTTCTGTGCCGGTGGTTACAAGCCACCGACGCGAATTATTGCAACGACTCAAATTTAGGAATCTCTAGGATTCCCGCCTTAGCCTCAACGACACGTCTGGACAGATTCGTCTCAAACGCTCGCTACATCCCATTTTCAAAGATCACGCGCCGGCCTCAGCGCCGTCGCGATCGTTCTATAAAGTGTGCGCAATCTCATCCAGTCGTTCCGATGGTGGGTCTGGGAGGACTCGAACCACCGACCTCACCCTTATCAGGGGTGCGCTCTAACCACCTGAGCTACAGACCCGAATTCTTCGGACTCAGGGGTAAGCGTGGTGGAGCCAGTCGGGATCGAACCGACGACCCCCTGCTTGCAAAGCAGGTGCTCTCCCAGCTGAGCTATGGCCCCATAAGGGACGCTCCCGCGGCCACCACCGAAGCGGTTGGCCGGGAACTACTGGATGCAGGTCACTTGTGCGGACGCCTGGACAGGCAATGCCGTCCGGTCTCTAAAGGAGGTGATCCAGCCGCACCTTCCGATACGGCTACCTTGTTACGACTTCACCCCAGTCATGAATCACACCGTGGTAACCGTCCTCCCGAAGGTTAGACTAGCTACTTCTGGTGCAACCCACTCCCATGGTGTGACGGGCGGTGTGTACAAGGCCCGGGAACGTATTCACCGCAGCAATGCTGATCTGCGATTACTAGCGATTCCGACTTCACGGAGTCGAGTTGCAGACTCCGATCCGGACTGGGAGAAGGTTTCTGGGATTGGCTTGCCCTCGCGGGTTCGCGGCCCTCTGTCCTTCCCATTGTAGTACGTGTGTAGCCCTGGCCGTAAGGGCCATGATGACTTGACGTCATCCCCACCTTCCTCCGGTTTGTCACCGGCGGTCTCCTTAGAGTTCCCACCATTACGTGCTGGCAACTAAGGACAGGGGTTGCGCTCGTTGCGGGACTTAACCCAACATCTCACGACACGAGCTGACGACAGCCATGCAGCACCTGTGTCACGGTTCCCGAAGGCACCAATCCATCTCTGGAAAGTTCCGTGCATGTCAAGGCCAGGTAAGGTTCTTCGCGTTGCATCGAATTAAACCACATACTCCACCGCTTGTGCGGGCCCCCGTCAATTCCTTTGAGTTTCAGTCTTGCGACCGTACTCCCCAGGCGGCGAACTTAACGCGTTAGCTTCGATACTGAGTTCCTAATTGAACCCAACATCCAGTTCGCATCGTTTAGGGCGTGGACTACCAGGGTATCTAATCCTGTTTGCTCCCCACGCTTTCGTGCCTCAGTGTCAGTGCTGGTCCAGGTAGTCGCCTTCGCCACGGATGTTCCTCCCGATATCTACGCATTTCACTGCTACACCGGGAATTCCACTACCCTCTACCGCACTCTAGCCCGCCAGTATCCAATGCAATTCCCAGGTTGAGCCCAGGGCTTTCACATCAGACTTAACGAACCACCTACGCACCCTTTACGCCCAGTAATTCCGAGTAACGCTTGCACCCTTCGTATTACCGCGGGTGCTGGCACGAAGGTGGCCGGTGCGTATGCTTTGGGTCGCGTCATTC
>JBQDAV010000050.1:17312-18048 GCA_052090405.1 Luteimonas sp.
TGGGCCGTGTCTCAGTCCCAGTGTGGCTGATCATCCTCTCAGACCAGCTACGGATCGTCGCCTTGGTAGGCCGTTACCCCACCAACAAGCTAATCCGACATCGGCTCATCTATCTGCGCGAAGCCCGAAGGTCCTCCGCTTTCACCCGTAGGTCGTATGCGGTATTAGTCCCGGTTTCCCGAGGTTATCCCCCACAAATAGGCAGATTCCGATGTATTCCTCACCCGTCCGCCACTCGCCGCCAGGGAGCAAGCTCCCCGCGCTGCCGTTCGACTTGCATGTGTTAGGCCTGCCGCCAGCGTTCACTCTGAGCCAGGATCAAACTCTTCACTTAAGTCTTGCAGGGCCGAAACCCTTATTACTTGAGTGCAGTCGTCTCCGAGCCCCTGAATCACTCGCATGCATTTCTGCTTTTGAATTGACTTAGGTTCTCTTACGAACGTCTGCTTTTGTGGATGGTCATCCACCTGCCAGACGCCCGCACAAGTCACCTGCGCACACTGTCAAAGAACCCGGGAACCGGCCTCAGCGCCGCATTCCCAACCCCTCGAAGTTCTTCACCGAGGGAGCCGCCCATTGTAGCGCGGTTTTGGTTTCCGTCAACACCCAATTTCGGGTTGACTTCCGCCTTTCCCTTCCCGTTCAGCCTTCCGGCGTTCCCGTGAAGCGAGCCGCCCATTCTAGCGCGGTTTCGAAGAAGGTCAACATCTCGTGACGTCTTTTTTTCTTCGATCCC
>JBQDAV010000051.1:0-17664 GCA_052090405.1 Luteimonas sp.
GGCCGCAGGCCGACGCCGGGGGACATGGAGACTAAAGGGCACCGCCACCCGCCGCACCGGCGTCGCATCAGCGCCGCACTCCCTCACTTGGGAGATGAACCTTTCTTATCGGGCAAACACCACCGACAAGGAATCTCTTATTAAACCTCATAAATACCTTATGATCGCAACATGAATGCCGTGCAATGGACTGCGAGGCTGCGAAGCAATTGCGGAAGCTGGACCGCAAAGCCCAGGTGGGCATTCGCGATGCGGTGTCCCGAAAACTGCCGGAATTTCCGAACTGCTCCGGCGTGAAAGCGCTGACCGGCCACTTCTGCGGATATCGGCTCCGGGTAGGCAACTACCGGGTCCTGTTCAACCACGACGCCTTTATCGAAATCATCAGCGTCGAAGAGGTCAAGAAACGCGATGAACGCACCTACTGAAATCCAGACCATCAGGGATGCCGAGGGCAATCCCGCGTTCGTGGTCGTGCCCTACGACCTGTTCCTGCGCGAGTACGCCCGCCGCAACGACTTGATCCCGAACGAAGTGGTCGGCGCCACCGTGGACGGCGCCAGCCCGATGAAGGCGTGGCGCGAACACCTGCGCCTGACGCAGTCTGAAGTGGCCGACCGTCTCGGCGTCAGCCAGTCTGCCTATGCGCAGACGGAGACGGCAACGCGCCCCCGCAAGACCACCCTCTCCCGTGTCGCCGAAGCTCTGGGCATCAGCCTGGAACAGCTCGACTTCTGAGGGCGAAATCGATGGCGGCGCGGGCGGCGGCGATCTGGGCGGCGTTGCACTGGTCGGGGGTGGCCGAGGGGCTGTCGGGGTAGACCTCGGTGGTGGTGACGTACGGGGCGCTGGTGACGCTGGCGCACAGGCCCAGGGTCTTGACCGGGTAGTTGATGACGCCGTGGGCGACCACCGGGGAGCCGATCATCTGGCCGTCGGCGTCGGCCGGGGCGATATGGGTGACCTGCTCGACCGCGGCGACCACCGCCTGCTGGAATTCCGGCTGCGGGTTGGCGCTGTCGCCGACCAGGTAGAAACCATCGGGAATGGTGCCCGGCTCGAACGGCTTGCCGTCGCGCGCGGCCAGGTCCGGGCGGAATTCGGATTCGTCAGTGTCGGTGGTCTCGTGCAGGTCGATGTGCATCCGCACCGGCTGCGGCAGGGAAGCCACCAGGGCCATCAGCGTGGCTGATTCGGGCGCTGGGCTGTCGGGCATGAAGGAACGGTTGGGGTCGACCGCGGCCGGGTTCCAGCGCTGGAAGTGCTCGTAGCCCCAAGGGCTCACGCAGGGCACCACCACCAGGTTGGCGCGTCCGGCGTAATCGCCCGCGTGCTGCGCCGCGAACTGCAGCGCGCCGTGCACGCCGCTGGTCTCGTAGCCGTGCACGCCGCCGGTGACGAGCATGGTGGGCAGCGCGTCGTCCCAGTTCCGGCTCTTCAGGACCAGCAGCGGGTAGCGGCGCGCGTCGTACTCAAGGGCGCCGTATTCGCTGACGTCCCAGTCCGCGGCCAGCTTTTCGACCGCGGCCACTACGTCATCCTGGTGGCTGCGCAGGCGTTGCTGGCGGGACTTCCACAGCGCGCGCTCAGTATCGCCCCAGGGCTGGCCGGGTGTACCGATGGGATAGAAGGGCTGCGCGTCCGCCATGTTGTTGTCCGTTGGATGAAGAGGGGCCGCGACTGTAACAGCCCGTCCCTGCAGGAGCGCGCCAGCTGGGTTATGGACGCCAGTTGGCGTTGTTGTTCCAGAATTCGACGCTGCGGCGGTAGGCGTCGCGGTCGATCGGTACGCCGGAGCCGCCCTCCTCCACGCCCAGGGCGTTGCGCATCACGGTGATGGGGGCCATCGGGATTTCCTCGGGCTCGGTCGTGTACAGGCAGCCGACCACGCCCCAGTCGCCGTCGATCGCCGCACCCTCCTTCGCCAGCTGCTCCGCGCTGTACAGGATCACCACGAAATAGTCCGCCACCGGCGGCTCCACGCCCTCGAACCAGCGCACCAGCACCGGCAGCTCGGCCTTCGACCGGGCCTCGTAGGCCGAGCGCAGCAGGTGCCGGTTGTCGGCGGTGATGGGCACGGTGAGGCAGCGGGTGGACGTCCAGTTGCGGTGCACGTGCAGCTTGCAGAACGGCGCGTAGCCGTCGAGCACCTTCAGCGGCGGCTGTTCGTTGAGGTGGCGTTCGAACTGCGCCGGCGTGCAGTCCTGGATGGTGTTGCCGCGGCCCTGGTCCGGGAACAGCCGGGCGCGGGCGAAGGGAGTGAGGATGATGGTCATGGCGGCAGTCTAATGACCCTTCGCCATACACATCCATCGCGATAAAGAGATATGATGCCGGCGAACCCGACCGACGGCTTGCGATGATCCCGATCAGCTTCGAGTTCTACCCGCCCAAGAACGACGACCAGCGCGCGCGGCTCGACCGCACGGCGCGCAAGCTCAAGGCCCACGGCCCCGAATACGTCTCCTGCACCTTCGGCGCCGGCGGCTCGACCCTGCGCTACACGCCCGAGACGGTACGCCGGCTGCACCAGGAACACGGCTTCGACGCCGCGCCGCACCTGTCGTGCGTAGGCGGCAGCCGCGAGGAAATCCGCGACTTGCTGCGCCTGTACCGCGCCATCGGCTGCCGGCGGATCGTGGCCCTGCGCGGCGACATGCCTTCGGGCATGGGCCACACCGGCGACCTGCGCTACGCCTCGGAGCTGGTGGAATTCATCCGCGAGGTGGCCGGCGACTATTTCCGCATCGAGGTGGCCTGCTACCCGGAATTCCACCCGCAGGCGGACGACGCGCTGGCGGACCTGAAGTACTTCAAGACCAAGGTGGACGCCGGCGCGGACGCGGCGATCACCCAGTATTTCTACAACGCCGACGCCTATTTCCACTTCGTGGACGCCGCGCGCGCCGCCGGGGTGGAGGTGCCGATCATCCCCGGGATCATGCCGATTTCGAACTTCTCCCAGCTGCGCCGCTTCTCGCAGGCCTGCGGCGCCGAGATCCCGCGCTGGATCACCAAGCGGATGCAGGCCCACGGCGACGACGCGGAAGCGATCCGCGAGTTCGGCGCGGACGTGGTGGGCGCGCTGTGCCAGCGCCTGGTCGACGGCGGCGCGCCGGGGCTGCACTTCTACACCCTGAACCTGGCAAAGCCGACCGAGGCCCTGCTGCGCAGGATCGGGGTGGCGCAAGCGTAGCCGCACGGCACGCGCCCTTGCCGCTGCGGGAGCGCAGTCGGGTTCACCCGACTACCCGCCGGTGCCGCATGGCGCTAGGCTGGCCGGATGATCCCGGCCTGTCTTCCCGTTGCGGTGCTGCTGGCCGCCGCCGCACTGGCGCTGCCGCAGTCCGCCCGGGCGCAGGTCAACCGCTGCACCGCGGCGGACGGCACTTCGATCTACACCGACCGCGAATGCAGCGAACTGGGGGCTGTGGAGCGGCTCCCCAGCGACCGCGAGAGCTCCCCGGCAAAGCTCAGGTATCGCGGCGGCTGCGCGCGCAACATCCACCAGCTCATCCGCGAGATGACCGCGGCGATCGATTCGCGCGACGTCAACCGGCTGGCGGCCGTATACCACTGGCCGGGGACTTCGCATAACGCCGGCTACAGGCTGATGGACCGGCTCGACCGCGTTGCCCAGCACCCGGTACTGGACATCGTGGCAGTGCATGCCGCCCAGCCGGTCCGGGCCACCCAGCGGCCGGGCCTGAGCGCCACGTTCGCCAGCACCCTGCAGACATCGCGGCCCGCGGCCCGGGAACCCTCCCGCGGTCCACCGGTGGCGCTGCGGGTGCACCAGGCGGTCGGCCAGGGCGCCGCGCCCTCGCGCACCATGTTCACCCTTCGCCAGCACCTGGGCTGCTGGTGGGTCACCCTGTAGGAGAAGCCATGCACTACCCCGAATGGATCTGGCACAACGGCGTGGTCAAGCCGTGGGCCGAGGCCACCACCCACGTGATGTCGCACGCGCTGCACTACGGCTCCTCGGTGTTCGAAGGCATCCGTGCCTACGACACGCCGGATGGCCCGGCGATCTTCCGCCTCAACGACCACAACCGGCGCCTGTTCCAGTCGGCGAAGATCCACGAGATCGAAATCCCGTACACGCTGGCGGAAATCAACGCCGCCTGCCGCGAGGTGATCCAGCGCAACGGCTTTGGCGCGGCCTACCTGCGGCCGGTGGCCTGGCGCGGGCTGGGCGGGTTCGGGCTGTCGGCGGACACGCCGGTGGAGGTCGCGGTGGCGACCTGGCAGATGGGCGCCTACCTGGGCGAGGACGTGCTGGAGGCCGGCATCGACGCCTGCGTATCGAGCTGGCAGCGCTTCGCCCCCAACACCATCCCGGCCGGGGCCAAGGCCGGCGGCAATTACCTGTCCGGCCAGCTGGTGGCGCGCGAGGCGCGGCGGCTGGGCTTTGGCGAAGGCATCGCGCTGGCCTCCACCGGCCTGCTGAGCGAGGGCGCGGGCGAGAACCTGTTCCTGGTCATCGACGGCGCCCTGCACACCACCCCGGTCAGCGCCGCCCTGCTCAACGGCCTCACCCGGCACTCGCTGATGACCCTGGCGCGGGCCAACGGGATTGAAGTGATCGAACGCGACCTGCCGCGCGAATACCTGTACCTCTGCGACGAACTGTTCATGTGCGGCACTGCGGCGGAGATCACCCCGATCCGCTCGGTCGATGGCCGCCAGGTCGGCGAAGGCAGGCCCGGCCCGGTGACCCGGCGCATGCAGGCGCTGTTCTTCGGCCTGTTCGACGGCAGCACGCCGGATGAGCACGGCTGGCTGGAGAAGGTCTGATGGCCTGCTGATTTGCCGGGCCTGCGGCAAACCCGCGACAATCAGGCACATGTCCGTCAGGAAGCCAGCATGAACCAGCCAGCCGAAGCCACCGAGCGCGACGTGATGGAGTACGACGTGGTGACCGTCGGCGCCGGGCCCGCGGGCCTGGCGTTCGCGATCCGCCTCAAGCAGGTCAACCCGGACATCAATGTCTGCGTGATCGAGAAGTCCAGCACCATTGGCGCGCAGATCCTCTCCGGCGCGGTGATCGAGCCCGAGCCGCTGGACGCCCTGCTTCCCGGCTGGCGCGACAACCCGCCGCCGATCTGCGTGCCGGCGAAGGAAGACGAGTTCTGGCTGCTGTCGAAGGATGGCGGCCGCAAGCTCCCGATCGTGCCCCCGGGCATGAACAACCACGGCAACTTCATCGTCTCGCTGGGCGCCATGTGCGCCTGGCTGGCGCCGCAGGCCGAAGCGCTGGGCGTGGACGTGTTCCCCGGCTTCGCCGCCGCCGAGACCCTGCACGACGCCGACGGCAAGGTGCTGGGCGTGCGCATCGGCGACATGGGCATCGCCAAGGACGGATCGCACAAGCCCGGCTACACCCAGGGCATCGATATCCACGCCAAGGTCACCGTGCTGGCCGAAGGCGCGCGCGGGCACCTGACCAAGCGGCTGGTGAAGCGCTTCAAGCTGGACGAAGGCCACGACCCGCAGGCGTATTCGATCGGCATCAAGGAGCTGTGGCAGCTTCCCGAAGGCCGCGTCACGCCCGGCAGGATCGTGCATTCGCTGGGCTGGCCGGCGGACAGCAAGACCTACGGCGGCAGCTTCATCTACCACCTGGAGAACAACCAGGTCGCGATCGGCTATGTCACCGGGCTTGATTACAAGGACCCGAACTACCGGCCCTGGGAAGCGTTCCAGCAGTTCAAGCACCACCCGATGGTCAAGCCGCTGCTGGAAGGCGGCGACATCCTCTCGGCAGGCGCGCGCGCCATCGCCACCGGCGGCTGGCAGTCCGTGCCCACCACCGAGATGCCCGGCGCGCTGCTGATCGGCGACACCGCCGGCCTGCTCAACGTGCCCAAGATCAAGGGCACCCACCAGGCGATCCGCAGCGGCATGCTGGCCGCCGAGCACCTGGCCGCGAACGACCTGGCGCCGCAGGGCTACGACGCCAAGCTGCGCGATTCGGCGGCGATGAAGGAGCTGCGCAAGATCCGCAACGTGAAGCCCGGCTTCAAGAAAGGCATGTGGTTCGGCCTGCTCAACGGCGCCTGGGAGACCGCCACCGCCGGCCTGTCGCCGTGGACGATGAAGGTGACCCCGGACTGGTCGTCGCTGGAGAAAGTGGCCGAATACGAAGCGCCGGACCGCAACTGGGTCCAGCGCGACCTGCCCCCGCGCGACCGCCTGGCCGGCGTCTACTTCGCCGCCACCGAACACGACGAAGACCAGCCCGTGCACCTGATCGTGCACGACCCGGAAGTCTGCGTGACCCGCTGCGCGGAGGAATACAACAACCCCTGCACCCGCTTCTGCCCGGTGGGCGTGTACGAGATCGTCGAGGACGCGGAGGCCAAGCACGGCAAGCGCCTGCAGATCAACGCCGCCAACTGCGTGCACTGCAAGACGTGTGACATCAAGGACCCCTACGAGATCATTACCTGGGTGACGCCGGAAGGCGGATCCGGGCCCAACTACCAGAACCTTTGAATGGCCCGGACCTGGCTCGTCACCGGCGGCGCCGGCTTCATCGGCGCGAACTTCGTGCTGGATGCGGTGGCGGCAGGCGTGCGGGTGGTCAACCTGGACCTGCTGACCTATGCCGGCAACCCGGGCACGCTGGCCGCGCTCAAGGACAACCCGGACCACGTCTTCGTCCAGGGCGACATCGGCGACCGCGAGTTGGTCATCCGCCTGCTGGCCGAACACCGGCCCGACGCCGTCATCAACTTCGCCGCCGAAAGCCACGTCGACCGCTCCATCGACGGCCCGGCCGCCTTCATCCACACCAACGTGGTCGGCACCCTGGCCCTGCTGGAGTGCGCGCGCGACTACTGGCGCGGGCTTGCGGAAGACCGCAAGCAGGCATTCCGCTTCCTGCACGTGTCCACCGACGAGGTCTACGGCTCGCTGGGCGAGACCGGCCTGTTCACCGAAACCACCGCCTACCAGCCCAACTCGCCGTACTCCGCCTCCAAGGCCGCCTCCGACCACCTGGTCCGGGCCTTCCACCACACCTACGGCCTGCCGGTGCTGACCACCAACTGCTCCAACAACTACGGCCCCTACCAGTTCCCGGAAAAGCTCATCCCGCTGGTGATCGCCAAAGCCGTGGCCGGCGAGCCGCTGCCGGTATACGGTGACGGCAAAAACGTTCGCGACTGGCTTTACGTCAAGGACCACTGCACGGCCATCGCCCGCGTGCTCGAGGCCGGCCGCGCTGGCGAGGTCTACAACATCGGCGGCAACGCGGAGCGGCAGAACATCGAAGTGGTCGACGCCATCTGCCGCCTGCTGGACGAGCGCCGCCCGCGCGCCGACGGCAAGCCGCGCGCCAGCCAGGTCGAGTTCGTCCATGACCGCCCCGGCCACGACCGGCGCTACGCCATCGATGCCGGCAAGATTGCCGGCGAGCTGGGTTGGACACCGTCGGTAAGCTTCGACGAAGGCATCGCCCGCACCGTCGACTGGTACCTGGCCAACGAAGCCTGGACCCAACGCATCCTCGACGGTACCTACCGGCTCGAACGGCTCGGACAGGAGGCCTGACCATGGCACGCAGGGGCATCATCCTCGCCGGCGGCTCCGGCACCCGGCTGTATCCGATCACCCGGGCAATCAGCAAGCAGCTGCTGCCGGTGTACGACAAGCCGATGATCTACTACCCGCTGGGCGTGCTGATGCTGGCCGGGATCCGCGAGATCCTCGTCATCAACACCCCGCATGAGCAGCCGCTGTTCCAGCAGCTCCTGGGCGATGGTGCGCAGTGGGGCTTGGACATCCAGTACGCGGTGCAGCCGAGCCCGGACGGGCTGGCACAGGCTTTCACCATCGGCCGCGACTTCATTGGTGGCCAGCCCAGCTGCCTGGTGCTGGGCGACAACATCTTCTACGGGCACGGGCTGAGCGGGGCGCTGAAGAACGCGAACGCGCGGAACGAAGGCGCCACCGTGTTCGGCTACCACGTCGGCGATCCGCAGCGCTACGGCGTTGCCGCGTTCGACGCCGACGGCAAGGTGGTGGATATCGAGGAGAAGCCCGCGCAGCCGCGTTCCAACTACGCCGTGACCGGCCTGTACTTCTACGACGGTACGGTGGCAGAGCGCGCCGCTTCGCTGACGCCTTCAGCGCGCGGCGAGCTGGAGATCACCGACCTCAACCGCCTGTACCTGGCCGACGATGCACTGCACATGGAGCTGCTCAGCCGCGGCACCGCCTGGCTGGACACCGGCACCCACGAATCGCTGCTGCAGGCGGCGTCGTTCATCGAAACCATCCAGACCCGCCAGGGCCTGCAGGTGTGCTGCCCGGAAGAACTCGCCTGGAACGCCGGCTGGATCGACGACGAACAGCTGCTGCGCCTGGCCGCGCCGCTGGGCAAGAACGGCTACGGCCGCTACCTGGAGTCGCTGGTGAAGCGGAGCGGGCACGGATGAAGGTCATCGAAACCGACCTGCCCGGCTGCCTGGTCATCGAACCCCGGCAATTCGGCGACGCCCGCGGCTGGTTCATGGAGTCCTGGCACCGCGATCGCTACGCCGCACACGGCATCGGACCGGACTTCGTGCAGTCCAACCTGTCGCGCTCCGAACAGGGCGTACTGCGCGGCCTGCACCACCAGTGGCCGAACCCGCAGGGCAAGCTGGTAAGCGTGCTGGAAGGCGAGGTGTTCGACGTGGCCGTCGACATCCGCCGCGGCTCGCCACAGTACGGGCGCTGGAGCGCCGCGATCCTTTCGGCGGAAAACCGGCGCCAGTTCTGGATCCCGCCCGGCTTCGCGCACGGCTTCGTCGCACTCAGCAGTTCAGCCCTCGTCTGCTACCTGTGCACCGCCGCCTACGATGCCGAAGCCGACGCCGCGCTGGCCTGGGACGATCCGGACCTGGCCATCGACTGGCCGGTGGCGCGGCCGCAGCTGTCGGCCAAGGACGCCGCCGCGCCGCGCCTGCGCGACATCGCGCCGGGGCGAGCGCCCACCTACGCAGGCGACAACGACTGATGCGGATCCTGCTGACCGGCGCCAACGGCCAGGTCGGCAACGCGCTGCGCCGCCGCCTGCCCCTGCTGGGCGAAGTCACCTGCGCCACCCGCGATGGTCGTCTTGCAGCCAACGGCTCACGCTGCGAGGTCGCGGACCTGGACCGGCCCGCGGCGCTTGCCGGGTTGCTGCAGCGCACGGCCCCCGACGTCGTGGTCAACGCCGCGGCCTACACCGCCGTGGACCGCGCCGAAAGCGAGCGCGAGGCTGCCTGGCGGGTCAATGCCGAAGCCGTCGACGCGCTCGCCACCGCCTGCGCCGCACGCAACGCGTTGCTGGTCCACTATTCCACGGACTACGTCTTTCCCGGCGACGATCCGCGGCCGCGGCGCGAAGACGATCCCACCGGCCCGATCAACGCCTACGGCGCCAGCAAACTCGCCGGCGAAGCGGCAATCCGCGCCAGCGGCTGCCACCACCTGCTGTTCCGGATCTCCTGGGTGTACGCCGCGCAGGGACACAATTTCTTGCGGACCATGCTGCGCCTGGCCGCCGAGTGCGACGAACTGCGGGTGGTGGACGACCAGGTTGGTGCGCCCACCCCGGCGGAATGGATTGCCAGCGCCACCACCGAAGCCATCGACCGGCGGGACGACCGCAGCGGCACCTGGCACCTGGCCGCGTCCGGTGAGACCACTTGGCACGGCTTTGCCGAGGCCATCTTTTCCAAAGCACTGCGGGCGAACCTGATCGGGAAAATTCCCCGGCTCGTCCCAATCCCCAGCGCCGGACACCCCACTCCTGCCGCCCGCCCCAGGTCATCACGACTGGATACCGGCAAGTTCCGGCGCGATTTCGGCATCACCTTGCCCGACTGGCGCCTGGGTCTCAGCGAAACCATCACCCACCTGTAGGTCGGCACTACGCGCGCTGTCCTATGCCGCACCAATCAGGCTTTCAGCGGGAATACCGAGGTTCTTGTGGAGATTCCGGATCATCTGGATCGACAGCGGGCGCGTTCCATTGAGCACCTCATAAACCCGGTTCTGTCGTCCAATGCTCGGCACCAGGTCGCGCGGGGTCAGGCCGCCCTGCTCCATCCTGAACTTGATCGCTTCAATGGGCTCAGCAGCCTCGATCGGAAACGCCTTTTGTTCGTAAGCCTCGATCAAGGTAGCCATCACATCAAGAAAATCCCCCTCGGCAGTCCCGGCGGCAGGATCGGTTTCCACAAGCTTTGAGATCGCCCGCAGGGCAGCGTGGTAGTCCGCCTCGGTACGGATGGGGTTGATGTTCATGGTTACACCACCTCAATGCTGCTGGCATCTACATCGTCGTATTCGGCATGGGTGCCTACGAACTTGATGTAAACAATCTGTATCTTGTAAGCGACCGCTACGACCAGCCGGTAATCGTTGCCCTTGATGTTGAACACGACCCGGTTATTCCTGATGAAGCTGGCCGATGCGTAGGAGCTCTTGATGTCCTGCGGCGTCATCCATTTCGCAGCCTTGGCTTCGTCGTACCAAGCCTTCAGTGGTTGCTCGGCTTGAGCATGCCTCTCCCAGAAAGCCTTCAGCGTCCCTACTGCGATCACTCTCATGGGGCAATGATAGTCCCATTTTGGGACCTGTCAAGGCAGGCCAACTTCGCCGCGCCCGGCGCCCGCGCGCTGGACCACCATTCCGCCGCCGCCTGCGCGACCGGCCTCAGGGCCCACGGTCCCCGAGACGTCAGCGCTTCTGGACCGAGCGGCCGCGGCCGATGCCGTAGTAGCGGATGCCGGCGGCTTCCACGTCTTCTGGCGAATAGATGTTGCGGCCGTCGAAGATCGCCGCATCGCGCAGCGATTCACGCAGCCTGGCGAAATCCGGGCTGCGGAACTCACGCCACTCGGTCATCACCGCCAGCGCATCGGCGCCTTCAACCGCATCATCAGCCGATTCGCACAGCACCAGGTCATCGCGCTCACCGTAGACGCGGCGCATTTCATCCCGTGCCTGCGGGTCGTACGCCCGGACGGTCACGCCTGCATCCCACAGCGCCTCGATCAGGCGGCGGCTTGATGCGGCCCGGATGTCGTCGGTATTGGCCTTGAAGGCCAGGCCCCAGACGGCAATCGTCCTGCCGGCAAGCCCCTCCTCACCGTAAAAATCGCGGAGATGGTCGAACAGGCGTCCTTTCTGACGGTCGTTGACCGACTCCACCGCCGTCAACAGCTCCGGCTGGTACCCATGCTGGGCAGCGGTGCGGGCAAGCGCCTGCACGTCCTTGGGGAAGCACGAACCGCCATACCCCGCACCCGGATAGATGAAATGCCAGCCGATGCGCGGATCCGAACCGATGCCCTGCCGCACCGCCTCCACGTCCGCCCCCACCCGCTCGGCAACGTTGGCAATCTCGTTCATGAAACTGATCCTGGTGGCCAGCATGGCGTTGGCCGCGTACTTGGTCAGCTCGGCGGACGCCACGTCCATCACCACGAAGCGGTCGTGGTTGTGCACGAACGGGCCGTACAGCCTGCGCAGGCTCTCCACGGACCCGGGGGTTTCCGAGCCAATCACGATCCGGTCCGGGTGCATGCAATCGGCGATCGCCGCGCCTTCCTTGAGGAACTCGGGATTGGAAACGACGTCGAACTCCAACTCGACCCCGCGCTCGTCCAGTTCCCGTGCGATCGCCTCGCGCACCAGGCGGGCCGTGCCGACAGGCACAGTGGACTTGTTGACCACGATCGCACCGCTTTCGAGGTGACGACCGATGGTGCGCGCAACCTCCAGCACGTATTTCAGATCAGCACTGCCGTCTTCGTCAGGCGGCGTACCGACCGCGATGAAAATGATCTCGTTCGATGCCACGGCGCTGGCCGCATCCGTGGTGAACTGCAACCTGCCGGCGGCATGGTTGCTCTTGACCATGGGCTCCAGGCCCGGCTCGTAGATCGGAATGATCCCGCGATTGAGGCCTTCCACCTTGCCCGCATCGACGTCCACGCAGGTCACTTCGTGGCCGATCTCGGCCAGGCACGTTCCGGTCACCAGACCAACGTAACCGGTGCCAAATACTGCTGTTTTCATGTGCGATGCGCTTCCCGGCCAACATGGATTCCGGCCGGAATCTTAGCGCACGCAGCGAGGCAGCAGCATTACGGCGCCCGCCTGTAAGGGGATGATGTCGGCGGGTCAGGAGCCGGCGATGGGCACGCCGGTCTTCTCGCGCAGCTCCTGTTCGGTGACGTCCGGGGCCAGTTCCACCAGCTTCAAGCCGTCGTCAGTCACGTCCAGCACGGCCAGGTCGGTGATGATGCGGCTGACCACGCCCACGCCGGTCAACGGCAGGGTGCATTCGGGCAGGATCTTGGAATCACCCTTCCTGGTGCAGTGCTCCATCAGCACCACCACCCGCTTGACGCCGGCCACCAGGTCCATCGCCCCGCCCATGCCCTTCACCATCTTGCCCGGCACCATCCAGTTGGCCAGGTCACCCTTGTCGGTCACCTCCATCGCGCCCAGGATCGCCAGGTCGATGTGGCCGCCGCGGATCATGCCGAACGAATCGTGGCTGCCGAAATAGCTGGCGCCCTTCCGCGCCGTCACGGTCTGCTTGCCGGCGTTGATCAGGTCGGCGTCCACGGCGTCCTCGGTCGGGAACGGGCCGATGCCAAGCAGGCCGTTCTCCGACTGCAGCCACACGTCGACGCCGTCGGGGATGTGGTTGGCCACCATGGTCGGCAGGCCGATGCCGAGGTTGACGTACATGCCGTCGGCAAGCTCACGCGCGGCGCGCGCCGCCATCTGGTCACGGGTCCAGGCCATTACTTGCCTCCTTCACGAACGGTGCGCTGCTCGATCCGCTTTTCGGGGTTGGGGTTGTGGACGATGCGGTCGACGAAGATGCCGGCCAGGTGCACGTGGTCCGGGTCGATATCGCCGGTTTCCACCACCTCCTCCACTTCCACCACGCAGACCTTGCCGGCCATGGCGCAGGCCGGGTTGAAGTTGCGCGCGGTCTTGCGGAACACCAGGTTGCCGGAGCGGTCGGCCTTCCAGGCCTTGACCAGCGACACGTCGGCCACCAGCGCGGTCTCCATCACGTAGTGCTTGCCGTCGAACTCGCGGGTTTCCTTACCCTCGGCCACCACCGTGCCGTAGCCCGTGGCCGTAAAGAACGCCGGGATGCCGGCCCCGCCGGCGCGCAGGCGCTCGGCCAGGGTGCCCTGCGGGTTGAACTCCAGCTCCAGTTCGCCGCCCAGGAACTGGCGCTCGAACTCCTTGTTCTCGCCCACGTAGGACGAAATCATCTTCTTGATCTGCCGGGTTTCCAGCAGCTGGCCAAGGCCGAAACCGTCGACGCCGGCGTTGTTGGAAATCGCGGTCAGGTCCTTCACACCCGAATCGCGCAGCGCGGCGATCAGCGCCTCGGGGATGCCGCACAGGCCGAAGCCGCCGACCGCCAGGGTCTGGCCGTCGGCCACCACGTCGGCCAGCGCCGCCTTCGCGTCCGGAAAGACCTTGTCCCTGGGGTTGCCCTTCGCGGCGGCGGGATCGCCGGCCGCGGCTGTCGCCTCAACCATCGTGCAGTCCTCGGAGAATTGCCTGCCCGCAAGTGTAACGCGGGCGTCGGCGGCGCCTATGGGACGAAGGGGCAATGCCGCCAGCGCGAGACCTGCCCGCGCTGCAAGGCACCCGGCAAGACCGGGCTACGGCTCGCCCTTCACCACATCCACCAAGATCGTGTGCAGATGCCTGGCAATTGAGCGCCATTGGAACTGCTCCACCCCGGCCGCGTCGAGGCTGAAACGCTGCGCCCACGTGCCGTCGCGCTTGATCGCGACCAGTTCAGCCAGCGCGGCGCCAATCGCATCGGCGCCTTTTGCAGCCACCAGGCCACGACGCAGGGAACGAACCAGGCGTGCGGCCGTGTCATCGTTCTCGTCACCCAGGTGCAGGATCGGCCGGCCGGCGCCGAGGTATTCGTACACCTTGCCCGGCACGTGCACGGGATCGTCGTTGGCAATGTTCACCACCACATCGGCCGAGCGCTGCAGCGCTACCGCCTGTGCGTGCGGCACAAACCCCAGCAGCCGCAGCTGGCCGGCATGCCCATCCAGCAGCGGCAGCAGCCACTCCGGCGCCCGGCTGGTGGCAATGCTCAGGCGCGCGCCGGGGGTTGCAAGCACGGCCTCCACCAGCGCGCGCGGCTCGCGGAACTGGTAGAAACTGCCGGTGTACAACAGTTCCAGCCGCGCCGGGTCGAAGTCCACGCCGTGCTCCCCGCTCGTCGCCACCGCCGGCTCATAACCCTGGGTCAACACGTCGAACCGGGAACTCGCTACGTCGTGTCGCTCGGCCAGCAACCGCCTGGCGGCCTCGGTGGTGACGGTGACGCGGTCAGCATTCCGGCAGGTCCAGCGCTCCACTTCCAGCGACGCTTCCTTCCAGCGCTCGGGGGTGTAGAACGACAACACAGGATCACCGAGATCCGCGATCCAGGGAAAACCGCGTACCTTCGCGATGCGACCCAACCGCAGCGTGGTGGCTGGCTCGTGCGAGCTGATGACCACGTCCGGCCGCAGGGTGTCGAGCAGCCCGATCAGCCGTCGGCGCGCGTAGGGTTCCCAGCGCCCTCGTTCGTCCGGGAAGGTATAGCGGCTGATCATCCGCTTGAACTGGTCGACGATGCGTCCCTTCCAGTTCAGCCGGGGAGCGGCAGACGACTGCGTCACGGCCGGCACCGCCGCAGTCCGGCTTGCCGCCTCGTTCCCGGCCCGGCCCCGCAGCCGCCGCCAACGGCGGGACAGGAGGATGACCCCCGCCGCGCCGCCCGGCCAGGCCCTGTGCACCACGGCTTGCGCCGGTGGCTCGATCGAAGCCGACGGCCACCAGTTCTCCGCAGTCAGCACGTGGACCTCCACACCCAGCTCGACCAGCTCGCGCACCAGGTGGAACCAGCGCAGCGACTGCGGCGACGGGCTGGGCGGAAACTCATAGGCGATCAACAACAGGCGCAAGGCACTATCCGCAGTCAACGGGCGCGCCGAATGATCGCACGCCGGCCCGCTCCCGCGACAAACCCGCCCGCATCCGCGGTCGACCACCCGTCCCGCCTCCCCCTATGCTGTAGCCATGCCGCGTATCGCACTCGCTACCGCCATCTCCGCCACCGGGCATGACGAAGACATGTCGCTGCTGCTCGACGCCTGCGCGCAGGCCGGCTTGGAGGCACAGGCATTGGCCTGGGACGACCCGACGGTGAGCTGGGTCCGCTTCGATGCCGTGTTGCTGCGCTCGGTGTGGAACTACCAGCTGCATCTGGACGGTTTCCTGGCCTGGTGCGAACGGGTCGACCGGGCCAGCACCCTGCTCAACCCGCTGCCGGTGCTGCGCTGGAATACCGACAAACGCTACCTTGCCGACCTGGAAGCGGATGGCCTGCCGGTGATCCCGGGCACGTTCGTCGACACTGAAGAAGAGCCGCTGCCGGCACTGTCGGCATTCCTCTCGGCGACACCCGGCGAGGACGGTTTCGTGGTGAAACCCACCGTGGGTGCCGGCGCCGCCGATGCGCAACGCTACACCCGGGCCCAGGAGGTGGCTGCCGCCAGCCACATCGCGCGGCTGCTGGACAGCGGCCGCAACGTGCTGCTGCAGCCATACCTTCCCGCGGTCGAGCAGTCCGGCGAAACCGCGCTGGTGTACATCGACGGCAAGTTCAGCCACGCCGCCCGGAAGGCAGCGCTGCTGGCCGGCGACGGCACTGCGAAAGCAGCGGAGGAGTCGATTACACCTTCCATTGCACAAGCCGACGAGCTTGCGCTGGCCGAGCGCGTCCTGGCGACCGTCCGGCGCCGTTTCGGCCACGTCCGCCCCTTGCCCTACGCCCGCATCGACCTGATCCGCGGCCACGACGGCAAGCCGCGACTGCTTGAGCTGGAGCTGACAGAGCCATCGCTGTTCCTGCCCACCGCGCCGGAGGCGGCCGGCCGGTTGGCCGGTGCGCTTTCTTCGCGTATACGGAGAGCTGAACCACGATTCGCACCGCAGCCGCCAGCCCGGTAAAATCGGGGAATTCAACCTCCTGGCACGCCTCCGGGCCAGCCGCTGCTTTCTAAGGAACCCCCGCAACGATGAAGATCCTCGTCGGCTACAAGCGCGTGGTGGACTTCAATGTCCGCATCCAGGTCAAGCCGGACGGCTCCGGCGTCGTGACCGATGGCGTGAAGCTCTCCCCCAACCCGTTCGATGAAATCGCGCTGGAAGAGGCCCTGCGCCTGCGCGACGGCGGCACCGCCACCGAGGTGGTCGTGGCCACCATCGCCCCCGCCAACGCCCAGCCGCACCTGCGCAACGGCCTGGCCATGGGCGCCAACCGCGCCATCCACGTGGTTGCGGACGAAGAAATCCAACCGCTCACCGCCGCCCGTGCCTTCCTCAAGCTGATCGAGAAGGAGCAGCCGGACCTGGTGATCCTGGGCAAGCAGGCGATCGACGACGACGCCAACCAGACCGGCCAGATGCTGGCCACGCTTTGGGGCCGCCCGCAGGCCACCTTCGCCAGCAAGCTGGTGGTTGAAGATGGCAAGGCCACCGTCACCCGCGAGGTCGACGCCGGCCTGGAAACCCTGCAGGTCGACCTGCCGGCCGTGGTCACCACCGACCTGCGCCTGAACGAGCCGCGCTTCATCAAGCTGCCCGACATCATGAAGGCGAAGAGCAAGCCGCTGGAGACCGTGCCGTTCGCCGACCTGGGCGTGGAAGCGGTCGAAGGCCTGAAGACCACCAGCCACGCCCCGCCACCCAAGCGCAGCAAGGGCGTGATGGTGAAAGACGCCGCCGAGCTGGTCGCCGCACTGAAGGAAAAGGGGTTGCTCTGATGTCCAACGTACTCATCATCGCCGAACATCACGAAGGCGCCCTCAACGCCTCCACCGCCAAATGCGTGACCGCCGCCCAGGCGCTCAAGCCCGAAGCCATCGACATTGTCGTGCTGGCCGCCGACCCCGCCGCCGTCGCCGCCGAAGCCGCGAAGATCGACGGCGTACGCAAGGTGCTCACCGTGGCCAACGACGCCAACGCCCACCCCATCGCCCAGGTGCTGGGGCCGCAGGTGGCCAAGCTGGCCGACGGCTACAGCCACGTCTTCGGCCCCTCCACCACCTTCGGCAAGGACCTGATGCCGGTAGTTGCCGCCCTGCTCGGCACCGCCCAGGTTTCGGACGTGATGACGGTTGAATCCAGCCACGTCTTCACCCGGCCGATCTACGCCGGCAACGCCATCATCACCGTCGAGGCCCCGGCCGGCCAGACCGTGGTCGCCACCGTGCGCACCGCCTCATGGCGCGGAGCCGGCAGCGGCGGCAGCGCCGAGGTCGAAGCCGTCACCGTAGACGCCGAGCTGCCCACCCACACCCGCTTCGTGGACCTGGCCGCCGGCGAATCCGACCGCCCGGACCTGCAGAGCGCCAAGCGCGTGGTTTCCGGCGGCCGTGGGGTGGGCTCGGAAGAAAACTTCAAGATCATCTTCGACTTTGCCGACAAGCTCGGCGCCGCCGTGGGCGCCTCGCGCGCCGCGGTCGACGCCGGCTACGTGCCCAACGAGATGCAGGTGGGCCAGACCGGCAAGATCATCGCCCCGGAGCTGTACATCGCCATCGGCATCAGCGGCGCCATCCAGCA
>JBQDAV010000052.1:0-11322 GCA_052090405.1 Luteimonas sp.
GACGTGCGCCGCAGGTACGGCGACGAGCCCTGGTTCGCCGATGTCCGCGGCGAATTCACCGGCAAGGTCCTGGACCTGCCGGCCTGGCTGCCGCAGTGGGCGGCGCGCGCCGTGTTCGCACGCCTGGATGTCCAGACCAGCTGGGAGTACGAACCGATGCCGGTGCTCGGAGCGCTTTCCATGCCACAGCTGTGGATCATCGCCGGGGAGGACCTGGAAGCGCCCAATGCGGAAACGCTGCGGCGCATCCGCCTGCTGCAGTCACGGGGCCTGCCGGTCGACCTGGCGGTGTTTCCCGCCACCGACCACGGCATCTACGAGTTTGCCGAAGAGGACGGTGCACGCACGATGCTGCGGCATCCGGAGGGTTACCTGCGCCTGCTGGCGGAGTGGATTGCACGGCCGGGCCTGGACGGGGACTACGGCAGCGCGCAGCTTGAGCCGGCGCGGGTGGAGGAATAAAAAACAGAAGGCCCAGTCTTTCGGGTGTTACCCCGAACGGCTAGGCCTTCCTTGTCGAAGCTGTTGCGTTCCGGCTTGCGCCTTTCCGCTTTTTCTTCGACGGTTGCAGCCTATCGCAGGCCGCGTTAGGCGCACGTAAAACCCGGCGACCGTTCGTCGGCAACCGGGGATATCAGGCCCACGGCCACCAGCCGCGGCCGGTGAGCGCATAGCGGTCGGCGGCACGCTCGAAGCGGTTGCGCACGCTGATGCCGCCGCACAGCAGGTACAGGGGCAGGAACAGCGGGCCGAGCACCATGTACTGGTACACGTGCGCGCGCTCGTGGTCGCCCAGCCGCATCGCCGGCTGCTGGCAATGCCCGGCCCGGTGCGCGTAGGTCATGCAGGTGGCATCCAGCGATTGCCCGGTATGCACGATGACGTTGCCGAAGGTGATCGCCCCGCCCGGCCCCCAGGGCCAGTGGTTGAACACGAACGCCAGCTCGCCGCGGTCCAGGTGCATGCGCGCGCCGAACGGCAGCCCGGCCGCGCCGAGCACCAGCCCGATCAGCGTATTGGGCAGGGTCCACGCCATCCCCAGCACGCGCAGCGCGAACAGGCCAGGCCGGGGCATGGCAGCGCCGGTCAGTCGCCCTCGGGCATCAGCAACCACAGGATCAGGTAGACCAGGATGCCCGGGAACGCCGCCGACAGCACCGATGCCACCACGTACACGATCCGCAGCACGGTCGAGTTCCAGCCGAAGCGGCGGGCGATGCCGCCGACCACGCCGGCCAGCACGCGGTCGTCGGCGGGACGGGACAGGTTGGACATGGCCATGGGCGACGCTCCTACGACCTTTCGGCCAGCCACTGGTGGATGGCGGTGGGGACTTCCTTCTGCGCGCGGCCGGAAACATAGATGCCGATGTGGCCGCCACGGAAAGACAGTTCGGAATAATCCTCGCTGCCGACCACGTCCTTCAGCGCGCGCGACGCGTCCGGCGGCACCAGGTGGTCGTGCTCGGCGAAAATGTTGAGCACCGGCATCTCCACCATCCCCAGGTGCACTTCTTTTTCGCCGATGGTGATGCCGCCGTTGATGAAGCCGTTGGCCTGGTAGAACTGCTTGATGAACTGGCGGAACGCCTCGCCGGCCTGGTCGGGCGAGTCGAAGATCCACTTTTCCATGCGCAGGAAATCTTCGACCGCCTTCCTGTCGTCCAGGATGTCCACCAATCCCACGTACTTCTGCACGAACAGCCGCCATGGCTTCAGGGTCAGGTAGGTGAAGTTCATCATGTCCGCCGGCACGTTGCCCAGCGTGTCGACGAACAGGTCCACGTCCAGGTCCCGGGTCCAGTTCGACAGCATGTTGTCTTCGGTGTGGAAGTCCACCGGGGTGACCATGGTGATCAGGTTGCGGATTTTGTCCGGGTGCAGCGATGCATAGCAGAGCGAAAACGCGCCGCCCTGGCAGATGCCCAGCAGGTTGATCGCGTCCAGCCCGAAGCTCTCGCGCAGGTGGTCGACCGCGCCGCCGAGGAAGCGCTCGATGTAGTCCTCCAGGGTGAGGAAGCGGTCCGAGCGGTCCGGGTAGCCCCAGTCGATGATGTACACGTCCTCGCCCTGGGCCAGCAGGCCCTTGACGATGGACCGGTTGGCCTGCAGGTCGACCATGTAGGGGCGGTTGACCAGCGCGTAGCTGATCAGCATGGGCACCTTGGCAGTCGGGGCCTTCTCGCCGATGAAGCGGTACAGGGCCACCTTGCCGTCGCGCCAGACCTCCTGCTTCGCCGTTGCGCCGTAGTCGAAGTCCCCGACCTCGCGCAGGGTCTGCAGCCCGGCGCCGAGCTTCTGCTGGAACCGGGTCGCGTCCTGGGCGACGCGGTCGATGCCGATATTGAGCGGTCCGTTCATGTCAGCCCTCCCGGCGCTTGCGCGCGGTGGCGACGGACTTCTTCACCGCCGCTTTCTTTGTCGTGGTCTTTTTCGTTGCCTTCTTCGCCACCTTCTTTGCGGCGGTTTTCCGCGCCTGCTTCGAGGCCGGCTTCGCCGCCTTCCTGGTCGATCTCTTCCCGGCCTTTTTCACCGCTTTCCTGGCAGCCTTCTTCGCGGGCTTGCCCGCGACGGGCCTGGGCGCAGCCTGCGCCGACCCCGCGCCGCCCTGCCCCGATCCAACCGCATCGCGCAGCCGGCGCACGGCGCGCTCCAGCTCGACGATCTTGCGGTGGGCGCCGTCCAGTTCGCTGCGGGTGGGCAGGTCGAACAGCCGCGCGGCCTGCTCGATCTGCGCCTGGATCCCTGCGCGCAGGCGCATCTGGGAATCGGCCAGTTCGCCGTAGGCCTTGCGGAACTCAAGCGACAGCGCGATCTCCGCGTAGGCCTCCTCGGCTGCGTCGATCCACAGGTCGAACAGCGCCCGCGGCGACTCGATCTGCCGCCCGGGCTCCTCGTGCTCGATGAGCTTGTCCTCGAAAATCTCGAACGCCGACTGCGAGGCCTTGAGCATCAGCGCGTTGTAGGCGCTGTTGGCCTGCTGGTATTCCAGCTGCGCCTGCACAAGCTGCTGCAACCGCTCCTGGTGCTCGCGACCAACGCCGAACCCCGGCATCCCGAGCCAGGACTTGCCCTCCCGCAGCGTGGCATCCAGGTAAGGCGACGCATCCTCGATCCACTTGTCCAGGCCCTGCAGGCCATGCCCGCGCATGGTGCGGAACATTTCCGGGAACGGATTCTCGCCGCTGGCGCCCAGGGACTCGCGCCAGGCCGCGGCAATGTCGCGTGCGGCACTGTCCCGGCCGGCGAACTGCGCTGCAACCTGCTGCATCTGCCCGAACCAGGTGCGCCCCTGGGTATTGAAGCGCTCCAGCGCGTCGTTGACGCCCGTGCGGTTGCCGTGCGCCTGCCGGGTCCACCAGTCGATCGCGTCGTGCCAGGCCTGCATGCCCGCCTGCGCCCCGGCCTGGCTGCCGCCGGCCGATGCGGCCTTGCGCATGCTGTCGGACCAGGCGCCCCAGTAGCGCTGTGCAAGCTGCTCGAAATCTGCCGGGGCCCATGGCCCCTGCTGCCCACTGTCGTCCGCCATCACGCCCTCCCGGAATCGGCTCCGATCATAGCAACCGTCCGTGACCCCTGCGTGGCCGTAGAGCGGAGCCCGCCCCGCTGCGCGCGCCCCGCCCCTGTAGAGCGGAGCTTGCTCCGCTCTACGGAATCCGGAGCTGCTCCAGGGTCGGCGCGGCACCAGCTTCGCGAGCGGCCGGGGTGATTTCGGCGGCGCCCGGAAGCGCACCTTCACCGTCCAGGTGCGCGACCACCCGATCCAGCGCGGCGTGCACGTAGGGAATCAGCGGCACGTAGCGCGCCGCGTAGTCGGGCAGGACCAGGAATCCATCGAAGTGCTGCGCGTCCTGCACCCGCCACAGCGACACGTCGCGGCCGGCCGCGCGTGCCCATCCAGCGTAGGGATCGCTGGTGAACGCGATCGGGATCAGGCCGTCGTCGACGCCGTGCACCAGCACCACCGGCAGCCCCTCGCGCGGCAGCCCCGCGAGCGTGCCCTGCACGCCTTCGCGCACCCGCCGCGCATCTTCACTTTCGCCTTCGTGCAGCGCGCGCAGGCATTGCGTGCCGGCCAGGGTCAGGTCGGGCATGGCCAGCTGCGGATCGATGATGCCAACCCCGCTGCCCGGCGGAATGCCGCTCGCATCGCTCCACCACGTGGCGCGCTCGGCCGCGGTGGCCGGGCGCGGGCTGAAATCGGCATTCTGCGCCGCAAATCCGAAGCCGCAGGGATGCTCGCCGGCACGGTAGCGCCCATAGGCCGAGGCGTAGGTCACCGCAACCGCGCGCCACAGATCGAAATCCACCGACAGCGCGCCCGCGCGCAGCGCGGCTTCGGTCCATCCGGCGTCGCGCATCCGCTGCCAGGCCGACTCCGCCTGCGCCGCGGTGTCCGCACCTTCCACAAGGCCGGCTTCGGCCAGCGACGCGCAGCGTGCCGCCCGCAGCGGCGCCGACGCCGGGCTCAGCGGCGACATCGGCAGATCCTCACGGCCAGCCAATGCGCATGGCATCAGCAGCGCGGCTTCGGTGGTGTAGTCATACAGGCTGCGCGAGCCCTCGCCGGGCGAATACACGCTGGGCTCGCCGGCCACCACCGCGTCCAGCCAGTCGCCCTCCAGTTCGGCCGCGCGCAGCACCGCGCCGCCGCCGTTGGAGATACCGACCGCGATCACGCGCGTGTTGTCGAAGGTGAACCCTCCGGCTTCCGGCAGCGCCTCGTTGAGCGCCTGCAATGCGAACTGCGCGGCCTGCTGTACGTGACGCCCCCAGTCGGCCTCCGGGTTGTCGCCCGAGTGCGCGTGCGCGAACGCAACTCCGGAAGCGTCCGCTGCCGCATCCGGTGCGAAGACCGCATCGCCGGTGGAAGCGCCCGCACTGCCTTCGGCATCGATGCCGACCCCGGCATCCAGGTCGAAGTAATCGCTGCCCGCGCCCTTGTCGGTATAGGCCACCGCGCAGCCGCGCGGCAGGCCCCAGGCGCCGGCGACGCCGATGGATCCGTAGATACCGCGCGAGCCGGACGACGCGGTCACCACCACGCACGGCCGTGCGGCATCGAACGCGTCGGGAACCTGCAGCATCACCCGGTGCGGATGGTTTGCACCCGGTATCCGCGCAAGCGCGTGGAACTCGCGCCCGGGTACCGGCTCCAGGCTGCCGTAGCCCTCGCCCAGCCCGCCCGGCCGCAGGTCGGCGATGCCGCGCCAGTTCGACCACAGCGCGCGCCGGCGACGCTCGGCGGCGGTCGGCTGCCCCGGGTTGGCGAATGCAGGCGCGACCGCAGATCGCAGGCCCGCCAGGCCAAGGCCGGCGCTGAGCAGGTCGTCGTCGCCGCGATGGTCGCTGCTGCGCTGGTCGGTGAAGCTCATCGGTGCCGGCATACCTTGTTGCGGGTCTTGGCGCGGGCCAGCCGCGCAGGCGCCAAGCAGCAGCGCGGCCAGTGCCAGGGAGGACGTGGTGATCGATTGTGCCTTCATGCGGCGACGATAGCAGCGGCCCGCCGCAGCGGCATCGTACTTTGGTACCAGCGCCTGGCCGCCCGGGTTGCCTACAATCGTGCCATGCCCACCCTGCTGATCGCCGACGACCATCCGCTGTTTCGCGCCGCCCTGCGCGGCGCTGCGCTGGAGGCGGTGCCCGACACGGTGGCCTGCGAGGCGGATTCGTTCGAGCGCGTCATCCAGCTCCTCGAAGCGCGACCGGCGATCGACCTGGTCCTGCTCGACCTGCACATGCCCGGCAACCATGGCCTGGCGGGGCTTGCGGCGATCCGCGCCCAGTTCCCGGCGGTGGCTGTGGTGCTGGTCTCGGCCAACGAGGACCCGCAGGTGATTCGCCGCGCGCTTGACCACGGCGCCGCCGGCTATATCCCCAAGAGCGCCGGCCTGGACGAGATGCGCGAGGCGATCCGCACCGTGCTCGACTGCGACCAGTGGCTTCCCACGTCGCTGCGCAGCGCGGTGGAGCGGGCCGACTCGCTGCCCCACGACGCCGACCTGGCCGCGCGCCTGGCCAGCCTCACCCCGCAGCAGTTCCGGGTGCTGAGCCTGGTGGCCGAAGGCCTGCTCAACAAGCAGATCGCCGACCGCCTGGACGTGCAGGAACGCACGGTGAAGGCGCATCTTTCCGCGATCTTCGAGAAGCTTGGCGTGCGCAACCGCACCCACGCCGGCGTGGTGCTGCGCGAGCTGGAAATCGGCGATCCGGCGCGGCAGGTACGGGCCTGACGGCAGCCGGGTTCGCCGGCTCAGATCCTTGAATAGCTCCAGGACTGCATGCGCCCGCCGCTGTACGGCATCACGCCGTGGAAGGCGCGCGGGTCGTCGTCGAACACCAGCGGCAGGAACTCACGGTCGCCTTCCCACAGCGGCAGCTCCAGGATCCTTTCGACCGGCACCCACTCCAGCGTGCCTTCGGGGTTGGACGTCAACGGCGTGCCGCTGTAGCGGTCGATCATGAACACGAAGCCGAGCCAGTCCTCGCCCGCCTTGCCGAAGCCAGGCCAGCTGATGGTGCCGCGCAGGCACATCGATTCGCATTCGATCCCCGCCTCTTCCAGGATCTCGCGACGCATCCCCGCCACCACGTCCTCGTCCGGCTCGATCTTGCCGCCCAGGCCGTTGTACTTGCCCAGGTGCTGGTCGTCATCGCGCGCGTTGCGATGGATCAGCAGCACCTCGCGGCCGTCGGGTGAGAGCACGTAGCCAAGCGTGGCCACGATCGGGGTATAGGGCATGCCGGGACCGGAATCATGAAAGCGCGGATTGTACGCACCCGGCCGCGCACCTACGGGGAACGGCTTGCCAGCAGGCGGTCGAGGACGGACTTGAGCGCCAGCGGGCGCACCGGCTTGGACAGCAGCGACAGGCCCTGGTCGAGCACGTCGCGGCGCACTTCGACGCTTTCGTCCGCGCTCAGGATCAGCGTCGGCCGTTCGCCAAAACGCCGTGACAGCCGGGCGTGCAGCGCCACCCCCGTGTCGCCGCCGTCGAGGTGGTAATCGAACAGCCACAGCGTGCAGGCCTGCGCCTCCAGCGCCTGCGCCGCCGCGTCGCCTCCGGCGACAGCTTCCACCTCGCAGCCCCAGCCGCGCAGCACCGCCGCCAGCGCGTCGAGCGCCACCGGGTCGTTGTCCACCGCCAGGACCCGGGTGCCGGCCAGGCGCGCGCGCGCCGGTGCCGCGGCCGCGCTGCGCTCGCCGGCCACCCGGCCCAGCGTGATCGAGAACGTCGTTCCGCGTCCGACCACGCTGTCCACCCGCAGCGGCGCATCGAGCAGGCGCGCGATGCGCTCGGCAATCGCCAGCCCCAGGCCCAACCCCTGCCCGGCCGCATCCTCGCCGCGGCGGAACTCCTCGAAGATCGAGGCGAGCTGCGCCTGCGCGATCCCCGGCCCGGTGTCGTGCACCTCGATCCGCAGCGCGTCACCCTGCCCGCGCACCCCCAGCAGCACGCGCCCGCGCCGCGTGTAGCGCACCGCATTGGCCAGAAAGTTCTGCAGCACCCGCCGCAGCAGCTGCGGATCAGTGCTGGTCCAGGCCGAACTGGGCCGGTAGCGGAACTCAAGCCCGCGCGCGGCCGCCAGGGCGCGGAACTCGGACGCCAGCGGATCGAGCACCTCGGCCAGCGGGAATCGGCGCGGCTGTGGCACCAGCCCGCCCGCCTCCAGCCGCGACATGTCGAACAGCCCGGTGAGCAGGTCGCTGGTGGAATCCAGCGCGCCACGGATCTGGCCAAGCCTTTCACGCCGCGGCGCGTCCTCCACCTGCCGCGCCAGTGAGTCGGTGAACAGCTGCGCGGCGTGCACGGGCTGCAGCAGGTCATGCCCGACCGCGGCCAGGAACCGGCTCTTGGCGTCGTTGGCACGCTCGGCCTCGCGCCGCGCCTGGTCCAGGCTGGCGGTGCGCTCGGCCACCCGCTGCTCCAGCGTCTCGTTGGCCTGGCGCAGCGCACCCTCGCTGCGCCGGAACGCGGTCACGTCGGTGAAGGTGGCCACGAAGCCGCCGCCGGGCATCGGGTTACCCAGGATCTCGATGATCGCCCCGTCCGGGAACCGCCGCTCGGTCACATACGGCGTGCCGGCGCGCATGTGCGCCAGGCGCTTGTCCACTCCGGCCTCCAGCGCATCCGCCCCGGCCGGCCCGTCGGCCAGGTTGAAGCGCACCAGCTCGGCCACCGGCACCCCGACCCGCAGCAGTGCGGGCGGATAGTCGAACAGTTCGGCGTAGCGCGCGTTCCACGCCACCAGCCGCAGTTCGGCATCCACCACGCTGATGCCCTGGCTCATGTTTTCCAGCGCCGCCTCCAGCACGCGCTGGTTGAAGCGCAGGTCCTGCGAGGCCTCGCCGACGATGGCCGCCACCGTCTCCAGGTCCGGCCCGGCCTCGCGCCGCGCCGCATCCAGCAGCAGCCGCGCCGAGGCGCTGCCCAGCACCGCCGACAGCTCCCGCTCCAGGCGCGACTCGATTTCCGACGGCACCGGCCCGCTGGCCGGCGCCTCGGCCAGCAGCCGGTCGACCAGCCCCGCCGGCAGGAACCGGCGCCCGGCGCTGCGCAGGGTCTGGCGGTCCGCGGTGCCGGCGATGCGGGCGTCGTCGCGGCGTTCGGCCAGTCCCACCAGCACCGTCACCAGGGTGCCGGTGAACAGGGTCGCGCCCACCGCCCGGCCCAGCCGGCTCCAGCCGGTCAGGCCGAACAGCCCGTCGGGGGACAGCCAGGCCATGCCCAGCGGTCCGGTCGCCAGCCAGGACGCACCGCCGTCGTCGCCCAGCGCCGGCACCAGCATCACCCAGGCCCAGACCGCGAACGCCGCGACGATTCCCGCAGTCGCCGCACGCGCCGGCGTGTCCGGCCGCCACACCGCGAACGCCAGCGCCGGCGCCAGCGTGGCCAGCGCCGAGAACGACACCGCGCCGATATCGGCCAGCACGTCGCTGTCGCCCACCAGCCGCCCGTACGCCCAGGCCAGCAGCATGATCGCCACGATGCCCACGCGGCGCAGCAGCAGCAGGCCGCCGCGGTGGTCGCGCTCCACCCCGGCCCCGCGCGACCACACGCCGCGCAGCAGGCCCGGCGCGAACCAGTGGTTGCCGATCATCAGGCTCAGCGTCAGGGTGCTGACGATCACCATGCCGGTGGCAGCGCTCAGCCCACCCAGGAAGGCCAGCAGCGCGATCCGCTGCCCGCCCTGCGACAGCGGCACCGCCAGCGCGTACATGTCCGAGGGCACGCTGTCGCCCAGCAGCGCCATGCCGGCCCGGGCCAACGGCAGGCCCGGGATGGCGATCAGCAGCAGGTACAGCGGGAACTGCCAGCGCGCGGTACGCACGTGGCCTTCATCGCGGCACTCCACTGCCGCCACGTGGAACTGGTGCGGCAGGATGAACATGGCCAGCGCGCCCAGCAGCACCAGCGGCACGAAACCGCCGGCGCTTCCCGGCGGCGGCGGCGGAACCTCCGGCAGCGGCCCCAGCGCCAGCCACACGAACGCCCCCAGCGCCAGCATTGCGCCCAGCTTGAACAGCGACTCGAACGCCAGCGCCAGCACCAGCCCGCGGTTGTGCTCGGCGGCGCTGACCCGGCGGGTGCCGAACAGCATGGTGAACAGCGCCATCGCCAGCGCCACGTACAGCGCGCTGTCGCCCCACGGCGGCACCTGGGCCACGTCGACCACGGCGGCGCCGGTCAGGGTGCCGAAGCTCATCGTCACCGCCTTGAGTTGCAGCGCGATATAGGGAATCAGCCCCAGCGCCGCGACCAGGGTCACCGCGGCCGCCAGCCACGGATCCTTGCCCAGCCGCGTTGCGATCAGGTCCGCCAGCGAGGTGGCGTTGCTCTCGCGCGCCAGCCGCACCAGCCGCAGCATGAATGCGAAGGCGACCGCATAGAAGATGATCGCGCCCAGGAAGGTCGGCGGCAGCGGCCAGCCGTGGCGCGCGGCCTGGGTGATCGTGCCGTAGAAGGTCCACGAGGTGCAGTGCACCGCCAGCGACAGCGAGTACACGTGCCGCCAGTGCCGGGCAAACGCCTGCGAATGGCGTTCTCCGTACAGCGCGGCGGCGAACAGCACTGCCAGCCACAGCAGCGCCGCCAGCACCACTGTGCCCACGCTCAGCACGCGCGCCCGCCTTTCACCGTGTCATCCAGCCCCATGCGGCCCCTGCCCGCTGCACGCCAGTCCCGCAACGCCGGCGAGGATAGCGCAGCCCGCGCCCACGCCGTCGCCGGGTTGGCTATAGTCGGGCCAACGGCAGCAGACCGGAGCCTGACATGGGCCGGGATATCGCCATCGCCACGCAGCACGGGACCGTCGACGGCTGGCGCGCCGATCCGCTGCACGGCGCGCCCCGGGGGGCACTTGTGGTGCTCCAGGAGATCTTCGGCGTCAACGGACACGTGCGCTGCGTGGTCGAGCGCTACGCCGCGGAGGGTTACGTGGCGGTCGCGCCCGACATGTTCGCGCCGGTGCAGCCGCGGGTGGAGCTGGACTACGGCGAAGACGGCTTCGCACGCGGACGCGAACTGGCCGCGGCGGTTGGGTTCGAGCGCGCGATGGACATCGTCCAGGCCAGCGCGACGCTGCTGCGCGGGGAAGGCCACGACACCGGCGCGGTCGGCTTCTGCTGGGGCGGCAGCGTGGCGTTCCTGGCCAACACCCGGCTCGGCCTGCCGGCCGTGAGCTACTACGGCGCGCGCACCGTGCCGTTCCTGGATGAGCCGCTGCGCGCGCCGATGCTGTTCCACTTCGGCGCAGACGACGATGCGATTCCGGAAGCGGATGTCACCGCCCACCGCGAACGCCAGCCCGACGCCACCGTCCACGTTTACGACGGCGCCGGCCACGCCTTCAACCGCGACGTCGACCCGCGCCACCACCACCCGGCCAGCGCCACCCTGGCGCATCGGCGTACCCTGAAGTTCCTCGAGGCCGCGCTCGGCTGACGCCACCGGATACGCACCATGGCAAAACGCTCCGCCCAACCCGGCCCCTACGCACTGGATCCACGCCTGGCCGCCGATTCCCATCCCGTCCACGCCCTGCCGCTGTGCGAACTGCGGCTGATGGACGACGCCAACTATCCGTGGCTGGTGCTGGTGCCGCGCGTGGCCGGCGCGCGCGAGCTGATCGACCTGGATTCCGCGCAGCGCCGCGAGGTGACCGAAGAGATCGACGTGGCCCTGCGGCTGCTGCGCGAGGTCTTCCGCCCGCACAAGCTCAACGTCGCCGCGCTGGGCAACCTGGTGCCGCAGCTGCACGTGCACGTGATCGCCCGCTTCGAACACGACCCGGCGTGGCCGGCGCCGGTGTGGGGCCGGGT
>JBQDAV010000052.1:11422-17598 GCA_052090405.1 Luteimonas sp.
GGCGGCGCATTCGGCCCCGACCTGGACGCGCTGGCCGCCAAAGCGGGTATGGATGCGGAAACCGCGATCGCCCTGCACGCCGGCGGTGACTACCGGGTGGCGATGCTGGGCTTCGCCCCGGGCTTTCCCTACCTGGACGGGCTGGACGTCCGGCTGGCCGCGCCGCGCCGGGCCACCCCGCGGGTGCGGGTGGCCGCGGGCAGCGTGGGCATCGGCGGCGCCCAGACCGGGATCTATCCGCACCAGGGGCCCGGTGGCTGGAACGTCATCGGGCGCACGCCGCTGCGCCTGTTCGACCCGGGCCGCGAGGGGCCGTGCCTGCTTGCGCCGGGGCAGCGGGTGCGGTTCCGGCCGATCGACGACGCGGAATTCGAACGACTCGCGGTGCAACCGGCATGAGCATACGGGTGCTCAAGCCCGGGATGGCCAGTGCGATCCAGGCGGGACCGCGCCGCGGCCTGCGCCACCTGGGCGTGACCGGCGCCGGCGCGCTGGATCCGTACTCCCACGCCATCGCCAACCTGCTGGCCGGCAACGCGCCCGACGCGCCCGCGCTGGAAATCACCCTGGCCGGACCAACGCTGCGCTTTGGGCACGCGGCGCGAATCGCGCTGTGCGGGGCGGACATCGACGCCGAATCCGGCGGCAGCGCCCTGCCCGGCTGGCGTCCGCTGCACCTGCCCGCCGAAGCGGAGCTGACGCTGGGCCCCTGTCGCGCCGGCGCGCGCGCCTATCTGGCCGTGGCCGGCGGCTTCGACGTTCCCCAGGTGCTGGGCAGCGCCAGCACCGACCTGGGCACCGGCTTCGGCGGCGTGGCCGGCCGCGGCCTGGAGCAAGGCGACGTGCTTGCCGTCGGCACGGCCGATCCGGTGGATGTCGACGCCCCGCGCGCGGCGCCGTGGTGGATCGACCCCACCCCGGAGCTGGACTTCGACGCATCTTCGCAGTCCATCCGGATCCTGCCCGCCGACGGCGACGCGCCTGCTCCGGCGCTTCTTGAAACCGGGTGGCAGGTCGACAACGCCAGCAATCGCCAGGGCCTGCGCCTGCGTGGCCCGGCCCTGGACTCCTGTCCCGGGGACCTGCTTCCGTCCGAACCGGTTGTTCCCGGCACCATCCAGCTGCCACCGGACGGCCGGCCGATCGTGCTGCTGGCCGATGCCCAAACCCATGGCGGCTACCCGCGCGTGGGCCACGCCATCCGCGCCGACCGGCCCCGGCTGGCCCAGCTGCGCCCCGGCGACGTCCTGCGCTTCGTATCCTGCACCCCGCAGCAGGCGCACCAGGCCCTGCGCGAACAGCGCCAGCGGCTGCAGCGGATCGCGCTTGCCATCCGCGCCAGGAACCAGGCCCATGCATAAGCGGATCGACTTCAACTGCGACCTGGGCGAAGGCTGCGGCAACGACGCCGCGATCGCGCCGTGGATCACTTCGGCCAGCATCGCCAGCGGCGGCCATGCCGGCGATGCGACCAGCATGCGCGAGGCGGTTGCACTGTGCCTGGAGCACGGCGTGGCGATCGGCGCGCATCCGTCGTTCCAGGACCGCGCCCACTTCGGCCGCCGCGAGCTTCCGGTCACCCCCGAACAGGCGCACCGGCTGGTCCGCCACCAGGCTGAAGCACTGGCCGAAATCGCCGCCTGCGCGGGCACCGCGCTGGCGCACGTGAAACCACACGGCGCGCTCTACAACCTCGCCGCCCGTGACGATGCCATCTCCGAAGCCGTCGCCGCCGCGGTACGCAGCATCGACGGCTCGCTGTGGCTGTATGCGCTGGCCGGCTCCCGGCTGGTCCGTGCCGGCCGCGGCGCCGGGCTGCGGGTCGCTTCGGAAGCCTTCGCCGAGCGCCGCTATGCTGCAGACGGCCAGCTTGCCCCGCGCGAACTTGCCGGCGCCGTGATCGGCGACCTGGACCCGGCCCTGGCACAGGTCCGGACGATGCTGCGCGAAGGCGCGGTCGAAGCCATCGACGGCAGCCGGGTGGCAATCCAGGCCGACACCCTGTGCCTGCACGGCGATCGAAAGGACGCGGCGGATTTCGCCCGCAGCCTCCGCGCCGCCCTGGAGGCCGAGGACATCACCGTCGGCGCGCCTGGACGGGCGTGGGCAGCCTGATCGGCGACGCTCAGGTCCGCGGTAGCGTGACCCCCGTCTGCCCCTGGTACTTGCCGCCGCGATCCCTGTACGAGGTTTCGCACACGTCGTCCGGGTCCGCCTGGAAGAACAGCATCTGGGCCACGCCTTCGTTGGCGTAGATCCGCGCCGGCAGCGGCGTGGTGTTGGAGAACTCCAGGGTCACGTGCCCCTCCCACTCCGGCTCCAGCGGGGTCACGTTGACGATGATCCCGCAGCGCGCGTAGGTGCTCTTGCCCAGGCACACCACCAGCACGTCGCGCGGGATCCGGAAGAATTCCACCGTGCGCGCCAGCGCGAACGAGTTCGGCGGGATGATGCACTCATCCGCCACCACGTCGACAAAGCTCTTGGGATCGAAATTCTTCGGATCCACGATCGTCGAGTTGATGTTGGTGAACACCTTGAACTCACGCGAGCAGCGCACGTCGTAGCCGTAGCTGGAGGTGCCATAGCTGACGATCCGCTGGCCGGCCTCCGCATGCTTCACCTGGCCCGCCTCGTAGGGCTCGATCATGCCGCCGGGAGCCTCGGCCATGCGCCGGATCCAGCGGTCGCTCTTGATGCTCATGCAGTCATATCCTCGCGCGGCGCAAACGTCAGCCGCGCATTGTAGCGTTCGGCTCAGAGCAACGAAGCGGAAATCGCCATCTTTGCCCGCGGCCGTTTCTCCAGCTCCTCCACCACCCGTCCCGCCAGGTCGCGGTAGGCCTGCGCTGCAGTCGAATCCGGCTGCGCCACCACCAGCGGCGTCCCCACGTCGCCCTGTTCCCGGATCCGCGCTTCCAGCGGCAGCGACCCCAGCAGCGGCACTCCGTATTTTTCCGCCATCTGGGCCCCGCCGCCCTGGCCGAACAGGTGCTCCACATGGCCGCAGTTGCTGCACACGTGCTGGGCCATGTTCTCCACCAGCCCCAACGTGGTGATCTCCACCTTCTCGAACATCCGCAGCGCCTTGCGCGCGTCCAGGGTGGCCACTTCCTGCGGCGTGGTCACGATCACCGCGCCGGCCACCGGGATCTTCTGCGCCAGGGTGAGCTGGATGTCGCCGGTGCCCGGCGGCAGGTCCACGACCAGGTAGTCCAGGCCCTCCTCGCCGCCCCAGCGGGTGTCGCCCAGCAGTTGGGTCAGCGCCGAGGTGGCCATCGGCCCGCGCCAGATCATCGGCGTGTCCTGTTCCACCAGCAGGCCGATCGACATGGCCTCTATCCCGTGCGCGCGCAGCGGAATGATCGACTTGTTGTCCGGGCTCTCCGGCCGCTGCGACAGCCCCAGCATGGTCGGGATGCTCGGCCCGTACACGTCCGCGTCCAACACCCCGACCCGCGCCCCACCGGCAGCCAGCGCCAGGGCCAGATTCACCGAGGTGGTGGACTTGCCGACCCCGCCCTTGCCGGAGCCGACGGCGATGATGTTGCGGACGTTGGGGAGCGGTTTGAGTTCTCCCTGGACCGCGCGCGGGTACACCTTCATCTGCGTTCTACCTTCCTGACCACACTCGCCGAGAGGCGACGGACATCCAAGTCTATCAAGAGGTTGGCGCAGGCAAGCCCCTCTGGCGCGGCCCGCGACGCCACGGACAGATTAACTTCGACTGAACATCTAGCGGTAAATCGGCTAATCTGCGCCATGTTGGGGCAAGCAAATTCTCGCCCACTCTTGACGGGGAACCAAATGCATGATCACCAGAACCAGTAAAATTCAACTTCTACTGTTGTCGTTCAGTCTGGCTGCAGGAACTTCGGTCGCACGCGACCCCATACCAGCCGACGCCTTCGCTCGTACGCCGGACATCCAGTCCGTTTCAATGAGCGTTGATGGAAAGAATCTGGTTGCCTTGGTGGCCGCACCCGGTGGGAACCATCGCGATACGGCTTTGGCTACTTGGAACCTGGACGACCTCGATGCCGGTCCGGTCATCACACCTTCGGGCAACCGCATGAAATTCGTCGCGGCCAGCGCCATGAAGGCTGGCCAAGTCCTCGTCATCGGTCGCCAGGAATGGACCGGTCAGCTGGCGGGATGTGGCGAGGGCCGCACAACAGGTGCGACTAAAACGTTCGTTACCAAGGCCTACCTTACCGACTCCGAGCACAGCGACTTCGGCGAAGCATTTGCCAACAACACCCGTCGGATCGGGGTCAGCCAACAAACGCAGCGCTGCATGGAGCTCGCCGGCACCGCCTCGCTGGTCCACTCCCTGCCTCTGGATCCAGACAATGTAGTGATCAACCAGGTCAACATGGTCACCTTGGGCGGGAACTACTACCTCTACAACCTGCGCACAGGTGCGACCAGCCTGTTGTTTCGCGCTGGTGGCCGCACCAGCCCGGGGCTGTTCAACCCACGCGACGGCAGCCTGCTCACCCGCACGCAGCTTGAGCCGATTTCCGGGGACGAATATGAGCAGAGAGTCCTGATCAAGAACCCCGAGACAGGTGAATTTGACACACACCCGAACCTGACTCGCCGGCTGAGCGAACGCTATACGGTGGAGGTCGTCGGCATCGACGAAGAGAGCAGCAAGTTCTATGTGCTCACAGACCTGTTCTCGGACAAGGTCCAGGCAAGGATGTATGACCCTGTCGCCCGTGAGTTCGATGACGAGCCGCTGATCGCCCATCCGGAATACTCCATCGCCAGCCTCGTGTTCGGGAGCCAGCCCAGCAACTTCAACCGCGTTCTCGGTTTCATCGTCGACGGCCCTCAGCGCGAAGTCACCTACGTGGATTCGGAGATGCTTGCGATCCACACGGCGTTGCAGGCCGCGTACCCGGGTCAGACTATCTCGATCAACGGATACAACGACGACCTCTCTCGGGTGCTGTTCACAACTTCCACTGCCCAACACTCGCCCACCTACCAGTTGCTCCTTGATCGTGAAAAAGTAGTCCCGTTGGGCAGCCAACGGCCATTGGTGGATCCCAACAGCATCGGTGAACAGCGTTGGGTCACTTATCCCGCTCGCGATGGCATGCAGATTCCCGCCATTCTCGACTTGCCGGCGGGATGGAATGAAGAAGACGGCACGCTACCCACCATCATTCACCCTCACGGCGGCCCCTGGGCCCGCGACTACACCGGCTGGGACGGATCCGGCTGGGTACCCTTCCTCACTTCTCGTGGCTACGCGGTGTTGCGTCCCCAGTATCGGGGCTCAGCCGGGCTCGGTCGTGCACTTTGGCTCGCCGGCGACGCGGAGTGGGGCCAGAAGATGCAGGATGACAAGGACGATGGCGCCGCCTGGCTGGTAGAGCAGGGAATCGCCGATCCCGGTCGGCTCGCCATTTTTGGCTATTCGTACGGGGGCTTCGCGGCCGCAGCCGCGGTAGTGCGACCTGACAGCCCTTATCAGTGCGCCATCTCCGGTGCTCCGGTCACCGACCTTGGGCGGCTGAGCACTACCTGGAGTGACAGCAGGCTGCAACGCATCTTGCAAGGCCAGACCGTCACGGGCATGGATCCGATGCGTCATACGAGTCAGGCCAACATTCCGGTTCTACTGTATGTAGGTGACCGCGACGTCCGCACGCCCGCCTCGCACGCCCGCGACTTCTACAACGCCGTGCAAGGGCATGTTCCTGCCAAGTTCGAGCTCATCCCCGACATGCCGCACAGCATGCCTTGGTATTACAGCCATCAGGAAACGATGCTTGGCTTGATCGAAAACTACTTGGCCAACGAATGCGGCCCCGGGGGCCTCTAAAAAAGAAGACAAGATGACTGCTTGATAAACAGAAAACCTTAGGCAATACTCGCCTTAACACTGGGGTAACAATCAGGTTTCATTCACAAAGGGGAAGGACGTATGCGACAGGTCACCACTGGGGGACTGGTTTTCAAGAAGCTGCCTTTGTTCATTGCGGTCATGGGCTGCCTGTATGGGGCGCCAGCCCTTGCGCAAGAGCAAGACGAGCTGGATCAAATTGATCAGCAAGAAGAGCAGCCGGTTCAGCAGACGACGTCTGCCGAGCAACCGACCGAACTGGACAGGATGACGGTTACCGGCTCCCTCATCAGGCGCGTTGAATACGACTCAACAT
>JBQDAV010000053.1:0-17402 GCA_052090405.1 Luteimonas sp.
AGCCGAGCAAGCTCGGCTCTACAGCGTTCGGCAAGCCGAGCCCCGTCGTGGCCGGGAGGCCTTTGCGCGTAAGTAAAGGAGGAGGCCGTAGCCGCAGGCGGAGGCCGGGGGACATGGAGCGCAAAGGCCTGCCGGGCACGGCGGGGCCCTTCAGGTCACTGCGAAGCAAAGCGAAGGAGCAGTCGCTTCCCGCCCAACCCGCTCCCCTCAGTTGGGAGAAGAGCCAATAAAAACCGCGACCCTGTAGAACAGGGCCGCGGTGAGAGGAAAACTATCGGCCGGATGGGCTCCGGTTCTGCTTGTTATCGGTGGTCGGGTCAGAAGTCGCCGGTGCCCGCAACGGTGGTCAGGCCGGAGGCGTCGACGTTGGTGACGCCCTCGATGTCCTGGGCAATCTGGACGGCGCGATCAACCTGCGCCTGGCTGTCGACATCGCCGTTCAGGCGGACTTCGCCGTTGACCGTCTCGACCTCGACGTCCAAGCCGGCCACGTCCGAGTCGGCGAGCAGGCTGGACTTGACCTTGGTGGTGATCCAAGTGTCGTCGATCGGCTGGTCGGAATCGGAATCCATCTGTGCGTTGCGGTCGTGCTCATGCCCAGTGTCCTGGGCCATCACGCCGCCGGCGGCAAACATCAGGGCAACCGACAGGGCGCCGGCCAGGGCAGTTCGCGGGTGGTTCTTGATGACGTTGTTCATGCAGAGACTCCTCGTCGTGGGGGGTGTGGGTGGAGTCTGGGGTCGGGCCTGTACATGAGGCGTGAGAGCAGGTCCTTGAATCGTTAAATGAACGCGCTTACCGGCTCACGAAAGCCAACGGCGGCTGAGTGCCGGATGGGTTGTAACGTCAGCGCGCCTCGCCGCGCCCCTGGGCTCGTGCGTTGGCAATCACCGCGCGCACCAGTTCGCGGTCGCGATGGCGCGAGATGGGCATCGCTCCCAGCGCGATGGCACGGGTGCGCATGTCGGCGGTCACGTCGTAGTGGGCGCCGCTGGTCTTGTTCTGGAACGCGCGCCGCGGCATCCCCAGGCGCTCGGCGAACGCGTGCAGCTCGTCCAGCGTGTCGGCCATCAGGTGCGCCCAGCGACGTCCGCGCCAGAGGGTGACGGCGTCATCGACATAGACGGTCATGGAAGTTCGGTCGGCGGCGGACCTGCGGTCCGGAGGCATGAAAATCGCCCAGCGCGATGCTTTTTGCAATCTTCGCCTGCAGCGCCGGTTTGCCGACGGCAGCGGATAGGCGGTAGCCTGAACCCCGTCTATCCGACGCGGCAAGGAAGCGTTCGTGGCTATGCAGAGTTGGGGAGTGCGGTGTGCGGTTGGCGGTTTGCTGCTTGCGGGCGTGTCGGCCGCCGGCTGGGCCCAGCCGGCCGAGGACGGGCTGGAGCTGGGGGGCGCGGTGCGCTTCAGCTACGGGTGGCTCGACTACGCCGACAGCCCGGGGGGCGACCTGGAACTGGTGCGGGCCGAGGCGCGCGGCCGCCTGGGACCGGCCTCGTTCTCGCTGCAGTATCGCTGGTACGACGGCTTCGATGCGGTTCACCATGCCTGGGCCGGGTGGGACCTGGACGAGGCCTCGCAGGTGCGCGTGGGCGTGCAGCAGGTGCCGTTCGGGCTGCTGCCCTATGCCTCGCACAGCTTCTGGTTCGGCTCCGGCTACTATCTGGGCATCGAGGACGATTACGACCTGGGCGTGGCATGGGAGCGCAGCGCAGGGGTGCACCGCTGGCACGTGGCGTGGTTCTCCGGGGACGAATACGGCACCGGCGCCCGCTATGACCGCTACTCCTTCGACGTGGCCAGCACCGATTCGCTGCCCTATCGCGAACGCGGGCGGCTGGCGCTGCGCTACGAACAGGTGCGCGACTGGAACGGCGGTCAGCTCGCCTTCGGCGCGTCGGCCTTCAGCGGCCGCATCGAGAACCGCGAGGATGGGCGACGCGATGGCCACGACGCCGCGGCGCTGCACGCGCAGTGGCAGCGCGGGCCGGCGACGGTGCAGGTGCAGTGGGCGCGCTACCGCTATCGCAACCCGGAGCCGCGGGTGGCGCTGTCGGCCTTCATGTTTCCGTTCGAGATCGCCTCCGAGGCCGACGTGCCCACTTTCAACGTCACCTGGGCGCTGCCGCGGCCGGGCTGGTTCGACGGCGTCACCTGCTACAACAACCTCAGCCTCACCCTGCCGCGCGGCGGCGACCCCGGTCTGCGCGAGTCCTGGCAGAACGTCACGGGCTGCAGCCTGGCAAAGGGCAAGATGTTCACCTACGTGGACTGGATCGCCGGCAAGAACATGTGGTTCGCGGGCGGTCCGGGCATTGGCATCCATGAGCCGGGCCAGGACGGGTGGCGCTCGCGGCTGAACGTGAACATGGGCTTCTTCTTCTGAAGGCGGATCACACGATGAACAACTCCGAAAAGCTTCCCGAATCCGGCCCGCCTCCGCGCGCGTCGATCCTGGCGCCGGTGTTCTATCCGGCTGCAGGGCTGGTGCTGCTGATGGTGCTGCTGTCGTTCATCGTGCCCCAGCAGTCGGAGGCGGTGTTCACCGCCGCCAAGGACTGGGTGGCGCAGGAGGCAGGGTGGTTCACGATCCTGACGGTTGCAGGCTTCCTGGTGTTCATCGTCGGCCTGGCGGTCAGCAGTCTGGGCCGGATCCGGCTCGGGCCCGACCACAGCACACCCGATTACAGCTACTTCACCTGGTTCGCGATGCTGTTCGCGGCCGGCATGGGCATCGGGCTGATGTTTTTTGGCGTGGCCGAGCCGATCATGCATTACGTCGATCCGCCGATTGGTGATCCGATGACGGTGGCTGCCGCGCGCCAGTCGATGCGGGTCACCTTCTTCCACTGGGGTATCCACGCCTGGGCGATCTATGCGGTGGTGGCGCTGTCGCTGGCGTACTTCGCATTCCGTCACGGGCTGCCGCTGCGGATCCGTTCATCGCTGTTCCCGCTGATCGGCGATCGCATCCATGGGCCGATCGGGCACACGGTCGATACCTTCGCGGTGCTGGGTACGATCTTTGGCGTGGCCACGTCACTCGGCTTTGGCGTGATGCAGATCAACGCCGGACTCAACTACCTGCTGGGGGTCGAGGTCAGCGTGATGATCCAGGTGGTCCTGATCATCGCCATCACCCTGGTCGCGACCGTCTCGGTGGTCACCGGGTTGGACAAGGGCATCCGGCGGCTGTCGGAGCTGAACATGCTCCTGGCGGTCGGGTTGCTGGTGTTCGTGCTGCTGACCGGGCCGACGGTGCACCTGTTGCAGGCGTTCGTACAGAACACCGGCATGTACGCGTCGAACCTGTTCTCGATGACTTTCAACCTGTATGCCTACGAGCCGACGAGCTGGCTGGGCGGTTGGACACTGTTCTACTGGGGCTGGTGGATCTCGTGGTCGCCGTTCGTGGGCATGTTCATCGCCCGCATCTCGCGGGGGCGCACGGTGCGCGAGTTCGTCACCTGCGTGCTGCTGGTGCCGCTGGGGTTCACCTTCATCTGGATGACGGTCTACGGCAACACCGCGCTGTACCTGGTGGCGGTGGAGGGCATCACCGGACTGTCGGAAGCGGTGGCGGTTGACAGCTCGGTGGCGCTGTTCCGGTTCCTGGAGGAGCTGCCGTTTACGGCGGTGACCTCGACCGTGGCCACCCTGCTGGTCGTGTTGTTCTTCGTGACCTCGTCGGACTCGGGCTCGCTGGTGGTCGACATGCTCACCTCCGAAGGCGATGAGCAGTCGCCGGTATGGCAGAGGATCTTCTGGGCCCTGCTGGAGGGCGTTGTGGCGATCGCGCTGCTGGTCGCCGGTGGCCTGGGCGCCCTGCAGGCGGCGACCCTGTCCAGCGCGCTCCCTTTCACCGTGATCATGCTGTTGATGTGCTGGGGCCTGCTGCGGGCGATGCGGCTGGAGGTGGTGAAGCGCTCAAGCATCCGCAACGCGCGGTCGCTGCCGGCGGGCGGGGGTTCGGGCGACTGGAAGGCGCGCTTGCGCAGCGTGGTGCACCAGCCGGGCAGGAAGGAGGTGCTGGAGTTCCTCGATACGCAAATACGTCCTGCGTTGGAGGACGTGGCGCAGGAGCTTGCTGGCCAGGGCGTGAAGGCACGCGTGGAGAGCGACGACGAAGGCGGCGGCCGGGTGTGGCTGCGGGTCGGCCACGGCGAGGAGATGGACTTCTTCTACTCCGCGCACCTGGAGGCCTACGATCCGCCGAGCTTCGTGCTCGAGGATCCGCGGCGCCGGCGCCGCGGGGATCCCCGCAGCTACCGCGCCGGGGTGCACCTGCGCGAGGGCGGGCAGGGCTACGACCTGATGGGCTGGCGCCGCGAGGAGGTGATCCACGACGTGCTCGACCAGTACCAGCGCCACATGCACTTCCTGGACGTGGTGCGCTAGCGGGAGCGGCCGAACTCCCGCTGCAGCCAGCCGTCGATCATGGCCTTTTCGTAGCGCAGCGCGTCGTTGCCCACGCTGCGCTGCAGCGAGGACAGGTAGTTCGGGTCGCTGAGCTTGCGCTCGCCGCTGGCAACCACGTTGCCGGCGGCGTCGTAGTGGCTGAACTCCAGGTCCATGCGCGGCCAGTAGATGTCGCGCATGACGCGCACGTGGTCCATCTGCGGGCTGCGCCCGGGCTCGAAGTCGCCGGCGCGGCGGATGTCGGTGACCAGGATCTCGACGCGTTCGCCTTCGCCGATCCGCTCCTGCACGCCGTCGCGCAGGTGTTCGGCAAGCTCGTGCACCCAGTTGCCACGGCGTGCTTCCCAGCGGTTGCGGCTGCCGCGGATCTCGGTGAACTGTTCCGGGTCCGTCCACTGCACGGTCACGGGGCCTTCGGATTCGAGCGCGCGCGGCGCTTCCGGGTCGGTGACGTCGCGGGTGGGCGACTGGGCGCAGGCGGCGGTTGCGAGCGCAACGGCCAGCGCGGTGGCCAAAAGAATTCTCATGCGGGACTCCCGGCTGCGGGGTGGGTCCAGTCTGCGCGCGGGGGTGGCGGGGTTCAAGCTGGCTCAGTCGAGCAGCGGCAGCAGGGCGGGCCGGACGTGGGCGAGGATGCGTGCCTGGGCGGCCTGGGTGGGGTGCAGGTCGTCCTGCTGGTAGGCGTCGGCGTCCAGCGCGATCGGCTCGAGCAGGAACGGCAGCAGCTCCACGTCGAACAACTCCGCCAGGTCGCGGTAGACCTGTTCGAAGCCGTCGGTGTATTCCTCGCCCAGGTTGGGCGGCATGCGCATGCCGACCAGCAGCACGTCGGCGTCCACGTGTCGGGCCACGCCGATCATCCGCGCCAGGTTGCGGCGCATTTCGCGCAGCGGCAGGCCACGCAGGCCGTCGTTGGCACCCAGTGCGATGACCACCACGTCCGGGCGGTGGCGCCAGGCCTCGCCGATGATGCGTGACGCCCCGCCGGCGCTGGTTTCCCCGCTGATGCTGGCATTGACCACGCGCCAGCCGGGATGGCTGGCGGCCAGGTCGTCGGCCAGCAGCGACACCCAGCCTTCGGTCGCGGCCATGCCGTAGCCGGCCGAAAGCGAGTCGCCCATCACCAGGACGGTGCGTTCACCGTCGTCCGCAGCCGCCTGCGGCGCGGGCTGCGCCAGCGCCAGCGCGCACAGCAGCATCAGGACGGGACCGATGGCCCATTGCAAGCGGCCCCGCCTGGGGGAATATCCTGAGATCATTGCAATTCTTCCTTCCAATTCCAGCCGGGCGGTGGGAGCCGCAGGCAACGTCGCGTCCAGCGTCGCGTCCGGCCGACCACCGCAGGATCCTTACATGGCCGATACCACTCCGGCGCAGGCTGCCGCCCGCCGCGTGCTCGACGTCGCCGGGCTTGGCAAGCGCGTGCCGCTGCCCTCGGGCGATCTGACCATCCTCGACGACGTCGGGTTCCATGTCGAGCACGGCGACACCGTGGCCATCGTCGGTGCCTCCGGCTCGGGCAAGAGCACCCTGCTGTCGCTGCTGGCCGGGCTGGACGTGCCCAGCGTGGGCGAGGTGACGCTGGACGGGCAGCCGCTGTCGACGCTGGACGAGGACGGCCGGGCGCGGGTGCGCGCGGACAAGGTCGGCTTCGTGTTCCAGGACTTCCAGCTGCTGCCCTCGCTGACCGCGCTGGAGAACGTGATGCTGCCGCTGGAGCTGCGTGGCGACGGCCAGGTGCGCGCGCCGGCCGAGGAGGTGCTGCGCAAGGTCGGGCTGGGCGAGCGCCTGGGCCACTACCCGCGACAGCTGTCGGGCGGCGAGCAGCAGCGGGTGGCGCTGGCGCGCGCGTTCGTCACCGGGCCGTCGCTGCTGCTGGCGGACGAGCCCACCGGCAACCTGGACACCCGCACCGGGCAGCAGGTAATCGAGCTGCTGTTCGCGATGAATGCAGATGCCGGCACCACGCTGGTGCTGGTGACCCATGACGATCACCTGGCCGAACGCTGCGCGCGGGCGCTGCGGCTGGACGGTGGCCGCCTGGTGGACGACGCATGAGGACTGCGCGCCTGGCCTGGACCCAGCTTCGCCGCGACCTGGCGGCGGGCGAGATCCGGATCATGCTGGCCGCGCTGGTGCTGGCGGTGGTGGCGGTGACGGCGGTGGGCTTCGTCACCGACCGCGCCGGGCGCGCGCTGGCGGCGGAGGCCAACCGGTTGCTCGGCGGCGACGCGATCCTGCGTTCGAACGCGCCGATCGGCGAGGGCCCGCGCCAGGCCGCGCGCGCTGCCGGGCTTGTGCAGACCGAAACCGTGGAGCTGGACAGCATGATCCGCGCGGGCGGCGATCTTCGTCTGGGAGATCTGCGCGCGCTGGGGGACGGCTACCCGCTGCGCGGCGCGTTCCGCCTGGTGGACGAGCCCGGCGGCGTCGAACGTGAAGCCGATGCGGTGCCCGAACCCGGCACGCTGTGGATGAGCCGCGCCGGCGCCGACCAGCTTGGCGCGCGCGTGGGCGAGGAGGTGGGGATTGGCGAGATGCACCTGCGTCTGGCGGCGCTGGTGACGGTGGAGCCGGACGCCTCGATCGATTACTTCAACGTCGCCCCCAAGGTGTTCCTCAACCTGGACGACCTGGCCGCGACCGGGCTGCTGCAGGAAGGCAGCCGCGCGCGCTACCGGCTGGTGGTGGCGGGCGAGACCGACGCGGTGGAGCGTTTTGCTTCCACCGTGCGCGACAACCTCGAACGCGGGCAGCGACTGGAGACGATCCAGGACGCGCGGCCGGAAGTACGTTCGGCGCTGGACCGGGCCGGTCGTTTCCTCGGCCTGGCGGCGATGGTGTCGGTGGTGCTGGCGGCGGTGGCGGTGGCCATGGCCGCGCGGCGGCACAGCGAGCGGCACCTGTCCGGCGCGGCGGTGATGCGCTGCCTGGGCGCCAGTCAGCGCACCCTGGTGGGCATCCACGTGGGCGAGCTGCTGCTGCTCGGGCTGCTCGCGTGCACGCTTGGCGTGGCGCTGGCGTTCGGGCTGCAGTGGCTGGTGGCCGGCTGGGTGTCGCAGGCGCTGCAGCTGGCGCTGCCGGCCACGGGCTGGCTGCCGGCGATCGAAGGGTATCTGGTGGGCCTGGTGGTGCTGCTGGCGTTCGGTGCGCCGCCGGTGCTGGCGCTGCGCCGGGTGCCGGCGCTGCGGGTGCTGCGCCGCGACCTGGACCCGGTGGAGCCGGGGGCGTGGATCGTTGCGCTGGCGGCGCTGGGCGGGCTGGCGGCGCTGCTGTGGGTCAAGGCCGGCTCGCCGGCGCTGGCCTCGGCGATGCTGGGCGGCATCCTCGCCACACTGGCGGTGCTGGCGCTGCTGGCCTGGGTGCTGATCGTGGCGGTGCGGCGGCTGCGCACGCGCCTGCGTGGCGCCCTGCGTTACGGGCTGGCCAACGTGAGCCGCCGCGCCGGCACCAGCGTGGCCCAGGTGGCGGCGCTGGGGCTGGGGCTGATGGCGCTGTTGCTGCTGACCTTCGTGCGCGGCGACCTGCTCGACCGCTGGCAGCTTGCGCTGGCCGAGGAGGCGCCCAACCGCTTCATCGTCAACGTGCAGCAGGACCAGATGGCGGGGGTGCGCGAGTTCATCCAGTCGCAGGGGGTGGCCGAGCCGGAGCTCTTCCCGATGGTGCGTGCGCGCTACGTGGCCCGTGACGGCGAACCGATCACCGCCGAGACATACGCCGGCGAAGACCGGCAGACCCGGCGCCGTGCCGAACGCGAGTTCAACCTGTCGATGGCCGCGGCGCTGCGCGACGACAACCGGGTCACCGATGGCCGCTTCTGGAGCGGCACCCCGGCGACGCCGGAGTTCTCGGTGGAGGAAAACTTCGCCACCCAGCTTGGCTGGCGGGTGGGTGATCGCATCACCTTCGACATCGCAGGACAGCGGATCGAAGCCCCCATCACCAGCCTGCGCGCGGTGGAATGGGAGAGCTTCCGGCCGAACTTCTTCGTGCTCGCATCTCCCGGGGCGCTGGACGGCTACCCGGCGAGCTGGATCACCGCGGTCAGCGTGCCGCCGCAGTCACCGCGCTTCACCGCCGAGCTGGTGGAGCGGTTCCCGAACCTGTCGGTGATCGACATCGACGCGGTGCTGGCCCAGGTGCGTGCCACCGCCGACCAGGTGTCGGTGGTGGTGCAGGCGGTGTTCTGGTTCTCGCTGCTGGCCGGGGTGCTGGTGTTGCTGGCCGCGGTCAGCGCCAGCCAGGACGAGCGCCTGCTCGAAGGCGGGGTGATGCGGGTGCTGGGCGGCAGCCGCAGGCAGCTGCGGCTGGCGCAGGCGTCGGAGTTCGCCGCGATCGGCCTGCTGGCCGGGCTGGTGGCGGCGATCGCGGCCTCGGTGCTGTCGGGCGTGGTGGCCACGCAGGTATTCGACCTGCCGTGGTCGCCGAACTGGGCGATGGCTGCGTTCGGCGGGGCGCTGGGCATGCTGGTCACCCTGGCCGCCGGCCTGTTCGCCACCCGCAGGGTGCTGGACGCGCCGCCTTCGGTGACGCTGCGTGAACTGAAGGGATAGGGTGCGCCCCAGCTTGTGGGCACTGCCGGGGCGGCGATACGGTCGTCCGCACTTTGCCGCATGGAATGAGCGTCATGACCGTATCCGCAGCCTCCCCGACCGTCGTTGACGGTGCCCAGCACATCCAGGCCAGCCAGCTTGCGCGTGATGACGCGCGCTACCAGCAGCTTGTCGAACGCTTCGCCGCACCCGAAGCGACTTCGCAGCAGCGTGAGCTGGCCTATGACCTGGTCGCCGCGCAGGAACAGGGCGGCCAGCTCACCGACGACGCGCTGGCCCAGGCGGGCGCGCAGGCGATCGCCGACAGTCGGGCCGTTCCCGTGCAGGTGGCAGAAGTGGCGCCGCTGGTGGAACTGGGCACCGCGCTCGGGCCGTTCGCCAGCGCAGATACCGCGGCCATCGAGATGATGCATTACTCCAATCCGCTGTCGATCCAGGCCAACCTGGAAAACGGCGGCCTGGTGTTCCAGGATGCCGATGGTCAGTTCTTCGTCAGCACCCCGATGGGTGGCACGCTCGACGGCTTCAATCCCGGTCAGGTGCCGCAGCCCGATGGCATGGCACTCGAGGGCGCCTATCACGGCCATGCCGACTACACCGACGGCAACGGCAACCGCACCGACAAGGCCAACGACGTCTACAACAGCGACCACTTCTCCCAGCAGGACAAGCGCGTGGCCGACGGCGGCTACTGGGGGCCGGTGATCTATGTCTCCACGCCCAGCGGCGACTTCCGCAAGTACGATTCGGCGAACGGTGCGGACACGGTGATCCATGAGGGCACGCGCGGCCGCGATTGACTGCTGCCGCTGGTGCCCACGGGCCTGGCCGGTATCATGATTCCGACCCGAGCCATGCGCCCGCCGGCCTTCCGGATCCCAACCGCGCCATGAAGACTGTTCTCCTCGCAGGAATCCTGATCATGAATACATTCGCCAATGCCGGTTACGCGGCACCGTCCGCGCCGGCCGAAGCCAAGGCGCTTGAGATCGACGGCAGCCGCGTGCAGGTGATCGCGGCGGCCCTGCCGGCGTTCGCCGAGCAGGCGCCCCAGGCGCAGCTGGCCAACTACATCGTCCACGTCAACGCGCCCGACGACGGCGTGGTGCAGGTGGTGTTCGAGCCACGCCAGCCGGAGGGCCAGCCGCCCACGCTGGGCGGGCGCAACCCCAACGGCCCGGAGGTCAACGTCTGGGTACGCAAGGCCGACTACTCCGTGGACCGGGTGTCGCTGGCCCGCTGATGCGGCGCTGACCGGCGGCTCGGCCGCTTGCACGTGCGCGTGAGGTCACGCGGTTTCGCGCGCCAAGGATGTTCCTACCGTTTTACCGGCTCGGGCTCGGCTTCGAAGCGGCGGGCGTAGGCGCGCTGCTCGACCACCTGGTCCACCTCCGCGTCGGCCATCTCCGGGGCCGCGTACACAGCGTAAGCGGTCGATCCGTTGCGCTGGCCGACCTGGTGCAGCCGGTAGCGGGGCTGGCCGCCGCCGGAGTCCGGCGGATAGCGCAGCGGTGGCGCGTCGCCGTCCAGGTCCAGCTCGCTGTTGTCCACGGTGCCGCCAACGAAAAGTGCGCGCATCGGGATGCTCCTGATGTGATGGGTGCGCGGACAGGCTGCGGGCCGGGGCGTTGCCGGGCGATGAAAAACCGGTTTGCGCGGCGTGGCGACGTAGAATCCGGATCGCTTCCATTCCATCCAGCGTTCAGATGCCTCCACGCGACGATGATCCCGCGCTTGAAGCGCTGCTGTTCCCGTTCCTGACCGGTCGCCTGCAGTGGCCCGCGTCCGGCGCGGTGTTCCTGCGCGCGCGGGCGGGGTTCGGGCTGGTGCCGTCGGCGTGGCCGGGGCTGGTGTGCGAGCAGGGCTTCAGGCCGGAGGCGCAGGCGCTTGAACGGGCCGGATTCAGCGTGAATGCGCAGGACGGGGGCGGGCACCGACTGGTGCTGGCGCTGCCGCCGCGGCAGCGTGACGAGGCGCGCGCGCTGCTGGCCGAGGCGGTGGCGCGGGTGGAGGGCGAGGACGGCGTGGTGATTGCCAGCGTGCCCAACGCCGAGGGTGCGAAGGCGATCGAGGCGGACCTGGCGCGCATCGCCGGGCCGGTGAACACGCTGTCCAAGCACAAGTGCCGGGTGTTTTGGGCGCGTCCCAACGCGGGCGGCGGAGACGCCACGCTGGCCGCGCAGTGGCGCGGGCTGGACGCGCCGCGGCCGATCCTTGAGGGAGGTGCGCTGGAGGGGCGTTTCGTGAGTCGGCCGGGCGTGTTCGCATGGGACCGGATCGATCCGGCCTCGGCGTTGCTGGCCGAACAGTTGCCTGCTGACCTTGCCGGTCGCGCCGCCGACCTGGGCGCCGGCTGGGGCTTCCTGTCCGATGCGCTGCTGCGCCGCTGTGCGGGCGTCACTGCGCTGCACCTGTATGAGGCCCAGGCGCGCGCGCTGGACCTGGCCAGGCACAACCTGGCGCCGTACGCGAAGCGCGTTGCACTGGACTTCCGCTGGCACGACGTCACCGCCGGCCTGCCGGAACGCTATGACGTGATCATCACCAACCCGCCCTTCCACGGCCACGGCCGCGCCGCGCGCCCGGACATCGGCCGCGCCTTCATCGCCGCTGCCGCGCAGGCGCTCGCGCCGGGCGGGACGCTGTGGCTGGTGGCCAACCGCCACCTGCCCTACGAACAGGCCCTTGGCGAGCGCTTCGGCGATCTGGCCGAGGTGGCTGCGCGTGACGGCTTCAAGGTGATCCGGGCGAAGGCGGCGCCATGAAGCTGGTCCGGCTGATCGCCAACCTCGGCTACGGCAGCCGCAGGGACGTCGCGCTGATGTTCCGCCAGGGCCGGATCACCGACCCGGCTGGCGAGGTGTTGTACGCGGACGACAAGGTGGGGCATGCGCAGGTGCGCATCGACGGCGAACCGCTGGACCCGCCACAGGGCCTGTTGCTGATGCTGCACAAGCCGGCCGGCTACACCTGTTCGACCAGGGATCCCGGGCGGATCGTGTACGACCTCCTGCCGCCGCGTTTCCGCCTGCGCAAGCCGCTGCTGTCCACTGTCGGCCGGCTGGACCGCGACACGTCCGGCCTGCTGCTGCTGACCGACGACGGCGCGCTGCTGCACCGGATCACTTCACCAAAGACGCAGGTGCCCAAGACCTACGAAGCCACGCTGGCCGAGCCGCTGCGCGGCGACGAGGCGGCGCTGTTCGCCAGCGGCACGCTGGTGCTGGAATCGGAGCAGACGCCGCTGCGGCCCGCGCTGCTTGAGGACTTGGGCAAAGGCCATGCCCGGCTGGTCATCAGCGAGGGCCGCTACCACCAGGTGCGGCGGATGTTCGCCGCCGCCGGCAACCATGTCCAGGCGCTGCACCGCAGCCGCGTCGGTGCACTGGAACTGGGTGCGCTGCCCGCCGGCGAGTGGCGCCCGCTCGAGCCCGCGGAGCGCGACGCCATCTTCGAAGGCGTGATACCCGGGTAAGGGCTGCCCCACCGGACCGCCCGCGGGGTTTACCGCGTCTGCGCGGCGATCCATTCGTCCACGGCGTTCTCCACCACCGCGAGCGGCAGCGCGCCGTTGCCCAGCAGCAGGTCGTGGAAGGCGCGGATGTCGAAGTCGTCGCCGAGCGCATCGCGGGCGCGATCGCGCAGCTCGACCATGCGCAGGTGCCCGATCTTGTACGAGCAGGCCTGTCCGGGCTGGACCAGGTAACGGTCGATCTCTATGCGCACGTCGTTGTTGGACATGCCGGTCTTGTCCGCCATGTAGGCCATCGCCTGGTCCCGGCTCCAGCGCTTGCGGTGCAGGCCGGTGTCCACCACCAGGCGCACGGCGCGGAACATCTCGGCCTGCAGCCGGCCCAGGTCGCCGAGCGGGTCGTCTTCATACACGCCCATTTCCGCGGCCAGCTGCTCGACGTACAGCGCCCATCCCTCGGTGAAGGCGCTGGGGTTGAGCGTGCGCCGCATCAGCGGCAGGTCGGTCAGCGACTGGCCCAGCGCGATCTGGAAGTGGTGCCCCGGCGCGCCCTCGTGATAGGCGAGGGTGGGCAGCGCCCAGCGCGCGTGGTCCAGCGTGCCCAGGTTGATGTAGAACACGCCCGGCCGGCTGCCGTCCAGCGCGGGCGGATAGTAGTAACCGCCCGGGGCGGAATCCTGCGCGTATCCGGGCACCGGCTGCACCTGCAGCGGAGCATCCGGGCGGGTGCCGAACCAGGTGTCCAGGTGCGGCTCGATCCGGTCCAGCGCGGCGCGGATGTCGGCGATCACCTCGGCGCGGCCGGCGGCGTCATCGCTGTAGGTGTGGGCCGGATCGGTCTGCAGCACCTGCACGCGTTCGGCCACGCTGCCGTCCGTGAGGCCCTGCGCGCGCAGGATCGCATCCATTTCGCGCTCGATGCGGGCCACTTCCGACACCCCGATTTCATGGATGGCGTCCGCGTCCAGGCCGGTGCTGGTGTTCCAGCGCAGGGCAGCGTCGTACCACGCGTCGCCGCCCGGCAGCGCCCACACGCCGTGGTTGTCGGGCTGCGCTTCCAGCAGCTCACCCACGCGCGCCAGCAGGCGCGTGTAGCCGGGGTATACCGACGCTTCGACCGCTTCGGCGGCGCGTGCAAGCAACGCGGCGCGCCCGTCGGCGTCCAGGCCGTCGACGCCTTCCAGGCGGCGCGCCATCGAGGTCACGAACAGGCTGTCGGCCGGCTCCGGCGCCAGCAGCGTGCGCACCTGCGTGGCCAGGCTTTCCAGCGACACCCGCGGCGGCACCACGCCCTTGCCGGCCTGCAGGTCGAGGTTGTCGATCACTTGGCCGAGCTGGGTGTCGACCGCATGCAGCCGGGACAGGTAGGCCTCGGCGTCGGCGACGCTGCCGATCGCGTGCTGTTCGCTGAGGAACTGCGGCAGGGTGGTTGGAATGCCGAACAGGTGGTCGACGGCGTAGACGCTCGACAGCGGCATCCACGCCACCGCCCAGTCCGGGGCCGCCAGTTCGGCCTGCCGCTCATACATCCAGACCGCGGTGTCCCAGGTCCAGCGCTGCTGGCCGGTGATCGCATCACGATCGATCGTCCGCAATTCTGCGAGGTTGCCGGCCAGCATCTCCCGCATCGGCGCGCGCCGGGACAGCGAGACATCGTTGAGCAGGTGCGCGGATTCATCGGCGCCGGGCAGGCCGAGCAGGCTGGCCACCTGCGGCATCTCCTGCAGCACGTCGGCGTACTGGCGATCGATCAGGGCATCGACTTCGTCGCTCCCCGCCGCGGCGGGTGCGGTGGCAAGTCCTAGGGCGAGGGCGCCAACGGCGGCGGCGTGCAGGGCGAGTCGTGTCATCGGTCCGTCCTTGATCGGGTTCGCTGCCAGTGTTGCGGCCCGGGTCGTCGGGTGCATGGGCCAACGGTCACGCGTCCGTGCGGTGCGCCCGGGCGGATCAGTGCGGTTCGTCGGCGTGTTCGAGCATGTCGGCCAGCATGTGGCTGATGTGGGCGTCGGCGGTGGCGTACAGCACCCGGCGCTGGTGGCGCTCGCCGCGCACCAGGCGCGCGCCGCGCAGCAGCCGCAGGTGGTGGCTGACCAGCGGCTGCGAGGCGCCGATGCGCGCGGCGATGTCGCCGACCGCGATCGGCCCGTCCAGGCAGGCCAGCAGCACCCGCAGCCGGGTCGGGTCGCCGAGCAGCCGGTAGGTGGCGGCGATGGTTTCGATGCGCGGGTCGTTGCTGGCGTTCATCGCCCAGGCTCCGGGGACGGCTCGGGTGGTTCGGCGTGGTCCAGCGTGCAGGCCGCAGGCGTATCCCACAGCACTTCCACCGTGGTGTGGCCGATCCCGAACCGCTCCTGCAGCGCGCGCTTGGCCGCGGGCACCACCACCCCCTGGTCCGCGCCGGGCGCCAGGCCAAGCTCCAGCGTGGCCAGTACGCGCCCGGAGGTGATCGACCACACGTGCACGTGCTGCACCTGTGCCACGCCGGGTACGTCGTCCAGCAGGTGCCGGCGTAGGACCTCGATGTCGATGTCCGGCGGCGCCCCTTCCATCAGGATGTGGAACGCGCTGCGCAGCAGCGACCAGGCCGCGCGCAGGATCAGCAGGCAGATCAGCGCCGACAGGATCGGGTCGATCGGCATCCAGCCGGTCAGGTGGATGGTCACCGCCGCGACAATCGCCGCGACCGATCCGAGCATGTCGCCGACCACGTGCAGCATCGCGCCGCGGATGTTGACGTGGTCGCGGTCGCCGCGGTGCAGGATCGCGAACACCGCGATGTTGACCAACAGCCCGACCACCGCCACCGCCAGCATCGGCCCGGCCAGCACCTCGACCGGCTGGCGCAGCCGCTGCACCGCCTCCCAGAAGATCCACGCCACCAGCGCGAACAGGGTCAGCGCATTGATCAGCCCGGCCAGCACTTCCATGCGCATGTAGCCGAAGGTGCGGCGCGAGTCCGAGGCGCGCCGGCCGATCCGGAAGGCCGCCCAGGCCAGGGCCAACGCGGCGGCGTCGGTGAGCATGTGGCCGGCGTCGGCAATCAGCGCCAGCGAGCCGGACAGCAGCCCGCCCACCAGTTCCACCACCATGAACGAAGCGGTCAGGACCAGCGCGGTGAGCACGACCCGCTCGTTGCGCGCGGAGACTTCCGGGGCGTGGGCGTGGTGATGGGCGTGATCGTGCGCGTGGTGGTGCGACATGACGGCGTGCATGAAACCAGGACGGCCCGGAATAATATCAACACATGTTTATGTGTCAATGTGTCGTGGCGGGCGAAGGGGCGGGGCGCCTTGCCGCAGGGCAGGTCAATCCTCGAACAGCCGCCGCCAGCCCGCGTGCCCAAGCCGCTCCAGGGTGCCCAGGTTGCGTTCAACGATCACGTCCGGATCCGGGTACGCCTCCACCGCGCGGGTCACGCTGTCCTCGCGCAGCAGGTGCAGGGTCGGGTGGGGCGAGCGGTTGGTGCAATTGCCGATGTCATCCGGATCCGCGTCGGCGAACTGGTAGCCGGGATGGAAGCTGGCCACCTGCAGCACGCCCTCCAGGCCCATCTCCTCGACCAGGGCGTCGGCCAGGTCCAGGAAGTCGTTGTAGTCCAGGAAGTCGCCGAGCACGTGCGGATGGATCAGCAGCGTCGTGTCGGTCTGTCCGGGCGCGACGTCGCGCAGGTGGGCCAGCTCCGCGGCCAGCGCCTCAAGCAGCGCTTCCGGCGTGGTGGCGTCACTGGTCACGAAGCGCACCTGGTCGCGTACCGTCACCGCCTTGGCGAACGGGCACAGGTTCAGTCCGATCACCGCGCGTTCGAGCCACTGGCGGGTATGGGCAATGGGGTCGTCGCTGGCAGAGAGGGTGGTCATGCGGGGATCCTCGCCGCGGGCGCCCGTGGAGGCAAGGTGCAGGCATCGCCTGCTAGTCTGTGCGCCCCTTGCGCCGACCCGTGGCCACCATGTCATCCGCCCCCGATCCCGGCCGCCGCGCGATCCTGCTGATGCTGCTGGCGGTGCTGCTGTTCGCGTTCATGGACGGCGGCATGAAATGGCTCGGTGCCGACTACCCGCCGCTGCAGGTGGCGGCGCTGCGCGGCGCGATCGCGCTGCCGCTGGTGCTGGCGTGGATCCTGGCCCGGCGCAGGATGCACACGCTGTGGCGCATCCACTGGCCGCTGCACCTGCTGCGCGGGGCGCTGGGGATCGCGATGATGGCCGGGTTCGTCTACGGGCTGGCGCGCATGCCCATGACCACGGCGTATTCGATCGTGTTCGTCTCACCGCTGCTGATCACCGCCCTGGCGGTGCCGTTGCTGGGCGAGAAGGTCGGGCCGCGGCGCTGGGCCGCGATCGGCGTGGGGCTGCTGGGCGTGCTGGTGGTGCTGCGCCCGACCGGCGAGGGCATGCTGAGCCTGGCCGGGCTGGTGCTGCTGGGGGCCGCGGCCTGCTACTCGTTCGCCACCATCACGGTGCGGGTGCTGGCCCGGCGCGACAGCACCGAGGCCATGGTGTTCTGGTTCCTGGCGATGCTGGCGGTCGGCGCGGGCCTGCTGGCGCTGCCGGGCTGGGTGCCGATCCAGGCCGCGGACCTGTGGGTGTTCGGGCTGGTGGGCGTGAGCGGGGCGCTGGGCCAGGTGGTGTTGACCAACGCCTTCCGCCTGGGCGAGGCCTCGCAGATCGCGCCGCTGGAATACTCCGGGCTGGTCTGGGTGGTGCTGATGGACCTGTGGGTGTGGGGCGTGCTGCCCGACCGCATGACCTGGGTTGGCGCCGGGATCATCGTCGCCAGCGGCATCTACCTGCTGCACCGCGAGCGCATCCAGGCCCCGGAACGCGAGAGCCCGCCGGTCAAGCCGCACTGAGAGGGTTCTTCTCCAGATCGAAGGAAAGAGCGGCGCTGATGCGGCGTCGGCGCGCCGGGTGGGGGTGCCCTTCAGTCTCCATGTCCCCCGGCGTCGGCCTGCGGCCGCC
>JBQDAV010000054.1:0-16947 GCA_052090405.1 Luteimonas sp.
GCTGGTCAATCTGCGCGGCGAACTGGTGGGCATCAACACCGCCAGCTTCAACGTCCAGGGCAGCATGGCCGGCAACATCGGCCTGGGCTTCGCGATCCCCTCCAACCTGGCCGGCAGCGTGATGCGCCAGCTCTATGCCACCGGCGAGGTGCGCCGCGGCACCCTGGGCGTGGACACCCAGACCGTCGATGAGCGGATCGCCAGCGGACTGGACCTGGAATCGGCCCGCGGCGCGGTGGTGACCCGGGTCCATCCGGACTCGTCCGGGGCCGAAGCCGGGCTGCGCCCGGGGGACGTGATCCTGTCGGCCAACGGCGAGCGCATCGACAACAGCGAGTCGCTGCGCAACTTCCAGGGCCTGCAGCCGATCGACACCGCCGTGTCCCTGCAGGTGCTGCGCAACGGTGAACGCGTCAGCGTGAACGCGCAGCTGCGCGAGGTACCGCGCGACGGCGAAAGCTACGACCCGCGCCTGGCCGGCGCCGTCCTGGCCGACCTGCCCGAGGCCCTACGCCGCAGCGCCGGCGACCGGGCCGGCGGGGTGCGCATCGAGAGCGTTGAGCCGGACAGCCGCGCCGCCCGCAACGGCCTGCGTGCCGGGGACCTGATCCTGGCGTCCTCCGGCGGACCGTTCCGCGACCTGGCCGGCTTCCGCGCGGCGCTGTCCGAATCGCCCGACGAACTGGTGCTGATCATCCAGCGCGGTCGCTCACGCGGGTCGGTCCGGCTGGAATGAGCCGGCACTCGCGCCACGTGCACGGCCCGTCATGCAGGCTGTGCACCCCCGCTCCACCATCCACATTCCACCACCCGCAGGAGACACAGCGATGAGCACCACCTCCACCGACTCGGTCAAGTCCAACCTCGGCGATGCCAGCAGCCACCTCAAGCAGGCGGCACAGGACGCCGGCGATGCGATCCGCGGCGCCGCCAACGTGGCCGGCGACGAACTCAGGCTCGGCCGGGCCAACGTCAAGGGCGACCTGGCCGACAGCGCGCTGTCGGGCCTGGGTGCCATCGAGGACCTGGGCGAGGCCGGGCGCGAGCAGCTCGACCAGGTAATGGACAAGAGCCGCGACCTGGTCGACAGCGCGGCCGACCTGATCCGCGAACGGCCGCTGGCCTCGTTCGGCGTCGCCTTCGCCGCCGGCTGGGTCATCGCCAAGCTCGCCCGCAGCAGGTAAGTCCGGCGACGGGAAGCCCAGTGAACGACGACCGTCCCGACAGCTCCGGCGACGCCAGCGCCGAACCGGAGCCGCCGCCGCACCTGGATGAAAGCGTCCGCCGCGTCGCCGCGGCCGGGCGCGAAACCCTGGGTGCCGGCCGCGACACCGTCCGCGCGCTGCAACGGCTGGTGCGCGCCGACCTGGCCCTGGCCCGCGGCGCGATCGTCCGCTCGATGGCGTGGCTGGCGCTTGCGGTGGTATTCGGCGTCTCCGCCTGGCTGCTGGTGGTGGTGGTGCTGGTCGTCGCGCTGCATGCGCTGGGGCTGGGATGGCTGGCCTCCGCAGCGGTTGCAGGTGCGATCTGCCTGGCCGCCACCGCGCTGGCGGGATGGCGGACGGTGGTGTACCTGGACCACGCCGGGATGCAGGCCACCCGCCGCCAGCTCGCGCGGCTGGGCCTGTTCCAGGATGACGAAGGCGATGACAGCGACGCCACGCAGCCCAAGGCGCCGGCGGCATGAACTTCACCCAGCTCAAGCGCCAGGTCGAGCGCGGCGAAACGCTGGTGGAAGGGCGCATTCGCCAGACCACCGAATGCCATGCCCGCCTGCACCGCAACTGGCGTGAGGCCTGGACGCCCCTGCGGATCGTGCTGGCGGGGCTGGCCACCGGATTCATCGCCGGCCGCGCGGAGCCGGAGAAGGCGCTGAAGAAGCTTGGCAGCATCAGCGGTCCACGCACGCTGCAGCTGATCACCTCCATGGCCGGCCTGGTGGGATCGGTGCAGGCGGCGATCACGGCGATGACGGCGAAGAACGCGGCCGAGACAGCCGACCAGGCCGCAGACGCCGCGGCCGAAGCCGACCGCGACCCTGCAGACCCGGGCGCACCGGCGCCTGCCTCCCCGGCCGAACCGGCCACCCCGACCGGCCCCGCCGCACCGCCCATGGACGATGCCGCATCCTCCGGAGTCGGGCCCGAAGCGACGCCGCAGGGTGATCGCCGCCGCCCCGACCAGCGCTGGGACAGCCAGCCGTCGCCGGCCGAGGCGGCGACGGAACTGTCCGAGCGCTGAGCCGGCCCTGACAGATGGGTACGCCCGGCCCGCCGCAGCCCACTCCACCGGCCGCGCCGCCTGCCGCACCGCGCCCGCGCGCATCCATTCCGGCGGTGGTCCTGGCCACGCTCGCAGTGCTGTTCACCGCGTGGGCCGCACGCGACCTGCTGCTGCCGGTGCTGCTGGCCATGTTCCTCGCCCTGCTTGGCAATCCGGTACTGCGCGCGCTGCGTCGGCTGCGCATCCCGGTCTTCGTGGGCGCGGTGCTGCTGCTCGCCGCCGGCATCGCGCTGGCGCTGATGCTGGGCCGCCAGCTGGTGGCGCCGGCCGCCGAATGGATGCAGCAGCTTCCCAGCGAGCTGCAGGTGCTCACCCCCAAGTTGCAGCAGATGACCGGGCCGATGCAGCAGGCCAGCGAGGCCGCCGCCTCCGTCGCCCGCGCCGCAGACGGCGGCGACGTACGCCAGCTGGAGGTGGTGGCGGTGCGCGAGCGCGATCCGTGGGAGCGGCTGGTGGCCACGCCGAAAATGGTGATGTCGGTGCTGGCGGTGGTGCTGCTGACGTTCTTTTTCATGGTCTACGGCGAACGCCTGCAGCGCCACGCGATCGCGCTGCTGCCTCACCGCTACCAGCAGAAACTGACCGTGCAGATCCTGCAGGCGGTCGAGCACGAGGTGTCCCGCTACGTGTTCACCATCACCGTCATCAACGCGCTGCTCGGCGTGGCGGTGGCGGGCGCGCTGTACCTGATCGGGCTGAGCCTGCCCAACGCGCTGCTGTGGGGCACGCTGGTGGCGCTGCTCAACTACGCCCCTTACGTGGGCGCGTTCATGGCCGCCACCGGTCTGCTGCTGATGGGACTGATCGTGTGGGACGACATTGGCCAGGCACTGCTGCCGGTGGCGGCGTACCTGGTCCTGCAGACCCTGGAAGGCCAGCTGCTCACGCCGATCGTGGTTGGCCAGCGCATGGCGCTGTCGCCGCTGCTGCTGGTGCTGGCGCTGATGCTGTTCGGCTTCATGTGGGGCTTCATCGGCCTGTTGCTGGCGGTGCCGCTGCTGGTATGCACGAAGATGGTGCTCTCGCGCATCGACGGCCTGGAGCGCTGGGCACGGCTGCTGGAATGATCCGTTGCCAGGCGGAATGGCCGCCGGCCGTTGCGTAGAATGGCCGCATGCAGTTCCCCGTACGCGCCATCACCCTCGACCTGGACGACACCGTGTGGCCCTTCGCCCCGATCGGCGAGCGGATCGAGCGCGCCCTGGACGACTGGCTGCGCGAGCACTGCCCGCGCACCGCGGAGCGCTTCCCGATCCCGGCCATGCGCAAGCTGCGCACGCGGGTGTACCAGGAGAACGCCCACCTTGCCCACGACATGTCCGCGCTGCGCCGGCTGTGCATCGAGCGTGCGCTGCGCGAGGCCGGCGACGACATCGCCCACGTGGACGCGGCCTACGAAGTGTTCTTCGCCGCCCGCAACGAAGTGGAGTGCTATCCGGACAGCGTCGCTGCGCTGGAGCGCATCGCAGCACGGGTGCCGATCGCCGCGCTGACCAACGGCAACGCCGACCTGGGCCGGATCGGGCTGCAGCGGCACTTCGTGTTCCAGCTCGGCGCCGGCGAGCACGGCAAGGCGAAACCCTCGCCGTGCATCTTCCACGCCGCCTGCAAACGCCTGGACTGCGACCACGGCCAGGTGCTGCACGTGGGCGACCACATTGAATCCGACGTCGCCGGCGCCGCGCGCGCAGGCCTGCGCAGCTGCTGGATCAACCGCGAAGGCCGCAGCTGGCGACACGATGAAATCACCCCGGACCTGGAGTTCGACAGCCTGGCCGGCCTGGCCGACTGGCTCGAAGCCGGGCCCCGGCACGCACCCGACAGGAGCACCACCGCATGACCTTCCCGCCTGGATTGATCGCCCCCGGGGCCGGCTCGCCCCGCCCGCTGCACCTGCTCGATCGCGACACCCTGCCGGACTGGGCGGCGCAGCAGCCCGAATCCATCCGTCAGTGGCTGCAGGCGCACGCCTTCGATGCCGCACCCGGCTCCTGGCTGACCCTGCCCGGCGATGGCGACGGGGAACCCGGCGCAATCCTGGGGCTGGGCGACCGCAATGACCCGTTCTCCTATGCACACGGGCCGTTCGCACTGCCGGCCGGCGACTGGCAGCCGTCGCAGGCACCCGATGAAGGCGTGCTTGCCGCGCTGGTCGTGGGCTGGGGACTGGGCAGCTACCGCTTCGACCGTTACAAGACGCCGCCGCGCGCGGCCGCGCGGCTGGCCGTGGATGTCGACGATGACAGCCTGGCCGTCATCGCCGCCTGTCGCCGGGTGCGCGACCTGGTCAACACTCCCACCCAGGACATGGGACCGGACGAGCTGGAGGCAGTGGCGCGGGAAATCGCGGAGGCCCATGGCGGCCGGCTCGAAAGCATCGCCGGCGATGAGCTGCTCAAGCAGAACTTCCCCGCCATCCACGCCGTTGGCCGCGCCTCGCACCGCGCGCCTCGGCTGCTGCACCTGACCTGGGGCAACGAGGCACACCCGCCGCTGGCGCTGGTCGGCAAGGGCGTGTGCTTCGACACCGGCGGCCTGGACATCAAGCCGGCCGACGGCATGCGCAACATGAAGAAGGACATGGGCGGCGCCGCGCATGCGCTGGCGCTGGCCGAGCTGGTGATGGCACGCGGGCTGCCGGTGCGCCTGTCGGTGCTGGTACCGGCGGTGGAGAACGCGATCGGCCCGGACGCGTTCCGTCCCGGCGAGGTGGTCGCCACCCGCAAGGGCATCAGCGTGGAGATCGACAACACCGACGCCGAGGGCCGGGTGGTGCTGGGCGACGCGCTGGCCTATGCCGGCGAATCCTCGCCCGACCTGCTGATCGACTTCGCCACCCTCACCGGCGCGGCGCGAATCGCCCTGGGCCCGGACCTGCCGGCGCTGTACAGCAATGACGACGCCGTGGCCAACGGCTGGCTGCAGGCTGGCAGCGAGCAACGCGATCCCGTGTGGCGGATGCCGCTGTGGCGCCCGTACCTGCGCTACCTGACCAGCCGCGTGGCCGACATCGCCAACGCCGGCTCGCGCATGGCCGGCTCGGTCACCGCGGCCCTGTACCTGGAGCGCTTCGTGCCCGAGGCCACCTCGTGGGCGCACCTGGACGTGTTCGCCTGGAACGACAGCGAGCGCCCCGGCCGCCCGGTGGGCGGCGAGGCCCAGGGCCTGCGCGCGGCCTGGGCGATGCTGAAGGCGCGTTACGGCGGCTGAGTCCCGCCACGCCCGGTTTTTCTGAAAGGAATTCAGATGCGCAAGGATGCCAGAACCGCAATGTCCGCCCCTGCCCCGGCAGGGGCCGCTCCCCCGTTTCGCGCAGTCTGCTCGGTGCCTTCTTCGCCATTGCGATGGGTGGCGATTGCAGGCCTGGTGTTATTCAGTGGATTCTCAGTGGCGTTGTTGCTCGGGATGGCCTACCTGGGGTTCGTGGAAGACGAAGAGCCGGCGTTCGTTGCCGCGATGATGCTCATAGCACTTGTGTTGCTTGGCATCAGCGTTTTTGCCTGGCGCTATCGCCGCTACAGCCAGATCGCCGTTGACGAAAAAGGCATCACTTACAGGAACGTGGGAACCGATACCGTGTACCGCGAGTTTTCGTGGCGCGACCTGCAGGCCAACCCTGTCGCAGGAGGATACGATGTCGAACGGATCACCGTTTCCGGCCACGTCAATGGCTCGCGGATCAGCTCTGACCTGTTCCAGTGGTGGATTCCCGGCGGCAAGCCCACGCGCCACCACGAGAACTTCAGGGGCGCCCACCCGTTTTACTACTTTTTTTCCAACCGCCACGAGCTGATGGCCGCGTTCCTCCACGGGGTCGCGCAGTTCCGACCCGACCTGACGGTGGACCCGCGACTGTTCACCACCTTCCACATCTGTCCGCGCCGCTTCCGTTACGACGCCGACAGCCACTTCGAAACCAATCTGGCCGCCACCATCGGCGCCGTATTCCTGGCCGGGCTCATTGCGGTCATCACGATGATCCTGATGAACCGTCACGACGCGCTTTGAAGACGCCGCGCCGCGGCCTTCACCGCCTAGGGCGTCTGGCCGGAAAGCGCCTGCGCCAGCGCGATGACGTCGCTTGAGAAACCGGGGTAGTCGCTGTCCGGCGGGTGGGCACCTTCGCTTTCACGGCTTCGGATCTGGCGCACGGCCACCACGCGCTGGTCGGGAACCACGACGATGTACTGGCCCAGGTAGCCGTCGGCCCGATAGGCGACCACCGGGCCGTTCTCCACGTTGAACACCTTCCGGGAATCCAGCCCGCGCTCGCGCACCTGCTCCACCCACGGTTCGACATAGTCCTCACCCAGCGATGTCCGCAGCGCATCCTGGATGCTGTCGAAGCTGCGCCCCGCCAGCGATTGCAGCGCGTCGATGAAATCCGCGGACACTTCATTGGCGGCCAGATAGGCAGGCGCGCCGTCGTCCAGGGAGACGCGCTGCCATTCCGGCACGCGCCACCACAGCAGGCCGAGGCGTTCGGATCGCGCGCCCGGAGCGAACAGCTCTTCCACGAACCCTTCCGGCAGCAGGCGCGTTCCATCGGCCAGGCGGCCGTCGTCAAGCAACAGCTGGCCGAGCCTGGCCGCGTCGCGCGCGGTCAGCGGCAGCCCTGCCATCGCGTGGGGGTTGCCGGCGTCGTCGCGATGCCACGTGCCGGGTTCAATGCCCAGCGGCGCGAACAGGTGCTCGGCGAGGTACTCGTCCATGGGCTGGCCGGAGGCCCGGGCAATCACGCCGGCAAGCAGGTTGGTGGCCTTGTTGTTGTAGGCGAACTCCTCGCCCGGGGTGCTTTCCAGTTCGGCGGCAAGGGCGAGCTGGACCACGTCCGGGGCCGGGTAGATCTCGGCGCCGGCGTTGGGCGTGTTCTGCAGGCCCGACGTGTGGTCAAGCAGCATGCGCACGGTGATGTCGGCCTTGCGGCCCTGCCGCCATTCCGGGTACCAGGTCGATACCGGCGCATCGAGCGACTCCAGGTGCGCCTGGGCCAGCAGCAGGCCGACGCCGATCGCAACCACGGACTTGGTCGCCGACATCAGCTCGATCGGAGCGGGTTCGCCCTCACGGTAACGCTCGAGCAGGACCTCGCCGTCGCGGAGTACCAGCAGCGCATCGCTGTGGCTGTCGCTGCCGGCGCGCTCGATCGCGGCGAGCGCCTGGGCCGCGGGGGCGGGAAGCGCGGGCGCCTGCGCGGCTGCGACCGGCGCCGCCAGGAGGGAAACGGCGAACGCGGAGACCGCAACCGCGGCGAGAGCGAGGGGGCGGATCGTCATCGTCTGGTCCGGCTTTCAGGCTGGGGGCGCAGCGTAGGCTGCCGGCCGCGGTCCCGCCCGGGCCGTTCGTCATCCACCGGGCAACATGCCGAGTGCTTCTCAGGCGGCCAAGTCAAACAGCAGCAGGTCGGCGAGCGTTTCGCCGGTGCCGGTGATCCGCAGTTCGCCGGCTTCACCGACATGGCCGATGGCGTCGCCCGCCGACAGCGCGCGCTCGCCCACGGACACCTGGCCCTGGACCACCTGCAGCCAGTAGCGGCGGGCGGGATCGAGGTTGCGGACAACGGATTCGCCCGCGGCCAGCTGCACGCCGAGCAGGCGCGCGTCCTGGCGGATCGCCAGGCTGCCGTCGGCGCCGTCGGGAGAGGCCAGCAGGCCCCACTGGGCGCGGCGCGCGGCCGGGTCGAAGGCCTTCTGCGCGTAATCGGGCGCGGCGTTGAGACGGTCGGGCTGGATCCAGATCTGCAGGAAATGCACCGGCTCAGCGTCGGAGTGGTTGTATTCGCTGTGTTCGATGCCGTGGCCGGCGCCCATCCACTGCAGCTCGCCGGGGCGCAGCACGCCTTCGTTGCCGCCGCTGTCGCGGTGGGCCAGCCCGCCGGAAACCACGTAGCTGATGATCTCCATGTTGGCGTGGCCGTGCGGCGGGAATCCGGCGCCAGGCTGGACCCGGTCCTCGTTGATCACCCGCAGCGGCCCCCAGCCCATCCACTCCGGATCGTGGTAATGGCCGAAGGAGAAGCTGTGGCGGCTTTCTAGCCAGCCGGCGCGGACGTGGCCGCGCTCGGCGGCCGGGCGGAAGATCTGCATGGTCTGCTCAACAACGTGGAGAGTGGGGGCGCAGGAGCGCACGCGGCGCGCTCCTGCGGAGGGGGCGGCGGGAGCCGACTCCCCGGGGGATCAGGCGTCGTCGCCGCTGGCGATCGGGGCCTCGGTGGTGATGTGCAGCTCGATCTCGTCGGCGACGTTGGGAACGTACATGCCCAGGTCGAAGTCGCTGCGCTTGATGGTGACCTCGGCGTCGAAGCCGGCGGTCTGCTTGCCCGTTGCCGGATGCTCGCCGATCAGGTTGATGTCCGCCTCCAGCACCACCTCCCTGGTGATGCCCTTGATGGTCAGGTCACCGGTGATCTTCAGTTCGTCGTCACCGTCGGCCTCGACCGAGGTGCTGCGGAAGGTGGCTTCCGGGAACTGCTCGGCATCGAAGAAGTCGTCGCTGAGCAGGTGGTCGTTGAAGGCCTGCACGTTGGACTCCAGGCCCGACAGCGGCAGGGTCACCTGGACGCTGGAGGCGGACACGTTGTCGGCGTCGTAGACAATCGAGCCGTCGATATCGCCGAACAGGATCACCGGGTTGGAGAAGCCGAAGTGGTTCCACTTCGCGGCCACGGTGGTGTGGTCCGGATCCATGGTGTAGGTCACCGGCGCGGCGAAGGCGGCGGCGGTGGACAGCGAAAGCGCGGCGGCGAGCGCCAGGCGGCGGAAGGTACGGTTGCGGTTGTTCATGGGATGGGTCTCCTGTGGAATCGGTGGTGGTGCGGGTTGGGGCGGGTGGGCCCCCAGGCCCGGTCATTCGATACGGCAGGCCTCGTCGAAGGACAGCCGGGGCGAACGATCGAAAATGCTGTCCGGATCACCCTTGCCCAGGTTGACCAGGAAGTCGGAGCGGATCGAGGTGCCCTTGAAGAAAGCCTCGTCCACCTTCGACGCGTCGAATCCGCTCATCGGGCCGGTATCCAGGCCCAGCGCGCGCGCGGCGATGATCATGTACGCGCCCTGCAGGGTGGCATTGCGGAAGGCATGGTCACGGCGGTTTTCCTGCGGGCCGGCGAACCACGACCTGGCGTCGGCGTGGGGAAACAGGTACGGCAGCTTCTCGTGGAAATCCAGGTCGTGGGCAACGATCACCGTGACCGGCGCTTCCATGGTCTTGGCGCGGTTGCCTTCGTCCAGCGCCGGCTCCAGCTTCGCCTTGGCTTCCGGCGAGCGTACGAACACGAACCGCGCGGGCGACTGGTTGGCGCTGGTCGGACCCCACTTGAGCAGGTCGTACAGCCGGTGCAGCGTGGCATCGTCAATGTCGCCACCGAACCGGTTGTAGGTGCGGGCGGTGCGGAAGAGCTGGTCGAACGCGGCGTCGGTCAAGGTCTGGGTCATGTGAAAAGTGTCTCCCCGGCGGCGGATGCCGCATGTGAATTGGGCTCCAGTGTAGAGTTCGGGCGCTGGGGCAGGCACCCCTTCGCGCGGAACGTATGGTCACAACAATGGAACAATACGGCACTATTAACAGAGAAGCCCATGCCAATGGAACGGCATGGGCCCTCACCGACGGCCACGCCGGCAACCTGCGCCAGGCGCTGTCGCTGGCCGCGGCGCTGGGCCACGATGCGGCCCGCAACTGGCGGCTGATGCCCCGCGCGCCATGGCGCTGGGCCGCGCCGCGAGGGCTTCCGGGCGCCCGGCACGCGTTCGGCCGCGACTTCGCCCGCGCCCTGTCCACGCCGCCCGCCCTGGCCATCGGCTGCGGGCGCCAGGGCGCGCTGGCCACCCGCCTGCTGCGCGAAGCCGGCGCGCGTGCGGTGCAGATCCTCGATCCGCGCATCGACCCGGTGCACTGGGACCTGGTGATCGCCCCGGAACACGACGGCCTGGCCGGCCCCAACGTGCTGACCCTGCTTGGCAGTCTCAATCCGGTCGACGACGGCTGGCTGGCGGCCGGGCGCGAGGACTTTCCCGCGCTGGCGGAACTGCCGCGCCCGCGCATCGCCCTGCTGCTGGGCGGCAGCAGCCGCCACGCACGCTTCGACCGCGCCGCGTTCGACGCGCTGGCAACATCCGTCTCCGCGATGCTGGCGCGCGAGGGTGGCAGCGTGCTGGCGACCGTGTCGCGGCGAACGCCGGCGGAAGTGGGCATCGCCCTGCGCGGGCGGATGCCCGCCGGCGGTGGCGAAGGCTGGCCGGGCGTGGCCTGGCTCGGTCCGGACGACGGCACCAACCCCTACCCCGGCCTGCTGGCCTGGGCCGACCGCATCGTCTGCACGCCCGATTCGGTGAACATGGTGTCCGAGGCCAGCGCCACCCGGGCGCCGGTGTTCGTATTCGATCCGCAGCGCACCGACGGACGCCCGCGCCGCTTCCTGGACGCACTGCTTGCACGCGGCCGCATCCGCCCGGTGGACAACGCGCTGGCCCGCTTCGACTGCGAACCGCTGCGCGAAACCGCGCGCGTGGCTGACCTGGTGCGCGAGCGGATCGGCTGACCCGCCCGGCCGATCCTCAGCTCACGCAGCCATCCCGTCAGGACTGGATGGTGACCTCGGCATCAATGGCCGCGTAGCTGTCGTCACCGAAACCACCCGGCGTGCTGCCGTCGGAAATCGAGAACAGGCGCTGGGACAGCCCGAAGTCGCTGTTGCCCAGGTTACGGCCCAGGGAAAGCGCGAAATCCCAGGGTTCGGGCGTCGGGCGCGAGCCATCGGGTTCCATGTAGCCCAGCAGGTGGCCCAGGTCCATGTGCGCCCCGTTCTCCACCGCGGCGCCGGTCTGTCCGGCCAGCGCCTGCATCTGGCTTTCGGTGAAGCCCAGGGTCACGGTCTGGCCGGGCTCCACCGGGCCGCTGGTGGCCTGGTCCACGTCGCCGGTCAGGGCCGCGTTGAGGATCTGCTGGTTCTGTTCGTCCACCTGGATGTCATAGCTGTAGCGGCGGTCGGCGGCGATCTCGTTGCCGTCCGCATCCCAGCGCTGGGTGATGTTCATCGGCACGTTGCCCGAATACTGCAGGTCCACCGTGCGCTCCACCGAGCCGTCTGCAAGGGTGGTCACCACCATGTTGCCGGTGTTCTCGGCACCATCGATCGACAGGTTGATCGGGCCCAGCTTGCCGCTGATCTGGCTCTGCGAGCTGTAGTCCATCTTCTCGATGGTCGCCACCTCGCTCACTCCCTCACCGTTGTCGGTGGGCAGGGTGCCGGTGGACAGGAAGTCGTTGTAGGCCGCCATCCCTTCCTCGGTGGACAGGTCGAACTCGGCGGTCTGCAGCGTGGCCTCCGACAGGCTGTCGTTGCGGCCAAGCATCACGTTGGCCACGCCGATGTCCACGCCCACGCCGTTGTAGGCCTGGATGGCCTCGGTCGGGCCAGCGGTGACCCGCACGGTGTCTTCCCCGGTGCGCTCGACGGCGGTGCTCACCCCGCTCTCGTCGGTCACCTTGGTCTGCATCGCCAGCTTGTTGAAGGTGGCCTTGAACTCGTTGGTCGTGTAGTCCGAACCGTTCATGGTGACCACGGTGCCTTCCGGCATCGAGTACGGATCGAACGGGTTGATGGTCAGCGGATCGACCGCGCTGTCCTCGGGCATGGCGACCTGGTAGGAGGCGCGGATACCCTCGGTCCGGCCGATCTCCAGCCCCGCCTTCGGCGTGTTCACGCCGCCCTTGAGGAACACCGAAACGTCGGTGGACAGCTGGTAGGTGGTCACGCCGTCTTCGGTCTTGGCGCTGCCGGTGGTCGAGGCGTTGCCGCCGGCGCTGAAGCTCACGCCGTAGCCCTTGGAGTTCTTGAGCGATTCGCTGAACGACAGGCCGCCCGACAGGGTCAGGCTGCCTTCATCCGGATTGACGCTGAACCCACCGGTGGCCGACGTGGTCGACTGTTGCACCGTGCCGTTTTCGGAGGTGGTGGTGGTGCGCTCGTTGGTCGTGTTGCTGAAACCGTGGCTGCCATCATTGGACAGGCTCACGCTTGGATCGTCGGTGATCCGGGCCGGGATCGTCAGCTCCTGCTGCGGATAGACCATTTCCGGGTTCTCGACCGACGGATTGGCCTTCAGGATGTCCTGCACCGAGACGCCGTGCTGGTTGGCAATGTCGGTCAGGCTCTGGGCCGGCTCGACCGTGTGCACGCGTTCGTTGCGATCAGGCGGCGGCAGGGTCTGCCGCGCGCCGTCGTGGATGGCGTTGATGCTCATGCGGGTACGTCCTGATGAGGTTTGGAACCAGTCGCCGATACTAGATGTCCCTCGCCGCCCGCAGCACCTGGGGTCAACCCCAGCTTGCCGCAGCCCGTTCAGGCCATGGCCGGCTTCGGACGCGCCTGGCGCCTACTCCGCGACCGCCTCGGCAATGGCATCCAGGCGCGCCTGGATCTGCTCTTCCGGCAGCCACTGCCCGCGCACCATCACCCCGGCCCGGCGCTGCACGTTGGCGACGTCGTCAAGCGGGTTGGCCTCCAGCAGGATCAGGTCCGCGCGCCGGCCCGGCTCGATGGTGCCGAACGCGTCGGGCGTGCCGAAGTAGCGCGCCGGCTCGCGGGTGCCGGTGGCCAGCACCTCGTAGGGCGTCAGGCCGGTGGCCACCATCATCCGCAGCTCGTGGTGGATCGAGAACCCGGGCACGTTGAAGAACTGCGGTGCATCCGAACCCAGCGCGATCGGCGCGCCGGCCGCATGCAGCGCGCGGGTCAGCTCCTGGCGCAGTTCCACCAGCGCCTGCGCGGCCTCGGGCTGGAAATCCTCGCGGGCCTGGAACTGGTGCTTGGAACGCACCCAGCCCTCGCGCACCTGCTGCGGCATGTAGCGCATCTCCGGCCAGGCGATCATCTCCTCGGCCGGCGTGTCCGAGGCCAGATGCTCGACCAGGCTCAGCGTCGGCACGTTCCAGGTGCCGGCGGCCAGGGTGCGCTCGATCGCCTCGGGGATGCGTTCGCGGTCGACCGGGTGCACCCAGCCGCTGCCGAAGAAGCCCGGATCCAGGTCACCGGTATCGGCATCGCCGGGCACCAGGAATTCGGTATAGCGGTCGTAGTGGTCGATCGAGGTCTGGCGCGCATCCAGCGCGCCCACCAGGCCGACCTCGGCCGGAATGTGCCCGCCGAAGGGCATGCCGACTTCGTGCGCGGTTTCCGCCATCGCCGCATAGGACGCCGCGTCGATGGTGCCCAGCTTGAGCAGGTCGAAGCCGGCCGACTGGTAATCGCGCACCGCCTGCGCGGCCGCCTCCGGCGTGCCGGCGCTGTCCGGGGTCAGCCAGGGGCTGGCCGCGTGCAGCGTCGGTCCCATCAGCTCGCCGGCGGCGACCCGGTCGCGCAGTTCCAGGTGGTATTCGTGCCCGGCCATGTTGCGCACCGTGGTCACGCCGTTGGACACGTACAGGTACAGCACGTTTTCCGCATAGTCCGGATCATCCGGCCCCGGCACATGGCCGTGCATCTCGGCCAGGCCGGGCATCAGCCACCGGCCTTCGCCTGCGATCACCTGCGCGCCTTCGGGCACCAGCGAATCATCCGCGGCAACCGAGGCGATGCGGCCGTCCTGCACCACCACCGTGTGGCCCTCCAGCACCTGCTCGCTGTCCATCGGCACCACGTTCACGCCGACGAAGGCGATGGCGTCCGGATCGGGGGCAACGGGCGCCGGTGCCGCCGCCGGTGCGGGACCACCGTCGCCGCTGCAGGCGGCAAGCGCCAGGCCCAGGGCGGCGGCAGACAGGGAAGAAAGCAAGCGTCGGGACGTTGCAGGCGTGTACATGGCGGTTCCTTGATCGACAATGGGCAGCAGCGTGGCCGCCGATCCGACCCTAACCAATCGCCCGCGGGCGCGGCAAGCAACCATCCCTGGGATGGCCGGACGAGACAGCATCAGGGGCCGCGTGACGGGCGTTGCGGCATCAGCCCGGCGACTGGAACCTCAAGGCGGCCCCGCTGCAGCCCGCGCGGATCGCGGCGCGGGCGGAGGCCAGTGTTTCGCTGTCCGGGACCAGGCGTTGGCGGCGGTCGAGGGTACAGGCCAGGCCCAGCGACAGCAGGGTGGCATGGGCCTGCGCCAGTGCGTCGGCGGTGCCGGCGTCGAGCAGGGCGGCGGCGCGCAGCGCATCGAGCAGCGCGGGCGTGGCACGCGGTTCCAGCAGCGCCGGGTGGGCGTGGGATTCGCGCAGCACCAGGTACTGGAGCAGGAACTCCAGGTCGGTCAGGCCACCTTCGCCGTGCTTGAGGTCGAAGCGGTCCGCGGTGCTCCGATCGAGTTCGGTGCGCATCTTCGCACGCATGTCGACGATGTCCCTGCGCAGCACGTGCGGATCACGTGGCCGGGCCAGCGCGCGCTCGCGTACGCGGTCAAAGTCGGCGCACAGGCCGTCGTCGCCGGCCACGCAGCGCGCGCGAACCAGCGCCTGGTGCTCCCAGGTCCAGGCACGTTCGCGCTGGTATTCGTCGTAGCTGGCCAACGACGAGACCAGCAGGCCGCTTGCACCGTCCGGTCGCAGGCGCACGTCCACCTCATACAGGCGACCGGGACCGGTCACGGTCCCCAGCAGGGCCACGACCTTTTGTGCCAGGCGCGCGAACCAGCGCGACGCGTCCAGCGGGCGATCGCCGTCGGACTGGGCATCGGCCGGCGCGTCGTAAAGAAACACCAGGTCCAGATCCGAGCCGACGCCCAGCTCCTCGCCGCCCAGGCTGCCGTAGCCGAGCACGGCGAAGCGGGCCCCGGGGATTTCACCGCGGGTGGCGTGCAGGTCGCGCCGGGCCAGCTCCAGCACCACGTCGATCACCGCATCGGCCAGCCACGCAAGCTGGCGGGAGGCGTCCTGCGCCTGCTGGCGGCCATCGAGCACCGCCAGGGCGATGCGGAAGCTCAGCGCCTGGCGGGTTTCGTTGAGGGCAAACAGGGCCCGCTCCAGATCGGCATGCTTCAGGGCCGGCGCGCAGGCGCGGGCGAACAGCGCGCGCTGCGGCAGGGGGCCTTCGGCGCGGGCGTCGAGCAGTTCGTCCAGCAGCAGCGGATGCGCGGCCACGCGCTCGGCCAGGAAGGCGCTGCGGGTGACCAGGTCGATCAGGCGCTCCAGCGCGCTGGGCTGCTCGTCGAGCAGGGCCAGGTAGGCGGAGCGGCGCAGGATGTTGTGCAGCAGGGCCAGCAGCCGCCGCACCGCCTGCAGCGGCCGGTCGGCCGGCGCGCTGGCCTGCAGCAGCACCGGCATCACCCGGTCCAGGCGCGCACGCGCACTGTCGGACAGGTCGCGCACGCTGGGCGAGCGGGCGAAGTCGCGCAGGGCGGCGTCGATGTTGCCCGTGTCGGAGAACCCCGCCGCCGCCAGCGCCTGCGCGTCGCCGCCGTCGGGCAGCGCGCGCCAGTAGCCGCTGATGTCGCTGTCCACCTCCGGCTTCTCGCTGCGTTGCGCAAGCAAGGCGTCGAACTCGTCCGCGACCCGCTCACGGTGCGTGCGCAGCTCCGCCTCCAGCGCATCCCAGTCCGCGTACCGGAGGCCACGCGCGACGCGCAGGCGGTCCAGGGGGGCGTCGGGCAGCGCGTGCACCTGCGCATCGCGCAGCATCTGCAACCGGTTCTCCAGCCGGCGCAGGAAGCGGTAGCTGTCCACCAGCATGTCCGCACTGTCGGCGGGGATCTGGCGCGCGGCGCCAAGCGCGCACAGCGCCGGCTGCAGGCGCGGCTCGCGCAGCGCCGGCTCGCGGCCGCCGCGGATGAGCTGCAGCACCTGGGCCAGGAACTCGATCTCGCGGATGCCGCCGGGCCCGCGCTTGATGTCGTCGGCCAGCTCCTTGCGCGCCACCTCGGCGGCAATCGCCGCCTTCATCGCGCGCAGGCCGTCGAGCGCGCCGTAGTCCAGGTAGCGCCGGTAGACGAACGGCCGGAGCTGCTCCAGGAACCGGTGGCCGGCGGCAATGTCCCCAGCCACCGGGCGCGCCTTCTGCCATGCGTAGCGCTCCCAGTCGCGGCCCTCGTTCTGGAAATACTGCTCCATGGCGGCAAAGCTCAGTGCGACCCGGCCCGCGCCGCCGAACGGGCGCAGGCGCAGGTCGACCCGATGGCAGAAGCCGTCGGCGGTGGTCTCGTCCAGCAGCTTTGCCAGCGCCTGCCCGAGCCGGGCGAAATACTGCTCGGCGGCCAGCGTGCGCGCGCCGTCACTTTCACCGCCGCGCGCGTAGGCGTAGACAAGGTCGACGTCGGAACTGAAGTTCAGCTCCTGGCCCCCCAGCTTGCCCAGCGCGAACACCACCAGCCGCACGCGTTCGCCATCGGCATCGCGGACCACGCCGTGGCGTTCGGCAAACTCGGCCTCCAGCGCGTCGTGGGCAATGGCTAGGCAGCCATCGGCCAGGCGGGTGCTGCCGGCGAGGGTGTCGTCGATGTCGTCCAGGCCAAGCACGTCACGCCACGCCAGGCGGGCCGATTCGGCGGTGCGGTAGCGGCGCAGCAGGCGCTGCCAGTCGTGGCGGTTGCCGGCTTCGAGCGTGGGCGGCTGCAGCGGATCAGGACCGTCGTCGCCCAGCAGCGCAATCGCCAGCGCGGGCTGGCGCTCCAGCGTGTCCACGACGAAGTCGCTGGCAGCGGCGACCCGGCGCAGGCGGTCGGCGTTGCCGGGATCATCGACCAGGCC
>JBQDAV010000055.1:0-16358 GCA_052090405.1 Luteimonas sp.
CCGGGGGACATGGAGCGCAAAGGCCTGCCGGCCACGGCGGGGCCCGTCAGGTCACTGCGAAGCGAAGAAGCAGGCGCCTCTCGCCCAAGCCGTTCCCTCAATTGGGAGAAGAGCCGCAAAAAAAACCCCGGCCGGAGCCGGGGTGAAGGTTCGACGGGAAGCGGAGGTTACGGGGTGAAGCCGGCGCGGACCGAGAGGCGGCTGTAGGGGCGCTCGCCGATGACGCGGATGTACCAGGTGCCGGCGGCCGGGGCGGGAACGTGGACGGTTTCGTTGTTGCCCGGGCGGGTGGAGCGGGCGTCCCAGTCGTCGGCGGTCGGAGCCTGGTCCAGGCTGGCGTACAGCGATACGTCGCCGCTGCCGCCGTAGCTGGTCAGGCGCAGGTGGCGCGCGCCTGCCGGGACCTCGATCCTGAACAGGTGCGCCTCGCCGGCGGCCCCGCTGAAGCCGGTGAGCGGGACGCCGTTCTGCAGCTCGATCGCTTCCACCGGTGCTTCCACCACTTCGATCAAGGCGCTGGCGTCGTTGTTGGCCTCGTCGGGATCGGCGGTCTGGGAGGTGGAGGCCGCGACCAGCACGATGCTGCTGCCCAGGGCGCTTTCCGGCGCGGTGGCGCTCAGGCCGAACACCGCTTCGCCTTCGGCTTCCAGGGCGCTGGCGGTGCAGGCCAGCTCGGTGCCGGCGGCGGAGACCGTCGGCTCCTCGCAGGTCCAGCCTGCCGGGGCGGAGACCGCCAGGTCGTCGAGCGCGGCGTCGAGCGAGAAGCCCACGCCGGGGAACTGCGCGTCGTCGGGGCCGTTGTTGACCACGGTGACGGCATAGTCGAGCGCGCCGCCGACGATGGCGCTGGCCTCGATCGCCTCGGCCATCACCTCCAGGTCGGCGAAGTCCAGCGCACCCAGCCGCACCAGCAGCAGGCTGGGGTCGTGGTCGGACAGGCGGGTGGGGGTGTCACCGTCGTTGCGCGCCACTTCCGGGAAGTCGGCGTTGATGCGCGCGTGGGTGAGCTGGTAATCGACGACCAGGTCCGAATCGACCAGCGCCTGGTTGACCAGGATGTGGTCAAGCGACTGCGCCACGTAGTCGAAGGTGTAGCTGTAGCGCTCGCTGACCTCGACATCCAGGGTGGTGTTGCGCAGCGCCGGCGTCACCAGCACCGCGCCGTCGCCGTCCACCGCGGTCTCGCCGTCCGGGCTGGGCAGGCCGGTGACGGTGCCCAGCGCGTCGACGTAGCCGTCGTTGAACCCGAAGGCGTTGAAGTCGCCCAGCACCACGATCCTGCGGTCCGGGTCCTGGGCCTGCATGTCGTGGATGAACCCGGCCAGGAATTCGGCCTGGCGCTGGCGCTTGACCCGCACCCGCTCGCCGGAGCTGGTCCAGCCGTTGCTGCCGCCGGAATCGTCGTCGATCCCGATCAGCGAGCGCTGGTGGACCACGATCGTCGTCACCGGCAGGCTGCGCCCGTCGGCGAAATTGACCACCGCATCGAGCACCAGCGGCGGGCGGTCGTTGAGCAGGGTGGTGCTGCCGTCGGGGTTGGTGAGCATTTCATCCGCGCCGCCCTGGCTGACAGAAACCACCTGGACCCTGGCCACGCCGTCGGCAACCTCGCCCTCGCGCACCAGGTAGGCCACGTCGATGCCGCCCACGTCGTTGCCCGGCTCCAGGTAGGCCACGTAGCCCGGGTCGGGCTGGCCGGCGGCCACGGCGTCGGCGTTGATGCGTTCGGCCAGCGCCTGCAGCGCGTCGAGGCTGCCCACCTCGCTGGCGCCGATGACATCGGGCGCGTGCAGGTAGTGGCGGATGCCGAGCGAAGCCTTGGCCAGGCGCCGTTCGAAGGCCTCCGGCGCCAGCACCGGCCCGCCGCTGCCCGGCGTGGCGCCGAAGAAGCGGTGCAGGTTGTAGGTGGCGAAGCTGGCGTGGTCGGGCCCCGGCAGGGTCGCCGCCTGCGGCTGGCCTGCGTCGTCGCACGCCACGTCCAGCGCACCCTCGGGGTAGATGGTGTAGCGGCGGAAGGTGTAGTCCAGCGGGCCGGTCAGCGAGCCGTTGACGATCTCGCAGCCGGCGGCCACGTCCGCCGCCGGGGCGCCGATGGTCATGCTGTTGACCGCGATCAGCTCCGGGGCGAAGTCCCAGCGCGGGATGTCCGGTGCGACGCTGCCCAGCGGATCCGGGTCGGGTACCCGGATGCCCGGCTCGCGCATCGGCCGGTCGGTACCGCTCAGCACCACTGCGAAGCGGCCGTGGCTGGTGGCGCTGGCCTGGGTTTCGTTGATGTTGCCGCCGGTGGGCGCGACCACGGTGAAGGCCGGCGCGGTCACCCGCATGCCTTCCAGGGGTTCGAGCTGGCCCAGGCCGCCTTCGGGATCGAGCGTCTCGGCGGTGATCGCCACCGGTGCAGGCAGCGGATGGCCGGTGGACACGGTGGCGACCGACACGTCGGTGATCTCGGTCAGCGGCAGCTGGTGCGGATCGGCGGCCGGGATGAATTCGGTCACCGTGCCCTGCACCAGCACCTTGTAGCCGACCAGGGCCGTGTCCGGCGGGTTGCTGCCGGTGAACACGAACACGCCCTCGGAAGTGGCGGGATCGCCGTCGTCCCCGCCGTCCGGGGTCTGGATGAAGAAGCCGTTGTTCTTGCGCGCCGTGACGATGCCGGTGGTGGCGACCTGCTGGCCGTCATATGGCGAATGCTGGCCCGCGCCCTGGATCGCGTGGATCGGCAGGGTGGTCACGTCGTCGTTGAGGATCGTGCCGGTGCCCTGGGCGTTGGCCACCAGGGCGCCGACCGCGTTGTCCAGGTTGACGTGGAAGGTCTCGTCCGGCTCCGGGGTCTCGTCGCCGATCACGTCGACGGTGATCGTCATCGATGTCTGGCCCTCGGCGAACTCCACCGTGCCGGCAATGGCCACGTAGTCCTCGCCCGCGACCGCGGTGCCGTCGGCGGTGGCGTAGTCCACGCTCACCCCGTCCGCGCCGGCCGGCTGGTTGAGGCTGATGGTGAAGAAGAACGGGGTCAGCCCGGCGTCGCCCTCCAGCGCGCTGGTGTTGCCGATGCTGACGTAGATGTCGCCGCCGCCACCACACACGTTCGGGATCGAGGCGCCGTTGCGCGGGGCCGGAGTGCCGGTGCCGAAATCGGCGGCGTTGTCGTTGCTGTCGGTGCAGCCGCCGTCGGCGCGGAAGCCGGCCTGCGAGGCCGACAGGCCCGGCGCAGGCCCGCTGCCTTCGAAATAGTTGGCGCTGCCGAACCCGACCAGGTCCAGGATCAGCGCTTCCTGCGCGGGATCGCAGGGATTGCTGCCGCCGTTGCAGCCCAGGCTGCTGGTGGAATCGGCCAGGGCCACCTTGCCCGAGCTGCCGGACATGTTGATGGTGCCCGAGGCGTCCGGGGCCGGCAGCGGATCGCCGTTGCTGCCGCCGGCCAGCGCGACGAGGTAGTAGTGCCCCGGCTGCACGGTGGCGGCCGGCAGGACCACGATCTGGTTGGCGCTGGCGCCGAAGTTGCCGCTGCCGGTGGCCGAGGCGTACTGCAGGGATTTGCCTGCCAGCGCCACCGGCGCGCCGCCGCGGTTGAACAGCTCGACATAGTCGCGATCAAAGACGGCGCCGCTGTTGCCGCCGGCGCCGTAGACCTGGCTGATGATCACTTCTGCGTGGGCGGTGCCGGCAAGGCCGCTGCACAGCAGCAGGCCGGCCAGCAGGCCGCGGATGGACTGGTTCATCTCTGGCTCCCCTTCCTTGAAAGAACCCGGCATGGCATCCCCCTCGCCGCCGGCAGCCCGATTCTGCACCCTTGTCGTGGCGGTTGCATGACGCCCTGCACAGTCGGGTAATCTGGCGCCATGGCCGAAGACCGCAACCAGCGCCCGCTAGAACCGGGCATCCGCACCGACCTGGACGGCAGCCTGACCTACGGTGGATACCTGCGCCTGGACCTGCTGCTGGCCGCCCAGGAGCCGCTTTCGGACCCCCCGCACCATGACGAGATGCTGTTCATCGTCCAGCACCACGTCTCCGAGCTGTGGCTGAAGCTGATGATCCACGAGCTGGGCGCGGCCCTGGAATACCTGCGCACCGACCAGAGGGGCCCATGCCGCAAGGTGCTGGCACGCTGCAAGCAGGTGCTGCGCCAGCTCACCGAGCAGTGGTCGGTGCTGGAAACCCTGACCCCGGCCGAGTACGCGCAGTTCCGCGACATCCTGGGGCCGTCGTCGGGCTTCCAGTCACTGCAGTACCGCACGGTGGAGTTCCTGCTGGGCAACAAGAACGCGGACATGCTCAAGGTGTTCGCCTACGACCCGCCGGGGCAGGCGGGGCTGCGCGAGGTGCTTGGAGCGCCGGGTCTTTACGACGAATTCCTGCGCTACCTGGCGCGCCTGGGGCACCCGGTGCCCGGGCGTCACCTGGAGCGTGACTGGAGCAGCCCGCACGTGCACGACGACGCGCTGGTGGACGTGTTCGCGACGATCTACGCCGACACCGACAACTGCTGGCGCGAATATTCATTGTGCGAGGACCTGGTGGACCTGGAGAGCCAGTTCCAGCTCTGGCGCTACCGGCACATGCGCACGGTGATGCGGATCATCGGGTTCAAGAAGGGCACCGGTGGTTCGAGCGGGGTGGGGTTCCTCAGGCAGGCGCTGGACCTGTCCTTCTTCCCCGAGCTGTTCGACGCCCGCACCCGGATCGGCCAGGGCGGCTGAGCGCGGCGGCGGTGCGCCGGCCCCCCCCGTTGTGGACGGCCGCTGGGGGCGCGCGGGCTGCTAGGATGCGCCGGGTTCGACCTTCAGCCAGGAGTCATGAATGAGCCATCCCGCCCCGAAGACACCCTCGGCGCCGGCGCCGCGCAACGCGGTGACCCGCTTCCTCGATGCGGTGGAACGGTTAGGCAACAAACTGCCGGATCCTGCGGTGCTGTTCCTGATCCTGATGTTGGTGACCTGGGCGGTGTCGGCGCTGATGTCGGGGATGAGCTTTGCCGAGATCGATCCGCGCAGCGGCGAAGAAGTGGTGATCAACAACCTGCTTTCGGGCAGCAACCTCACCGACTTCATGGCGACGATGGTCCAGACCTTCGTCAACTTCGCGCCGCTGGGCGTGGTGCTGGTGGCGATGCTGGGGCTGGGCGTGGCCGAGCACACGGGCTTCATCAACGCGCTGCTGCGGGCGATCCTGGGCGTGACGCCGAAGATGCTGCTGACCCCGGCGCTGATCGGCGTGGGTATCCTGAGCCACATCGCGGTTGACGCGGGCTACGTGCTGGTGATCCCGCTGGGCGCGGTGATCTTCTATGCGGCGGGCCGGCACCCGCTGGCCGGCATTGCGGCAGCGTTTGCCGGTGTGTCCGGCGGGTTTTCGGCGACCTTCTTCGTCCCCTCCAGCCTGGATCCGATGCTTGCCGGCCTCACACAGGAGGCGGCGCGGATCATCGCCCCGGCCGCCGAGGTCAATCCGCTGAACAACTACTGGTTCACCACCAGCTCGACCTTCCTGGTGATCCTGATCGGCTGGTTCCTGACAGACAAGGTGATCGAGCCGCGACTCAAGGGCACACCCGTCGACGGCGACACCAGCGACATGCCGACCATGGAAGCGCTGGAAAAAAATGAAAAGCGCGGCCTGTGGGCGGCTGTCGGGGCCATGGGCGTGGCCATCGTGCTGTTTGCGCTGACCCTGTTGCCGGCAGGAACCCCGTGGGCCGCCGACCCGGCGACGCTTGCGCCCGGCACCCACCCGCTGCTGGCGTTCACGGCGCCGCTGATGCAGTCGATCGTGGGGTTGATCTTCCTGTTCTTCCTGCTCCCGGGCGTGGTCTACGGCTACGTGGCCGGCACCGCGAAGAGCCACCGCGACATCATCGAGGGCATGAGCAAGGCGATGAGTGGCATGGGCTACTACATCGTCATGGCGTTCTTCGCCGCGCAGTTCATCTTCGCCTTCAGCCAGTCCAACCTGGGCGTGCTGCTGGCCATCAAGGGCGCCAACGCGCTGCAGGCGATGGGCCTGCACATGTCGCTGACCGTGGTCGGCATCGTGCTGCTGTCGGGCGCGGTCAACCTGTTGATCGGCTCGGCCTCGGCCAAGTGGGCGCTGATCGGCGCGATCATGGTGCCGATGCTGATGCAGGTGGGCATCTCGCCCGACCTGACCCAGGCCGCCTACCGCGTGGGTGATTCGAGCACCAACATCATCACCCCGCTGCTGCCGTACTTCCCGCTGATCGTGGTGTTCTGCCAGAAGTACGTGAAATCCGCCGGCGTTGGCACGCTGCTGGCGCTGATGCTGCCGTTCTCGATCACCCTGCTGGTGGTGTGGACACTGTTCCTGATCGGATTCTGGGCGCTCGGGATCCCGCTGGGGATCGGCTCGACCTATGCGTGGCCTGCCGGCTGAAGATGATGAATGGGGGGCTGGGCCCCGGTGCGACTCCAGTTGCGGTAAGTTTCACCGTCGCCCTGCGGACCAGCGGGGCGGATTGACGACAGCGGCGGGCGACGGTTGCCGAGCCAGTTTCGTGGAGTAGGGAAAACAAGTGGCCATTAATCAAACACCTGCCCAGGAAGGCAAGACCTTCTTCGGCCACCCGCGCGGCCTGTTCGTGCTGTTCTTCGCCGAGATGTGGGAGCGCTTCTCGTTCTACGGGATGCGCGCGATCCTGATCTTCTATCTGATCCAGCACTGGATGTTCTCCGACGAACAGGCCTACGGGATCTACGCGGCCTACGGTTCGCTGGTCTACATCGCGCCGGTGCTGGGCGGGTACCTGGCCGACCGTTACATCGGCCAGCGGCGGGCGGTGCAGTTCGGCGCGATCCTGCTGACGATCGGGCACGGGCTGATGGCGTTCGAGGGGTCGGGCGGGCAGGACTCGCCCCTGCTCAACGTGTTCTGGCTGGCGCTGGCCTTCATCATCATGGGCGTGGGCTTCCTCAAGTCCAGCATCTCGGTGATGGTGGGGCAGCTCTACGAACCGGGTGACGCGCGGCGCGATCCGGCTTTCACCATCTTCTACATGGGTATCAACCTGGGCGCGGCCACAGGCTCGCTGCTGGCCGCCTGGCTGGGCCAGACCTTCGGCTGGGCCTGGGGTTTCGGCGCCGCCGGCATCGGCATGTTGCTGGGCCTGCTGGTGTTCATCTGGGGGCGCCCGGCCCTGCTCGGCCGCGGCGAGGCGCCCGACCAGGCCGCGCTGGTACGGCCGGTGTACGGCATCCGCACCGAGCACTGGGTCTATATCTGGGGCCTGGTCGGGGTCGTGGCGGTTTGGTTCCTGATCCAGTACCAGCACGTGGTGGGCGGGCTGCTCGCCGCCTGTGCGGTGGCAGTGCTGGGTTATTTCCTTTACGAGGCGGTGTGGAAACTGGACCGGATCGCGCGCCACCGGATCCTGGCGGCGCTGTTCCTGATCGCGCTGCAGCCGCTGTTCTGGGCGCTGTTCGAGCAGGCGGGATCCTCGCTCAACGTCTACACCGACCGCCATGTCGATCGCACGATGCTGGGCTGGGAAGTGCCGGCCGGCATGTTCCAGTCGATCAACGCCATGTACATCATCGCCCTGGGGCCGTTCTTCGCCGCGCTTTGGCTGTGGCTTGCGCGGCGCAATCTGGAACCGTCCACCCCGGCCAAGTTCGGCCTCGGGCTGATCCAGCTCGGCCTGGGCTTCTTCGTGCTGGTGTGGGGAGCGAACTCGACCGATGGCCTGACCCCGGTGATCTTCATCTTCCTCATCTACCTGCTGCACACCATGGGCGAGCTGTGCCTGTCGCCGGTGGGACTGTCGGCGATGACCAAGCTGTCGCCATCGCGGCTGGTGGGGCTGATGATGGGCTCGTGGTTCCTGGCCACGGCGGCCGGCAATTACATCGCCGGCGTGATCGCGGCGGCCACCGGCGGGGAGGGCGTGGGCGAAGATGCTGCGGAGCAGGTGATGGAGGTCTACAGCTCTGTCGGCTGGCTGGCGGTGATCGTCGGAGTCGCGGTGATCATCGTCTCACCGCTGGTGGCGCGCCTGATGCACCAGGATGCCGAACAGCTGCGCCAGGACCGGGCCCTGGCCGGCCAGCAGGAAGCAGGCGAGCCGGGCGCGACCGGGATCGACGCGGGCGGCGACGACGTCCGCCGCCTCTGACGGGAGCGCGCCGTGCGGCATCGTAGCGGCGGGTCAAAACCCGCCCTACGGCCGGGAAGCCCGGTCCAGCCGGGTGAGCAGGCGGTCCAGGGTGGCGCGCTCGTCATCGCTGAAGCCGGAAAGCAGCTCGCGCTCATAGTCCAGCGTCATCGGCACCACCTGGTCGTACACCTGGTAGCCGGCCCGGCTGAGCCGCAGCACCGACCGGCGCCGGTCGGTGCCGTGGGTCTCGCGCTCGATCAGCCCGGTCTTGAGCAGCCGCGCAACCGCGCGGCTGACGGCGACCTTGTCCATCGCGGTGCGCTCGGCCACGTCGTTGGCCGACAGCTCCGGATAGCGCCCGAGCACCGCCAGCACCCGCCATTCGGTGATGCTGATGCCGAAACGCTCGGCGTAGGCGTCGGCGATGGTCTGGCTGATGTGGTTGGACACCACGCTCAGGCGATAGGGCAGGAAGCGCTCGAGCTCAAGGACCTCGTGTTCCCTGGCGTCGGCAACGGCCGGTTCGCCGGCGGGGGCGGGGGGCTGGGACATTGCTGCGCTGCGCCTTGCAAATGGTTACAGATGAAACTATAACCACAGGTTCGTTCCAGTTGCCAGTGGCACCGCAGCGCGCCCGGCCCCAATCACGGAGTTTCCCCCAATGACTACGCAGACCCAGACCCAGGGCCCCAACCTCGGCATGGAGGTCACCACCTTCGAAAACCCGATGGGCATCAACGGCTTCGAGTTCGTCGAGTTCGCCGCGCCGGCCGGCGAGGGTCCGCGCATGCGCGACTACCTGGAAAAGCTCGGTTTCACCGCGATCGCCAAGCACCGCGAGCGCGCGATCACCCTGTTCCGTCAGGGCACGATCAATTTCCTGCTCAACGAGCAGCCCGATTCCTTCGCCGCGGACTTCGCCGCCGCGCACGGCCCGTCCGCCTCCGGCTTCGCGATCCGCTTCAAGAAGAAGCCGGACCAGGTGCTCGAGCACGTGCTGGCCAACGGTGGCGAGAAGGCCGACCACAAGGTCGACACCCGCGCGGTCGATTTCCCGGTGATCAAGGGCATCGGCGACTGCATGCTGTACCTGGTCGACGACGGCACCGACAACGTCTACGCCGACTACGAGCCGCTGCCGGGCGTGGACCAGCACCCGAAGGGCTTCGGCATGACCTTCATCGACCACCTCACCCACAACCTGTTCCTGGGCAACATGGGCAAGTGGTCGGACTACTACGAGAAGCTGTTCAACTTCCGCGAGATCCGCTACTTCGACATCAAGGGTTCGAAGACCGGCCTGCTGTCCAAGGCGATGACCGCGCCCGACGGCGTGGTGCGCATCCCGCTCAACGAGTCCAGCGACGAGAAGAGCCAGATCAACGAGTACCTGCGTGACTACAAGGGCGAGGGCATCCAGCACATCGCGCTGTTCACCGACGACATCTACGCGTCGGTGGAGAAGATGCGCGAGGCGGGCATCGACTTCCTCGACACCCCCGACACCTATTTCGACGTCATCGACCAGCGCGTGCCCAACCACGGCGAGGACGTGGAGCGGCTGAGGAAGAACGCGATCCTGATCGACGCCGACCCGGAGACCAAGCAGCGCAAGCTGCTGCAGATCTTCGGCAAGAACGCGTTCGGGCCGATCTTCTTCGAGATCATCCAGCGCAAGGGCAACGAGGGCTTCGGCGAGGGCAACTTCCAGGCGCTGTTCGAATCGATCGAGCGCGACCAGATGGAGCGCGGCGTACTCTGAGGCCGCGCGCCGGGGACCGCCCGCCGATGGGCGGTCCCGGTATGCAGGCTCAGTACGAGCCGTTCAGCCCGGAGAGCCCGGCAAGCATGGCGAAGCCGCCAAGCAGGAACATGAGCCCGACGACCACCAGGGCGATCAGCATCAGGATGCCCTGGATCATGAAGAACAGGCGCAGCTTGTCGTTGGCGCGGGTCGCCGCAGCGGCGTCGCCCGAGGCGGAGGCCTCCTCGGCCGCGCCGGCCGCCTGGAACAGCAGGACGCCCAACCAGATCGGCACCCAGGCCCACAGGATGCCGATGATCGACAGGACCTGGAGCGCGCCGCTGATGATCATCATGACCCCGAGCAGCTTCATCCACAGCTTGCCGTCGGTCAGTGGGCGCATGATCGCCCGTACGTCGGTGAGTGCGTTTTCCATCGATGTTTCCCCTTTTTCCCCTGAAGTGGATACGCCGCCTCATGGCGGTGCGCGGGAATTATTCGCGATTTGATCCGAAACCGCCATTTGCCCGGAAGCCAGGAACCTGAAATGTCCGACAGCAACGACATCCACGCCGGCACCATGTCCGGCTTCGGCAACGAGTTCGCCACCGAGGCGGTGGCCGGTGCGCTGCCGGTCGGCCGCAACTCGCCGCAGCAGGTCGCCCACGGCCTGTACGCGGAGCAGCTCACCGGCACCGCGTTCACCGCGCCACGCCACGCCAACCGGCGCAGCTGGCTGTACCGGATCCGGCCGGCGGCGATGCACGGCGAGTTCGCGCCGTTCGAACAACCGCGCCTGCACGAGGACTTCGGCAACGGCCCGGTGACCCCGGACCAGTTGCGCTGGAATCCGTTGCCGATGCCGGCCGGCGATGTCGCGGTGGACTTCGTCGACGGCCTGTTCACCATGGCCGGCAACGGCGGTTCACGCGCCGGCACCGGCGTGGGCATCCACATGTACGCGGCCAATGCGCCGATGCGCGGACGCTTCTTCTACAGCGCCGATGGCGAGCTGCTGATCGTGCCCCAGCAGGGTCGGCTGAGGATCGCCACCGAGCTGGGCGTGCTGGAGGTCGAGCCGCAGGAGATCGCGGTCGTCCCGCGCGGTGTGCGCTTCCGGGTGGAACTGCCCGACGGCGCGGCGCGCGGCTACGTCTGCGAGAACTATGGTGCCATGCTGAAGCTGCCCGACCTGGGGCCGATCGGCTCCAACGGCCTGGCCAACCCGCGTGATTTCCTCACCCCGGTGGCGGCCTACGAAGAGGACGAGGGCGACTTCGAACTGATCGCCAAGTTCCAGGGCCACCTGTGGCGCGCCGGCATCGGCCACTCGCCGCTGGACGTGGTGGCCTGGCACGGCAACTACGCGCCGTACAAGTACGACCTGCGCCGCTTCAACGCCATCGGCTCGATCAGCTTCGACCACCCGGATCCGTCGATCTTCCTGGTGCTGCACTCGCCCAGCGATACCCCGGGCACCAGCAACATGGACCTGGCGATCTTCCCGCCGCGCTGGCTGGTGGCCCAGGACACCTTCCGCCCGCCGTGGTTCCACCGCAACGTCGCCAGCGAGTTCATGGGCCTGATCCACGGCGCCTACGATGCCAAGGCCGAGGGCTTTGCGCCGGGCGGCTGTTCGCTGCACAACTGCATGACCGGCCACGGCCCGGACGCGGCCACGTTCGAGAAGGCGTCCAGTGCCGACCTGTCGAAGCCGGACGTAATCGCCGACACCATGGCCTTTATGTTCGAGACGCGGTCGGTACTCAGGCCGACGGCCCAGGCGCTGGATGCGGTGCACCGCCAGCGCGACTACCAGGCCTGCTGGGCGGGCCTGCAGAAGCACTTCGCCAGCGCCGGGCCGGGCGGGAGCTGAATCCGGCCCGCTGCCCGATGGTGCCGGCCAGCGCTGTGTAGAATGCGCCGACAGAGGCCCCAGGGCCGAGGCCGTTCCGGTTCCTTCCAGGGATATCCATTGTCCATGCAGCCAGCGATCCAGGGCGGCAACCTGCGAAACCAGCCAGCATGAGGGTCATCGTCTGCGGAGCCGGCCAGGTCGGGACGACGATCGCACGCCACCTGTCGGCCGAAGGCGTCAGTGTCACCGTCATCGATACGGACTCCGAACGGGTCCGCCTCATCGACGAGAGCCACGACATCCGTGGCGTCGTTGGACATGGGTCGCATCCGGAAGTGCTGCGCGCGGCCGGGGCGATGGACGCCGACATGCTCATCGCCGTCACCCGTTCGGACGAGGTGAACATGGTTGCCTGCCAGGTGGCCTACTCCCTTTTCAACGTCAAGCGCCGCCTTGCCAGGCTGCGCCACTCGGGCTACGAATCCAGGGACTCGGAGGGGTTGTACGCGGCCGAGCACCTGCCCATCGACGTGATCATTTCGCCCGAGGCGGAGGTGGCCCGGAGCATCGCCAGGCGCCTGGTCACGCCCGGGGCGTTCGACATCGTGCCCATGGCGGGCGGGCTGGTGGAACTGCTGGCCATGCACGTGCTGGACGTGAACTGCCCGGCGGTCGGGGAGCGGGTCCAGGACATCGCCGCCGACGAGGACTACCAGGGCCTGTCCATCGTGGCCCTGGGGCGGAAGGGACAGATGTTCATCCCCGATCCCGGGGACCGGATCGAGGTTGGCGACGACGTGCATGCGATCGTGCCCGCCAATCGCCTGGATGCGGCGATGACGCTGTTCGGGCACCACGAGCGCATGGCCAGGAGCGCGCTGCTCGTGGGGGGCGGCAACGTGGGCCTGCATCTGGCCTCGAGGATCGCCAGGGACTTCCCCGGCATCAACCTGCACATCATCGAGCGCGACAAGGAGCGTGCCGGGCACATCGCCGGCGTGCTGGGCACGCGGGCCACGGTGCTGCTGGGCGACGCGCTGGACCGGGGGCTGCTCGAAGAAGCCCAGGCCGGAAGCAAGGACACCCTGGTCGCGGTCACCGATGATGACGAAACCAACATCTTCTCGTCCGTGCTCGCCAAGCAGATCGGGTGCAAGCGGGCCATCACCCTGGTCAACAAGCGCTCCTACGAGGAGTTGATCCCCAGCCTGGGGATCAGGACCGTGGTCAGCCCGAGCGCCGTCACCGTGTCGACCGTGCTCAGGCACGTGCGCCGTGGGCCCATCGAGGCGCTCCACACGTTGCGCGAGGATTTTGGCGAGGTCGTCGAGGTGAAGGTGGACGAGGGCTCCAGGCTCCTGCAACCACCCTGCGTCGGGCTCGAGCTGCCCGTCGGAATGAAGATCGGGGCGCTGGTCCGGAATGGCAAGGTCGTCATGCCCGCTTCCGATACCCGGATCCAGGCCGGCGACCATGTCATCGTGCTGGTGGCGTACACCCACCTGCGGGCGGCGGAGGCGATCCTGGGCGGCTCCGGGAGGCGCCTGCTGTGAGTGTCGACGGGCTGCGCTGGCAGCCCCCGCAGGCAACGGCCCGCTCACAAGGGATGCGTCCGGTGCTGTTCCTGGTGGGGCAGGTGCTGCTGGCGGCGTCCGCCTTCATGTTGCTTCCGCTGGCCGTCGACCTCCACGCCGGGCACCGCGACTGGACGTCGTTTGCAATGGCGACCTGCGTGGCGGCCCTGGTCGGCGCGGGCCTGGCGTGGCCGAACCGGGGCATGCTCAGGCAGGGCCTGTCCCGGAAACAGGCGTTCATCCTGACCCCGCTCAGCTGGACCATGGTGGCCGCGATCGGTGCGCTTCCTTTCTACTTCTCCGAGCAGCCCCAGCTCGGCGGCAACCTCGCCAACTCGGTGTTCGAGTCGGTGTCGGGCATCACGACCACCGGGGCCACCGTCATGACCCGGCTGGAGGAGGCGCCGCCGGGGATCCTGCTGTGGCGGGCGCTGCTGCAGTGGCTTGGGGGCATCGGCATCATCGCCACGGCGATAGCGATCCTGCCGACCCTCGGCATCGGCGGCATGCAGCTGTTCCGCACCGAGTCCTCGGACCGTTCCCCCAAGGCCATGCCCAGGGTCCGCCAGATCGCGATGACGATCGGCGGCGTGTATATCGGATTGACCCTGCTGGCGGTGCTGGTCTACTGGTGGGCAGGCATGGCGATCTTCGATGCGGTCGCGCACGCGTTGTCGTCGATCGCCACCGGCGGCTATTCGACCTCCGATGCGTCGTTCGGGGCCTGGGAGTCGAACGGGATCCAGTGGTTTGCGGCCGCGTTCATGCTCAGCGGCGCCGTTCCCTTCGTGCTGTACGTGCGGATGCTCGCGGGAGACGCCCGGGCGATGTTCGACAGGCAGGTCAAGGCCATGCTGGCCCTCGTCGCCCTGGTGGCCATGGGAATGGGGCTGTGGCTCGCTGCAACCGGCCAATACGGGCTCGAAGCGGCGTTCCGGCACGCCACCTTCAACGTCGTCTCGGTGATCAGCACCACAGGCTACTCCTCGACCGACTACGGCCTGTGGGGCGGCGGCGTGGTCGCCGTCTTCTTCGGGCTGCTGTTCGTAGGGGGCTGTACCGGCTCGACGAGCGGGGGCATCAAGATCTTCCGTTTCGAGGTCACGTTCGTCATGCTCAGGGCGCACTTCCTGCGCCTGATCCATCCGCGCGGCGTGTTTCCGCGAACCTACGGCCCGCATGTCATTCCCGAGGAGGTCATCGGCTCGGTCGTGGCGTTCCTCGCGGTCTACTTCATCTGCTACGCGACCGGCACCATCGTCCTGATGGGCCTGGGCCTGGACTTCCTCACCAGCGCCAGTGGCGCGGCTTCGGCGCTGTCCAACGTCGGCCCGGGCCTGGGAGACGTGATCGGCCCTGCCGGGACGTTCGGCCCGTTGCCCGTGACAGCCAAGTGGGTGCTGTCCTCGCTGATGCTGCTGGGGCGCCTGGAGCTGTTCACCGTCCTGGTCCTCTTCCTGCCCAGGTTCTGGCGCGGCTGAAGGCGGGGCGGGCAGCCGGGAGCCCGGGCGCAGCGGCGGCGGCCGCGGGCCGTCCGGGTCTTCAGGCGTTGCGGTTGTCCGCGTCCTCGCGGATCTTGCCATCCGGGTCCGGCAGGCGCGACGAATCGGGTGGGAGCTCGCCCATCAGCGACAGCGTCGCACGGGACATCATGTGGGCGCTGACCGGCGCAGTCAGGAACAGGAACACCATGATCAGCAACTCGCGCGGGTGCAGGCCGGTGCCGTAGAAGATATGGAATACGATCGAGGCGATCAGGATGCAGCCCACCCCCAGGGTGCTCGCCTTGGTGGGGCCGTGCAGCCGGCGCAGGAAGCTGCGGAGCTTGAGCAGCGCGAACGCCCCCAGGAAGGCGAAGAAGCTGCCGGTCGCCAACAGCAGCGCCAGCGCGATTTCAAGTACGTGGTTCATTCCACGATGTCCCGTCGGATCACGTATTTGCTCAGCACCACGGTGCCGAAGAAGCCGAGCATGGCGATGATCAGCGCGGCTTCGAAGTACAGTTCGGTGTCCAGGTACATCCCGAACAGTATGAGCTGGGCGACCGCGTTCACGTACAGCGTGTCCAGGGCCAGGATGCGGTCGGGCGCGGTCGGTCCGCGTATCAGTCGCCACAGCGACAGCAGCATGGCCACGCCGACCACGATCAGGGCGACGACGATGGCGATCTGGATCATGGGAACACCTTGCGGAGCGGGATTTCGTAGCGCTGCTTGATCGCCGCGATCGTACCCTCGGGGTCGTTGGTGCTCAGCACGTGCACCAGCATGTGCTTGCGGTCCTCCGAGAGCGAGGCCGCCACCGTCCCGGGGGTGAGCGTGATCACGGCCGCGAGGGCGGAAATGCCGTGGATATTGGTCAGCTCCAGCGGGATCCAGATGAAGCGCGGCTGCAGCTTGCGCTCCGCGCCCAGCACCTGGCGGGCGACCGTGAAGTTGGCCATCATGATATCCCAGAGCAGCATCCCGGTCAGCCTGAGCAGCACGTCCAGCCGGGCCATGCGCGCGAACTCGCGCTCCAGGCGCGAGGCGATCAGCGGCATCAACAGCGCCAGCAACAGCGCCATCAGCACGTTGCCCGGGCTGAGGTCCTCGGCCATCAGCAGCCAGAAGAAGAGGACGGTGAGGCTCTGGGGGATCGAGGGCAGCACCCGGCGCCGCAGGATCAGCAGTTTCCTCAGGGTCTGTCGTTTCATGGCGACGGCTCCCGCAGCTGTGGCTGCGTCCCGCGGACCTGCTGGACGTAGTTGTCCGGCGAAAGCAGCTGATCGGCGGTGGCATCGGTATAGCGCAGGATGGGCCCTGCCGCTACGGTCATCACCACGCCGTAGGCCAGCAACAGCACGGTTGCGCCGACTTCGATCGGCCGCGGCGACGGCGGCGGCTTGGCGTCGCCGGGTGCCTCCACACGCCAGAACAGGCGCGTGCCGGTGCGGGTGAGCCCGATGATCGCCAGCAGGCTGCCGCCCAATACCGCCGCCCAGATCCAGGCGATGCCCGCGGACGGCACGGCGTCGAGCACCACGAACTTGCCGATGAATCCCGACAGCGGCGGCAGCCCGGCCACCGA
>JBQDAV010000056.1:0-16239 GCA_052090405.1 Luteimonas sp.
CGACGCCGGGGGACATGGAGCGCAAAGGCCTCCCGGCCACGGCGGGGCCCGTCAGCTCACTGCGCAACAAGACAACGGCCGGAGACCCCGCGCCTCAAAGGAAAACCGGCTCAGGCCGCGACAGGCTCGCCGTAGACCACGGGAGCGGGCGCGTTGTCGGGGAAGGTCACTTCTTCCCAGGCCGACTCTTCGGCCATCAGCGCGCGCACCAGCTTGTTGTTGAGCGCGTGCCCGGACTTGAAGCCCTCGAACGCCCCGAGGATCGGATGCCCGGCCAGGTACAGATCCCCGATCGCATCCAGGATCTTGTGGCGCACGAACTCGTTCGCGTAGCGCAGCCCGTCCTCGTTCAACACCCGGAACTCGTCCAGCACGATCGCATTGTCCATCGAACCGCCCAGGCCCAGGTTGCGCTCGCGCATGAACTCCAGGTCACGCATGAAACCGAACGTGCGCGCCCGGCTCACCTCGCGGATATAGGCCTCGGTCGAAAATTCCACTTCAGCACGCGATTCCGACATCGGGATGGCCGGGTGTTCGAATTCGATCGTGAAGCCCAGGCGGAACCCGTCGTACGGCTCGAAGCGCGCGATCTTGTCGCCGTCGCGCACCTCCACCGGTCGCTTGATGCGGATGAAGCGCTTGGGCGCGTCCTGGACCACGATCCCCGCCGACTGCAGCAGGAACACGAACGGCCCCGAGGAACCGTCCATGATCGGCACCTCGGCCGCGGACAGGTCCACGTAAAGATTGTCCACGCCCAGGCCGGCCAGCGCCGACATCAGGTGTTCGACCGTCATCACCTTGCCCGCGTCGCGGGTCAGGCCGGTGCAGAGCATGGTTTCGGTGACCAGGTCGCCGCGGGCCGGGATCTCGGCCACCGGATCCAGGTCGACGCGGCGGAAAACGATGCCGCTGTCCACCGGCGCCGGGCGCAGGGTCAGGTAGACCTTCTCGCCACTGTGCAGGCCCACGCCGGTGGCGCGGATGATGTTCTTGAGGGTGCGCTGCTTGGGCATGGTGGGTCTGGTTGTTCGCTGGGGTTGCGGTCGCCCGGGGACGAACGCACGAAAGATTAACACGCGGCCGGCTGAACCTGAACGGAAGCAGCCATCGCCGGGGATCGCCGTGAAAATCCACCGGGCCGGCGCGGCCCGGTGGCAAGAGGTTGAAGCGACATGACACCGACGCCCCGGTCACGGATGACCGGGTCGATCGTAGCGCGCGGGGCCGGAACCGGTCCGGCCCGGGCGCCTCAGTCCGCCTGGCGGCGCAGGGCGAGCGGCGCGCTTGCGAGGCACTGCCTCGCGCGACGGCGAGCGCCCGGCCATGGATGGCCGGGCAGGACGACCCGAGGCCCGTTCTGCCACGCCATGGATGGCAGGATCGAAGCGTCCATCAGTCCGCCTGGCGGCGCAGGAACGCCGGGATGTCCAGGTAGCTGCTGTCGGGACCGAAGTCGGCCACCTCCGGCTTCGCCGCCGGCTCCGCGCTGGCGTGCCCGCGCAGGTTGGAGGCAATGCTCGGCGCCTGGGCCTCGGTGGCCACCGCGTCGTCGATCGGCAGGCCGGTGGTGCCATCGCGCTTGGCCTGGGTGTGGATGAGCTGCACGTGCGGACGCTTCGACGGCTCCTGGCCGAAGTCGTTGCCACGCGGGGTGCCCTGGCGGGCAGCGCCGCGGTGCAGGCCGGTGGCCACCACCGTCACCCGGACCTCGTCCTGCATGTCCTGGTCGAGCACGGTGCCGATGACGATCGTCGCATCCTCGCTGGCGAAGTTCTCCACCGTGCGGCCGACCTCGTCGAACTCGGCCATGGTGAAGTCCGGACCCGCGGTGATGTTGACCAGGATGCCGTTGGCACCGGCCAGGTTGACGTCGTCCAGCAGCGGGTTCTGGATCGCCGATTCGGCCGCGGCCTGGGCACGGTCATCGCCGCGCGCCTCGCCGGTGCCCATCATCGCCAGGCCCATCTCGCTCATCACGGTGCGCACGTCGGCGAAGTCGACGTTGATCAGGCCCGGGCGCACGATCAGGTCGGCGATGCCCTGCACCGCGCCCAGCAGCACGTCGTTGGCGGCGCGGAAGGCCTGGATCATGGTGGCGTTGCGGCCCAGCACCGAGATCAGCTTCTCGTTGGGGATGGTGATCAGCGAATCGCAGTGCTGGCTCAGGTCCTCGATGCCCTTGAGCGCCACCTGCATGCGCCGGCGGCCCTCGAACGGGAACGGCTTGGTCACCACCGCCACGGTCAGGATGCCCATTTCCTTGGCCAGCTGCGCCACCACCGGCGCCGCGCCGGTGCCGGTGCCGCCGCCCATGCCGGCGGTGATGAACACCATGTCCGCGCCCTGCAGCGCGTCGATGATGACCTCGCGGTCCTCAAGCGCCGCCTGGCGGCCGACCTCCGGGTTGGCACCCGCGCCCAGCCCCTTGGTGACGCTGTCGCCAAGCTGGAGCTGCAGCTTGGCGCCGCAGTTCTGGATGGCCTGTGAATCGGTGTTGGCGGTGATGAATTCTACGCCGTCAACGCTGCTGGCAACCATGTGCGCGACCGCGTTGCCGCCGCCGCCGCCCACGCCAATGACCTTGATGTTGGCATTGGGTGCCATTTTTTCTACCAGTTCGAAATGCGCCATGTCATGTGTCCTCGTTGCAAGAGTTTCTGGTTATGTTTTCGGATCAAGCCACTGCTGCTTCCACCACCTTCCGCCTGCCGCTTCCTGCCCGCGCCGCGCCGCTTCAGAACGCGCCGCGGTACCACTCCTTCAATTTCCTGAAAAGATTCCCCGCCGTGCCGGCGGGGATCACCGGCCGGCGCGGGTTCTCGATCTGGCTGCCCATCAGCAGCAGCCCCACACCGGTGGCGTGGACCGGGTTGCCGACCACTTCGCCCAGGCCGGTCACGTGCTGCGGGTTGCCCACGCGCACCGGCATCTGCAGCATTTCCTCGGCCAGCTCGACCACGCCTTCCATCTTCGCGGCGCCGCCGGTCAGGACCATGCCGGCGCGCACGTGCTGCTCGAAGCCCGAGCGGCGCAGTTCGGCCTGCACCATCTCGAAGATCTCCTCGTAGCGCGCCTGCACCGCCTGCGCCAGTGACTGGCGCGGCAGGCGCCGCGGCGGGCGGTCGCCCACGCTGGGCACCTGGATCGATTCCTCGCTGGTCGCCAGCTGCGCCAGCGCGCAGGCGTAGCGGACCTTGATCTGCTCCGCTTCCGGCGTAGGCGTGCGCAGCATGTGGGCGATGTCCTCGGTCACCTTGTCGCCGGCGATCGGCAGGCTCGAGGTGTGGCAGATCGCGCCCTGCACGAACACCGCAAGGTCCGTGGTGCCGGCGCCGATATCCACCAGCACCACGCCCAGCTCGCGCTCGTCGCCGGTCAGCACCGCGGTGCTCGACGCCAGCGACGACAGCACCAGGTCGTCGATCTGCAGCCCGCAGCGCTGCACGCACTTGCTGATGTTGGCCGCCGCCGACTGCGCGCACACCACCAGGTGCGCGTGCACCTCCAGGCGCACGCCGGTCATGCCGACCGGGTTGCGGATGCCCTCCTGCGAATCATCCAGCACGTACTCGCGCGGGATGGCGTGCAGGATCTTCTGGTCGGCTGGGATCGCCACCGCCTTGGCCGCCTCCAGCACCCGGTCCAGGTCCGCCCAGGTGACCTCGCCGTCGCGGATTGGCACGATCCCGGGCGAGTTCTTGCACTGCACGTGGTTGCCGGAGATCGAGGCGTAGACCGAGCGGATCTCGCAGCCGGCCATCAGCTCGGCCTCCTCGATCGCGCGCTGGATCGATTGCACGGTCGATTCGATGTCGACCACCACCCCGCGCTTGAGCCCGCGCGATTCGTGGCTGCCGATGCCGATCACCTCGATCGGGTTACCGGGGGAGTACTCGCCCACCAGCGCCACCACCTTGGAGGTGCCGATGTCGAGTCCGACGATGAGGGCCTTGTCGCCTTTTCGATTCATGTTGATTGCGGATCCGGGATGACCAGCCATTGGGCTGTGGGGGAACTGGGTGGGGGGTGTTGCAGGCGCACGGCCATGCCGTCGCCCTCGCTGCCAGGGGCGACATCCTCTTCACCCCAGGCCAACGCAAAGCCATTCGTGTAGCGCAGGTCCGCGCGCTGCAGGCGCTCGGTGCGGTACTCCAGCAGCTGCGGCAGCAGGCGTGCGAAACGCTCCAGCCGCGGCCGCGCCTGCTGGCTGCCGACCGTGATCCGGGTGCCGTTGGACAGCATCAGCGCCCAGCTTCCTCGCGTGTCCAGGACCAGTTCGCGCACGTCGTATCCGATCGGGGTGAACAGCACGCGCGACTCGTTGTAGAGCGAGACCACCTCGGCCACCCGGCTGTCGGGGCCGTCGAGCTGCGGCAGTCGTGGCGGCGGCTCGATGCCCGCGGCGGGGAACAGCCGGCCCTGCTCGGACAGCAGCCGGTCCTCGCCCCAGCGCGCGAACGGCCGGTGCTCGACCACGTGCACCTCGACCACGTCCGGCCAGCGCTTGCGCACTTCGGCGCTCTCCACCCATGGCAACGCCGCCACCGACGACTGGGCGTCGGCCAGGCGCATGGCGAAGAACCCTTCCTGCGCGTGCGGCAGCACCGCCTCGCGCAGCGCGCGGTCCTCCACGTGGACCAGCTCGCCGGTCACCCGCAGCGTGTGCAGCGGCCAGCGCTCGGCGCCGATCCAGCCCTGCAGCACGGCCACCACCGGCAACGACACCACGGCCAGTGCCAGCATCCACACGAAGGTGCGCAGCAGCGCGGTCACAGCGTCGTCTCCAGGATCCGCCAGCACAGCCCGGCAAAGTCGATGCCCAGGTGCGCGGCCGCCTTGGGCACCAGCGAGTGGCCGGTCATGCCCGGCGCGGTGTTGATTTCCATCAGCGCGAAGCGGCCGTCGGCGTGGCGCATCACGTCCACCCGCCCCCAGCCGCTGCAGCCGGCGGCGCGGAACGCTTCAAGCGCCAGGTGCCGCAACACCGCCTCGTCGTCGCCCTCCAGGCCCGGGCACAGGTACTGCGTGTCGTTGGCCACGTACTTGGCGTGGTAGTCGTACCAGTCGCCCGCTGGCACGATCTGGACCGATGGCAGCGCCAGGTCGCCGAGGATGCCAACGGTGTACTCGCCGCCGGCCACCAGTTGTTCGGCCAGCAGTTCACCGGGGTAATCGCGCGCGAATGCCAGCGCTTCGGCCAGTCCGGCTTCATCGACCACGCGGAACACGCCGACGCTGGAGCCTTCGGCCGACGGTTTGATGAACACCGGCAGCCCGAGTTCGCGCACCGCCGCTTCCACGTCCGCGCCCGGCGGCATGCGCACGAAGCGCGCGGTGGGCAGCCCCTCGGCCTGCCAGAGCTGCTTGGTGCGGATCTTGTCCATGGTCAGGGCCGAGCCGAGCACGCCCGGACCGGTGTACGGCACGTCCAGCGCTTCCAGCAGCCCTTGGAGGACGCCGTTTTCACCATCGCCGCCGTGCAGGATATTGAACACCCGGTCCAGGCGCCCGTCGCGGATTTCATCCAGCAGCGCCGGGATTCCGTCGACCGCATGCGCGTCCACGCCCAGTGAGCGCAGCGCCTCGAGCACGCCGCGACCCGAATCCAGCGATACCTCGCGCTCACTGGAAACGCCGCCAAGCAGCACGGCGACGCGCCCGAACACGGCCGGGTCGGTGAAGCGCGGCGGCGGCAGCGCGGCGCTCATGCCGGCTCCTCCGGAAAACCCTTGTCGGCCAGCTCCTGCACCGCGTGGCCAATGTCGCCGGCGCCCATCATCAGCAGCAGGTCGCCGTCCTCGAGCACGTCCGGCAGCACCCGCATCAGCTCGGCGATGTCATCCACCACGACGGGATCAACCCGGCCGCGCGCGCGGATCGCGCGCGCCAGCGACCTGGCATCGGCGCCGGGGATGGGCTCCTCGCCAGCCGGGTAGACCTCGGTCAGCACCACCGCGTCCACGTCCGACAGCACCCCGGCGAAGTCGTCCAGCATGTCGCGGGTGCGGCTGTAGCGATGCGGCTGGAAGGCGACCACGACGCGCCGGTCCGGCCAGCCGCCGCGCGCGGCCTCGAATACCGCCGCCAGCTCGTTCGGGTGGTGGCCGTAATCGTCCACCAGCTGCACGGTCGCCCCGCGCGCGGTGCGCAGCTCGGCCTTGAGGTTGAAGCGCCGGCCGATGCCCTGGAACTGCTCCAGCGCCTCGGCGATCGCGTCGGGCCCGACCCCGAGCTGCCAGCCCACCGAGGCGGCCGCCAGCGCGTTGAGCACGTTGTGCCGGCCCGGCAGCGCCAGGGTCACCGGCGTGCGCGAACCGTTTTCCGACAGCACCAGGTCGAAGTGCATCCGCGGCCCCTGCTGGCGCACGTTTTCCGCGCGCACGTCGGCGCGCTCGTCAAAGCCGTACGTGGTGACGTGGCGCGAGGTGCCCTCCGCCAGCGCGGCCACCTCCGGGTCGTCGATGCACAGCACCGCCAGTCCGTAGAAGGGCAGCCGGTGCAGGAATTCGTGGAACGCCTCCCGCACCCGCGCGAAATCGTTGTCGTAGTGCTCCAGGTGGTCGGCGTCGATATTGGTGATCACCGCCACCAGCGGATTCAGGCGCAGGAAGCTGCCGTCGCTTTCATCCGCCTCGGCCACCAGCCAGTCGCTTCCGCCCAGGCGCGCATTGGCGCCGGCGGCCAGCAGCTGGCCACCGATCACGAAGGTCGGGTCCAGCCCGCCGCGCGCCAGCACGCTGGCCATCAGCGAGGTGGTGGTGGTCTTGCCGTGGGTGCCGGCCACGGCGATGCCGCGGCGGAAGCGCATCAGCTCGGCCAGCATCTCCGCGCGCGGCACGATCGGGATCCGCTGCGCGCGCGCTTCCACCAGCTCCGGGTTGTCGGCGCGGATCGCGCTGGACACCACCACGCAGTCGGTGCCGTGCACGTTGGCGGCGGCGTGGCCCAGGTGCACCGTGGCGCCGAGCCCGCGTAGCCGGCGGACCGCGACGTTTTCCGCCAGGTCCGAGCCGGACACCCGGTAGCCCAGCGTGCACAGCACCTCGGCGATGCCGCTCATGCCCGCACCGCCGATGCCGACGAAATGCACGCGCGAGAACGCCCGTCCGACCTCGGCCGTGGACAGCGCGCGGGTATCAAGCAGGCGCCGGGTCATATCGCCCTCCCCAGGGTCGGTTCGATCCGCTGCCGCGCGCGTCCACCGCGGGCGGCAGCCGTGGCCGGGCTGGCCGACGAAGGCGCGGCCGGCGTCGGGACCTCGCCGTCGCCGGGCTGCGGCGCGGGCGCTGCCTCGCCACGCAGGCGCGCCACCTGGCGCTCGGCGCGGTCGAGTTCATACGACACCCGCAGCAACAGGCCGATCGCCACGCAGGTCATCAGCACGCTGGAGCCGCCGGCGGAGATCAGCGGCAGGGTCAGCCCCTTGGTCGGCAGCAGCCCCAGGTTCACGCCGATCGAGACCAGGGCCTGCAGCCCGATCATCAGCGCAACGCCAAACGCGCAGTAGCCGGCGAAGTGGCGGCGCATCTCCACGCACTTCAGGCCGATCCAGAACGCCCGGCCCACCAGCAGCGCGTACAGCGCGATCACCAGGCACACCCCGGCGAAGCCCAGCTCCTCGCCGATCACCGCCAGGATGAAGTCGGTATGCGCCTCGGGCAGGTAGTTGAGCTTCTGGATCGAAGCCCCCAGGCCCACGCCCCAGAACTCGCCGCGGCCCACCGCCATCAACGCGTTGGCCAGCTGGTAGCCGCTGTTGAACGGATCGGCGAACGGATCCATGAACGAGGTCAGCCGGCGCATGCGGTAGGGCTCGGCGATCGCCACCACCGCCAGCAGCGGCAGCAGCACCAGCACCGGCGCGGCCATGCGCGGCAGGTGCACGCCGCCCAGCACCAGCAGCCCGGCGGTGATCGCCAGCAGCAGCGCCAGCGACCCGAAGTCCGGCTGCAGCGCCAGCAGCACCATCAGCCCGATGGTCACCCCGATCGGCTTGAGCATCGCCGCCCAGGTGGCGTTGACCTCGTCGCGGAAGCGCACCAGGTAGCTGGCCAGCCAGACGATGTACATCAGCTTCACCGCCTCGACTGTCTGGAAGTTGGACACGCCCAGGTTGATCCAGCGCTGCGCGCCGTTGACCGTGTGCCCCAGGCCGGGCACGAACACCGCCAGCAGCAGCACGAAGCAGCCCAGCAGCAGCAGCCGGTCGAGCTTCTCGACCGACTTGAGCTCGGTGCGCGCCACCCAGATGCACAGCGCCGCACCCATGGCCAGGAACATCACGTGCCGGATCAGGAAGTGGAACGGCCCGACTTCCAGTTCCTCGCCGATGGCGATCGAACTGGAGCCCACCATCACCACGCCCAGCGCCACCAGCGCCAGCGCGGCGCCGACCAGCCACGGGTCATAGCGCCCGTGGATGTCGTCGATCCGGGTGGCCTGGCGCGACTGCGGGGCGTCGAAGCGATCCATCAGCGCACCTTCAGCGTGGCCAGCCCGACCAGCACCAGGATCACCGAGATGATCCAGAAGCGCACGATCACGCGGGGCTCGGGCCAGCCCTTGAGTTCGAAGTGGTGGTGGATGGGCGCCATCCGGAACACGCGCTTGCCGGTGAGCTTGAACGACGCCACCTGGATCATCACCGACAGCGTCTCGATGACGAAGATGCCGCCCATGATCACCAGCACCAGCTCCTGGCGCACGATCACCGCGATCGTGCCCAGCACCGCGCCCAGCGCCAGCGCACCGATATCGCCCATGAACACCATCGCCGGATAGGTGTTGAACCACAGGAAGCCGAGCCCGGCCCCGGCGATCGCCGCGCAGATGATGATCAGCTCGCCGGCCCCGGGGATCTGCGGGATCTGCAGGTAGTCGGCGAACACCACGTGGCCCGACGCATAGGCGAACACGCCCAGCGCGCAGGCCACCAGCACCGTGGGCATGATCGCCAGCCCGTCCAGGCCGTCGGTGAGGTTGACCGCGTTGGAGAAGCCGACGATCCAGAAATAGGCGATGGCGACGAAGGTGATGCCTGCCATCGGCAGCGCCACCGCCTTGAACAGCGGGATGTAGAACGTGGTCGCCGCGGGCACGTCGGCGGTCAGGAACAGGAAGATGCCCGCGGCCAGGCCGAACACCGACTGCAGCAGGTACTTCCAGCGCGACTTGAGCCCGTTCGGGTCGCGCCGGACGATCTTGATCCAGTCGTCGTACCAGCCGATGGCGCCGAACGCGATCATCACCGCCAGCACCAGCCACACGTGCTTGTTGCGCAGGTCGCCCCACAGCAGCACCGAGGCCAGCACCGTGATCAGGATCAGCGATCCGCCCATGGTCGGCGTACCGGCCTTGGAGAAGTGGGTCTTGGGGCCGTCGTCGCGGATCGGCTGGCCGCCCTTGTACTGGGCCAGGCGCCGGATCACCGCCGGCCCCCACCACAGCGACAGCAACAGCGCGGTCAACGCCGCCAGGATGCCGCGGAAGGTGAGGTAGTCGAACAGGCCGAAGAAGCTCTCCAGTCCCTGCAGCCAGCGCGCGAGTTCAAGCAGCATCGGTGGAAGTCCCTTTGTCTTTTTCCAGCAGCGCGGCGACGACCCGCTCCATCGCGCTGCTGCGCGAACCCTTGACCAGCACCCTCGCCTGCGGGTGCAGGTCACGCCGCAGCGCGTCGACCAGCGCGGCATGGGTGTCGAAATGCGCGGCACCTTCGCCAAACGCCGCGACCGCGGCCTCGCCAAGCTGGCCGAGCGCGTACAGGCGCGCGATACCCGCGTCCCTGGCCCGCTTGCCGGCCCCGGCGTGCAGCGCCTGCGCGTCGGCGCCCAGTTCGCCCATCTCGCCCAGCACCAGCCAGCGCTCGCCGTCGATCACCGCCAAGGTGTCGATGGCCGCTGCCAGCGAACCGGGGTTGGCGTTGTAGCTGTCGTCCACAAGCAGCGCGCCCGAGGCCAGCTGGTGTCGCACCAGGCGCCCTGCGACCGGTGCGGCCGCGGCCAGGCCCGCCGCGATCGCGTCGGGCGCAGCGTCGGCCATGCCGATTGCCAACGCCGCCGCAGCCAGCGCGTTGGCCACGTTGTGGCGCCCGGCCAGCGGCAGCTCCACCGCGGCTTCGCCGCGCGGCGTGACCAGGATGAAGCGCGAGCCGCCCTCGCCCACCCGCACGTCGCGTGCGGTCACGTCGGCGCTGGCCTCCAGCCCGAAGCGGATCACCCGCCGGCCGTGCGAGCGCCCGGCGAAGTACTGGGCGAAGGCATCGTCGGCATTGATCACCGCCACGCCGTCCGCGGGCAGGGCGTCGTACACCGCGCCCTTGGTTTCCGCCACGCCCAGCAGGCAGCGCATGCGCTGCAGGTGGGCGGGTGCGACGTTGTTGACCAGGGCCACGTCCGGACGCGCCACCGCGGTCAGCCAGGCGATGTCACCGGGCTTGCCGGCGCCCATTTCGTAGATTGCGTAGCGGGCGTCCCCGGGGGCGTTGATCACCGCCAGCGGCAGGCCGATCTCGTTGTTGCGGTTGCCGGGGTTGGCATGGCTGGTGCCCAGCGGGCCCAGGATCGACAGCAGCATCTGCTTGACCCCGGTCTTGCCGTTGCTGCCGGTAATCCCCGCCACCCGCGCCGGCCGCCCGTGCTGCATCGCCGCGGCGATCGCGGCCAGCGCGTGCACGGTGTCGTCCACCACCACCTGCGGCAGCTTCGCCGGCGACGGACGCGATACCAGCGCCGCGCGCGCACCCTGCTCCGCCGCCGCCACGACGTGGTCGTTGCCGTCGAAGCGCTCGCCGACAATGGCCACGAACAGCGCCGCGCGTCCGTCGCTGGCGTCGAAGTCCCGGGTGTCGGTGCTCAGCGCATCGATCAGCACATCGCCACCGGCCTCGGCGCCGTGCAGGCGGCCGTTGGTCCACTGGGCGATGCGCGAGAGCGGCAGCGGGTTCATGCCCTGCCCTCCAGCGCCGCGCGCGCGACTTCGGCGTCGTCGAACGGGTGGCGCACGCCGTCGACCTCCTGGTACGGCTCATGGCCCTTGCCCGCCACCAGCACGATGTCGCCGGGGCCGGCTTCGCCGACCGCGCGGTTGATCGCCGCGCGGCGATCGCGCTCGACCACCACGCTGGAGCGGTCCGCGAACCCCTGCAGGATGTCGGCCACGATCGCGTCGCCGTCCTCGCGGCGCGGGTTGTCGTCGGTCACGACCACCGCATCCGCCAGGCGCCCGGCGATTTCCGCCATCTGCGGGCGCTTGCCGCGGTCGCGCTCGCCGCCGCAGCCGAACACGCACACGATCCGCCCGCGGGCGTGCCCGCGCAGGCTGGCCAGGGCCTGCTCCAGCGCGTCGGGCGTATGCGCGTAGTCCACCACCACCAGCGGCCTGCCGTCGCCGCCGAGGCGGTTCATGCGTCCGGCCACCGGCGCAAGGCGCGACAGGACTGCGGCGATATCAGCCGACTCCTCGCCCAGCGCGTGCAGCACCCCGGCCACCGCCAGCATGTTGTCGACGTTGAAACGGCCCAGCAGCGAGGTGCGCACCGGGTGCGCCCGGCCATCGATGTGCAGGTCGAAGCCGATGCCGTCGGCGTCGAGCACCACGTCCCCGGCCCTGACCACGGCCTCGCCAAGTCCGCGCGCGCTGGTGCCGATCGCGCGCAGCCCTTCCGGCAGCCGCGCATGCAGCGCGCGCCCGTGTTCGTCATCCAGGTTCACTACTGCCACATGCAGTCCTGGCGCCTGGAACAGGCGCGACTTGGCGGCGCCGTAGGCGTCCATGTCGCCGTGGTAGTCGAGATGGTCGCGGGTGAGGTTGGTGAACACCCCCACCGCGAAGCGCACCGCGTCCACCCGGCCCTGGTCGAGCGCGTGCGAGCTGACCTCCATCGCCACCGCGTCGGCGCCGGCGTCGCGCAGCTTCGCCAGCAGCGCGTGCATCCGCGAGACCTGCGGGGTGGTGAAGCCGGTGGGCTCCACTTCCCCATGCAGGCCCGCGCCGAGGGTGCCGATGCTGCCGGCACGCATCCCGCGCAGGCTCCAGGCCTGGGCCAGCATCTGCACCGTGGAGGTCTTGCCGTTGGTACCGGTCACCCCGACCACGGTCATTGCCGCCGAGGGGCTGCCGTGGAAACGGTCGGCCATGCTCCCGATACGGGCGCGCAGGCCCGGTACCGCGATGGCATCGGCCGGCACCTCAACGCCTTCCGGCGCCGGCGGCTCGTACACGATCGCCCCGGCATCGGCGGCGCGCGCCTGGTCCACGAAACGCAGCCCGTGGGTGCCAAAACCCGGAATGGCCAGGAAGGCCTCCCCGGCGCGCAGCTCACGGCTGTCCTGCGACAACCCGGCCACCCGCAGCCCGGCCGGCACCCCGGCCACGTCCGGCAGCAGTTCGGCCAGCGGCATCCCGGCGCTCATCGCCCGCCTCCGGCCGCCGCGCGGCGCTTGTCTTCGGCCTCGGCCTGCGCCGCCAGCCAAGTCTCGATGTCGTCGGGCGGCACGTCCATCAGCCGCAGCGCGCCCTCCATGACGTTCTGGAACACCGGCGCGGCGACCAGGCCGCCGTAATAGCCGCGCGCCGGGTCCGGGTCGTCGACGACCACCGCCATCGAGAAGCGCGGCTCCTCCACCGGCACCAGGCCGGCGAAGAAGGAGACATAGCGGCGCGAGTAACCGCCGCCGCTGGCCTTGCGCGAGGTGCCGGTCTTGCCAGCCACGTGGTAGCCCAGGATCCGTGCCTGGGTGGCGGTGCCGCCCGGCTCGGTCACGGTCTGCATCATCCGCAGCACGACGTCGGCCACCGCCGGCTCCAGCGCCTGGCTCGCCTCACCGTGCTGGCCCTTGACGAAGGTAGGCTGCAGCAGCCGGCCGTGGTTGCCGATCGCAGCGTAGGCGGCGGCGATCTGCAGCGGCGTGGCCGAGAGCCCGTAGCCGTAGGAAATGGTCTGCTTGGTGGTGCCACTCCACTGCGCCGGGTCCGGGAACAGGCCCGCGGCCTCGCCGGGGAAGCCGCTGCGCGTGCTTTCGCCGAAGCCGAAACCGCGCAGCACCTCGTAGAACTGCCGGTCGGGCAGCATCGCCGCCAGCTTGGCGGCGCCCACGTTGGAGCTCTTGGTGATCACCCCGGTGACATCGAGCACGCCGTAGTTGCGCACGTCGTTGGTGCGGTAGCGGCCGTTGGGCATCCAGCCCGGGCTGGTATCCACCGGCGTGGTCGGGGTGACCACCCCGGCCTGCAGGGCCGCGGCCACGGTCAGCGGCTTGATGGTCGAGCCGGGCTCGATCAGGTCGGTCACCGCGCGGTTGCGGCGCGCGCCGCGCTCGCCGCCGGTGATCACGTGCGGGTTGTAGGCGGGCAGGTTGGCCATGGCCAGCACCTCGCCGGTGGCCACGTCCAGCACCACCGCCGAGCCGGCGCTAGCGCCGGTGCGCACCAGCGTGTTGCGCAGCTCGCGGTGGGCCAGGAACTGGATCCGCCGGTCGATGCTCAGCACCAGGTCCTTGCCCGGCTCGGCCGCCCGCACCAGGTCCACGTTCTCCACGATGCGGCCGCGCCGGTCGCGGATCACCTTCTGCACGCCGGGCCGTCCGCGCAGCCAGTCGTCGAACGCCAGCTCGATGCCCTCCTGGCCGCGGTCGTCGATGTTGGTGAAGCCCAGCACGTGCGCCAGCGCCTCGCCCTGCGGGTAGAAGCGGCGGTATTCGCGCTGGCTGAACACCCCCGGCACGTCCATCGCCAGCACCTTCTCCGCCGTTGCCGGGTGGATCCGGCGCTGCCCGGGCAGGTACATGAACTCCTTGTCGGCGCGCTGGGCGACGCGGCGCGCGAGCTCGTCGCCGTCGACGTTGATGCCCGCGGCCAGCTCCACGATCCGGTCCGGGTGCCTGGACAGCTCCTGCGGGTTGGCCCAAAGCGAGGCCACCGGGGTCGAGATCGCCAGCGGCTCGCCGTTGCGGTCGGTGATCATGCCGCGCGAGGTCGCGATCGGCAGCTCGCGCAGGAAGCGCGAATCGGCCTTCTGCTGGTAGAAGGCGTTGTCGATCAGCTGCAGGTCCACCGCGCGCCCGACCAGCACCACGCAGCACAGGCCCATGGCGCCGGCCACCATCGCCAGGCGTCCGCGCAGGTTGAACCGCGCACGGTTGTGGCGGCGCGGCGGGCGGGAACCGGGGCGGCGGCCGATCACGGACGCACCACCACGATATCCGCGGCTTCGGGGAACTTCATCCCCAGCCGCTCGCGCGCGACCTGGTCGATGCGGTTGCTCTCCGCCCAGGTTGCCTGCTCCAGCTGCAGGCGGCCGAAGTCGATGTTGAGCTCGTCGCGATCGTGCTCAAGTTGGGTCAGCTCGACGAACAGCTGGCGGTGCTGGTGGCGCGCATGCACCACGCCGATCGCGGTGATCACGTTCGCGGCCAGCAACACGACGAGGATGATGCGCAGGGTCACTGGCGCACCTCCGCCGGCAGCTTCTCGGCAATGCGCAGCACCGCGCTGCGGGCGCGCGGGTTGGCAGCCGTTTCCGCGGCGTCGGCCTTGCCGGCGCCGCCGATGGCGCGCAGCGTCGGCACGAACCCCGTCGCCTCGGGCAGGCGCCGGTTGGCCGGCGGCGGCTTGGCGCGACCGGCGATGAAGCGCTTGACGATCCGGTCCTCCAGCGAATGGAAGCTGATCACCACCAGCCGCCCGCCGGGCTTGAGGGCGTCATGCGCGGCTTCAAGTCCGTCCTCAAGGTCACCCAGCTCGCGGTTGACATGGATGCGGATGGCCTGGAAGGAACGCGTGGCCGGGTGGATGTCGGGCTTGCCGGGCGCACGGCGCGGGCGCGGCACCGAGGCGGCGATCAGCTCGGCCAGCTCGCCGGTGCGCACCAGCGGCGCCTGTTCGCGGCGGGCGACAATGGCGCGGGCGATGCGCCGGCTCATGCGCTCCTCGCCGTAGGTCCACAGCACGTCGGCGATCCCGCCCTCGTCGGCGCGGGCCAGCCATTCGGCGGCGCTCTCGCCGGCGTCGGGATCCATGCGCATGTCCAGCGGACCGTCCTTGCCGAAGCTGAAGCCGCGTTCGGCCACGTCCAGCTGCGGGGAAGACACGCCCAGGTCGAACAGCACCCCGTCCAGGCCCGCGGCGGCGGCGTCCCACTCCGCGAGCGCGGCAAAGCTGCCGCGGCGGATGGCCACGCGCGGATCCGCGCCGAACTCGCGTTCGGCCACCGCGACCGCTTCGGGGTCCTTGTCCATCAGCAGCAGCCGACCTCCAGGATCCAGGCGTTCGAGCACGCCACGCGCGTGCCCTCCGCGCCCAAACGTGCCATCCAGGTAGGTTCCTTCCCCGATCACCTGCAGGCCCTCCATGACCCGCCCGTACATCACCGGAAGGTGGCCGGACGGGGCGTCCGCGCCACCCCCGCTCACAACCGCAACCCGCGCATCTGTTCGCTCAGGTCGTCATCCGAAATCGTCTGCCGGATCTGGGCGTGGTAGGCCTGCTCGCTCCACAGTTCGTACTTGTCGCCCATGCCCAGCAGAACCGCCTTCTTTTCGATCCCGACCGCGGCGCGGTGGGTGGGCGGGATGCTGATGCGGTGGCTGCCATCGGGCTCCACCGGCGCCGCCGAGCCGACCAGGTTGCGCTGCATGCGGCGGTGGGCGGAAAGCGCGCCGGGCAGCGCGTTGACCGCGTCGCGGACCCGCTCCCATTCGTCTTCCGGGTACAGGAACAGGCAGCCGGACTCGAACGGGTTGTAGGTGATCACCAGGCGGTTTCCGACACGCGCGACGAGTTCGCGCTGGCTGGTGGGAATCACCATCCGGCCCTTGTCGTCGATTGTGATGGCGTTCTCGCCCTGGAACACGTCGGTCCTGCCCGGAGTACCCGTCTGCGGCGGGCTTCAATTATGGCGCGAGATTCCACAAAATTCCCGGCTATCCCACGCACCGCCACCTTATGACCCACCCAGGGGGTTGTCAACAGTCGTGGAGGGGGAAATTCATCAGGCAGGTCAATGACTTGCGAAACACTTGAGAGACTTGTTCAAGCTTTATCCACAAGCCTCTGTTTCGCCTCAAATTTTGAGACAGCGCACATTCTCGCTGAACGGTGCGACGAAAGGGAGCCGGGCTGCTGATGCTCTCGAACCGCCGCTGTTTTGCGGAGAGATGCGGGCTGGTACGACGCAGGGGCGGCGGGCGGGGGTGCCCTTTAGTCTCCATGTCCCCCGGCGTCGGCCTGCGGCCGCCA
>JBQDAV010000057.1:0-15961 GCA_052090405.1 Luteimonas sp.
CGATCGTGCCCACGTTCACGTGGGGCTTGGTGCGCTCGAACTTGTCCTTTGCCATTGTCTTTACCTTGCTTTGTCTGACGCGTGTGATTGGGTGATGCTTCTGACCCTTCTGACCCGCTTAACCCTTCTTGTTGACCGACTCGGCGATGTTGGCCGGAGCCTCGGCGTAGTGGTCGAACTCCATGGTGTACGTGGCGCGACCCTGCGACATCGAGCGCAGCGAGGTGGCGTAGCCGAACATCTCGCCCAGCGGCACCATGGCGTTGATGACCTTGCCCGAGGGGCTGTCGTCCTGGCCCTGCAGCACGCCGCGGCGGCGGCTCACGTCGCCCATGACGTCACCCAGGTAATCCTCCGGCGTGACGATCTCGACCTTCATGATCGGCTCCAGCAGCACCGGGTCGGCCTTGTGGAAACCTTCCTTGAAGCCCATGGAGCCGGCGATCTTGAACGCCATTTCCGACGAGTCGACCTCGTGGTACGAGCCGTCGTACAGCTTCACCTTGACGTCGACGATCGGGTAGCCGGCGAGCAGGCCGCTGGCCATCGCTTCCTGGATGCCCTTGTCGACCGCCGGGATGTACTCCTTCGGCACCACGCCGCCGACGATGGAGTTGTCGAACTCGTAGCCCGCACCCGCCTCCTGCGGCGAGATCTCCAGCCACACGTGGCCGAACTGGCCCTTGCCGCCCGACTGGCGGACGAACTTGCCTTCCGCCTTGACCGACTTGCGGATGGTCTCGCGGTAGGCCACCTGCGGCTTGCCGACGTTCGCCTCGACGTTGAACTCGCGCTTCATGCGGTCAACCAGGATGTCCAGGTGCAGCTCGCCCATGCCGGAGATGATGGTCTGGCCGGACTCTTCGTCGGTGCGCACGCGGAAGGACGGGTCCTCCTGCGCCAGGCGACCGAGCGCGATGCCCATCTTCTCCTGGTCGGACTTGGTCTTCGGCTCCACCGCCATCGAGATGACGGGCTCGGGGAAGATCATCTGCTCCAGGGTGATGATTGCGTCCTGGGCACACAGGGTGTCGCCCGTGGTCACGTCCTTCAGGCCAACCGCGGCGGCAATGTCGCCCGCGCGCACTTCCTTGATCTCGGCGCGATCGTTGGAATGCATCTGCAGCAGGCGGCCGATGCGCTCCTTCTTCGACTTGATCGGGTTGTAGACCTGGTCGCCGGAGTTGAGCGTGCCGGAGTAGACACGGAAGAAGGTCAGCGAGCCCACGAACGGGTCGGTCATGACCTTGAACGCCAGCGCCGAGAACGACTCCTTGTCGTCCGCCTTGCGGGTGGCCTCGGCGTCGTTCTCGTCCACGCCCACCACTGACGGCACATCGATCGGCGACGGCAGCAGCTGCACCACGCCATCGAGCATGGCCTGCACGCCCTTGTTCTTGAACGCGGTACCGCAGTACACCGGCACGATCTCGACCTTCAGGGTGCGCTCGCGCAGGCCCGCGTAGATCTCGGCCTCGGACAGCTCGCCCTCTTCCAGGTACTTGTCCATCAGCGTTTCGTTGGCTTCGGCGGCGGCCTCGACCATGAACGAACGCGCCTCGGCGCAGGCGTCAGCCAGCTCGGCGGGGATGTCGCGGTACTCGAACACGGTGCCGTGCGACTCGGTGTCCCAGTGGATCGCCTTCATCTTTACCAGGTCGATCACGCCCTCGAAGCCATCCTCGGCCCCGACCGGGACCTGCATCGGCACCGGGTAGGCACCCAGGCGGGACTTGAGCTGGGCGACGACATTGCTGAAGTTGGCGCCGGTGCGGTCCATCTTGTTGACGAACGCCAGCCGCGGCACCTTGTACTTGTTGGCCTGCCGCCAGACGGTTTCAGACTGCGGCTGCACGCCGCCGACCGCGCACAGCACGAACACCGCACCGTCGAGCACGCGCAGCGAACGCTCCACCTCGATGGTGAAGTCGACGTGCCCGGGGGTGTCGATGATGTTGAAGCGGTGCGCGTCCAGGGTCTGGTCCATCCCGCTCCAGAACGCGGTGGTGGCCGCCGACTGGATGGTGATGCCGCGCTCCTGCTCCTGCTCCATCCAGTCCATGGTGGCCGAACCATCGTGGGTCTCGCCCAGCTTGTGGTTGACACCGGTGTAGAACAGGATGCGTTCGGACGTGGTGGTCTTGCCGGCATCGATGTGGGCCATGATGCCGAAGTTGCGGTAGCGTTCGATAGGAGTGGTGCGAGCCACGGTCGTCTCTCGTGTCTGTGCCCGGCAGGCCGGGCTTGAATGGCGGACGCCGCCCTGGGGCGGCCTCCGGATCGTGGGCACGACCCGCAGGCGGGTCACGCGGGGCGCCGACCGCGCTGCGGCGGCGCCGGGAGCATGGCCGCCTTCAGGCGGCCGTGGGAATCACCAGCGGTAGTGCGCGAATGCCTTGTTGGCATCCGCCATGCGGTGGATCTCTTCGCGCTTCTTGATCGCGCCGCCACGGTTCTCCGAAGCGTCGATCAGCTCGGCGGCCAGCTTGCGCGGCATGCTGTTCTCGCCGCGCTTGCGGGCGGCCTCGATCAGCCAGCGCATCGACAGCGCGGTGCGCCGCGATGCGCGCACTTCCACCGGCACCTGGTAGGTGGCGCCACCGACGCGGCGGGACTTGACCTCCACCGACGGGGAAACGTTGCCCAGCGCCTTTTCGACCAGCTCCAGCGCGTCTCCGTTCTTCTCGCCGATGACATCCATGGCGCCGTAGACGATCTTTTCCGCGACCGACTTCTTGCCGCTCTTCATCACCATGTTGATGAAGCGGGCGATGGTCTCGCTGCCGTGCTTGGGATCGGGAAGGACCGAGCGCTGCGGGGTATTGCCTTTACGTGACATGTCTCAGGTCTCCTCAGGCCTTCGGACGCTTGGCGCCGTACTTGGAACGCGCCTGCTTGCGCTTGGCGACGCCGGCGGCATCCAGGGCGCCGCGCACCATGTGGTAACGCACGCCCGGCAGGTCCTTGACGCGACCGCCGCGCAGCAGCACCACCGAGTGCTCCTGCAGGTTGTGGCCTTCGCCGCCGATGTAGGAAATGACCTCGTAGCCGTTGGTCAGGCGCACCTTGGCGACCTTGCGCAGGGCAGAGTTCGGCTTCTTCGGGGTGGTGGTGTACACGCGGGTGCACACGCCCCGGCGCTGCGGGCAGTTCTCCAGCGCAGGCGAATCACTCTGGTGGGTGACGAGGCTGCGCGGTTTGCGCACAAGCTGGTTGATCGTTGCCATCGTTATGGGGTTCTGTGGTTCGGGGCCGGGGCCCGTGCGTGAAAACGAAGGCAGGCCGGGTCAACCCGGCCTACCGAGACGGAAAAGTATAGCTGGCGCGGACGCGTAGCGTCAACGCAAGCCATACCGTGGCTGCCGGCCCGACGCAGCAGCGTCGGGTGCGGACAGCGGTCCTGCTGATCCCGCCCTTCCTGGGCCGAACACGAGGCGCGTCCCTGGCGCCTCATTTCGTGATCTGGGGCGGGCTCAAGGCCCGCCGCTGGTGTAGATCCTACTCCTGTGCGTCCCCGGCCGCGGGCGCCTGCTCGGCACCCTGCTCCACCGCATCCTCCGCCCCGGCCGACTCCGTGACGCTGCCCGACAGGGCTTCCATCTCGGAATCGGTCAGGCCCGAGGCGCCGCGGCGGCGCTGGGTGTGGTACGCGAGGCCGGTGCCGGCCGGGATCAGCCGGCCGACGATCACGTTTTCCTTCAGTCCGCGCAGGCTGTCGCGGGTGCCGCGCACGGCGGCCTCGGTCAGCACGCGGGTGGTCTCCTGGAAGGAGGCCGCGGAGATGAACGACTCGGTCGCCAGCGAAGCCTTGGTGATGCCCAGCAGCACCGGGTCGAACTTCACCGGCAGCTCGCCCTTGGATTCCAGGCGCGCGTTCTCCTCGATCACGCGCTGGCGCTCGACCTGCTCACCGTTGAGGTAGCGGCTGCCACCCGGATCGGTGATCTCGACCTTGCGCAGCATCTGGCGGACGATCACCTCGATGTGCTTGTCGTTGATCTTCACGCCCTGCAGGCGGTAGACGTCCTGGATTTCCTTGGTCAGGTACGAAGCCAGTTCCTCCACGCCCTTCAGGCGCAGGATGTCCTGCGGGCTCGGCTCGCCGTCCACCACGGTCTCGCCCTTCTCCACGTGCTCGCCCTCGAACACGATGACCTGGCGGTACTTGTGGATCAGCTCCTCGTAATCGTCCCCGTCCGTGCCCTTGATCACCAGGCGCTGCTTGCCCTTGGTCTCCTTGCCGAAGCTGACGATGCCGGACTTCTCGGCCAGGATCGCCGGATCCTTGGGCTTGCGCGCCTCGAACAGGTCCGCCACGCGCGGCAGGCCGCCAGTGATGTCGCGGGTCTTGGAGGCTTCCTGCGGGATCTTGGCAACCACGTCGCCCACCGAGACCGCGTCACCATCCTGCATGTTCACGATCGAGCGCGGCGGCAGCAGGTACTGCGCCGGCAGGTCGGTGCCGGGGATGTTGAGGTCGTTGCCCTTCTTGTCGACGATGCGCACGATCGGGCGCAGGTCCTTGGCCTGCGATCCGCGGCGCTTGGGATCGGTGATCTCGCGCGAGGCCAGGCCGGTCAACTCGTCGGTCTTCTCGATCACGGTCACCCCGTCGACGAAGTCGACGAAGCGCACGAAGCCGGTGACTTCCGAAACGATCGAGTGGTTATGCGGATCCCAGGTGGCGACCGTCTGGCCGGCCTTCACCTCTCCGCCGTCCTTCAGGCTGATCTGCGCGCCGTAGGGCAGCTTGTAGCGCTCGCGCTCGCGGCCGTGCAGGTCCAGCACCGACAGCTCGCCCGAGCGCGACACCGCGACCAGGCCGCCGCTGGCATGGACCACCGACTTGAGGTTGTTGAACTTGACCGTACCGGTGGTCTTGACCGTCACGTTGTCGATCGCCGCCGCACGCGAAGCCGCACCACCGATGTGGAACGTACGCATGGTCAGCTGGGTGCCGGGCTCGCCGATCGACTGCGCCGCCACCACGCCCACTGCCTCGCCGTGGTTGACCAGGTGGCCCCGGCCCAGGTCGCGGCCGTAGCACATGGCGCACACGCCGAAGCTGCTTTCGCAGGTGATGGTGGAGCGCACGTTGATCAGCTGCACGCCCGCGTCCTCGAGCTTGGCCACCCACTGCTCGTCGAGCAGGGTGTTGCGGGTGACGATCGGGTCCTCGTCGTTGCCCGGCAGGAACACGTCCTCGGCCACGATCCGGCCCAGCACGCGGTCGCGCAGCGGCTCGACCACGTCACCGCCCTCAACGATCGGGGCCATGGCCAGCCCGGCGACGGTGCCGCAGTCGTCCTCGGTGATCACCACGTCCTGGGCCACGTCCACCAGGCGCCGGGTCAGGTAGCCGGAGTTCGCGGTCTTGAGCGCGGTGTCCGCCAGGCCCTTTCGCGCGCCGTGGGTGGAGATGAAGTACTGCTGGACGTTCAGGCCCTCGCGGAAGTTGGAGGTGATCGGGGTCTCGATGATCGAGCCGTCCGGCTTGGCCATCAGCCCGCGCATGCCCGCCAGCTGACGGATCTGCGCCTGCGAACCACGCGCGCCCGAGTCGGCCATGATGTAGATCGAGTTCATCGACTTCTGGTCGATGGTCTCGCCCTTGGCATTAGTCACCTGCTCGGTGCCGATGGTGTCCATCATCGCCTTGGCCACGCGCTCGTTCGTGCGCGACCAGATGTCGACCACCTTGTTGTAGCGCTCGCCGGCGGTGACCAGGCCCGACTGGTACTGCTGCTGGATCTCCAGCACCTCGGTCTCGGCCTCGTCCAGGATGCCCTTCTTCTCCACCGGGATGGTCATGTCGTCGATGCCGATCGACACGCCCGCGCGGGTGGCGAAGCCGAAGCCCGTGTACATCAGCTTGTCGGCGAAGACCACGGTGTCCTTCAGGCCCAGGCGGCGGTAGCAGGAGTTGATCAGGCGGCTGATGTTCTTCTTGGTCAGCTCCACGTTGGCCAGTTCGAACGGCAGGCCCTCGGGCAGGATCTCGTCCAGCAGCGCGCGCCCGACCGTGGTGTCCACGATCGAGTTCTGGCGCTCGCGGTTGCCTTCTTCGTCGATCACGGTCTCGGTGATGCGCACCTTGACCTTGGCGTGAAGGCCGGCGGCCTTGTTGTCATAGGCGCGCTTCACCTCGGCCACGTTGGCGAACACCATGCCCTCGCCCGGCTGGTTCTCCAGCGCGCGCGACATGTAGTACAGGCCCAGCACCACGTCCTGCGACGGCACGATGATCGGCTCGCCGTTGGCCGGGCTGAGGATGTTGTTGGACGACATCATCAGCGCGCGCGCCTCCAGCTGGGCCTCCAGGCTCAGCGGCACGTGCACGGCCATCTGGTCACCGTCGAAGTCGGCGTTGAACGCGGTGCAGACCAGCGGGTGCAGCTGGATGGCCTTGCCCTCGATCAGCACCGGCTCGAAGGCCTGGATGCCCAGTCGGTGCAGGGTCGGGGCGCGGTTGAGCAGCACCGGGTGTTCGCGGATGACTTCTTCCAGGATGTCCCAGACTTCCGCCTCTTCGCGCTCGACGAGCTTCTTGGCCGCCTTGATGGTGGTGGCCAGGCCGCGGCGCTGCAGCTTGGAGAAGATGAACGGCTTGAACAGCTCCAGCGCCATCTTCTTGGGCAGGCCGCACTCGTGCAGGCGCAGGGTCGGGCCGACCACGATCACCGAACGGCCGGAGTAGTCCACGCGCTTGCCGAGCAGGTTCTGGCGGAACCGGCCCTGCTTGCCCTTGATCATGTCGGCCAGCGACTTGAGCGGGCGCTTGTTGGTACCGGTGATGGCGCGGCCGCGGCGGCCGTTGTCCATCAGCGCGTCAACCGACTCCTGCAGCATGCGCTTCTCGTTGCGCACGATGATGTCCGGCGCGCTGAGCTCGAGCAGGCGGCGCAGGCGGTTGTTGCGGTTGATCACCCGGCGGTACAGGTCGTTCAGGTCGGAGGTCGCGAAGCGGCCACCGTCCAGCGGCACCAGCGGACGCAGGTCCGGCGGCAGCACCGGCAGCACCGTCATGATCATCCATTCCGGGCGGTTGCCGGACTCGACGAAGGCCTCGACCAGCTTGATCCGCTTGGTCAGGCGCTTGAGCTTGGTCTCCGAGCCGGTGGCGGCGATGTCTTCCTTCAGCCCGACCATCTCGGCCTGCAGGTCGATCGTGCGCAGCAGGTCGTAGACGGCCTCGGCGCCCATCGCGGCGTCGAAGTCGTCGCCGTGCTCCTGGCGCATCTGCATGAACTGCTCTTCGTTGAGCAGCTGGCCGCGCTCGAGCGGGGTCAGGCCCGGCTCGGTCACGCAGTAGGCTTCGAAGTACAGGATGCGCTCGATGTCGCGCAGGGTCATGTCCAGCATCAGGCCGATGCGCGACGGCAGCGACTTGAGGAACCAGATGTGCGCGACCGGGCTGGCCAGGTCGATGTGGCCCATGCGCTCGCGGCGCACCTTGGCCAGGGTGACCTCGGTGCCGCACTTCTCGCACACCACGCCGCGGTGCTTCATGCGCTTGTACTTGCCGCACAGGCACTCGTAGTCCTTGGTCGGCCCGAAGATGGCGGCGCAGAACAGGCCGTCGCGCTCGGGCTTGAAGGTGCGGTAGTTGATGGTTTCGGGCTTCTTGACCTCGCCAAAGGACCACGAACGGATCATGTCCGGCGAGGCGAGCGCGATCTTGATCGAATCAAAATCGAGCGTCTGGCGCTGCTGGTTGAAGAGGTTGAGCAGGTCTTTCATTTTGTGTCTCCAAGGGCGGAGGAATAGGGAGGAGTCAGTCGGCGGCTGCGCTGCCTGTCACTGCTCCCTAGCTGTCCTCCAGCTCCATGTTGATGGCCAGCGAGCGGATTTCCTTGACCAGCACGTTGAACGACTCGGGCATGCCGGCAACCATCTCGTGCTCGCCGTCCACGATGTTCTTGTACATCTGGTTGCGGCCCTGCACGTCGTCCGACTTCACGGTCAGCATTTCCTGCAGGGTGTACGCCGCGCCATAGGCCTCCAGCGCCCAGACTTCCATCTCGCCGAAACGCTGGCCGCCGAACTGCGCCTTGCCGCCCAGCGGCTGCTGGGTGACGAGCGAGTACGGGCCGGTCGAACGGGCGTGCATCTTGTCGTCCACCAGGTGGTTGAGCTTGAGCATGTGCATGTAGCCCACGGTCACCTCGCGCTCGAACGCCTCGCCGGTGCGGCCGTCGAACAGCCGGGTCTGGCCGCTGGTCGGCAGGTCGGCGAGCTCGAGCATCTTCTTGATCTCGGCCTCGGCCGCGCCGTCGAACACCGGGGTCGCCATCGGCACGCCGCCGGTCAGGTTGCGGGCCAGGGTGATCAGCTCCTCGTCTGTGAACTGCTTCAGGTCCACGTACTGCGCGGTGATGTCGTTGTCGTGGTTGTAGACCTGGTCGAGGAACTTGCGCAGCTCGGCCACCTTGGCCTGGGCCTCGAGCATGCCCTGGATCTTCCGGCCAAGGCCCTTGGCGGCCCAGCCCAGGTGGGTTTCCAGGATCTGCCCGATGTTCATGCGGCTGGGCACGCCCAGCGGGTTGAGCACGATGTCCACGGTCTCGCCGTCGGCCAGGTGCGGCATGTCTTCCACCGGCACGATGGAGGACACGACGCCCTTGTTGCCGTGGCGGCCGGCCATCTTGTCACCCGGCTGGATGCGGCGCTTGACCGCCAGGAACACCTTGACCATCTTCAGCACGCCCGGGGCGAGGTCGTCGCCCTGGGTGATCTTGCCGCGCTTGTCCTCGAAGCGCTTGTCGAACTCCTTGCGATGCGTCTCGATCTGCATCTGCGCGCGCTCAAGCGCCTCCACGGCGTCGGCGTCCTTCATCCGCAGGCCGAACCAGTCGGACTTCTTCAGACCATCCAGCACCAGGCTGGTGACGGTCTCGCCCTTCTTCAGGCCGGCGCCGCCGTTGGCGGTTTTGCCCAGCAGCTGCGAACGCAGGCGCGCGTAGATAGCCGCCTCCAGGATCCGGAACTGGTCGTCGAAGTCCTTCTTGACCCGCTTGATCTCCGATTCCTCGATCTGCTGGGCGCGCTTGTCCTTCTCGATGCCGTCGCGAGTGAAGACCTGCACGTCGATGACGGTGCCGTCCATGCCCGGCGGCACGCGCAGCGAGCTGTCCTTCACGTCGGACGCCTTCTCGCCGAAGATCGCGCGCAGCAGCTTCTCTTCCGGGGTCAGCTGGCTCTCGCCCTTGGGCGTCACCTTGCCCACCAGGATGTCACCGGCGCGGACTTCCGCACCGATGTACACCACGCCCGACTCGTCCAGGCGGTTGAGCGCCTGCTCGGAGACGTTGGGGATGTCGGCGGAAATCTCCTCCGGCCCCAGCTTGGTGTCGCGGGCAACCGCGGTCAGCTCCTCGATGTGGATCGTGGTGTAACGGTCCTCGGTCACGACCCGCTCCGAGAGCAGGATCGAATCCTCGAAGTTGTAGCCGTTCCACGGCATGAACGCGACCAGCATGTTCTGGCCCAGGGCCAGCTCGCCGATGTCGGTCGAGGGGCCGTCGGCCAGCACGTCGCCGCGCGCCACCGTGTCACCCACCGCCACCAGCGGACGCTGGTTGATGCAGGTGTTCTGGTTGGAACGGGTGTACTTGATCAGGCTGTAGATGTCGACGCCGGCATCGTGCTCGCCGGAAATCTCGTCTTCGTTGGCCTTGACCACAATGCGGCCAGCATCCACCTGCTCGACCACGCCGCCGCGGCGGGCGTTGACGGTCACGCCGGAGTCGCGCGCCACGGCGCGCTCGATGCCGGTGCCCACCAGGGGCTTCTCGGCGCGCAGCGTCGGCACCGCCTGGCGCTGCATGTTGGCGCCCATCAGCGCGCGGTTGGCATCGTCGTGCTCCAGGAACGGCACCAGCGCCGCGGCGACCGACACGGTCTGCATCGGCGACACGTCCATGTACTGCACTTCGGCCGGCGGCTTGAGCAGGTTCTCGCCCTGGTGGCGCACGTCCACGAACTGCTCGGTCAGGCGGTCCTTGTCGTCCAGCGGCGCGTTGGCCTGGGCGATGACGTACTCGTTCTCCTCGATCGCCGACAGGAACTCGATCTCGCTGGTGACTTGGCCGTCCACAACCTTGCGGTACGGCGTCTCCAGGAAACCGTAACGGTTGGTGCGGGCGAACACCGCCAGCGAGTTGATCAGGCCGATGTTCGGGCCTTCCGGGGTTTCGATGGTGCAGACCCGGCCGTAGTGGGTCGGATGCACGTCGCGCACCTCGAAGCCGGCGCGCTCACGCGTCAGGCCGCCCGGCCCAAGGGCCGACACGCGGCGCTTGTGGGTGACCTCCGACAGCGGGTTGTTCTGGTCCATGAACTGCGACAGCTGCGAGGAGCCGAAGAACTCCTTCACGGCCGCGGCCACCGGCTTGGCGTTGATCAGCTCCTGCGGGGTCAGGCCATCGGCCTCGGCCATGGTCAGGCGCTCGCGCACGGCGCGCTCCACGCGCACCAGGCCCACGCGGAAGGTGTTCTCGGCCATTTCGCCCACCGAGCGCACCCGGCGGTTGCCCAGGTGGTCGATGTCGTCGACCACGCCGCGGCCGTTGCGGATCTCGGTCAGCACCCGGATCACGTCCAGGATGTCGGAGGAATCACCGTGCTCCTCGCGCAGGCGGACCGAATCCTCGTCCTTGCGCTCGGCGTAGTAGCGGGCGTCGTACAGCACCGACGCACCCTCGGTCTCCTTGCGACCCAGGCGACGGTTGAACTTCATCCGGCCCACGGCCGACAGGTCGTAGCGCTCGAAGGTGAAGAACAGGTTGTGGAACAGGTTCTGGGCGGCGTCCTTGGTCGGCGGCTCGCCCGGGCGCATCATCCGGTAGATCTCCACCAGCGCCTCGAGCTGCGTCTTGGTGGGGTCGATGCGCAGGGTGTTGGACAGGTACGGGCCACGGTCCAGGTCGTTGGTCCAGATGGTGCCCACGGTGTCCACGCCGGCCTTGCGGAACAGCTCCAGGTGCTCCTCGATGATCTCGTCGTTGGCGGCTGCCAGCAGCTCGCCGGTCTCGGCCTCGATCACGTCGTGCGACAGGACCCGGCCCAGCAGGTAGTCGTCGGGCACGGCCAGGGCCTCGATGCCGGACTGCTCCAGCTGGCGGATGTGGCGCGCGGTGATGCGGCGGCCGGCCTCGACGATCACGGTGTCGCCATCGGCCAGGTCGAAGTCCAGGGTCTCGCCACGCAGGCGCTCGGGCACCAGCTCCACCTGCACGCCTTCCTTGGGGTCGACGTGGAAGGTGTTGATCTCGAAGAACTCGTTGAGCATCTCCTCGTTGGAGTAACCCAGCGCGCGCAGCAGGATCGTCACCGGCAGCTTGCGGCGGCGGTCGATGCGGGTGAACAGCGCGTCCTTGGGGTCGAACTCGAAGTCCAGCCAAGAGCCGCGGTAGGGAATGATGCGGGCGCTGTAGAGCAGCTTGCCCGAGCTGTGGGTCTTGCCGCGGTCATGATCGAAGAACACGCCCGGGCTGCGGTGCAGCTGGGAGACGATGACGCGCTCGGTGCCGTTGACGATGAAGGTGCCGTTGTCGGTCATGAGCGGGATCTCGCCCATGTAGACCTCCTGCTCCTTCACGTACTTGATGGCCTTGGACGACGACTCGCGGTCGTAGATCACCAGGCGCACAGTCACCCGCAGCGGCGCGCCGTAGCTCATGCCGCGCTGGCGGCACTCGCGTTCGTCGAACACCGGCTCTCCGAGCTTGTAGCCCACGTATTCCAGCGCCGCGTAGCCGTTGTAGCTCACGATCGGGAACACCGACTTGAGCGCCGCGTGCAGGCCGCGGTCCGCGCGCTTGGCCGGCTGGGCGCCAGCCTGCAGGAAGTCGCGATAGGAATCGACCTGGATGGCGAGCAGGTACGGCACCTCCAGGATCGACTTCTGCTTGCCGAAGTCCTTGCGGATGCGCTTCTTCTCGGTGAACGAATAACCGGTTTGCTGGGTGGTTGTCGCCATGGGGAATGACCGCCTCTTGAATCTGTGAACCGCGCGTCCGCGGCTCTGGGGGATCGGTGTCCGACCCGGGAAAATCGCCAGTGGGAAGTCGCTGGTATTGCCGGCACCAGCACGCCTTCTCCCGCTACTTCCGACTGGGGACTTGCGTCAGTTGTCAGGTACTGCTTTTCGTGCCGCTACAACGGCCAAAGGCCGGGGGCTTTCGCCCCCAGCCCGGTTGGCCGCCTGATGGAACGGGCGACGCAACGTGCCGCTTACTTCAGCTCGGCAGTGGCGCCGGCGGCCTCGAGGTCCTTCTTCAGCTTCTCGGCCTCGTCCTTCGACACGCCTTCCTTCACTTCCTTCGGCGCGCCCTCGACCATGTCCTTGGCTTCCTTCAGGCCCAGGCCGGTGATCGCGCGGACCACCTTGATGACCTCGACCTTCTTGTCGCCGATGGACTTCAGGACCACGGTGAACTCGGTCTGCTCTGCGGCAGCCGCGTCGCCACCGCCAGCGGCCGGGCCGGCGGCAACGGCCACCGGGGCAGCGGCGGAAACGCCGAACTTCTCTTCCATCGCCTTGACCAGCTCCATGACCTCGACAAGGGTCTTGCTGCTGATCGCTTCGATGATTTCTTCGTTGGAAAGGGACATCGTGATTACCTCGATTGACTGTATTGGATAACGACTGCGGGAAAGGTTCGTTGCGAACTGATCGCTCAGGCGGCCTTGGCCTGGCCGACCGCGTTGGTCACGCGGGCAACCTGACTGGCCGGCTCGGCCAACACGCGCACCAGCATGGTGGCGGGCTGGACCATGACGCTGAGCAGCATCGACAGCGCTTCGTCGCGGGTCGGCAGAGACGCCAGGACATCCACGTGGGTGCCCGGGTATTTCTGTCCGCCCAGCGATACCAGGCGCGGCTTCAGCTTGTCGTTCGCCTTGGCGAACTCCTTGATCAGGCGGCCGGCGGCACCCGGGTCTTCCTGCGAGAAGGCGTAAAGCAGCGGACCGGTCAGCTCGTCCTTGATGACGGCGTAATCGGTGTCTTCCACTGCGCGCGAAACCAGCGTGTTCTTGGCTACCTTCAAGTACACGCCGCCATCGCGGGCCTTCCTGCGCAGGTCGGTCAATTGCTCGACCGTCAAACCCGCGTACTCGGCGGCGACCAGCGAGTGTGCCGTGCCGGCCACGTTCGCCAGTTCGGCAACGACTTCCTTCTTCTGTTCCAGATTCAGAGCCATTGCACTCTCCGTTTCTTGCGATTCCGCTCACGGCTCCTGCCGCTTGCGGGCCATTGGCGGCACCGGTCCTTCGATGCCGGGAAGACCCGGAGGTCTTCCGGTTGGCAGCCGTTTCCAGAAACTCCTGGAGGGTCGGCGACCATCTGCGCAGGCCCTTTCGCGCTTTCGCGTTCCGGGATTAAGCGATCTGCACGCACAGCGACGGCGATTCCCTGCCAGTTCGAGCATCCGTGCCCGTCGTCGCTGCGGCGCAGGCCGCGCCTGCGGTCTTTGACGGCGCCGCGCAGGGCTTCAAGCCCGTCGCGATGCCCTCAAAACTTGCTATTTGATCGACAGCGAGCCCTGGTCCACGGTCACGCCGGGGCCCATGGTCGAGCTGATCGAGATCTTCTGCAGGTAGGTGCCCTTGGCTGTGGCCGGCTTGGCCTTGACCAGGTCCGACAGCAGCGCGGTCAGGTTCTCCGTCAGCCGTTCAGCCTCGAAGTCCGCCTTGCCGATGGTGCAGTGGATGATGCCGGCCTTGTCGGTGCGGTAACGCACCTGGCCGCCCTTGGCGTTCTTGACCGCCTCGCCCGGGTTCGGCGACACGGTGCCGACCTTCGGGTTGGGCATCAGGCCACGCGGACCCAGCAGGGTGCCGAGCTTGCCCACCACGCGCATGGCGTCGGGGGTGGCGATGACCACGTCGTAGCTCAGGTCGCCGCCCTGCATCTTCTCGGCCAGCTCCTCCATGCCCACTGCGTCGGCGCCGGCGGCAGTGGCCTCGTCGGCCTTGGCGCCGGCGGGCGCGAACACCGCCACGCGCACGGTCTTGCCGGTGCCCTGCGGCAGCACGGTGGAACCACGCACCTGCTGGTCGGACTTGCGTGCATCCACGCCCAGGCGCACGGCCACGTCAACCGCTTCGGCGAACTTGGCGTTGCTGTTGTCCTTGACGATCTTCAGCGCGTCACCGATCGGGTATGCCTTGCCCGGCTCCACCGCTTCCAGGATCGCTTTCTGTCGCTTGGTCTGCTTTGCCATGATCAGCCCTCCACCGCCAGGCCCATCGAACGGGCCGAGCCCTCGATGGTGCGCACCGCCGCTTCCAGGTCGGCCGCGGTCAGGTCGGGTTCCTTCGCCTTGGCGATTTCCTCAAGCTGGGCGCGGGTGACCTTGCCCACCTTGTCGCTGTTGGGACGCGCCGAACCGGTCTGCACGCCCGCCGCCTTCTTCAGCAGCACCGCCGCCGGCGGCGTCTTGGTGATGAAGGTGAAGGTGCGGTCCGAGTACGCGGTGATCACAGTCGGAATCGGCAGGCCCGGCTCCATCTTCTGCGTGGCGGCGTTGAACGCCTTGCAGAACTCCATGATGTTCAGGCCGCGCTGGCCCAGGGCAGGGCCGACCGGCGGGCTGGGATTGGCCTGCCCGGCCTTGACCTGCAGCTTGATGTAGCCGACTACTTTCTTAGCCATTGTCTGTTACTCCTCGGGTCCGAACGCCTGCACGCCCATGGGCTGCGGGGCTCCCCGCTGGTTCAGGAATGGGAGCGGGCCAACCCGCCCCCGGTTGCTCAGGCCTTCTCCACCTGGCCGAACTCCAGCTCGACCGGCGTTGAACGCCCGAAAATCAGTACCGCCACGCGCAGGCGGCTCTTCTCGTAGTTGACTTCCTCGACCACGCCGTTGAAGTCGTTGAACGGCCCATCGACCACGCGCACCATCTGGCCCGCCTCGAACAGCACCTTCGGGCGCGGCTTTTCGACGCCGTCGGCCACGCGCTGCAGGATTTGGTCGGCCTCGTGGTCGGCGATCGGCAGCGGCCGGTCGGCGGTGCCGCCGATGAAGCCCATGACCTTCGGGGTTTCCTTGATCAGGTGCCAGGTCTCGCTGTCGATCCGCGGAATCCCGTCCTCGGTGCTGGTCGCGATCTGCACCAGCACGTAGCCCGGGAAGAACTTGCGCTCGGAACGGCGCTTCTGGCCGGAGCGCATCTCCACCACTTCCTCGGTCGGCACCAGCACCTCGCCGAAGCGGTCCTGCATGTCGGCGCGCGCGATCCGGTCGCGCAGCGCCTGGGCCACGGACTTCTCGAAGCCGGAGTAGGCATGCACCACGTACCAGCGCATGTTGCCTTGGTTTTCCATCGGGTCGGTCATCTCCATCATCAGCCCAGGAACAGGCGCAGCAGCCACTTGATCACCGCGTCGTAGGCCGACATGACGAGCGCGAACAGGACCACGGCAATGATCACCACCCAGGTCATCCGCATCGCCTCCTGCCGGGTCGGCCACACTACCTTGCGCAGCTCGAAGCGGGTTTCGGACAGGAACTCGCGGGTCTGCACGCCCTTGCCGCTGGTCAGGAACACCGCGGCTCCGGCCAACACGCCCAGCGCCACCACGAGCATCCGCAGCGGTCCCGGCCACTGGCCGTCGAACCAGTAAAAAGCGAACACGCCGGCGAACACCAGCAGCACCGCCAGCGCGTACTTGACGATGTCTGCCGACGATGCGGACTTGGGTTGTTCGACTCTGCTGTTCATCTGTTGTCGCTGCGGCCCGGGGGAGTGGATCGCGGATGGCACGCCAGGAGGGACTCGAACCCCCAACCTGCGGTTTTGGAGACCGCTGCTCTGCCAATTGAGCTACTGGCGTATCGAATTGTTGCCGTCGGAAAAGGCAACGGCGGCTTGCGCCGCCTTGCCTGGATCCCGGCTTTTTCCCGTGCGCCCTGGGGCGCGCGGGTCAAGGCGTCACTTGGTGATCTTGCTCACCA
>JBQDAV010000058.1:0-15042 GCA_052090405.1 Luteimonas sp.
CCCGGCCACGGCGGGGCTCGGCTTGCGGGTTGTGGGTGGCGGCGAGGTGCGCACCCGGAGGTGGCTTTGGCATGCTGTGGATCAGGAGCGGGGCTTGCCCACCGGCTTGCGCGGGTGCGCGGGCTTGCCGCCGGGCTTGCGGCTGAAGCCGGGCTTGCCGTGGCGGTGCGGGGCGCGGGTATCGGCCGCGTCCGCGCGGCGCATGCGCAGCTGCTGGCCACCCACGCGGACGCGCTTGAGGTGGTCGAGGAGTTCGCGCGGCATGCCTTCGGGCAGCTCGACCAGGCTGTGGTCGTCGCGGATGTCGATGCGGCCGATGTAGCGGCTCTCCAGGTCGGCCTCGTTGGCGATCGCGCCCACGATGTTGGAAGGCTTGACGCCGTGCGCGTGGCCGACTTCGATGCGGAAGCTCTCCATGCCGACCTCGACAGGACGGGTGCCGACCTGTGGTGGCCTCGGCCCGCGCACGGGTTTGCCGCCCGCGCCCGGGGAAGACCTGGGGTGCTCGCGCACAGCAGGTTTCGGGCGTTCGCGCGGCGGCTCCAGCAGCAGCGGGCTGTCACCCTGGAGCAGCTTGGCCAGCGCGGCGGCGATCTCGATCGCAGGCACGTCGTGTTCGCGTTCGTAGCGCTCAACCAGTTCGCGGAACTGGCCCAGGTCCTCGGCCTGCAGGCCGGTGCCGATGCGGTCCAGGAACTTCGCCACCCGGCGTTCGTTCACCGCCTCCACGCTGGGCAGTTCCATTTGCTCGATCTGCTGGCGGGTGGCGCGCTCGATGGCGCGCAGCATGCCGCGCTCGCGCGGGGTGACGAACAGGATCGCCTCGCCACTGCGGCCGGCGCGGCCGGTACGGCCGATCCGGTGCACGTAGCTTTCGGTGTCGTAGGGAATGTCGTAATTGAGCACGTGGCTGATGCGCTCCACGTCCAGCCCGCGCGCGGCCACGTCGGTGGCCACCAGCACGTCGATCCGGCCGTCCTTGAGCTGGGCGATGATGCGTTCGCGCTGCTTCTGCTCGATGTCGCCGTTGATCGCGGCTGCGGCCAGCCCGCGCGCGGCGAGCTTGTCGGCGAGCTCTTCGGTGCCCAGCTTGGTGCGGGCAAACACGATCATCGCGTCGAACGGTTCGGCCTCCAGGATCCGGGTCAGCGCGTCGAGCTTGTGCACGCCGCTGACCATCCAGTAGCGCTGGCGGATGTTGACGGCCGTGGCGGTGGTCGCCTTGATCGCGATTTCCACCGGGTCCTTGAGGTAGGTCTGGGCGATGCGCTTGATCTGCGGCGGCATGGTGGCCGAGAACAGCGCCACCTGGCGGGTGTCCGGGGTCTTCTTGAGCACCGCCTCGACGTCGTCGATGAAGCCCATGCGCAGCATCTCGTCGGCCTCGTCCAGGACCAGACAGCGCAGCTCGGACAGGTCCAGGGTGCCGCGCTCCAGGTGGTCGATCACCCGGCCGGGGGTGCCGACCACGACCTGTACGCCGCGGCGCAGCGCCGAAAGCTGCTGGCCGTAGCCCTGGCCGCCGTAGACGGGCAGCACCTGGAAGCCGGGCAGGTGCTGGGCGTAGGTCTGGAATGCCTCGGCGACCTGGATTGCCAGTTCGCGGGTCGGGGCGAGCACCAGCGCCTGCGGCTTCTTCGACCGCGCGTCCAGCCGCGCCAGGATCGGCAGCGCGAAGGCGGCGGTCTTGCCGGTGCCGGTCTGTGCCTGGCCCAGGACGTCGCGGCCTTCCAGCAACGGCGGGATGGTGGCGGCCTGGATCGGCGAGGGCGATTCGTAGCCCACGTCGGCCAGTGCCCGCATCAGCGGCGCGGGCAGGTCAAGGTCGGAAAACAGGGATTTGGAGGGCTTGGGGGTGTCGGCGCTCATCGGCGTCAGATGCATCGGCGCCGGTGGGGGCCGTTCGGGCCGCGCCCATTTTACGCGCAACGGGTGAATGCGCCGCGACCTGCCGGAGCAGCGGAACAGGATCCACTCCACGGGGCGGGGCGCGTGCGGCTGTTAGGGTGGGGGAATGATGCAAGGGCTCAAGTTCGACAACGCCTTTCTGCGCGAGGTGCCGGGTGATCCGGAGGCCAGTCCGCGCCTGCGCCAGGTGTCCGGCGCGGCCTGGTCGCGGGTGGAACCGACGCCGGTGGCGGCCCCGCGGCTGGTGGCGCATTCGCCGGAAATGGCGCGCAAGCTGGGACTTTCCGATGCGGAGGTGGCTTCGCCGGAGTTCGTGCAGGTGTTTGCCGGCAATGCGCTGCTGCCCGGCATGGAGCCGTTTGCTTCCAACTACGGTGGCCATCAGTTCGGCCACTGGGCCGGCCAGCTGGGCGATGGCCGGGCGATCGGGTTGGGCGAAGCGGTGACGGCGGCCGGCGAGCGCTGGGAGCTGCAGCTCAAGGGCGCCGGCAGGACCCCGTATTCGCGCATGGCCGATGGACGCGCGGTGCTGCGCTCCTCGATCCGCGAATTCGTCTGCAGCGAAGCCATGCATCATCTGGGCGTGCCGACCACGCGCGCGCTGAGCCTGGTGGCGACCGGTGAGGCGGTTGAGCGCGACATGTTCTACGACGGCCATCCGCGGGACGAGCCGGGGGCGGTGGTGTGCCGGGTGGCGCCGTCGTTCATCCGCTTTGGCACGTTCGAGCTGCCGTTCTCGCGCGGGGAAACCGGCCTGCTGCGCACGCTCGCGGACTTCTGCATCCGGCGCGACTTCCCGCAGCTGCAGGGGCAGGGCGAGGCCCTGTACGCGGATTGGTTCAGGCAAATCTGCGAGCGCACGGCGACGCTGGTGGCGCACTGGATGCGGGTCGGCTTCGTCCACGGCGTGCTCAATACCGACAACATGTCGATCCTGGGCCTGACCATCGATTACGGTCCCTACGGCTGGATCGAGGACTACGATCCGGACTGGACCCCCAACACCACCGACGCCCGGGGGCGCTACCGTTTCGGCTGGCAGCCGCGCGTGGCGCACTGGAACCTGTCGCGGCTGGCGCAGGCGCTGTCGCCGCTGTTCGATGACGTGGCGCCGCTGCAGGCCGGGCTGGATGGCTACGGCGCGGTGTTCGCCGATGCCAATCGCGACATGAATGCCCGCAAGCTTGGCCTGTCGCAGTGGCGCGCCGATGAAGATGACGACCTGGTCACGACCCTGCACGCGCTGCTGGCGGACGGCGAGGTCGACATGACCCTGTTCTTCCGCGCGCTGTCCGGCCTTGATCCGGATGAGCCGTCGCTAGAAGGGCTGGAGCACGCCTTCTACGATGAGGGCAGGCTCCAGTCGACCCGCGCAGCGTTTGATGACTGGCTGGCACGCTACGCCGCCCGGCTGGGCGACGATCCGCTGCCACCGGAGCAGCGCAGGCAGCGCATGGACGCGGCCAACCCCGTCTACGTGCCGCGCAACTGGCTGCTGCAGCAGGCCATCGACCGCGCGGAACAGGGCGATGATTCAGGCGTGCACGAACTGATGCAGGTGCTGCGGCGACCGTACGAGGAGCAGCCGGGGCGGGAAGCCTTTGCCACGCGACGGCCGGAATGGGCGCGCGAGCGGGCCGGCTGCTCAATGCTTTCCTGCAGTTCCTGAGCCGCAGGCGCCGGCTCAGGGGATTTCGAATCCGGCATCGTCGGCGGGGATCGAGGCGCGTTCGAACAGCGCTGGGCCGATGGTCGACGTCACTTCGTCATTGCAGGTCAGCTCGCGCACGGCATGGCCATCCTCCTGCACAAGCACGCCGGCTTTTTCCCAGCCGCGGCCGATGCCGGTGTAGACGGTATGGACAAGACCATCCCGGTCGAAGCGCAGGAACGCACCGCCGCCGCCCGAGTACATCAGCGTGCCCGAACGGAATGCCTGCGATGCGGGAACGCCTTCTTCCGGCCAGGCCGCTGCCGTCCCGTCGCCGGTTTCACGGTACTGCAGCGTGGCATCGTCCGCGGAAGCGCACAGCGCCACGGTGAGGTCCGGCTCCGGCGTGCAGGCGAATATGATCGTTTCACCCTGGCCGCAGGGCCGCGCGATGCGGGGCTCCGGGGCGTTGGAATCTGCTGCGGCAGCGGCCGGGGGCGGCTCCGGCCCGGAGTCCGCGCAGCCGGCGAGCAACAGCGCCGCGCATGCGAGGGACAGGGCCGGCTTCAGGTGTGTTTGCCGAGGCATACCGGCCGCGCGTGGCGCTTCAATGGCGGCAGGACCGCCCAATGGGCGATCAATACAGGGCGGCCTGGGCGCGCGCAAAGTAGGACTGGCGGTCAGCCAGGCCGTTGGTGCCGCCGTTGATCAGGCGGGTGACCTGTACGAAATCACCGCTGTCCGCGGCCTCGTTGATGTCGCGGCTGGTCCAGTACCAGGCGGCGATGCGCGCGGCATTCTCAGGCTGCGCCGCCAGTTCAGGATTGCTGATCAGGTCAAGGCCCAGCGCCTGTCCGGCCTGTTCGTAGTTGTAGCGTCCCGTCACCTGGATGTAGCCGCGGCCCTTGAAGCGGGCACCGTCGCCGGGCTGGGTGTTGCCCAGGTCCGCACGGCCCTCATAGGCATGGCCGCTGGCGATCTCCTCCATGAACTGGAAACCACCGCTCTCGTGCGCCAGCTGGGCGATGAACATCGCCTGCTGCTGCGGCGTGGTGATGTTGGCCTCGGCCATTGCGACGTTGAGGTTCTGGGCGATCGCCGGCGCCTGGTCGGCGCTGAGCGTGGGCACGATCTGCAGGAGCTGGTCGGCGGAGACGCCGTTGGCCGCGCCGGCCTGGGTGCCGTCGATGGCCGGATTGGCTGAGACCGGGCTGGAGGCGAAGGCGGCGGGGGATGCGGATACATCCGGTCCACCCTGGCTGCCGCCCACCGGCAGCTGGATCTGGTCGCCGGGATAGATCACGTCCGGATTCAGGATCTGCGGGTTGGCCTGGATGACCTGCTGCAGCGCGACGCCGTAGCGTGCCGCGATCGAGGAAAGCATGTCGCCAAACTGCGCGGTGTGGACGCGCAGGTTGTCTGTCGCAAGGTTCGGGGCCTGCTGGCTGATCGGGGAAACGGCCATGTTCATGCTGGGTGCTCCTTATCGGGGGGAGCCTCCGTTCCTGCCGGAGGTGCTGGGGTCCTTGGCGTCATGGAACCAGAGCGCAGTTCCGAATACAGCTAGGGAAAGCCCTAGAGAAGCCCTAAAATAGACGGATGTCGCTGATTACCCTTGATGCCGTCGACGTCAGCGTCGGCGGTCCACTGCTGCTTGAGAAGGTCCACCTGTCCATCGCTGCCGGTGAGCGCACCGCGCTGATCGGGCGCAACGGCGCCGGCAAGTCGACCCTGCTGCGGGTCCTGTCCGGCGAACAGCAGCCGGACGACGGCAAAGTGCGGGTGGCCGACGGCGCGCGCGTGGCGCGGCTGGAGCAGGAGGTGCCGGCGGGGGCGGAAGGCAGCGTGTTCGACGTGGTCGCCGCCGGCCTGGGCGAGCTGGGCGCGGTGCTGGCTGAATATCATCGCCTGATCCACGCCGATCCGGTCGATACCGATGCGCTTGCCGCCGCCCAGTCGCGGATCGAGGCCGCCGGTGCCTGGACCCTCGACCAGCGCGTGGCCGCGACCCTGGACCGGCTGGGCCTGGACGGGGACGCGGAGTTCGCGCGCCTGTCCGGTGGCCTCAAGCGCCGGGTGCTGCTGGCACGGGCACTGGTGTCGGAGCCGGACGTGCTGCTGCTGGACGAGCCCACCAACCACCTGGACATTGCCGCCATCCACTGGCTGGAGGAGTTCCTGCGCGCGTGGCCGGGTGCGCTGGTGTTCGTCACCCACGATCGCCGCTTCCTGCGCGCGCTGGCCAACCGCATCGTCGAAATCGACCGCGGGCAGGCCACGGACTGGCCGGGTGACTGGGACAACTACCTGCGCCGGCGCGAAGAACGCCTGCATGCCGAATCGCAGCAGCAGGCGCGGTTCGACAAGTTCCTGGCCCAGGAAGAAGCCTGGATCCGGCAGGGCATCAAGGCACGCCGGACCCGCGACGAGGGCCGGGTGCGGCGGCTGCAGGCGATGCGCACCGAGCGCGCCGCGCGCCGCGAGCAGGCCGGGAACGTGCGCATGCAGGCGGCGCAGGGCGCGGCGTCCGGCAAGAAGGTGGTGGAGCTGCAGGACGTGGGCTTCGGCTACGGCGACAGGGCGCTGGTGCGCGATTTCTCCACGACGATCCTGCGCGGCGACCGGATCGGCCTGATCGGGCCCAACGGCAGCGGCAAGACCACCCTGTTGCGGCTGCTGCTGGGCGAACTCGAACCGCAACACGGCAGCGTGCGTATCGGCACGCGCCTGCAAGTGGCGTACTTCGACCAGTACCGGGCCACCCTGCGCGAGGACTGGAACGCGCTGGAGAACGTGGCCGAGGGCCGCGAATACGTGGAGATCAACGGCGCGCGCAAGCACGCCATCGGCTACCTGCAGGATTTCCTGTTCACGCCCGAACGCGCGCGGGCGCCGATCACCCGCCTGTCCGGCGGCGAGCGCAACCGGCTGCTGCTGGCCAAGCTGTTCGCCCAGCCGTCCAACCTGCTGGTGCTCGACGAGCCCACCAACGACCTGGACGTGGAAACCCTGGAGCTGCTGGAGGAGTTGCTGGCCGACTATCCCGGCACCCTGCTGCTGGTCAGCCACGACCGCGACTTCCTTGACAACGTGGTGACCTCGATCCTGGCGATGGAGGGTGGTGGCCGGGTGGGCGAATACGTCGGCGGCTACAGCGACTGGCTGCGGCAGGGCGACGCGTCATGGCTGCGCTGGCAGCCGGCCGCGGGCGACGTGGCTGGGCGCGCACCGAAGGCGGATCCCGCACCGCCGCCCGCGCCGGCACCCGGCCCGCCGCGCAGGAAGCTCGGCTACCGCGAGGCGCGCGAGCTGGAGGAGCTGCCGGCCCGGGTCGAAGTGCTTGAACAGCAGGTCGCGGAGCTGACCGAGGCCATGGCCGATCCTGACTTTTACCGGCGGGACAGCGAAGCCATTACCGCCCACAACGCAAACCTGGCCGAGGTGCAGCGCGAGCTCGATGACGCCTACGCGCGCTGGGAAGCGCTGGAGGACGCCGCCTCCGGATGAATGCCGGCACATGCGCGCGTCATCGTCCTGCCCGCGGCGCGGTTAGCATGGTGCGCCCATCAAGCGGAGCCGATCGATGATCGTCGTGCACCATCTGGAAAACTCGCGCTCGCAGCGGGTGCTGTGGCTGCTGGAGGAGCTGGGCCTGGAGTATGAGGTCGTGCGCCATGCGCGCGACCCGGACACCATGCTGGCGCCGCCGGAGCTGCGCCAGGTGCATCCGCTGGGCAAGTCTCCGGTGGTGGTGGCCGGCGACGGCGCGGTGCTCACCGAATCCGGGGCGATCATCGAGAACCTGCTTGCGCGCCATGATCGCGACCACGCGCTGTCGCCGCGGCCCGGCTCGCCGCAGCTCGAGCGCTACCGCGAGTGGCTGCACTACGCGGAGGGATCGGCGATGCCGCCGCTGCTGCTGGGCCTGGTGTTCTCGCGCATCCGCTCGGCGCCGATGCCGTTCTTCGTGCGTCCGATCGCGCGCATGATCGCCGACCGGACCATGAACGGCTTCGTCGGCCCCCAGCTGCGCCTGCACCTGGCCCACATGGAGGCGGCGCTGGAGCAGGGCGAATGGTTTGCCGGCGACGCGTTCACCGCCGCCGATATCCAGATGAGCTTCCCGGTCCAGGGCGCCGCGGCGCGCAATGGCCTGGACCGGCAGCCGCGGCTGCGCGGATTCCTGGAGCGGATCCAGGCGCGGCCCGCGTACCGCAGGGCGCTGGAGCGGGGCGGGCCGTTCGACCTGCTGCGCTGAGCGGTCCGCCCGCGCCGGCGGCAGCCGGTCAGTCAGTCGACAGCCAGGCGCCGCAGCCGTGGAATTGTTCCTCGCCGACGACCAGGCTGGCGGCGGCGCGGAAGCGTTCGCCGCTCATCGGATCGGCGCAGTCGCGTTCCTCCACGGTCAGCTCCACGGCGGTGCCGTCGGTCGCCTGCCCGTTCCAGGCGTCGCCCCCGCGCTGCAGGTCGCCGGCCTCGAGCAGGCGCTGGCCGTAGTCCAGGTGCGCGGTCAGGGAGGCACCCTGGTCGCCTTCGCCTTCCACCAGTTCGACCAGCCAGCCCGGCTCCTGGCCGACCGCGCGGAACGCCACGCCGTTGTCGGCGGCCACGTCCCAGGGCGAGGCGCGGTTGCTGCGCACGCAGTCGCGGGGCTCTTCGCCGGCCAGGGTCAGGGTGGCGTTTTCCATGCCCTTGCCCCAGAACTCGTTGCCGTCGTCGTCGGCGTAGCGCGCGCCCGAGGCCGAGATCGCGATCGGCAGTTCCAGGCGCTGCCCGGAGAAGGAGAGCTGCACCAGATCGCCCTGTTCGGCGAAGGTCGTGCCCAGCGCCAGGTCGCCGCACTGGTAGTTGATCCGCTCCCCCGGGGCCAGTCCGTCGATGGAGTCGGGCGGGGCCTGGGCAGGGATTCCGGTTTCAGCGGCCGGCGCATCGTCCTGCGCGGGCGGCGTCTGCGGCTGACAGGCGGCCAGCGCGACGGCCAGCGCCGCGACCGGCAGCACGCGGTTGGAAAGGATTGAACCTGTGGTGGCCATGGGTGCTCCTTGGTCTTCGGGTCGGCGGCGCGTCAGGATGCGCGTTGATCAAGCATAAGCCCCGGTCAATGCGTCCGGCGTGCAGGGCCCGCTGCAACGCTCACGGCGTCCAGTCCGCGCGGTAGACCGGATACAGGCCCAGGCGCTCGTCCCAGGCCGGGTGACGGCGATAGAAGAACTCCAGGCGCGCGCGCGGGTTTTCTGCGAACTCCGGGTCCTCGCGCAGGCGCCGTTCGAACTCGTCCTTCAGCGCCGGGTCGTCGGCCAGCATTCCGGGCGCCAGGCCCTCGGTCACGTAGGCCTCCATGTATTCCTTGCGCTCGAACGCGTTGTTGAAGCGGCCCCAGGCGGCGTAGGAATCCGGCGCCCGGGGTTCGAGCAGGGCCATCACCAGGCGCGCGCCGGGCTGGGCGATCGGCACGAACAGGCTGCCGGCCGGGAGGTCGCGCCGCTCGGGCTGCCACTCGCCCTCCAGCACCAAGCGCTGGTGGCCCTCCATCGACGCGGTGGCGAGCGTCCATTCTTCGGCGCGGAAGGTCTGCAGCCGGGCCTGCGGCATTGCCGCGTCCAGGCGGGTGAAGTCGATCCCGTGCAGCGCCAGGTGTTCGGCCACCCACGTGGCGTGCGCGGCGGGAACCACGTAGCCGCCGCCTGGCGCCTTGATGGTGAGCGACGGCAACAGCTCGTCGCGCAGCGGCACTTGCCACACCTGTGGCGTGGTTTCGTCGTAACGGGTCATCAGCGCGCCGGACACTTCCGACGGCTCGCGGGTCCAGGCGTAGCCGCGGAAGTCGATCGTGCGGGCGGCATCGCTGGCCTCGAACTCCAGCGGTACCGGGTGCCCACCCAGGCCTGCGGCGCGCGCATCCGCTTCCCGCGCCGCCTGCAGCCAGTCGGCGCCATGGCGGGCGACGCGCTCAAGCACCGAGACGACGGTGTTGCGGGTGGTGCGCACGCGCTCCGGGTAGGCCTTCCACGAATGGGTCTCGACCAGCATCGACAGCCGGTTGCGCAGCCAGAAGTAGCCGGTGGAAAAGCGCGGCGGGTAGACGCCATCGACGAAGCCGGATGCCGGATTGTCGTATTCGGCCAGCGAGGGATAGAACGGCAGCGGCAGCGAACCCTGCGCGGCCAGGTCATCCATCACTCCGTCGCGGAACGCTCTGCCGATTCCGCGCAGGGCCTCGTCGCCGGCGTGCAGCGGTTCGACCTGGATCGCGATGTCATGTTCGAACTGCGCGCCGTTGGTGGCATGCAGGTCCACCTGCACGATCGGATCCCATGCCTGCACCAGGTGCAGCATCGCCTGCATCTCCGGCGCGTCGGCCTTGGCATAGTCGCGATTGAGGTTGAGGTTCTGCGCGGTGGTGCGCCAGCCCGATTCGCGCGGGCCGCGCTGGTTGGGACGGTTCCAGGCCTCGAAGCGCTCGTGACCGTCGACGTTGAAAACCGGCACGAACAGCCACACCAGCTGCTCCAGGCTGCCCGGTGCGGCTTCGCCAGAAAGCACCTGGCGCAAGGCCAGGAAGCCGGCGTCCTTGCCATCGGATTCGCCGGCGTGGATGGCACCCTGGACCAGCACCACCGGCAGGTCGTGCTCGCGCGCCTGGCTGGCGGTGAGGGCGCCGGTGCGGGTGACCGCCAGCGCCTTCATGGGCCGGCCTTCGGGGCTGGTGCCGAAGTCGAAGCAGCGCACGGCGTCGGGATGGGCTTCGGCGAAGGCGCTGCACAGGGCGATGACTTCGTCGTAGCGACCGGTTTCAACGAAACCGCTGCGCTCGGCATGGGTGGTCAGCGCCGGCGGCGCCGCCGCGGTGACCGCGGGAGCGCAGGACAGGGCGAAGAGCAGGGCGGCGCAGGAGGAGATCAGGCGTATCGGGTTGGACATCGGCTGCATCGGGCGGTGGGAAGCAGGCAATGATGCCCGGTTCCGCCGCCGGCAGTGACTGCCGCCGGCGCCCGTGCCATCCGGGCCTGTACTTCGAAGACGGTTCCGTTGCACGATCCACGCTCGCGCAGGGGGCGCGGCAATTGCAGGCAGTCCATGGAATCCATCGTCACCCTCGCCATCATCGGCGTCACCGTTTTCGTCTCCTGGCGGGCGTTCAACGACCAGAAGCTGCTGGCGCGGCTGATCCTGTGGCCGCCGGCGGTCTCGCGCAACGGACAGTACGACCGGCTGGTCACGCACGGCTTCATCCACGCCGACTGGATGCACCTGCTGTTCAACATGATCACCCTGTACTTTTTCGGCAGGGGAATGGAGGCGGCGTTCTTCTCGCCGCGGATCGGGCCGCTCGGGTACCTGGCGTTCTACCTGTCGGCGGTCGTGGTGGCGATCCTGCCGACTTATCTACGCCACCAGAAGGACGCGACCTACCGCAGCCTGGGCGCGTCGGGCGCAGTGTCGGCGGTGCTGTTCTCCTACATCCTGCTGGCGCCGTGGGAGAAGATCTACATCATGCCGATCCCGATCGGGATCCCGGCGTTCGTGTTCGCGCTGTTCTACATCGGCTACAGCATCTGGATGGACCGGCAGGGCGGCGACAACGTCAACCACAGCGCCCATCTGTGGGGCGCGGCCTACGGGATGCTGTTCACGGTGATGCTGGAGCCGCGGGTGGCGACCACCTTCATCGACCGGCTGTTCAACCCCTGACGGGGCTCAGGCGGGCTGGACCCCCGGTGCAGAGCCGGGAGCGGCTTCGGACCGCACCCCGTAGGCGCGCAGCAGGCTGTCGTAGACCAGGCTGTCGAGCTGCAGGTATTCGCCGCTGTCCGTGTCGCCTTCGCGGGCGAGTTCGTACAGGCGGTTCACCGCCTCGTGCTCGGCGCTGGAGCCGCAGTCGCCTTCAAAAGTATCCATGACGCCTCTTCCGGATTTGCAGTGCCGGCAGGGACGCATCAAGCGTGCCAGCGGGTTTCGTGACCGCGGGCACACCGTTGGTGACAATCCGCGGCAGGCCACGGCCGCGCCGCGGCTGCAATTGACGGTCGCGCCCGGATCCTCACCGTGGGCGCAGGCGCGGTGTGCTATCCAGACTTGGCGAAAACCCATGCTGACCACGACCCCGGAGGAACGATGCAGATCACCCGCGCCAAGGCGACTTCCCTGCTCAACAAGGGGGAAATGCAACTCTACGACGATAGCCGCCACAACCCGATCCGCGGTTTCACCGTGAAGCAGCTGGAGAGCCGGGTCACCCGTGCCCGCGCCGCCCGGGACCGCGCCCGGGACCTGGTCCGCCGGCAGAAGCTGGCCTCGCGCGCGCGCACCGGCAGCAAGAGTGGGGCCAGCGGAGCCGCCAACCAGCGCAGCAAGGACAAGGTCGAGATCCTGGCTGACATCCTCAAGCGTTTCGAAGCCCAGGTGAAGCTGGCGAAGAAGACGGAGAAGGTGGCAGCGAAGAAGCCAGCTGCGGGCCGCAAGGCAGCGAAGAAAGCGCCCGCCAAGAAGACGACTGCGAAGAAGACGACTGCGAAGAAGACGACTGCGAAGAAGACGACCAGGGCCGCGAAAAAGGCGGCCGGGAAAAAGCCCGCGCGAAAGACCGGCAAGGTCACCGCGAAGCAGGCGCTGCGCAGCACCCGCAAGGTGCTAGAGGCGAAACAGGAACAGGCGCGCCAACCCAAGCCGTGGCAGGACTCCACCAGCCTCGGTGGCCAGGTGTCTTCGGACGGCTTCCAGAGCGGTACGGCGGCGCGCCGGGCAGAGGACCTGCACGCGGCGGAAAGCCGGCTGCCGGCGATCCACGGCAGCGTCGGCACCCGCGGCCGGATCAACCAGGGCAAGCGCGACAGCAAGGGTGGCGGGGAGGACTGAGCCGGCGAAAACCCGGTGCGGGCCCCCGGGAAACCCTGCTGCGGCGCAGCAGATCCCTATTCACACTTGGGCCAGGAAGTAGGGTATTGTGCGATTACTGTTCAAAGCCGGGATCACGGTACATCGTGGCTCCGATGCGGTAGATCTAGAAGTTGCACGGTCGGCTCAGGCCGGTCGGGACGATCCGCTCCATCGCTTTCGCGTTACCCCTTGCTAGACAGTCGCGGCACCGCAGTGCGCGGGCCGTGTTCCAACCAACACTGTGTTTCCAAGGAGTAACAAGCATGTCTGATCGTCAGACCGGTACCGTCAAGTGGTTCAACGACGCCAAGGGCTTCGGCTTCATCACCCCTGAGAACGGCCAGGACGTCTTCGTCCATTTCCGTTCGATCCAGGGCACCGGCTTCAAGTCGCTGCAGGAAGGCCAGCAGGTCTCCTTCAAGGTGGTGCAGGGCCAGAAGGGCCTGCAGGCCGACGAAGTCGAGCCGATGTAATTCCGGCGCACACCGGATGTACCAGGAAAACCCGGCTTCGGCCGGGTTTTCTTTTGCCCGTCCGTCACATCGCCAGTCCTATCCTGAACCCGATGCACGTATGAGAGAAGGAAGGGGGTGGCGTGATGAGGGCAAGGGACTGGATGTTCTGCACGATGATCGCGCTGGCGGCAGTGGGCTGCGGGCGTGAGGACCCTGCGCCGTCAGCCGAGCCCGGCCCGGCGCTCGGCCCGCTGTCCGGGGAAAAAGCGGAGCCAGCGGCCGAAGCAGCCGATGCGGGCGCGCTGCCGGTGCTGGAAGACGTGATCGAACGCGATCCGCGCTACCTCGTGGGCATCAGCTATCCGCCCGGGATCATGGAATATCCGGGCCTGGCGGCCGAACTGGATGCCTACGCCCGCGCCGCCCGCGCCGACCTGGACGAGGCGGTAGCCAGCCTTGGCCAGGGTCGCCCGACGGCGCCCTACGACCTGGCCCTCAATTTCGACGTGCTGGTGGAGACCCCCCAGGTGGTGGCGGTGGCGGCGGACGGCAGCAGTTACACCGGTGGCGCCCACGGCAATCCGCTGGTGGCCCGCTTCGTGTGGCTGCCCGGGCAGCAGCGGATGCTGACCGCCCAGGAACTGATCGGCGACGAGGACGGCTGGCGTGCGCTGTCGGGTTACGTGCGTGAACAGCTGCACGCGGACCTGTTCGAGCGCGCCGATGCCGGGGACCTGGAGCCGGGCGAGCGGAGCCAGCTGGTGCGTTCCGGTGGACAGATGATCGATGAAGGCTCGGGGCCGGATCCTGCGAACTTCGCCCACTTCGAACCGGTAATGGGTACGGGCGGGCGCATCCAGGCGCTTCGCTTCGTGTTCCCGCCGTACCAGGTGGGCCCATACTCGGACGGCACGCAGTCCGTGGTGGTGCCTGCCGGGGTGCTGGCGCCGCATGTCGCGGCTGACTACCGCGGGCTTTTCTCCGGCGGCTGAAGTTTTCGGCGGCCACGTTAGAATCGGGTGCGCCGGGACCTGGACACAGCTTTCGCGGGGTGGACATGGGAGACGACGACCGATACCGGCGGCGCATGCAGGCGCTGCTGGCCGAAGCCGACGTGCGCATTGGCGGCGACCGGGACTGGGACCTGCATGTCCACGACCCGCGCACGCATGCACGGGTGTTGGGGCAGGGTTCGCTCGGGCTGGGCGAGTCGTACATGGACGGGTGGTGGGACACCGCCTCGCTTGACGGCATGCTGCTGCGGCTGATGCAGGCGGGCCTGGACAAGCGCGTGCATGCACCCGGCGAGATCGCCGATGGCATCGGGGCGTGGTTGACCAACCGCCAGCGCGGGCGCCGCAGCTACGTGGTGGGCGAGCGGCATTACGACCTGGGCAACGACCTGTACGAGGCCATGCTCGGCGCGCGCATGGTCTACAGCTGTGGCTACTGGCGCGAGGCATCCGGCCTGGATGCGGCCCAGGAAGCCAAGCTCGACCTGTGCTGCCGCAAGCTCGGGCTCAAGCCCGGCATGCGCCTGCTGGACATCGGCTGCGGCTGGGGCGAAATGTTGAAATTCGCGGCCGAACGTTACGGCGTCACGGCGGTGGGCGTGACGATTTCGCGCGAACAGGCCGACTACGCGCGCCGGCTGTGCGAGGGCCTGCCGGTGGAGGTCCGCCTGCAGGATTACCGCAGTCTGCGCGAGCGCTTCGACCGGATCGTTTCGATCGGCATGTTCGAGCACGTGGGGGTGCGCAACTACCGCACCTTCTTCCGGCTCGTGCGCCGCTGCCTGGAGCCCGGCGGGTTGTTCCTGCTGCACAGCATCGGCAGCAACATCTCACGCAACCGCACCGACCCGTGGATCGCGAAGTACATCTTCCCCAACTCCATGATTCCCTCGGCGGCGCAGACCACGCGGGCGCTGGAGCGCCGCTTCGTGATCGAGGACTGGCACAACTTCGGCGCCGACTACGACCGGACGCTGCAGGCCTGGCGCGACAACATCGAAGCGGCCTGGGAGCACCTGCCGGCGCGGTACGACGAGCGCTTCCGTCGCATGTGGCGGTTCTACCTGGCCGGTTCGATGGCCAGCTTCCGCGCGCGCCGGAACAACCTGTGGCAGATCGTGCTCTCGCCCGAAGGCGT
>JBQDAV010000059.1:0-14368 GCA_052090405.1 Luteimonas sp.
CTCTGCCCCCGAGTGTGGAGTCTATCGGGGCGACAACTATCTTGACGCAGGGGGGGGTCAGCAGGGTGTCCCGAATCCCAAGTTCCCGGGCCACTTGGGCACAGCTGACACCCGGTTGGCTGGCCTGCTCAACCGCACCACGCTTGAACTCCGCGCTGAACTTCCTTCGCTTCGACATGAACACTCCTCATGGCCTCAATCGGCCTTCTTGTAAGTGTCCGTGAAAACGGGGGCGAACCCGTAGGGTTACAAGCGCTCGGGCTAGACAGCATCAAATGCTCAAAGACGATGTTGGCTATAACATTAGCCCTGTTGATTGGGACCAGTACCCGACTATTGGAAGGGATGGAACATACATTACTGACAAACGGGCAATGGTTGATTTTTTAGGTGATATAAGTGGAAAGTCATCTATGAACATATCGTCGACACAAGCCTCAGCCATTGAAAACGGTATGGGGCTTAATCCAGGATCGTTGCAAAATGGTTTTAAAGTAAGGCAGGTCACTGGAATAACCGACATGATGCCCCGTAGCCCACTTGCAGGTAACGACTACTTCCTGGGGGCTGGACAACATCTGCCAAGCGGAGCCCCTGAAATGGTAATTAACTCTATTCCAACAGCAGGTAATGCAACAACAGCGACGATACTTACCGTAATGATGGGGCCATAATGAACAAGATGCCTTCAGGAGAGGTCGTTGTCTCAGCGGTCGCGGGGAGGATTGCGAGATTGCTTTGTGACGATGCGAGCGCTGAAAATCGCCTCTTAGATCTCGGGTTTTCAAAAGAGAATGATGCGTTGGTGAAGGTGATAAATGACGACTCCGAAAGGAGGTCTTTAGTGAAAGATTTAATCGATATGAATGCCATATTTGTTCGTGGAAGAGAGTGGAGCCCTGCAGAGCTCCTCGATTATTATCGAGAGCAAGGGTTGTCTCTCGGCTCTTATCGAACTATTGAATGGAGAGATCCTGCAACATTTCATATATCAACCGAAGTCTAGATCGAAAGACCAAAGGCGTACATCGCGCAAATTTTTTGTTCCAATGAAGTTAGAATGTGTGTAATGACCCAGCAGTTTCTGCTCAGGTCAGGCCGCTAAAGCATAAGCCTCAGCGGGTGTCTTCATGCCCAGCGCCTGGTGCGGGCGCCGGAAGTTGTAGAACTGGATCCAGTCGCTGATCACGCGCATCGCATGCTGCTGGCTTTCGAAGCGGTGCCGTTGGACGCATTGTTCCTTCAGCGTCCGGATGACCCGCTCCACCATTCCGTTCTGCTGGGGGCAGTGCGGGGTGATGAACTCCTGCTTCAGGCCGTAGCTGCGCACCAGGCGCGTGTAGTGGCGACTGGTGAAGACCAAGCCGTTGTCGGAGCGCAACAGGAAGGGCTCGGGCACCCGTCCCAACGCGCCATGGCGGGTGATCAGTGCCTGCTCCAGCGCCGCAGCTGCCGTACTGGCCTTGCCGCTGCGCGAGAGCTGCCAGCCCAGCAACTGGCGGCTGTAGCAGTCAATCACCAAGGCCAGCGTCAGCCATCGAGGCCGCCCCAGACGCGACACAGGCCGGTTGCCCAGCGTTGGTCGGGTGCCAAAGCAACCGACGGCAGCGACTGGATCCGCGGACGCTGACCCACGGCGCGCTTGCGGACCTGCCAACCCATGATCTGAAAAATCCGCTGCACGGTGTTCTTGTTCATGCCCAGCAGCGCCGCCACCGTGCGGTAACCGAACGAAGGTTTCTGCTCGATCAGCTGCTTGATCGGCCCCGCCAGCTCAGGCTGGACTTTAGGAGCGGCCTTGGTCGACCGGTAGCACACCGTCCTGCGCGGCACATCGAACCAGCGACACAGCTTGCTGATCGACACCTCATCACCATCGTCCTTCAGTCCCTGCTGGATCGAGAGGGTCAACTCTCGTCCCTGCCCAACAGGGACTGCAATTTTTTTCGTGCGCGCAGCTCCAGCATCGCCTCGCCGTAGGCTTCCTGCAGGTCCTTGAGCTGACGCTCGTACTGCTCGCGCACATCCTCGGGCTTGGCACGCAGCGCGTTCTCCATGCCCGCCCTGGCGTGCTCCATCCACTCCTCAATCTCGGACGGTGCCAGGTCAAACTGGCGGCTCGCCTCCGAAACCGTTGTCTTTCCCTGGATGACCTCCAGCACCAGCACCGACTTGCGCCGCGCCGTCCAACGCTTGATTTCTTCTTCCATCATCACGCTCATGGGTGTCTCCTTCGCAAAGTAACACCTGAGCAGGAAATCACTGGGTCATTACACGCTCTCGGAACTGTCATGCCAATTGGGGAAGGTATAGAAGAAGCGCTCGGCGGACTCTTTCGTGTAGTCGGTCGCGTCGTGTTCGAGGTCTTCTTCGAGCTGATCATTCAAGGAACAGGCCGCGTGCTCATCCGATGTGTCAGGCCGACACCCGAGCCGGGCGACAAGGCCTGTGCCGTGGTTGGTGTAGTGTTCTGGGCAGCCGCTGGCTTCGGTTGTTACTTGCTTACCAGGCTGTAGCGGCCTAACGGGATTCATTCTGGCCGATGCCGCTTCGCGGCACGGTTTAATTCTGGCGCTGGGCCGCTTGGGAAATTTCATGCATCAGTCGGTGGAACTCATGTGGGCCGAATTTTTGACTCAACATCCGCAAAGTTCTGCAGACATGCCGCCAGCGTGGCACTTCTGCGCCAACGAGGCAGGTGCCAATGGATGTGCGCGGCTGGTTCTTATGGGTGCAAAGCGTGCAACATCGCCGTCTTTGTGGTCATTTGAGAATACCAATGAGGCTTTGCCTCGAGTGGGCGATCTAATATAGTGACGGACTGGAGTGGCACCGCAATCTGCATCATCCGAACGATAGAAGTGCAGGTCGTGCCACTCAATGAAATCACAGAGAGCCATGCAAGGATCGAAGGTGAGGGGGACGGTTCGCTCGCCTGGTGGCTCAAGGCGCATTGGGACTACTATCATCACGAGCTTCAGGGAACTGGTCGCGTTCCTGGTCCAGACATGCCCATCGTCTTCCAGGAGTTTGAGTGCGTATTTCCGGTAGGCGCGGCATAACTTGCGTGTCCGGCCCTTGCAGGAGAACCCGGTGATAGACCTTCAATCAAGCGAGGTTCGCACCTTCGTGCCAGCCAAGGATTTTCTGCTGTCCAAAGAGTTCTACTCTGCATTGGGCTGTAACCTCGAGTGGTCCGACGATAACCTGGCCCTGCTCAATCTCGCCGGCTCCAGATTCTACTTGCAGCGCTACTACGTCAAAGACTGGGCAGAGAACAGCATGTTGCACATATCTGTGCAGGATTCGGCGCAGTGTTTCTCGGACATCAGCAAACTTCTGGAGTCAGGGCGCTTCCCTTCGGCTCGTGTGGCGGCACCGAAGCATGAGCCTTATGGTGCTTCGGTCACTTACGTCTGGGATCCATCGGGCGTCCTGCTGCATCTGGCTCAATGGGACAGGGCCTGATAGCTGTTTCAAGCCGAACCGGGTCTTCGCGAAACGGATTGACTCCGCGACCACCTGGCCTCGTCTGGGCAGTCAGTCGCGCAGCTTGCGCCGCCACGCCGGCGATTCGACGCTACAGGCGATCGCCGGACGCCCGCGCCCCAAGTGCGAGGAGACGGCATCGATAGCGTCGGTTCGAGGGAAGCTTCGATCAACTGCGCGGACGCGGGGCGCGAGATCCGGCGTGCGGCCTCTGCTAAGTTATCGTAGTGCTGACACTCAGGTGCTATCGGGCGCGCACACCGGGCACTCGGCTCTTAGGCTGGGGGAGCGAACGGTGTGAGGCGACAGGCCGTTAACAGGATGCTTGCAATGGATAAATCAAAAACTGAAGCAGTCGCCCAAGCCGTGCTGGAGCCGGGTCTCCAAGCTCAAGAGGACCTGCGTCGCAAGCGGGCTGCTGAGGCCGCGCAACTTGTTCGCCAACAGCGAGTGGCGTGGTTCGCTCTTGCTGGCTCCGCGCTTGGCGCTGGCGGTGCGTACGTTAGTGGCGCGCATTTTTTGCTCGGCTTCACCTTGGGTGGAATTATTGGCACTACGGTCGGCTGGTTTGCTACACGCCGGGCCCCTGCCTGATCGATGCTGGTGCTCTTCCAGCAGTCTGGTGGAGCGTTGGATAATTGAGGCGCGTGACGGAAAGCAGTTCACTTGTCGTGCGTACCTTTTTGCCATCCAGAGGTGCGCTGACCGCAACGTTCCACCAGCCACATGGCCGGTAAAGTTTGATATGCGGTTGGCTCCACTGCGCCTTTCAGCCTGGCTCTGGTATTGGACGTGGAAGCGTTCCGCGCATCAACCGTCAACAAAGAGAAGACAACATGAGCACTTCCTTTCAACTTCGCGAAAGAGTCGTTACTTACATCAAGACACACCCGCGCGAGGTACGCTTCCTGGTCTTCTTTGCGGTGTTGTGCTTTGTCTGGATGCAGGCCGCCAATATTGAGTCATTCATTCACGGTGTCCTTGATGGTCTGCAAGACACTCGTCCGCAGTAGGGCGGCCCGGCTTGGCTTGGGCGCCAGGTAGCGGAGGAAGCAATGCACGGACCGAGCCCCACTAGTAAGCACCCGATGGATGGTTTTCCACAGGTGTGCTTCATCAAGAACACGCTGAAGAACCCGAATATTATCGTCGGCGACTACACGTACTACGACGATCCGGATGACTCGGAGGGCTTCGAGCGCAACGTGCTCTACCACTACCCCTTTATCGGCGACAAGCTGATCATCGGCAGGTTCTGCGCGATCGCGCGTGGGGCGAAGTTCATCATGAACGGTGCCAATCACAAGCTGTCCGGCATCTCCACGTATCCCTTCCAGATCTTCGGAAACGGCTGGGAGAAGGTCATGCCGAACCTGGATGAGCTTCCGTACAAGGGAGACACGGTGGTCGGGAATGACGTCTGGATTGGCTATGACGCGTTGATCATGCCAGGGGTAAAGATAGGCAACGGTTCCATTGTCTCCTCCCGCGCGGTCGTGGCGAGCGATGTGCCTGCCTACACTGTAGTGGGTGGAAATCCGGCCAGGCCGATCAAGCAGCGGTTCCCGCCTGCGGTAATCGAGGTGTTGGAGGGGATCTCTTGGTGGGACTGGCCGGTGGAGAAGGTCACGCGTCACCTGGGGGTGATCGTCTCGGGCGATGTCCAGGCGCTGCAGGCCTGTGCGGCGGAGATTTGATCTCCGGCTGAGCAGGCCGCGTCACACGCTGAGCTTCGTATCGGGCATGCCGAAGCCTGTCCTTCCAATCCCTGAAGGCGTGACAGCCTTTGATACACAGCCAGCCGTTGGGATATGACCAATTGCATATGGGCTGCATAGCCAACTGCTTTAGGCTCAGCGGCCCCGATCAACTTTCAGAATATGACCCGGGAAGAAACAGCCTGCCTTGGACCGGCGTCTCCTCCACCGCTTTCGCTCCTCCGGTCGGTTCCTTACTTCATGCTCCCTTCGCTGGTCGTTGGGCTGGTCAGCTGGTGGGGCGTGGGCGCGCTGAACCATGCCGGCGTGCCATTGATCTGGAGCTTCACGCTTCTCCTGGTGGGGTTCTTCGTTGCCCTGGGTTGCCTTGCCGTCGCCGGGGCCAGGAGAGAGTCGCCACGGCAGGTGGCGTCGAGGCTTTGGCTCAGTCCGTTCAAGGTCGGGGATGTTGTCCTGGGTCTTGTTGTCGGCATAGCCGGTCTCCTGGCGTACAGGTTCCTGCAAGGGGTGACGGGCTGGTTCATGGGGATATGGCCGTTTGGCTTCCCCTCATGGGCGCCCCATTTTGCGGGTGACGGGACGTTCTTCGACGTCCCGCTTGCCCAGAACAGCTGGCTGATCATTGTTTTCGTGATCATCTACATGGCCAACGTGGTGGGCGAGGAACTATGGTGGCGTGGTTACATCCTTCCCAGGCAGGTTGGCGCCATGGGAAAGAATGCATGGGTTGCCAACGGGCTCTTGTGGAGCTTTTTCCATGTCTTCCAGGCGTGGGACATCATTTCGCTGATTCCGATTGCCCTTGGAATTGCCTTCATGTCGCAGTATCGAAAGAGTGTCTGGCTTGCGATCACGGCTCACGCGGTCCTGAACTGCCAGGCGTGGGTTGGTTTTGTCGGCCAGATGATGGAAAGCCAATGACCGCATACGCAGTGGCCGTAATCCGTGAGACCCGGCTCGGAGACGGGATCAGTGAGTACCTGCATCGGATCGACGAGACGCTGGCTCCCTGGTCCGGCCGGTTCCGCATCCATGGTGGGCCCTATGAGCCGGTGGAAGGCTCCTGGTCGGGAGACCTCGTGGTGATCGAGTTTCCCTCCATGGAGCAGGCCCGGGGGTGGTATCACTCATCCGCCTACCAGGACATTCGTGCGCTGCGCACGGACAACACCGAGGGTGATGTCCTGCTGGTTGCCGGCGTTGCGGACGATCACAGGGGCCGTGACCTCCTGGGCGGCTAACGGCCCGTGGGTACCATCCGGCGTTTCAGGCCGGTGCTGCATTTGAGGTGTGTCGCCACGTCATGAATGAACTGTTTGAATTCGGCCGGAAAATACTGGATGCGCAGCCGTTCAGCGCGTTGCTGGGCGCCGAGCTCGAGGACTTCAGGGAAGGGGAGGCGGTGCTGTCGCTGCGCGTGAAGGATGGATTGAAGCAGCAGCACGGATTCGTGCACGGCGGCGTGGTCAGCTACCTGGCGGACAACGCGCTCACCTACGCCGGCGGTTCCGTACTGGGCGATTCGGTCACCTCGGAGTTCAAGATCAACTACCTGCGCCCGGCCATCGGGGAAAAGCTGGTTGCACGGGCCTGGGTGGTGTCCGCGGGGAAACGGCAGGCGGTCTGCCAATGCCAGGTGTTCGCGGTGGATGATGGCGATGAACGTGCCGTTGCAATTGCGCAGGGCACGATCATCAAGGTGGAGGGGAAGTGATGCAGACCACGCAGTTTGAAGGTGGATGCCAGTGCGGGGCCGTGCGCTATCGGGCCAGCGGAGAGCCGGTGATGGCGGCCATCTGCCATTGCACGATGTGCAGGCGGGCCAACGCGGCGCCCGCGGTGGCCTGGGCCATGTTCGAGCAAGCCGATGTCGAGTTCACCCGTGGCCAGCCGAAGATCCACGCCTCTTCGGATGAGGGGCGGCGCGGTTTTTGCGCCGATTGCGGCACCCAGATCTCGTTTTCGGCCGCGTATATCCCCGGCATGATCGACATCACCATCGGTAGCCTGGACCAGCCAGGGCGGGTGGTGCCGCAGTTCCACTTCTGGCACGCCGAGCACCTGGCGTGGGCAGGGTTTGCAGACGATTTGCCGCGCCATGCGGGCTTCCCACCGATGGGCGAGGGCTGAACGTGCACGCGTGGTTGGCGGGAGGTGGCAGGTGATCGGGGTTGGTCGGAGTGGGCCGTCAGACGTGGGGTCGGCGGAGCATTACACCTGGGGCGAGGGGTGTGATGGCTGGCACCTGCTGAAGGATGCGTCGCTGAGCGTCATCCAGGAACGGGTGCCGCCTTCCGCGGCCGAGGTTCCGCATTTCCACACCAAGGCGCGCCAGTTCTTCTACGTCCTGTCCGGCACCGCCACGATGGAGTTCGAGGACGGGAAGGTGGAATTCGGTCCCCACCAGGGCCTGCATGTGCCGCCAGGTACGCGACACCGGTTCGTCAATGAGTCGGAGGAGGAGGTCGTCTTCCTGGTGATCTCATCGCCCACGACCGCCGATGATCGTATGGACGTGCCTGGGCTGCGGAGCGGCGGCCGGGACCGCTGCTGACAGGCCGGGCTTGCTGCCCACACCTTGGTGTTAGTGAAGAGGCCCCCGCTGCTGTTGCTGGTTTTCACGATTGCCCACTTGGCGTTCCTGCTGTGGGAACTGGCTGCTTACCACCAGCCGGCCACGCTGGGCCGGCTGGCGATCGATCTGGTCCTGTTCTTCCTCGTCTTCCGGGGCAGCAGGGTCGCCGGGAACATCCTGGCTGTCTTCTTTGCCATCAACGCGCTGGTGCTTTTCGTGGTGGCCGTGACGGTGCTCTCCGCCAGCGCAGCCGAGGCGATACCCCTTGCCGTCAATGCCCTGCTGCTGCTGGTGTTCTCCGCCTACCTGTTCTTCAGCCCGGCTGTGCGAAGGTTCCAGGGTGCGAGCCTGTCTTGATGGAGTCACGATGAGCGCACCAATTGCAGCTCTGTGGCGCAGGCTGGACGTGCCCGGGCACGATGGGTGCCAGTTCGTGCCCGGCGAGGATGGTTGGACCCTGCGCGGGTCGGCCGTCTTCCTGCAGGACGGCCAGGTCTGCCAGCTGCGCTACGAGGTGCTTGCGGATTCGGGCTTCCGGACCCGGGAGGCATCGGTGACCGGATGGATTGGCGTGAAGGCCGTCGAAGTGGGGATCCGTTCCGACGGTGACGGGAGATGGACGGCTGGAGGCGTCGAACAGCCGCAGCTCGCAGGCTGCGTGGACGTGGACCTGGGCTTCACCCCGGCAACGAACTTCCTGCCCATCCGCCGGCTCGGGCTGGAGATTGGCGGGTATGCGCCGGCACCTGCCGCCTACCTGGCGTTTCCGGAGCTCGGGCTGCAAGTGCTCCGGCAGAGTTACAGGCGCGTGTCGGACACGGGCTATGAGTACGAAGCACCAGACGCCGGCTATCGCGGCACCCTGGAATTTTCCGCGCAGGGGATTGTCGTCGATTATCCGCAGTTGTTTACGCTGGTCAGCGCCATATGAGCCAGCCCGGCGCGTAGCGGTCATGAACGGGAGGAGCGATGTCCGATCACCCGGTTTTCAAGATGAAGTTCGCCAAGGTGTATCCGATGTACGTGCAAAAGGCCGAGCGCAAGGGCCGCACGAAGGAGGAGGTCGACGAGATCATCCGCTGGCTGACCGGCCACGACCAGGCGGGGCTGCAGCGGCAGATCGATGACGAGGTCGACCTGGCAACCTTCATCGGCGATGCGCCCAGGCTCAACCCGGACCGCCAGCTGATCACGGGCGTGGTGTGCAAGGTGCGCGTGGAGGACGTCGCGGATCCGCTGATGCGCGAGCTGTGCTACATGGACAAGCTGATCGACGAGCTGGCCAAGGGCAAGGCGATGGAGAAGATCCTGCGCAGCCCGGTCTGACGCTGTTGCCTCGAACGGTTCAGCCCGGCCGCGCGCGTTCGGCGACTTCGGCCAAGGTGCCGGGGGTGATGTCCCACTGCGCGGCGGCTTCGTAGGCGAAGTCGGCGGTGATCTTGCCGGTGGCGCTGACGATGCGGATCACGCAGGCCCCCCAGGGGTCCTTGCCTTCCACGCGGGTGGCCTGGCGCAGCGCGTCGATGCGCTCGTCCAGCTCCGCCGAACGCGGCGTGGCCGGCTGGGGCGGCTGGCCGTCGCGGTAGCGGAAGCCGCTGAGGGTGCGGCCGGCGTCGGTGTAGGAGGCGATCAGGGCGTAGCCGTCCCAGGGTTCGGCGTCGACCTTGGGGTCAGTCACGATCGCCTGGCCGACCGCCATGATCAGTGCGTTGCTGTCCATCAGGGTGAGGATATCAGGCGACGCGCCCGATCATGTCGTCCATCTCACCCTGGCTGATGCTGTCGAAGTACTGGCCGGCCTCGTTGTCGAAGACGGTGGTCCGCGGGTCATAGACCACCGCGCCGCTCTCCGGGTCGGTGACGGTGTAATCGACGGTCACCTGCTCCGGGAACTGGGCGCCGGCGGGCGCCAGTTCAACGCGGATGTCGACTTCCATGCCGTGGTCCAGCCAGTCCGCCCACTCCTGTTCCATGCGTGCGTAGGGGCCGGTGTTGAAGTTGGCCTGCTGCGGGAACATGTTCACCGGCCCGTGCCCATGGACGAAGCGGTAGGCGAAGATGTGGCCGGTGTGGTGCTCGCTGCCCAGGCCGTTGTCGGTGCGGAAGTCGCTCTGGGCGGTGCCTTCGGTACGGTCGCCGTCGCGATAGCGGCTGCTGCCCGGGGTCCAGGTCAGGGTGCCTTCGGCGTGCACCGGGCGGCCTTCGCCATCGAATGTCCAGGTGACGTCGTTGACCTCGCCGCTGGCCACGTCGGTGATCAGGCCGTTGATGGTGTCCGCGGTGACGGTCTCGCTCACGCCGATGCTGCCGTCAGGCTGGGTGCCGGTGACCAGCAGGTGGTTGAGCGCGGCGCGCTGGTCGGCTGCGCCCGGGTCGCGCTGGACCAGGGTGTGGATGCCGAAGTCCTCGCGGCTGGTCGCGGGTGAGCCGGGGCCGGTCTCGAACGGGGCGTCGAACACGTGGGCCGGGCCGGACATGATCCGCAGCTCGGGCACCGGGGTGGACTTGGTGATGGTGCTCTTGCTGATCACCAGGCGCACGTCGTCGATGTTCTCCACGCCGTTGGCTTCGGCCAGGGTGCGGAAGGTCTGCTCGAACGCGGTGCCGGTGAAGTCTCCGCCACGCAGCTCCACGCTGGTGCCGGGCGGCCAGGTCTGCGGATCCATCGGGTTGAGCGCCTGCATGGCCTCGGGCGTGGCCGTGGAGCGGACCATGTTGGCGTGGTAGGTGACCGGGATCGGTGCGCCGTCGTGGCCTGGCGCGGCGACGCTGACCTCGGTGTTGCCGGTATACGTGGTGCGCTGGCGGAAGCTGGACTCTTCGCTGATCCGGGTGGTCTGCGGATCATGCTCGAAACTGACGTCCCGCCCGTTGGCGCCGGTGACGGCGTCGTCGAACGCCTGTGTCGGCGCGGCCATGTCGCGGAAGCGCTGGACGGCGCCGTTGATCCAGTCCGGGAGCGAAAACTCGGGGCGTGACGCGTCGATCGTCATGTCAGCACGCAGGGTTGGGCGCCGTCGGGGCGCCGTTACCTGCAAGCGTATCGGCACGGTGCCCGCGCCGACATTGGGGGTAACCCGAGGTGCAGGCTTAGCGGAGCCGGCCGCCCATGCGCGCGGCGGTGCCGTCGCGCCACCACCAGTGGTGCATGATCACCATGGCCACGTGGCCCAGGATCAGGCCGAGCAGGGTCCAGGCGAGCAGGCCGTGGGAGGCCTCGGCCAGCGGCAGCATCCAGGCCAGCTCCTGTCCGGTCTCCGGGAACAGCGGGATGCCGAACGGCGAAAAGCCGCGGCCGCGACCGTATTCGCGCAGCAGCGCGACGGTGGGGATGTAGAGCATCAGCGCGTACAGCACCGCGTGGCCGATGCCGGCGGCGCGACCGGCCAGGGTGGCCGGATGCGACGGCCGGCGCCGCAGCTGCGACAGGCCCCAGGCACCGCGCAACAGGATCAGCAACATCAGGACGGTGCCGACCGGCTTGTGGCTGCCGACCAGGAAGGCGACCACGGCGCTGCCCCGGCCAAGGGTGACCTTCGCCAGCATGCCCGCGTACTGCCAGGCCAGCACCGCGGCCATCGACCAGTGGAGCAGGCGTGACACCAGGCCATAGCGCTGGGGGGAATCGAGCCAGGGTGAGGACATGGGAGCAGGGGCATGACGAAAGCGGGCGATCATGCCATCGCCGCCGGAGGTTGGCCATCGGCCATGGGGAGAAGGTGTTGCGGCGCCTCAGCCGGCCTGGATGCGAGCCGACTGCAGCTGGCGCAGTTCGTCCTTTTCCGCGGCGGACAGGGCGGCAAAGCCGCCTTCGGCGATTTGGGCCTGCAGCTCCTCGATGCGCTGGTCCAGGGTTTGGCGGTCGAGCCGGGCGATGATGGCCAGCAGTTCGTCGCGCCAGGCGGGCGCTTCGCCGGGCATGCTGATCGCGGCGAGCTTTTGCAGCGATTCGCCTTCTTCGCGGCCGGCGAAGTGTTCGATCAGCGCGCCGGTGGTGATCTCCGGGCGCGAATGGATGATGGCGATCAGTTCGGTCAGCAGCGGCACGCCGGGCTGGCGCAGGGCGGTGAAGCGGTAGGAGTCGGGTAGGTCCAGGGCCAGGGCCGGGCGTTGCAGCAGCAGGATGATGGCGCTGCGCACCAGGCTGCGCTTTGGCGCGTTGGCCGGTTTTCTGGCGGGCGCGCGCTGGGCGGGTGCGGGCGCGGCCGGCGTGCGCGCACCCACGCCGGTCAGTCCGGTCAGGTGCTGGCGCATCAGGTCGGCGAAGGCGCCGTCGGGAATCTGCGCCAGCTGCGGGCGGACGCGTTCGGCCAGGCGCGCCTTGCCGTCCAGGGTGGACAGGTTGATGCCTTCGCCGAGGCTGTCGAAAAAGAACTCCGACAGCGGCGTGGCTTCGGCCAGGCGCGCGTCGAAGCCGGCCGCGCCCTCGGCGCGCACCAGTGAGTCCGGGTCCTCGCCCTCGGGCACGAACAGGAAGAACGCCTGGCGGCCATCGCGCATGCGCGGCAACACCGACTCCATCGCCTTTACCGCGGCCCGGCGGCCGGCGGCGTCGCCGTCGAAGCAGAAGTACACGTCGGCCGCATTGCGGAACAGCAGCTCGGCATGGTCGGGCGTGGTGGCGGTACCAAGCGTGGCGACCGCCTGGGAGATGCCGTGCTGGGCGAGGGCGATCACGTCCATGTAGCCCTCCACCACGATCAGGCGCTTGAGCTCGCGGTTGGCCTGGCGCGCCTGCCACAGGCCGTACAGCTCGCGGCCCTTGTGGAACAGCGGGGTCTCGGGCGAGTTGAGGTATTTGGGGCCGTCGCTCTTGCCCAGGATCCGGCCGCCGAAGGCAATGGTGCGCCCGCGGCGGTCGGCGATCGGGAACATCACCCGGTCGCGGAACTTGTCGTAGACGTGGCCGCGGTCGTTGCGGCTGAGCATGCCGGACTTCTCCAGCAGCTTCAGCCGGCGCTCGTCGGTGCCCAGCACGTCCTTGAGCGCAGCGTAGCCGTCGGGCGCGTAGCCGATGCCGAACTGCTCGCCGATCGCCTCGTCCACGCCGCGGTCGTGCAGGTAGGCGCGGGCCGCGTCGTTGCCGGCAAGCTGCTTGCGGTAGAACCGCTGGGCCGCTTCCAGGGCGTTGAACATCGCGTCGATGTCGCCGTCGCGATTGCGCTGGCGGGTCTCGCGCGGCACCTCCACGCCGGCGGTGCGAGCCAGTTCCTCGATTGCATCCAGGAACTCCAGCCGGTCGTATTCCATCAGGAAGCCAATTGCGCTGCCGTGCGCGCCGCAGCCGAAGCAGTGGTAGAACTGCTTGCCCGGCGAAACCGTGAACGAGGGCGAGCGCTCGTCGTGGAACGGGCAGCAGGCGGCGTACTCCTTGCCCTGGCGCTTGAGCGGCACGCGCGCGTTGACCACCTCGACGATATCGGTGCGGGCGAGGAGGTCGTCGATGAAGGCGTCGGGGATGCGGGACATTGCCCCGCTAGGATGCCACGCCGGGCGGATCCTCGATGGCGGGGGATTCGTCGGCGACCGTGCGCTCGCGCGATCGCTCGTCGATGACCGCGGTGATCAGGGCGCCGCCGAAGAAGATCATCGCTGCGTAGTAGATCCACACCAGCAGCAGCACCAGCGCGCCGGCCGAGCCGTAGGCGCTGCCTGGGGCGGCCTCGGCCAGGTAGAAGGCGATCGCCCAGCGGCCGACCAGGAACAGTACCGAGGTGATCAGCCCGCCCAGGAACGCCTGCTTCCAGTGCACCCGCCGGTCGGGCAGGTAGTGGTAGAGCAGGGCGAAGGCGCAGCTGTAGACCAGCAGCATCACGGCGTAGCCGGCCACCGGCACCAGCAGCGGGATGTCGCGGAAGGCCAGTTCCACCGCGGTGCCGGCCAGGGTGGAGATGATCACCAGGAAGCCGAGCGAGAACACCACGCCCACCGAGAACACCCGCTTGCGCAGCCAGGCCAGGATGCCGCCCAGAGTCTTGTCGGTGGTGTGGAAGATCAGGTTGAGGGTGGTCTGCAGGCGCGCGAACACCACGGTGGCGCCGACGAACAGCAGCGCCGTGCTCCAGATGCCGGCGAGGCTGCCGATGTCGGGCTGGTCGCTGGCATTGCGGATCACCGTGGTGGCCACCGTTTCGGCCTGGCCCCCGGCGAGCACGCCGATCTGCTCGATCAGCGCGTCCTGTGCCTCCGGGTACAGCGAGGCGGTCAGCCACAGCAGCAATACCAGCAGCGGCGCGAGCGAGATCAGGGCGAAGAAGGAGAGCGAGGCGGCCTGGGCGAGCAGGTCGGCCTCGATGAAGCGCTGGACAAGGGCGTAGGGCAGGCTTTTCTGCGCCCTGGCAATCCAGGGTTCGAGCCTGGTCTTCAGCCTTCTGGTCCTGAGTTTTCCTTTCTGGAGCAGTGACATGGGCCTAAGGATGGCACGCCGGCGTCACCAGCCCGTGAGGCGGGGCGGTGATTGGCCGCCGTCCGGGTCAGCCGGTGAGCTTCTGCTTCACCAGCTTCGAGACCAGGCCCATGTCGGCCTTGCCAGCCAGCTTCGGCTTCAGCGCGCCCATCAGCTTGCCCATGTCGGCCGGGCCCGCGG
>JBQDAV010000060.1:0-13916 GCA_052090405.1 Luteimonas sp.
TAAAGGAGGAGGTGGCGGCCGCAGGCCGACGCCGGGGGACATGGAGACTAAAGGGTACCCCCACCCGGCGCGCCGACGTCGCATCAGCGCCGCTCTTTCCCTCGATTGGGTAAACAACCATAAAAACGGACCGCAGCAACGAAAAACGCCGGCCCCGGGGCCGGCGTCTCGTTGTGGTGCGATCTGCGTCGCCTCAGTGCTTGAGAGTCTTGCGCAGCCGCTCCAGCGCCTGCAGCTGGGCGGTGACTTCGGCCAGCTTCTGCTGGGCCTCGGCCACGTCCATGGCCTCGCCGCGGCCGGCGAGCACGCGCTCGGCCTCTTCCTTGGCCGCCTTGACCGAAGCCTCGTCGATCTCGTCGGCGCGGATCGCGGTGTCAGCCAGGATCGTCACCACCTGCGGCTGCACCTCCAGGATGCCGCCGCCAATGGCGAAGTCCAGCTTGCTGCCGTCGGCCTGGGTCACCACCACCTTGCCCGGCTTGAGCCGGGTGATCAGCGGCGCATGGCGCGGCGCGATGCCCAGCTCGCCCATCTCCCCGGTAACGACCACGAGCGTGGCCTCGCCGTGGAAGATCTCGGCTTCGGCACTGACGATGTCGCAACGGATGGTGGTCATGGGTCTGCCTTCTTACGCCTTCTCGGCGATCTTCGCGGCCTTCTCGACGGCTTCGTCGATGCTGCCGACCATGTAGAACGCTTGCTCGGGCAGGTGGTCGTATTCGCCGTCCACGATGCCCTTGAAGCCGCGGATGGTTTCCTTCAGCGGCACGTACTTGCCCGGCGAGCCGGTGAACACTTCGGCCACGTGGAAGGGCTGGCTGAAGAAGCGCTCGATCTTGCGCGCGCGCGACACGGCCTGCTTGTCCTCCTCAGACAGCTCGTCCATGCCCAGGATCGCGATGATGTCCTTGAGCTCCTTGTACTTCTGCAGCGTGGACTGGACCCTGCGCGCAACTTCGTAGTGCTCGCTGCCAATCACGTTCGGATCAAGCTGGCGGCTGGTGGAGTCCAGCGGGTCCACGGCCGGGTAGATGCCCAGCGAGGCGATGTCACGGCTCAGCACCACGGTCGCGTCCAGGTGGGCGAAGGTGGTGGCCGGCGACGGGTCGGTCAGGTCGTCCGCGGGCACGTACACGGCCTGGATCGAGGTGATCGAGCCGGTGCGGGTGGAGGTGATGCGCTCCTGCAGCACGCCCATTTCCTCGGCCAGGGTCGGCTGGTAGCCCACCGCCGACGGCATGCGGCCCAGCAGCGCCGAGACCTCGGTACCGGCCAGGGTGTAGCGGTAGATGTTGTCGACGAACAGCAGCACGTCCTTGCCCTTGCCGGTCTCGTCCTTCTCGTCGCGGAAGTACTCGGCCATGGTCAGGCCGGTCAGGGCCACGCGCAGGCGGTTGCCGGGCGGCTCGTTCATCTGGCCGTAGACCATCGCCACCTTGTCCAGGACGTTGGAGTCCTTCATCTCGTGGTAGAAGTCGTTGCCCTCGCGGGTACGCTCGCCCACGCCGGCGAACACCGACAGGCCCTCGTGCGCCTTGGCGATGTTGTTGATCAGTTCCATCATGTTGACGGTCTTGCCCACGCCGGCGCCGCCGAACAGGCCGACCTTGCCGCCCTTGGCGAACGGGCACATCAGGTCGATGACCTTGATGCCGGTTTCCAGCAGCTCGTTGGTGGACGATTGGTCCTCGTACGACGGCGCGGAGCGGTGGATTTCCCAGTTGTCGCTGGCTTCGACCGGACCGGCCTCGTCGATCGGGCGGCCGAGCACGTCCATGATCCGGCCCAGGGTGCCGGCGCCCACCGGAACCACGATGCCGGTGCCGGTATTGTCGGCCACGAGGTTGCGCTTGAGGCCGTCGGTGGAGCCCAGCGCAATCGTGCGCACCACGCCGTCGCCGAGCTGCTGCTGCACCTCCAGCGTGATCTCGGTGTCCTGCACCTTGAGCGCGTCGTACACCTTCGGCACGCTCTCGCGCGGGAATTCGACGTCGACGACCGCGCCGATGATCTGAACGATCTTGCCCTGGTTGCTCATCACTATGTCCTCTGGAACTCGCTGATGCTGCTTGTGCGGGAGCGGTTGGATCCGCGCCCGCCAGAATGGGTCAGACCGCGGCCGCGCCGCCCACGATCTCGGAAATTTCCTGGGTGATCGCCGCCTGCCTGGCCTTGTTGTAGGACAGGTTGAGGGTGTCGATCAGCTTGTTGGCGTTGTCGCTGGCGGCCTTCATCGCCACCATGCGCGCGGCGTGCTCGGAGGCCACGTTCTCCATCACCGCCTGGTACACCAGCGATTCGACGTAGCGGGTGAGCACGTGGCCGAGCACGCCTTCCGCGTCCGGCTCGTAGATGTAGTCCCAGTCGTGCCTGGCCACCTTTTCATCCGACGCCGGCAGCGGCAGGAGCTGGTCGAACGCGGCGCGCTGGACCATGGTGTTGACGAAGTCGTTGTAGACCAGGAACACGCGGTCCACGCTGCCTTCGTTGTAGGCATCGAGCATGACCTTGATCACGCCCACCAGCTGCTCGACCTGCGGGGTGTCGCCCAGGTGGGTGACGGTGGCGAGCATGTTCACGTTGATCCGGCGGAAGTACGTGGTCGCCTTCTGGCCGATGGTGACCAGGTCGACCTCCACGCCGTTCTCCTGGTGCTTGCGGAACTCGCCCAGCAACTTGCGGAACAGGTTGTTGTTCAGCCCGCCGGCCAGGCCGCGGTCCGACGACACGATCACGTAGCCGACCCGCTTCACGTCCTCGCGCTCGACCAGGTACGGGTGCTGGAACTCGGAGTTGGCCTGGGCCAGGTGGCCGATGAGCTGCTTCATCGCCCGCGCGTACGGGCGCGACTCGCGCATCCGCTCCTGGGCCTTGCGGATCTTGGAGGCCGAGACCATTTCCAGCGCGCGCGTCACCTTGCGGGTGTTCTGCACGCTCTTGATCTTGGTCTTGATTTCTCTGCCGCCTGCCATCTCTTCGCTCTCTTTTTTTCGTCATTCCCGCGGACGCGGGAATGACGGGATGGGTTGGTTTACCAGCTACCGGTCTTCTTGAAGTCTTCGACGCCACTCTTGAACGCGCCTTCGATCTCGTCGTTCCAGGCGCCGCTGCCGTTGACCTTTTCGATCAGCTCGGCGGCGGTGTTCTCGAAATGCGCGTGCAGCGCCTCCTCGAAGCTGCCGATCTTGTTCACCGGCACGTCGTCCATGTAGCCCTTGTCGACCGCATAGATCGACACCGCCTGGTGGAACACGCTCATCGGCGCGTACTGCTTCTGCTTCATCAGCTCGGTCACGCGCTGGCCGCGCTCGAGCTGCTTGCGGGTGGCGTCGTCCAGGTCCGACGCGAACTGGGCGAAGGCCGCCAGCTCGCGGTACTGGGCCAGGGCGATGCGGATGCCGCCCGACAGCTTCTTCATGATCTTGGTCTGGGCCGAGCCGCCCACGCGCGACACCGAGATGCCGGCGTTCACGGCCGGGCGGATGCCGGCGTTGAACAGATCGGTTTCCAGGAAGATCTGGCCGTCGGTGATCGAGATCACGTTGGTCGGCACGAACGCGGACACGTCGCCGGCCTGGGTTTCGATGATCGGCAGTGCGGTCAGCGAACCGGTCTTGCCCTTGACCTCGCCCTTGGTGAATTCCTCCACGTACTCCTCGGACACGCGCGCGGCGCGCTCGAGCAGGCGGCTGTGCAGGTAGAACACGTCGCCCGGGTAGGCTTCGCGGCCCGGCGGGCGGCGCAGCAGCAGCGAGATCTGGCGGTAGGCCACGGCCTGCTTGGACAGGTCGTCGTACACGATCAGCGCGTCTTCGCCGCGATCCATGAAGTACTCGCCCATGGTGCAGCCGGAGTAGGCGCTGATGTACTGCATCGCGGCCGACTCGGAGGCGGTGGCGGCGACCACGATGGTGTGCTCCAGGGCGCCGTTTTCTTCCAGCTTGCGCACGATGTTGGAGACGGTCGAGGCCTTCTGGCCGATCGCCACGTACACGCACTTGATGCCGGTGCCCTTCTGGTTGATCACCGCGTCGATCGCCAGCGCGGTCTTGCCGGTCTGGCGGTCGCCGATGACCAGCTCGCGCTGGCCGCGGCCGATCGGGATCATGGAGTCGACCGACTTGTAGCCGGTCTGCACCGGCTGGTCGACCGACTTGCGCCAGATCACGCCCGGCGCCACGCGCTCCACCGGCGCACCCAGCTTGGCGTCGACCGGGCCCTTGCCGTCGATCGGCTCGCCCAGCGCGTTGACCACCCGGCCCAGCAGCTCCGGGCCCACCGGCACTTCCAGGATGCGGCCGGTGGTCTTGGCGGTGTCGCCTTCGCGCAGGTGCTCGTACTCACCCAGGACCACGGCGCCGACCGAGTCGCGCTCCAGGTTCAGGGCCAGCGCGTAGGTGGCGGCGCCGTCCTCGGTGGCGGGCAGTTCGATCATCTCGCCCTGCATCACGTCGGCCAGGCCGTGCAGGCGCACGATGCCGTCGGCCACGCTGGTCACCGTGCCCTCGTTTCGGGCCTCGGCGGACAGCTTGACCTTGTCGATGCGCGACTTGATCAGCTCGCTGATTTCGGAAGGATTGAGCGTGGAGGTTGCCATTGCGTCTTTTCCTGTAGGGCGGTTGGGCCGCCGTTGGTGGCGGGCCAGGCCCGCCCTACGTTTCTGGGTGTGTCAGTGCGCCAGCGCGGATTGCAGGCGCTCGAGCTTGCCCTTGAGCGAGCCGTCGATCACCACGTCGCCGGCAGCGATCACCGCGCCGCCGATCAGGCCCGCGTCGATCGCGGTCTCCAGCTGCACCTCGCGGCCGAAGCGGCGCTTGAGTGCACTGCGGATCTGCTCGACCTCGGCCTCGGGCAGCTCGGCCGCGGAAGTGACCGTCGCCAGCACCACCTGTTCGTCCTCGGCGCGCAGCTGCTCGAACATGCCGACGATCTCCGGCAGCACCCCGAGCCGGCCGTTGTCGGCCAGCAGGGCGATGAAGCCGGAGAACTTGTCGTCCGCCCCTTCCGGTACCAGCAGGGTCACGGCGTCGCCGGCGTTCAGGGCCGGATGCAGGAGCATGGCCTCCACGTCGGGATCGGCCGCCACGCGCGCGGCGAACGCCAGCGCGTCCGACCACTGCGCGGAGCTGCCGTCATCGCGCGCGACCGCGAAGGCGGCGCGTGCATACGGGCGGGCGATGGTCGCGGACATCGGCTCAGATCTCCGCGGCGAGTTCGTCGAGCAGCGCCTTGTGGGCGTCGGCGTCGATCTCGCGCTTGAGCAGGCGCTCGGCGCCGCTGACCGCAAGCAGCGACACCTGGCGGCGCAGCTCCTCGCGGGCACGGGTGGCGGAGGCCTCGATCTCGGCGTCGATCAGCGCCTTCTGCCGCAGGCCCTCGGTGATCGCCTCGGCCTTGGCGGCCTCGACGATCTGGGCACCGCGCTTGTGCGCCTGGTCGATGACCTCGTTGGCCTTGGCCCGCGCGGCCTTGAGTTCGGCGTTGGCGGTTTCCTCGGCCTGGGCCAGTGCACGCTGGCTGTTGTCGGCGGCGGCCAGGCCCTCGGCGATCTTCTTCTGCCGCTCCTCGATCGCATTGAGCAGCGGCGGCCACACGAAGGTGGCGATCAGCCAGATGAAGCCGGCAAAGGCCAGCGCCTGGGCGATTAGGGTCAGATTGATGCTCATCGTGGTGCTCTGCCTGTACTCGGTGCGCCCCTGGCACGGGAGGTGCCGGGGCTATCCGTGTTGCAGCCGCCGGCCCCGATGGCCGACGGTGCGCGTTGCTCCGTGACCGGCTGGCTCAGACGGCCAGGCCACCGACCAGGAACGGGTTGGCGAAGGCGAACAGCAGGCCAACGGCGACGCTGATGATGAACGGGGCGTCGATCAGGCCGGCGGTAATGAACATGCGCACCTGCAGCACCGGGATCAGCTCCGGCTGGCGGGCGGCGGACTCGAGGAACTTGCCGGCCATGATGGCCATGCCCAGGCCAGCGCCCATCGCGGCCAGGCCGATCATGAGGCCCACTGCCAGTGCGGTCGAGGACTGGACGGAAGCGATGAGAGCGAGTGCGGTTTCCATGGGTTATCTCCAGAACGGCTTGCTAGGTTGGAAGGTGAAGTGAGGGGTGGAACAAAAACGGAACCGGGATGAAGCGACCGGTCAGTGCGAATCCTCGGCCAGGCTGAGGTAGACGATCGACAGCATCATGAAAATGAAGGCCTGCAGCGGCACGACCAGGATGTGGAAGATCATCCACCCCAGGCCGAACACGGCGCCGCCGAGCACGCCGATCAGGGCGGAGCCGCCGAGCACCCAGATCAGCAGGAACACGATCTCGCCGCCGAACATGTTGCCGAACAGTCGCATGGCCAGCGAGATCGGCTTGGACAGCCACTCGACGATGTTCAGCAGCAGATTGGCGGGCATCGCCCACTTGCCGAACGGCGTGACCAGGAAATCCTTGGTGAAGCCGCCGATGCCCTTGGCCCGCAGGCCGAAGAACAGGGTCAGGAAGAACACGCTGATCGACAGGCCCAGGGTGGCGTTGACGTCGGCGGTGGGCACCGGCTTCCAGTAGCCCACGCCCGCCCATTCAAGCGGCTTGGAGATGAAGTCCGCGGGGATGAACTTCATCATGTTCATCATCAGGATCCAGAAGAACAGGGTGATCGCGATCGGCGTCACCAGCTTGCTGGAACCGTGGTAGGTGTCGCGCGCCTGGCGATCCACGAACTCCAGCAGGATCTCCACGAAGGCCTGCCACTTGCCCGGCACGCCGGCAGTGGCCTTGCGGGTGGCCGCCCAGAACATCAGGTACATGATGCCGCCCAGGACCAGCGAGCCGACCAGGGTGTCCACGTGCAGCGTCCAGAACGCGCCCTCGCCGACCGACGCGGTCAGGTTCTGCAGGTGGTGCTGGATGTAGCTGGACGGGGTGAGTTCCGCTTCAACCGCCATGAGTCAGAAATCCTGCCTGTAAACGATTCAGTTCCTGGCCACCGGCCCGGAAAATGCCAGCAATTGCGCCCCCAGGGCGACAATCACTCCCACTACAATCGGCAACGGCGGGAACCCCGCCAGCCAGATGCCCAGCAGCAGCGCCCCCCCGATCACCACCCACTTCAGCCCCACCCCCGCCATCAGCCGCGCCAGGGCGACCATGGAAGGGTTGGCGCCGCCTCCCAGCGCAATCACGCTGGAAAGCCAACCGCCGATTGCAACCGCAGCCCCACCCAGCGCCGCTCCCAGGGCCCAGTCGACGCCCTTGGCAAGGAACGCCAGCGCTGTCACTGCAACCGCAATCGCCTGCCAGGCGATGGCGCGCCGTGCCAGCCGCCGGCCTTCGGCGGCGATCGTGAACACTTCAGGATTCCGGATGTTTGGGTAGGTAGTGGAGCATGCCGACGGACTTGGCCGAAACGGTCCTGCTTAGCCCCAGAATTATAGCAGTGGTGGAGATTGAGCGACAACCGCCACCAGTCCCGCCGTCCAGCGGGAACTTCCGCTGCAAAGGCCTGTCCCACCCTGCGTGCCCGATCTGGTGCACTTCCTCGTCGGTCCAGCACCCAGATCGCACCCGAGCCCCGGCCATCGCTGGGGCTCTTTCTTTTCCGCGGGCACCCGCAACTGCGACCGGCGTCGCATCCTCCCGCGGCCGGTTCACGCACCCGCGACCGCGGCTTGCGGAACATCGGCCATCCCTCCCCCAGGAAGATGCCATGCCAGCTCCGCACGTCCTGCGCCTTGCAGCGCTGAATACCGCCGTAGCCGTCGCCGCCGCGGCCGCCCTTCCCGCCCACGCGCAATCGCACGACGACCGCTTCGTCCTGCGCCTGAGCGCCTTCGGCCCGGAAGCTGAGCTGGGCTTTTCCGGCAACGGGACCGTCACCGACGGCGCCGACCAGGCCAGCTTCGACTTCGACGAACGCTTCGACACCAGTCGCTCGTGGCGCCCGCGCGGCGCACTCGGCTTCCGTTTCAGCGAACGCCAGGCGCTGGTCGCCAACTACTACGACTACCGTCGCGACGAGACCTGGGAATACGGCGGCACGGTCCTGGACCCCGAGGCGATCATCGGCGTGGAAGGTTCATCCATCGAGGTTCCCGGCGCCCGCCTGGACGCCCGCCTGGCGCTCAGCTTGGCCAGCCTCAACTACGAATACAGCTTCATCAGCAACGACACGTTCCAGTGGGGCGTGGGCCTGGGCGTGACCTGGGCCGAGCTGGAGGCGCGCGCCACCGGCAGCTCGGAGGGCACCGACCTGGTCGACCCGCAGTTCGAGACGGTGCAGTGGAAGCAGGACGGATTCTCCCCGGGCCTGCACACCCGGATGACCTGGATGCCGGCCGAGCGCTGGCACATCGGCCTGGAAGCGCAGTACCTGGACACGGGTTGGGGCGACTTTCTCGACGAGGACGGCCACTTCGAGCGCGCCGGCCTGTTCGTTGAATACATGATCAGCGAGCGCACCGGCGTGCACGTGGGCTACGACTGGTTCCGGCTCAGGCTGACCGACGACTTCAGCGGCACCGCAGAGGCGCCCGATGGCGTGGACGCCGGACCGTTCCCCTATCAGGGCCGGGTCACCGGCGACCTGCGCGTGCATGGCCCGATGGCGGGGATAACGTTCCGGTTCTGAGGCTGCCGACCTCTACTTTTTCTTCGGCATGTAGAGGTCGGTGATGGTGCCTTCATAGATCTCGGCGGCCATGGCGACCGATTCGCTCAGGGTCGGGTGCGGGTGGATGGTGTGGGCGATATCCGAAGCTTCGGCGCCCATCTCGATCGCCAGCGCCGCCTCGGCGATCAGGTCGCCGGCATGCACGCCGACGATGCCGGCGCCGACGATGCGGTTGGTGGCCTCGTCGAACAGCAGCTTGGTGACACCCTCGGTGCGGCCCAGCCCGATGGCGCGGCCGCTGGCCGCCCAGGGGAACTTCGCCACGCCGACCTTGATGTCCTTCTCCTTCGCCTCGGACTCGGTGATGCCCACCCAGGCGATCTCCGGGTCGGTGTAGGCCACCGAGGGGATCACCCGCGCCACCCAGTCCTTCTTTTCACCGGCGGCGACTTCCGCCGCCAGCTTGCCCTCGTGGGTCGCCTTGTGGGCCAGCATCGGCTGGCCAATGATGTCGCCGATGGCAAAGATGTGCGGCACGTTGGTGCGCATCTGCCGGTCCACGTCGATGAAGCCGCGCTCGCCCACGCGCACGCCGGCCTTCTCGGCGCCGATCTTCTTGCCGTTGGGGCTGCGGCCCACCGCCACCAGCACGCGGTCGTAGCGCTTGCGCTCGGGGATGGACTCGCCTTCGAACTCGACCGCAATGCCGTTCTTCTGCGCCTTGGCCTCGTTCACCTTTGTCTTCAGGTGCACCGACACGCCCTGCTTCTTCAGCCGGGCAGCCAGGGGCTTGACCAGGTCGGCATCCGTGCCGGGGATCAGTTGCCCGGCCAGCTCGACCACGGTCACCTCGCTGCCCAGCGCGCGGTACACGGTGGCCATTTCCAGGCCGATGATCCCGCCGCCCACGACCAGCAAAGACTTGGGCACCTCGGCCAGCTCCAGGGCGCCGGTCGAGTCCATGATCCGCTCGTCGTCCCACGGGAAGCCCGGCAGCTCCAGCGCCTGCGAACCGGCGGCGATGATGCACTGCTCGAAGCGCACCAGCCGGGTCTTGCCGTCGGCGCCCTCCACCTCGATCTCGTTGGCCGACACGAACTTGCCGGTGCCCTGCTCCACCCGCACCTTGCGCTGCTTGGCCATGCCGGCCAGGCCCTTGGTGAGCTGGCCCACCACCTTGTCCTTGTAGCCGCGCAGCTTGTCCAGCGCGATCTCCGGCTTGCCGAAATCGATGCCGTAGTCGGCGGCCTGCTGCGCCTGCCCGATCACGTCGGCCGAGTGCAGCAGCGCCTTGGACGGGATGCAGCCGACATTGAGGCAGACCCCGCCCAGGGTGTCGTAGCGCTCGATGAGCACCGTATCCAGGCCCAGGTCGGCTGCGCGGAACGCGGCGGTGTAGCCGCCCGGCCCGGAGCCGAGCACGACGATCCGGCATTCCACGTCGGCCTTGCGGCCCGAGGACGGCGCGGCCTTGACCGGATCCGGCTCGGCCGGCGCGCGGTGCGAGGTGGCCACCGGCGGCTTGCCCGGGCCGGCCTTCGCAGCGTCCGGTGCCTTGGCGTCGCTGTCACCCTCGCCCTTGGCGGAAGCCTCGTTCTTGCCCTTGCCTGCGCCATCGCCGGCGCCTTCGGCCTCCAGCACCGCCACCACCTGGCCCTCGGAGACGCTGTCGCCCTCGTTGACCTGCAGCTCCTTGACCACGCCGGCCGCCGTTGACGGCACCTCCATGGTCGCCTTGTCCGATTCGAGCAGGACCAGCCCCTCGTCCACGGCCACCGTGTCGCCGACCGCCACCAGCACCTCGATCACGGGCACGTCGCCGAAATCACCGATATCAGGGACTTTCACTTCCAGGGTCTTGGCCATCACGTTTCCTCCGGTGGGGGGCCGCCAGCGGGCAGGCGGGCGGGCAGGCGGGCGGGCGGCGACGGAATCACGGTGTTCTGGTCGTGCACGAGCCGCCAGGCGCCGGCCTCCCGCGCGAACACCAGCACCAGCAGCGCCTCGCCCGTGTTGCGCTCGCCGCCTGCGTCATCGCGCTCAAGCGCCTGGTAACGCACGCGTGCGATGCCGGCGTCGGCCACGATGCCTACATCTTCGACCTGGAACGCCATCCGCCAGTCACCGTCGGCAAACCAGTCCACGTGCAGCTTCCGATACCCGTCACGCGTCTCCAGCACCCGGCCGTCCGGCAGGATGGTGACCAGCTCCTGACCTTCGGTCACCGTTTCCATCAGCGCGTCCAGGTCGCGCGCGTTGATCGCCTCCAGGTGGCGGTCAAGCGTCGTGCGCAGTGCGCCTCCATCCTGCGCCATGGCGGGGAGAGACAGGGACGCGGCCAACAGCATCACCGGCAGCCGCGCCGCAACTGTCACAGCAGCACCCGCCGCATGTCGGCCAGCACCTGCCCCAGGTAGACGGTGAAGCGGGCCGCGGCGGCGCCGTCGATCACCCGGTGGTCGTAGGACAGCGACAGCGGCAGCACCAGCCGCGGCTGGAACTCCTTGCCGTCCCAGACCGGCTTCATCTCCGACCTGGACACGCCCAGGATGGCGACCTCCGGGGCATTGACGATGGGCGTGAAGTGGGTGCCGCCGATGCCGCCCAGCGAGCTGATCGAGAAGCACCCGCCCTGCATCTGGGCCGGGCCGAGCTTGCCGTCGCGGGCCTTCTTCGCCAGCTCCGAGGTTTCCTGCGCGATCTCGATCACGCCCTTCTTGTCACAGTCGCGCACCACCGGCACCACCAGTCCGTTCGGGGTGTCGGCGGCAAAGCCTATGTGGAAGTACTTCTTGAGCGTCAGCGTTTCCCCCGACGCGTCCAGCGAGGCGTTGAACTGCGGGAACTTCTGCAATGCCGATACGGTGGCCTTCATCAGGAAAGCGAGCATGGTCAGCTTGATGCCGGCCTTTTCATTTTCCTTGTTGAGCTGCTTGCGCAGGTCTTCCAAGCTGGTGATGTCGGCCTCGTCATGCTGGGTGACGTGCGGGATCATCGCCCAGTTGCGCGCCAGGTTGGCGCCGGAGATCTTCTGGATCCGCGTCAGCGGCTTTTCCTCGACCTCGCCGAACTTGCTGAAGTCCACCTTCGGCCACGGCAGCAGGTCCAGACCGGCGCCACCGCCCGTCGCGGCCTTGCCGCCGCCGGCCAGCGCCGACTTGACGAATTTCTGCACGTCCTCGCGGGTGATGCGACCCCCGCGCGCACTGCCGCTCACCTGGCCCAGGTCCACGCCCAACTCGCGCGCGAACAGGCGTACCGCCGGGCTTGCGTAGGGCACCTTGTCGGGCAGCACCGCGGCCGCCTCGAAGCGCACCGGCGGCGAGCCACCGCCGGCGGGCGCGTGGTCCATCGCGGCCCTGGCGATGTTGTCGGGCCTGCTTCCGGGAGAGGCCGGCTCGACCACCGGGTCGTCCTGCTCGTCGGCCGGCGCCTGGCCTTCCGGCTGCGCGCGCTCGGCCGGCTTGGCCGCGGACGCCTTCGCGGATCCGTCATCATCGTCGCCGCCTTCCGCGGCGATCCGCGCCACCACGCTGCCCTCGGCCACGTCGTCGCCGACCTTGACCGTGACCTCCTCGACCACGCCCGCGAACGGCGCCGGCACTTCCATCGTCGCCTTGTCCGATTCAAGCGTGACCAGGCCCTGGTCCTTCTCGACCTTGTCGCCGGCCGAGACCAGCACCTCGATCACCGGCACGCCGTCGAAGTCGCCGATGTCAGGCACCGTCGCGTCGCGCACGGCGCCGCCCTGGTCCTTCTTTCCGGCCTTTTCAGTTTTCTGGGTCTTGTCGCCACCGTCGGCCTGGTCGGCCTTCGATTCGGCCGGCGGGGAGGATTCCTGCTTCCCGGCGGCGGCCTTGCCGTCGTCACCGTCACCGTCACCGTCACCGTTGCCGTTGCCGTGGCCGTTGCCGTTGCCGTTGCCGTCACCGGCATCGTCACCGGTCTCGATCACGGCCACCACGGCGCCTTCGGCCACCTTGTCGTTCTCGGAGACCTTGACCTCCTTGACCACGCCCGCGAACGGCGCCGGCACCTCCATCGTGGCCTTGTCCGACTCCAGCGTGACCAGCCCCTGGTCCTTTTCGACGCGGTCGCCGGCCGCAACCAGCACCTCGATCACCGGGACATCGTCGAAATCGCCGATATCCGGGACTCGTGCTTCCTTCAGCTCGGCCATTGCGACTTCTCCGCGGGTCAGGGGGGACAGGCGCCATATTGTGGACGCATGCGCCGCAGCCGCCAACCGCGGGACGCGGCTGGCCACAAACCCGCCCGCTGCGGCGCGGCCGGTGAACCGCCGTTCACCTGCGGGCCCCGCATGGCGCGGTCACTGAAGCGTCCGTGAAAGGAGCGTCGCTGATTTAACGATTCGGCCAAGTGCGATTCACCCGCACATCGACACGATATGCCGCGCGAGTCCTTCAGGGCGCGCACCGCAACACCCATAACAAGATGAGGATTCCCCCACATGTCTTCCCTGCACAACAAACTTGCCATTGCCGCCACCCTCGCCCTGGCCGCCAGCCCCGCGGCTTTCGCCCAGGACGCCTTCGCGCAGGACAGCGACTCCAACTACGGCGGCAAGCGCGTTTCGATCGTCGGCGGCGCCACCCTGCTGCAGCCGCACCACGATCCGGCCACCGGCATCGACATCGATGGCGACCCGGCCCCGACCCTGAGCGCCACCTACCACATCGATGACAACTGGGGCGTGGAGCTCTGGGGTGCCGTCGACAAGTTCAACCACCGCGTGCGCGGGCCCGAGGGCAAGATCGGAAGCATCGATCAGCAGCCGATCGCGCTCAGCGGCCAGTACCACTTCGGCCAGCCCGACATGACCTTCCGCCCGTTCGTGGGCCTGGGCCTGTACGAGTCCAATATCAGCAACGAGGACATCGGCCAGGGCGGCAACCACGTTGGCCTGGACACTCCGCGCGGCGCGATCGGCACCGTGGGCGTGGACCTGAACATCAACCCGACCTGGTTCGCCCGCGCCGACGCCCGCTACATGCGTTCGCGCGCCGACGTGAACGTGGCCGGCCAGCCGACCGGCGAGGAGCTCAAGCTCGACCCGTGGACCGTGGGCATCGGCCTGGGCGCCCGGTTCTGATCCGCCTTTCCATTGCCTGACAGGGGACGGACCTTCGGGTCCGTCCTTTTTTTGACGCTTCTTTCCAGCGTCCGGGCGCCGATTTCGGCAAGGGTGCGAAGCGGTGCGGTGCGGTGCGAAGAGCGTCTGCTTCTTCGCTTGATTTCGCCGTGACCTGAAGGGCCCCGCCGCGGCCGGCAGGCCTTTGCGCTCCATGT
>JBQDAV010000061.1:0-13911 GCA_052090405.1 Luteimonas sp.
CGACGCCGGGGGACATGGAGCGCAAAGGCCTCCCGGCCGCGGCGGGGCCCGTCAGCTCACCACGATCCAAAGCGAAGAAGCAACGGCTCCTCGCCGCACCCCCAAAACGCGAAAGAAGCAAAAAAGAAGCCCCGCTCGTGGCGGGGCTTCGGAAACAGCGTGGCGCGCGTCGATCAGCCGCCGACGACGCGGGCCATTTCCAGGCACTTGTTGGAGTAGCCCCACTCGTTGTCATACCAGGCCACCAGCTTGACGAAGGTCTCGTCCATCTGGATGCCCGCGTGCACGTCGAACACCGAGGTGCGCGCATCACCGCGGAAATCCGTGCCCACCACCATCTCTTCGGTGTATCCCAGGATGCCCTTCAGCGCGCCTTCCGACTGCGCCTTCATCTCCGCGCAGATCTCCTCGTAGCTCGCGCCCTTGTCCAGCTCCACCGTCAGGTCCACCACCGACACGTTCGAGGTCGGCACCCGGAACGACATGCCGGTGAGCTTGCCGTTGAGCTCCGGGATCACCTTGCCCACGGCCTTGGCCGCGCCGGTGCTCGAGGGAATGATGTTCTCCAGGATGCCGCGGCCGCCGCGCCAGTCCTTCTGCGACGGACCGTCCACCACCTTCTGGCTGGCGGTGGCCGCGTGCACCGTGGTCATCAGGCCGCGCTTGATGCCCCACTTGTCGTTGAGCACCTTGGCCACCGGCGCCAGGCAGTTGGTGGTGCACGAAGCGTTGGAGATGATCGCCTCGCCGTTGTACTTGTCGTGGTTCACGCCGTAGACGAACATCGGCGTTGCGTCCTTGGACGGCGCCGACATGATCACCTTCTTCGCACCGGCGTCGATGTGCTTCTGCGCGCCCTCGGCGGTGAGGAAGATGCCGGTCGACTCGATCACCACGTCCGCGCCCACCTCGTCCCACTTCAGGTTGGCCGGGTCGCGCTCGGCGGTCAGGCGGATGCGATTGCCGTTGACCACCAGGGTGCCGCCGTCCACCGACACCTCGCCGTCGAAGCGGCCGTGCACGGAGTCGAAGCGCAGCATGTAGGCCAGGTAATCCGGCTCCAGCAGGTCGTTGATGGCCACGACCTGGATGTCGTTGCCGAAGTTCTGCACCGCCGCGCGCAGCACGTTGCGGCCGATGCGGCCAAACCCGTTGATGCCAACCTTGATCGCCATGGGTACGTCGACTCCTGCCACCGCGCCCGCGGTGGATAGATGGGTGGGTGGTAAAGAAACGCCTATTTTAGCAGTTGTGCAGCGCGGAAACCCGCCGCCGGCTTGACCCGGGTCAACGACGCAGCGTGCCGGAAACGCGACAGTGGCGGGGTTGAACCCACCCAAGGAAAAACGATGAAACTGCTCTCCCCCACCCTGCTCGCCGTGGCCGCGGCGTGCTTCGCCCTGCCCGCCGCCGCCCAATCTGCCGGCGACTGGACCCTGGCCCTCGGCGCCCACCAGGTGGCCCCGAAAAGCGACAACGGCTCCCTGGCCGGCGGCACCATGGACCTGGACATCGGCGACAGCCTGCGCCCGACCATCGCCTTCGAATACTTCATTTACGACGGCCTGGGCCTGGAAGTGCTGGCGGCGGCGCCGTTCAGCCACGACATCGACATCAACGGCCTGGGCAAGGTCGGCAGCACCAAACACCTGCCGCCCACCGTCAGCCTGCAATACCACTTCAACCGCGAAGGCACGGTGCGGCCGCTGCTGGGCGTGGGCGTGAACTACACCACCTTCTTCAGCGAAGGCACCACCGGCGCGCTGGAAGGCGCCGAGCTGGACCTGGGCGATTCCTGGGGCCTGGCCGCGCACGCCGGCATCGACTTCGACGTCGGCGAGCGCAGCGCGATCCGCCTGGACGTGCGCTGGATGGACATCGAAAGCGACGTCAAGGTGGGAGGCGTGAAGCTGGGCACCGCCAACATCGACCCGCTGGTGTACGGCGCGGCCTGGGTGCTGAAGTTCTGACCCCGCACCTGGGCTTCACCGCCCGCCACCTACGCGCCGCCGCCGGCCCCGTCGCGGCGGCGCCTGTCATCCGGCGCCGCTACAATCGCGGCCATGAGAATCCCACTGCTTGTCGCACTGCTCTGCCTGCTCGCCGCCCCGGCCCACGCCTGGGGCCCGCGCGGCCACCGCCTGGTCGGCCACCTGGCCGAATCAGCGCTCACGCCCGCCGCCCGCGCACAGGTCGACGCCCTGCTGCGCGGCGTGAAGGATGAAGAGGAGCGCTCGCTGGCCGGCATCTCCACCTGGGCCGACGAACTGCGCGAACGCGATCCCGACCTGGGCCGGCGCAGCGCGCGCTGGCACTACGTGAACATCGGCGAAAACAACTGCAGCTACGAACCCGCACGCGACTGCCCCGGCGGCGACTGCGTGATCGAGGCGATCAATGACCAGGCCGCAATCCTCGCCGACCGCGACCGCAGCGACGCCAAGCGGCTGCAGGCATTGAAGTTCGTGGTCCACTTCGTCGGCGACGTGCACCAGCCGATGCACGCCGGCTATGCCCACGACCGCGGCGGCAACACGACCCAGGTCCACCTGCGCGACGGCACCCGCGATGGCCGCGGCACCAACCTGCACGCGCTGTGGGACAGCGGCCTGTTCTACGGCCTGCGCGAATCCGAGCAGCGGCACCTGGCGAAGCTGGGCGAACTGGCGGTCGACGTGCCGCCGGGCGCCGGGCCGGGCGCCTGGGCTGAAGAGTCCTGCGCGGTGGTGCTGCAGGACGGCGTGTATCCGCCGCAGGCGCGCATCGGCCAGGACTACGTGGACCGCTGGCGCCCGGTGGCCGAGGAACGGGTGGTAGTCGCCGGCCAGCGCCTGGCCGAACTGCTCAACCGCACCCTCACAGACGGTTCCTGACCCGCCCTGCGGCAGCGCGCCTGGCCCGGCGCAGGCCGGCGTGCGCACCGGCGCGCAACCGGCAGCGGCGATGCGCTACCTTTGACCGATGATTCGCGTTGCAACCCTGCTGCTTGCCGGCGTCCTGTCGCTGGCCACCGCCGCCTGCGGCCAGCGCGCGCCGCATGCCGCCGAAGGCGACGACCCGCTGCTGGTGTTTGCCGCGGCCAGCCTCAAGGAATCGATGGACGAGGCCGCAGCCGCCTATTCCGAAACCGGCGGGCCCCGGGTGCAGGTGTCCTACGCCGCCAGTTCGGCGCTGGCCCGGCAGATCGAACAGGGGGCGCCGACCGATGTCTTCATCTCCGCCGACCTGGCATGGATGGACTGGCTGGCCGGACGCAACCTGGTTGACGACGCCAGCCGCCGCGACCTGCTCGGCAACGACCTGGTCCTGGTCGCGCCCGCCACAGATGATGTTGCGCAGCTGGACCTGGCCGCCGGCCCCGCCGGCCTGCTTGCGCGGCTGGGCGAAGGCCATGTCGCCATGGCCCTGGTCGACGCCGTGCCGGCCGGCAAGTACGGCCGCGAGGCGTTTGAATCGCTGGGCATGTGGGAAGCGCTGGCGCCGCGGGTGGCCGAAGGCGACAGCGTGCGGGCGGCGCTGATGCTGGTGGCGCGCGGCGAGGCGCCGCTGGGGGTCGTGTACGGCAGCGATGCCGCAGCCGAGCCGCGGGTGCAGGTGGTGGCCACCTTCCCCGCCGATTCCCACGCGCCGATCGTGTATCCGGTTGCACGGGTTGCCGCGAGCCGGCATGAAGGCGCCGCCGGCTTCATCGACTGGCTGGCCTCGGCCGATGCCGGCGCGATCTTCCGCCGCCACGGCTTCACCCTGCGCTGAGCGCAGCCGGACCGACGGCACGATGTTCACGCCCGAAGAACTGACCACGATTGCCCTGAGCGTGCGGGTCGCCGGCATCGCCGCGCTGGCCAGCCTGCCGCTGGCGGTCGCGGTCGGCTGGCTGCTCGCGCGCAAGCGCTTCCCCGGCAAGGCCCTGCTCGACGCGCTGGTGCACCTGCCGCTGGTGCTGCCGCCGGTGGTGGTGGGCTATGCGCTGCTGGTGGGCTTTGGCAGCCAGGGGGCGATCGGCCAGTTCCTGGCCCGGTTCGGGATCGAGTTCGCCTTCCGCTGGACCGGCGCCGCGCTGGCCTGCGCGATCATGGGTTTCCCGCTGATGGTGCGCACCATCCGGCTGTCGATCGAGAACGTCGACCGCAGGCTGGAGCAGGCCGCCGCCACCCTGGGCGCATCGCCCTGGCGGCGCTTCTTCACCATCACCCTGCCGCTGGCCTGGTCCGGGCTGGTGGCCGGCGCGGTGCTGGGCTTTGCCAAGGCGCTGGGCGAGTTCGGCGCCACCATCACCTTCGTCTCCGCCATCCCCGGCGAAACCCGCACCATTTCCTCGGCCATCTACGGCCTGATGCAGGTGCCCGACAGCGAGGCGGCGATCTGGCGCCTGGCGGCGGTGGCGGTGGCGATCTCGCTGCTGGCGCTGCTGGCATCGGAGTGGCTGGTGCGCCGCCAGCGCGGCGCAGAAGAGGACGACCCATGACCCCGTCCCCCCGTAGGAGCGGGGCCATGCTGGATATTGATATCCACCTGCAGCGCGGCGGTTTCCAGCGCCACGTGCGGATCGAGGAGGACGCGCGCGTCGTGGCCCTGGTCGGCCCGTCCGGCGCGGGCAAGACCTCGGTGCTCAACGCCATCGCCGGCCTGGTGACGCCGCGGGCCGGTCGCATCGAGCTCGACGGCCGGGTGCTGTTCGACAGCGCCCGCGGCATCGACCTGCCCGTACACCGGCGCCGGGTGGGCTACGTGTTCCAGGACGCGCGCCTGTTCCCGCACATGGACGTGCGCGGCAACCTGCGCTACGGCAGCCACGCGATCCGCGGCCAGCCGCAGCGCTTTGCGCTGGACACGGTGGTCGAACTGCTCGGCATCGGCACCTTGCTGGCCCGCCGCACCGCCAACCTGTCCGGCGGCGAGGCGCAGCGCGTGGCGATCGGACGCGCGCTGCTCTCGCAGCCGGAGATCCTGCTGTTCGACGAGCCGCTGTCGGCCCTGGACGAAGCCCGCCGCGAGGAACTGATCCCCTGGCTGCAGCGGGTCCGCGACGAAGTCCGCCTGCCGATGCTCTACGTCAGCCACCGCGCCGAGGAGGTGCGGCGCCTGGCCTCGGCCATCCACAGGCTCGACTGAGGCCAGGCGTCTTGTGTTACGCCTCCGGCTCTTCCGGCGGCTCCCATTCGAACTCCACCGGCACGCGCACCCAGCCGTCCACGGGCTGGCCATCCTTGATGGCTGGGTTGAAGCGCCACTTGCTCGCAGCTTCGATGGAAGCTGCATCAAACACACCCGCGGGCACGGACTCGTCCACCAGCACGTCCTTGACGCTTCCATCGGCGCCAACCAAGACACGCAGCACGACCTTCCCGCTGGTTCTTGTTTCCAACGCATCGGCGGGATAGCGCGGCGGCGTGAACACCCGTGAGTCCATATCCACGCCTGCCTCCGGGTGGTCGGCGGCAGCGGATGCGTGGCTGGACGCGGTCGCGGCCACGGCGGCGGTGTCGGCGGGCCGGAAGGCCCATGCACCGTAGCTGGTTGCCGATACCAGGACACAGACCGCAACGGCGCCAATGCGGCGGCGACGGCCGCGGGGTTCGGATTTCTTCAACATGAGGATTCGCTCCTTCAACGATTGGCTGGACTGCCAATGGCAGCCGACCGGCAGTCCAGGGACGGCCAGCTGCACGTTCAACATCGCGCCCGCGTATTGGCGGCGAGCGTGGGGATGGCACGCGAGCACGGTGGCGTCGCAGGCCAATTCCTGGTCGTGGCGGAAACTGCGTTCGGCCAGGTGCAAAACGGGGTTGAACCATTGCAGGCAGCGCAGGACGACGGCCATGAAGTTGGCGCGCGTATCGCCACGGGCCACATGCGCGCGCTCGTGGGCAAGCACCAGGCTGGCCTCGCCTTGGCCGAAGCGGGATTCGAAGTCCGCCGGCAGGACGATGCGCGGCCGCAACGCCCCGATCACGGCCGGGCCGGGCACCCGCTCCCCGCGCCAGACACCATGGGCATCGCGACGGAGCCGGCCCAGGCCGTGTACGTAACGCCGCTGCTGGCGCGCGGACAACCACGCGGCCAGCACCGCGCCCAGCAGCCACGCGCCAGCCAGCAGCAACGGCCAGTCGACGGCCGGGCCCGCGGCAGGCGCTGGGCCCGCGACGACCAGCACGCCCGGATGCAGGGCCAGCAGCCCGGGTGCCAGCACCTGCCCAGCGCCGGGGCGTGGGAAGACCGCAACCGCCAGCGCAAGCGGTACCAGCGCCCACGCCGCGTAGGCGACCCGCGCGCCAAAAACGCGTCGCAGCGGCAGGCGCAGCACCATCACCAGCGCGGCGGCGAGCGTGACGGCCAACGTGCCGTCGACCAGCCAGCGCAGCAGCGCCTCAGCGTTCATCGTCGATTTCCCCGATCAGGCGCTTCAGCTCGTCGATATCTTCCTGGCTGAGCTTGCCGCGCTCGCTGAAGTGCGCCACCAGCGGCGCCACGCGCCCCCCGAACAGGCGGTCGAGCACGCCTTCGCTCTGGCTGGCCACCCAGGCCTGGCGGGTCAGCACCGGTGAATACAGGTAGCGGCGGCCGTCGCGCTCGGCGCGGATCGCGCCCTTCTTCAGCAGCCGGTTGAGCAGGGTCTTGATGGTGGGCTCGGCCCAGTCGCTGCGCGCGGCGAGCCCGGCGACCACCTCGTCGGAGCCGAGCGGGCTACGGCTCCAGAGCACTTCCATCACGATCGATTCGGCTTCGCTGACCTGCATGGTTTACACCTGTAATCAACACGGGCCGAAGATTACATCTGTAAACCTTGTTGTCAACCGTAGAGCGGAGCCTGGTCCGGCGCTCATGCTCCGCGGCCCGGACATAAGCGGAGCAAGCTCCGCTCTACGGGGCCTCGGCCCCGGTAAGCCAGGTGGCGATCCAGCGCCGAGGGTGATGCCGCTGACCTGGCCGGCGTGCTGGTTGCGGAGCATGCCATCGGCAACGGCCCATCTTCTCAAATCCCTCGCATCGCCGGTGCAAGACTGCCGCGGATGAATACGCCGATGAACACGCCCCGGTTTTTCCAGGACCTGGACGCCGCCGTCGAGCACCTGCTGGTGCGGCTCCCCACCCACCTGCACATCGGCGCGCCGCTGGGGTTGGGCAAGCCGCACCGGCTGCTCAACGCGCTGTACGCACGGGTTGAAAACGATCCCGACCGGCCGCTGTCGCTGTTCACCGCGCTGTCGCTGGACCCGCCCACCGGCGCCGCCGGGCTGGAGCAGCGGTTCCTGGAGCCGTTCGTGGAGCGCCACTTCGGCGCCGACTTCCCCCGCCTGGCCTACGTGCAGGCGTTGCTGCGCGACGCACTGCCAGGGCACGTGAGGGTGGAAGACTTCTACATGCAATCCGGCGCGATGCTGGGCTCGGCGCAGGCGCAGCGCATGTACGCCAGCCTCAACTACACCCACGCCGCGCGGACGCTGGCCGATCGCGGACTCAACTGCATCGTGCAGAAGGTGGCGGCCAATGACGACGGTTCGCGGCTTTCGCTCTCGTGCAATACCGACCTGACCCTGGACACCGTCGACGCGCTGGTCGCCCGCGGCCTGCCGCCGCCGCTGCTGGTGGCCGAGATCGACCCGCGCCTGCCGTGGCTGGGCGGCGACGCGGCGGTGGACGCGGCGCGCTTCGACATCATCATCGCCCCGCCCGCGCCGTATCCGGTCCTGTTCGGGGTGCCGCGGCAGCCGCCCTCGGACGCCGACTACGCGATCGGCTTTCATGCCAGCGCGCTGGTGCGCGACGGCGGCACCCTGCAGATCGGCATCGGCACCCTGGCCGACGCGCTGTGCCATGCACTGGCCCTGCGCCACACCGACAATGCCGCCTGGCGGCGGGTGCTCGACGCGCTGGATCCGGGATTGGCGGAGCATCCGGCCGTGCAGGCGTCCGGCGGCCTCGGGCCGTTCGAAGAAGGCCTCTACGGCTGCAGCGAAATGATCGGCGACGGCTTCCGCCACCTGGTCCAGGCCGGGGTGATCCGCCGCAAGGTGGTGGACAAGGCGGCGCTGATGCGCCGCGCCAACGCCGGCCAGGCCAGCGCCCACGACCTGGAACTGATCGAACGCGACGGCCAGTACCTGCACGGCGCGTTCTATCTTGGCTCCAACGAGTTCTACCGCTGGCTGCACGAACTGGACGACGACGGCCGGCGCGCAATCGGCATGCAACGGGTGAGCCTGGTCAACGAGCTGTATGGCCAGGACGAGGGCCTGGAAGTGCTGCAAAGGCGCCAGGCGCGCTTCTTCAACACCTGCATGATGGCCACTGCACTGGGCGCCGCGGTGTCCGATGGGCTGGAGGACGGCCGGGTGGTCTCGGGCGTGGGCGGGCAGTACAACTTCGTGGCGATGGCGCACGCTCTGCCGGATGCGCGCTCGGCGCTGCTGCTGCGCGCGGTCCGCGGCGACGGCGGCCACGCCGCATCCAACGTCCGCTGGAACTACGGCCACACCACGATCCCCCGCCACCTGCGCGACCTGTACATCACCGAATACGGCATCGCAGACGTTCGCGGCAAGGTGGACGAGGACTGCGTGCTGGCAATGACGGCGATCGCCGATGCGCGCTTCCAGGACGGCCTGCTGCAGCAGGCGAAGAAAGCGAAGAAGCTGCGTGCGGATTTTTCCGCCCCCGATGCCTGGCGCGGCAACAGCCCGCAGCGGCTGCGCGAGGCGCTGGCCCCGCTGCGCGCCGAGGGCATACTGCCCGACTACCCGCTGGGCAGTGACTTCACCGCCGTGGAGCAGCGCCTGGCGCGGGCCCTGGCCTGGCTCGGGAGCGCCACCGCAACCCGCACCGGCAAGCTCGGTACCGTCGCCAGCGCGGTGTTCAACGGCAGCAGCGACGATCGCGACGCGCTGCAGCGGATGGACCTGGAGGCCCCGCAGGGCATTGGTGAATGGGTCCAGGCACGGCTGCTGGGCTACGCGCTGTCGCGTACCGCCGGGCATGGCGGGCGAAGCTGAACCCGCCGCGGACCCGGCGCGAGGCATGGGCGATAATGGCCACATGGAGACCAAGCTCGACCGCATCCGCAGCGCCCTGCAGGCATTCGACCCGATCCACCTGGACGTGCTGGACGAAAGCCACATGCACAGCCGCGGGCTGGAGACCCACTACAAGGCCGTGATTGCCAGCGACGCCTTCGCCGGCAAGATGCGCGTGCGCCGCCACCAGGCCGTGTACGCCGCCCTCGGGCCGCTGATGCAGGAAATCCACGCCCTGGCGCTGCACACCTACACGCCCGACGAATGGGCGGCGCAGGGCGCCGCACCCGATTCACCGCGCTGCCGCGGGGGCAGCAAGCACGACCGGTAACCGGCCGCAGACGGATCAGAGCGCCTTCGCGGCTTTGACAATCGCCTCGGCGGTGAAGCCGAAGTGCTTGAACAGCACGTCGCCCGGCGCCGAGGCACCGAAACGGTCGATGCCGACCACGGCGCCGTCCAGGCCCACGTACTTGCGCCAGAAGTCGGTGATGCCGGCTTCCACCGCCACGCGCCTGCGCACGCCGTCGGGCAGCACCGATTCGCGGTAGTCCGCAGACTGGCGATCGAACACGTCGGTCGAAGGCATCGACACCACGCGCGTGCGCATCCCGTCGGCATCCAGCTTCGCCTTCGCCTCCACGGCGATGCCGACCTCCGAGCCGGTGGCGATCAGGATCAGTTCGGGCGCGCCGCCTTCGGCGTCGGCCAGCACGTAGCCGCCACGGGCGATGTCGCCCACCTGCCCGTCGCTGCGCGCCTGGTGAACCAGTCCCTGGCGCGAGAACACCAGGCAGCTCGGCCCGTCGTCACGCTCGATCGCGGCCTTCCACGCCACCGCGGATTCAACCGCATCGCACGGACGCCAGACGTCGTTGTGGGGAATGTGGCGGAGCGAAGCCATGTGTTCGATCGGCTGGTGGGTCGGACCGTCCTCGCCCAGGCCAATTGAATCGTGGGTGTAGACATGGATCGCCCGCGCGCCCATCAGCGCGCTCATGCGCACCGCGTTGCGGGCGTAGTCGCTGAACACCAGGAAGGTGGCGTCATAGGGCACGAACCCGCCGTGCAACGCCAGGCCATTGCTGATCGCGGTCATGCCGAACTCGCGCACGCCGTAATAAACGTAATTGGCGTCGGCGTCATCGCCGGCCACGTCCTTGCTGCCGCTCCACATGGTCAGGTTGGAGCCGGCCAGGTCGGCCGAGCCACCGACAAGCTCGGGCAGGTGCGGGGCATAGGCCTCGATCGCCATCTGCGAGGCCTTGCGCGAGGCGACCTTGGGGCCTTCGGTCTGCAGCTTGGCGATATACGCATCGGCGGCGGCGGAGAACCCTTCCGGCAGCTCGCCGCATGAACGGCGCTCCAGCTCCGCTGCCAGCTCCGGATACGCCGCGGCGTAGGCTTCCCGGACCTTGTTCCACTCTTCTTCCCGCTCGCTCCCGGCCTTGCGCGCGTCCCAGCCTTCGCGGATCGCCTGCGGGACTTCGAACGGGCCGTGCTTCCAGCCGAGCGCTTCGCGGGTGGCGGCGATCTCATCGTCGCCCAGCGGCGCGCCGTGGGTGGCTTCGCTGCCGGCCTTGTTGGGCGAGCCGAAGCCGATCGTGGTGCGGCAGCAGACCAGCACCGGGCGGTCGTCATCGGCGATGGCGGTGTTGATCGCGGTGCGGATCTCGTCCGGGTCATGGCCGTCGACGCCGCGGATCACCTTCCAGCCGTAGGCCTCGAAGCGCGCCGCGGTGTCGTCGGTGAACCAGCCAGCGGTGTCGCCGTCGATCGAGATGCGGTTGTCGTCCCAGAACGCCACCAGCTTGCCCAGGCCCCAGGTGCCGGCCAGCGAGGCGGCCTCGTGGCTGATCCCTTCCATCAAGCAGCCGTCGCCCAGGAACACCCAGGTGCGATGGTCGACGATGTCGTGGCCGGGGCGGTTGAAGCGCTGCGCCAGCAGCTTCTCCGCCAGCGCGAAGCCGACCGCGTTGGCGAAGCCCTGGCCGAGCGGGCCGGTGGTGGTCTCCACCCCGTCGGTGACGAAGTTTTCCGGGTGGCCCGGGGTGCGGTGCCCAAGCTGGCGGAAGTTCTTCAGCTCTTCGATCGGCAGGTCGTAGCCGGTCAGGTGCAGCAGCGCGTAGATCAACATCGAGCCGTGGCCGTTGGACAGCACGAAGCGGTCGCGGTTGAACCACTTCGGGTTCGACGGGCTGTGGCTCAGGTGGTCGGCCCACAGCACCTGTGCGATGTCGGCCATGCCCATCGGCATGCCGGGATGGCCGGACTTGGCGGCCTGGACCGCATCGGCGGCAAGGAAACGGATGGCGTTGGCGAGCTCGCGACGGGTCGGCTTGTTCATGGAATCCGGATGGGTGTGGGCGGCGCCCCGGCCTGCGGGGGCGCGTATTGTCCCACGAGCGCCGGGCAGCTGCCGCTCCCGGCACCCGCCAGCCGGACGCTCAGGTCCGCTCGGGCTCCGGCGCCGCGGCTTCGGCCTCGTCCAGGTTGATCTCGTCGTGATCGTAGCGGCTCTCGCTCTGCCCGATCACCACTGCCCCGGCCATGTCGCCGCCGATATTGACCGCGGTGCGGCACATGTCGAGGAAACGGTCCACGCCCAGGATGATGGCGATGCCCTCGGGCGGGATGCCGAACATGACCAGGATCGCGGCGATCACCGGCAGCGACCCACCCGGCACGCTGGCCGCGCCGATCCCGCCCATGACGCACATGATCAGGATCATGACCTGCTGGGTCAGGGTGAGATCCACGCCGAACAGTTGGGCCAGGAACAGCACGGTCACGCCCTCGTACAGCGCGGTGCCGTTCATGTTCACCGTGGCGCCCAAGGTGCAGACGAACCGCGCCACCCGCCGCGGCACGCCCAGGTTGTGCTCGGCGACCTTGAGCGAGGTTGGCAGGGTCGCGGCGCTGGAGGAAGTGGAGAACGCCGTCAGCAGCGCCGGCTGCGCCCGCTTGAACACTTCAATGGGATTGCGCCGGCCCAGGGTGGCGACCAGCACAGAGAAGGTGCCGGTGAAGTGGATCGCCAGCGCCAGCGTCGCGGTCAGCACGAACCAGCCCAGTTCCACCATCAGGTCCAGGCCCATGCGCGCGGTCAGGGTGAACAGCAGCGCGGCCACCGCGTACGGGGCGGTGCGGATCACCCAGTCGATCAGCTTCAGGCTGATGTCGAACACGCCCTGCACCGCGCTGACGAAGCTGCGGGTGGCGACGGTGTTCACCACCGTGGCGGCCACGCCGAACATCAGCGAGAAGAACATCACTGCGATCAGGTCGTTGTCCGCGGCCGCCTGTACCGGGCTGCGCGGCACCATGTTCAGGAGCATGTTGATGATTCCCGGCGGCTGGGCGCTGGTGGTGGCGACCGCCCCGGCCTGGGCGTCGGCCAGGAAGGCATCGCGCAGCGCCGGGTCGATGCCCGAGCCGGGCTGCATGATGGTGGTCACCACCAGGCCGATCACCACCGCGATGGCGGTGGTGCCAAGCACCCACGCCAGCGCCTTGGCCCCCAGCCGCCCCAGCGAGCGCGGATCGCCGATTTCCACCACCCCGAGGATCAGCGCCGAGAACACCAGCGGCACCACCAGCATGAACAGCAGTCGCAGGAACAGCTGGCCGACGGGGTCGGTGAAGTACTCGATCACGCCGTCCAGCCAGGCCGCCTCGCCAACGAGCAGGTTGGCCGCGAGCCCCAGCGTGGCACCGACGACGAAGCCGATCAGCATCTGGGTATGCAACTGCAGGCCGCGCCGGCCGGACGCCTTGGGGGTGGTCATTCGCCACGCACTCCGGAATTTCAAGGATCGCGCAGCTTAGCAAAGGCGCAACCGCTGCCGGGGCCGGAATGACCGCCCATGACTTTGGTCATCCCCGCTGGCGGAATCGTCGTGCGCGGGTCAATCCGGATACAGCGGCGGCAGCGGATCGGCACGAACCGCGTCATCCGGATCGGCACGCCAGCGCGGCCCCCTGGCGAACGCCTCGCGCACGCCGGTCCGGGCGGCGGCAGGATCGCCGCCGGCCCAGCGGGCGCGCTGCAGATTGTCCACGGCCGCCACCTGGGCCGGGTCGTCCAGGCGCGCGCGCAGCGCATCCAGGTCCGGCGCCGGCGGCGTGGCCAGCGCGCACAGCGCCTGCGCCACCTCGCCCAGGTCACCGGTGTCGAGTGCCAGCCGCAGCGCGCGCAGCCGGGCACGGTCCGCATCCAGCGCGTCGCGGATGTCCGGGGCCACCGCGGCCCCGCTTCCGCGTGCCTGCGGCCGCCGGTGCAGGCCCCACATCAGCGTCGCCAGCCACAGCAGGGCGAACGCGGCCGCCGCGACTGCCCACAGCCGCACCTCGCCCTGCACGCCTGGCACCCGGATCCAGCGTTCGTCATCGCCGGCAACGGCGTCCGGTACACCCGGCTCCGGGCCGGTGGCGCCGGCCTGGACGGTGATCGACAGCGGCGGCGCCGCCGCGGTGCGCGCGCGGCCGGCGCCGGCGTCCCACCACTGCAGCGGGGCGAGATCCACCTGCAGGGTGCCGGCGCGTCGCGGCACGATCGAGAAACGCCGGGTCAGCACCGCCTGCGGCCGGCCGCGGTCGAAGTGCTCCTGGGTCTCGGACGGCTCGGCGAAGACCTGCGCGCCCTCGCCGGCACGCAGCTCCGGATCGGGCATCTGCGCGGCCGTGGCACCGTCGGCGCGCAGCTCCACCACCACATCCACCGCCTCGCCCGTGCGCGCGACCTGCGGCGCCTCCAGGAAACCTGCCTCCAGGTCGCGCAGCGGCAGCCACGGGCGCGGCGCGCCGTCGGGCATCGGCTGGACCTGGAGTCGCTGCGGCTCGCCGGTGGCACGCAGGCTGCGCGGACCATTGCCGAACATGTCGTCGAAGAAACTGCCGG
>JBQDAV010000062.1:0-13901 GCA_052090405.1 Luteimonas sp.
GCCGTGAGCGCGAGCACGGTCCCGAGCATCAGCACCTGCAGGGTCGTTCTGAATTGTGCAATGCTAGCTGGCATTGGCGGCCGCATCGTTGGGGAACAGGCGGCCATTGTCGGCAGCAGGGCGCCAGGGCGCAACGACCGGGCGCGGGCAAAAGGGGGTTCGTTCATGGACATCGGCTATTTCCTGAAGCTGATGACGGAAAAAAACGCGTCGGACATGTTCCTGACCACCGGCGCCCCCGTCCACATCAAGGTCGAGGGCAAACTGTACCCGCTCGGCAATACCGGGCTGCCGCCCGGGATGGTCAAGAAGATCGCCTATTCACTCATGGACGAGGGCCAGGTGCCCGTGTTCGAGCGCGATCTGGAGCTGAACATGGCGCTGTCGCTGCAGGATTCGGGGCGCTTCCGCGTCAACGTGTTCAAGCAGCGCGGCGAGATCGGCATGGTGATCCGGGCGATCCGCAGCGTGATCCCCAGCATCGAGGAGCTGCAGCTTCCCCAGGTGCTCAAGGAGATCATCATGGCCCCGCGCGGGCTGGTGCTGATCGTCGGTTCCACCGGGTCGGGCAAGTCGACCACGCTGGCCTCGATGATCGACCACCGCAATTCGCAGATCCCCGGCCACATCCTCACCATCGAGGATCCGATCGAGTACCTGCACAAGCACAAGAAGTCGATCGTCAACCAGCGCGAGGTCGGGCTGGACACCCACACCTTCCATAACGCGCTCAAGAACGCCATGCGCGAGGCGCCGGACGTGATCCTGATCGGCGAGATCCTGGACGCGGAAACCATGGAGGCGGCGATCGCCTTCGCCGAGACCGGCCACATCTGCCTGGCCACCCTGCACTCCAACAACGCCGACCAGACCATCGAGCGCATCCTCAACTTCTTCCCCGAGGCCGCGCACAAGAACGTGCTGATGAACCTGGCGCTCAACCTCAAGTCGGTGGTCAGCCAGCGCCTGGTGACCGGCAAGGACGGCCGCCGCATGCCGGCCACCGAGGTGCTGATCAACACGCCGATGATCCGCGACCTGCTGCGCCGCGGCCAGGTGCACGAGGTCAAGCAGGCGATGGAGGAGTCGCTGGAGGAAGGCATGGAGAGCTTCGACCAGTGCCTGTTCCGGCTGTACAAGGAAGGCCGGATCGAACGCGAGGAGGCGCTGAAGGCGGCCGATTCACGCGACGGCCTGGCGCTCAAGTTCCGCCTGTCCGAGGGCGGCGAAGGGGAGCACGATCCGTACGCCGACGTGTTCAGCCCGACCGAGGAAACCCAGGGCTAGGAGCGCGACCCGATATCGATCGGGTCAGGGCTGGGGGGCGTCGGGCTGGTTCTCGGGCCGGGCCGCGTCGAAGGCCGGCAGGGCCAGGCAGGCGGCTTCGATCCGGCGGATGGTGGGGTACGGCGAAAGGTCCACGCCGAACCGGCGCGCGTTGAACAACTGCGGCACCAGGCAGCAGTCGGCCAGGGTCGGCGCATGGCCTTCGCAGAACTCCGCGGTGGAGGGGTGGTCGGCCACCAGCGCCTCGAACGCGTCGAAACCATCGGCCATCCAGTGCCGCATCCACTCGTCGCGCTCGGACTGGGGCACGTTCCACTCGCTCTCGAAAAAGCGCATCACCCGCAGGTTGTTGAGCGGGTGGATCTCGCAGGCCACGACCTGGGCCAGCGCGCGCACCCGCTGGCGGCTGCGCGCGGTCGCCGGCAGCAGGGCCGGTTCGGGCCACATTTCGTCCAGGTATTCCAGGATCGCCAGCGACTGGCGCATCTGGCGCCGACCGTGCTTGAGCATGGGCACCAGCTTCTGCGGATTGGCGGCGGCGTAGTCGGCGGCGTGCTGCTCGCCGCCGTTGCGCACCAGGTGCACGGGCGCCGTGTCGTAGGGCAGGCCCTTCAGGTTCAGGCCGATGCGCACGCGGTAGGCGGCACTTGAACGCCAGTACGAATAAAGCGTGAGCTGCTCCGTCATCTCCCCTCCATTCCAGCGCGGCGGCGCGTAATGTTCAGCTTAACTGCGCCCTGGCCCGGGGCACGACCGCCGGTCGCGCCCCGCGGCCCGCTCAGCCATCCTTGCCCGGCGCCGGCTGTTGTTCGATGCGCTGCTCGATGGCGCCGAAGATCGATTTGCCGCCGGCATCGAGCATCTCGATGCGCACGGTGTCGCCGAACGCCATGAACGGCGTGCGCGGCTTGCCGTGCTCCAGCGCCTCCACGGTGCGCTTCTCGGCAAAGCACGAGGCGCCCTTGCTGGTGTCCTCGTTGGCGATGGTGCCCGAGCCGACGATGGTGCCGGCCGACAGCGGCCGGGTCTTGGCGGCGTGCGCGACCAGCTGGGAGAAATCGAACTGCATGTCCACACCCGCCTCCGGCGCGCCGAACCATTCGCCGTTGACGTGGGTGACCAGCGGCAGGTGCAGCTTGTTGCCGCGCCAGGCATCGCCCAGCTCGTCCGGGGTGACGAACACCGGGCTCAGCGCCGAGCGCGGCTTGGACTGCAGGAAGCCGAAGCCCTTGGCCAGCTCGCCCGGGATCAGGTTGCGCAGGCTGACATCGTTGACCAGGCCGACGAGCTGGATGTGGCCGGCGGCCTGCTCGGGCGTGGCCGACATGGGCACGTCGTCGGTGATGACCACGATCTCGGCCTCCAGGTCGATGCCGTGGTCCTCGCTGGGCACCTTGACCGGATCGCGCGGGCCCAGGAAGCCGGCGCTGGTGGCCTGGTACATCAGCGGATCGGTGTAGAAGCTCTCCGGCACCTCGGCGCCGCGGGCGCGGCGCACCCGCGCCACGTGCGGCAGGTAGGCGCTGCCGTCGAGGAATTCGTAGGCGCGCGGCAGCGGGGAGGCCAGGTCTTCCACCTCCAGCTCGAAGGCGCCTTCGGCCTGCCCTGCTTCCAGCGCCTGGGCCAGCGCGTTCAGCCGCGGCGCGGCGTTCGACCAGTCTTCCAGCGCCTGCTGCATGGTCGCGGCGATGCCGTCGGCGCGCACGGCGCGGGAAAGATCACGCGAGACCACGACCAGGGTGCCGTCGCGGCCGCCTTCCTTCAGGGAACCAAGCTTCATCAAGCCTCCAGCGGATCAGTGAACCGCCCATTGTAATCAGTCGTCGCCGAGGAAGCCGGAGGCGCGCCAGGTCAGGACCAGGGTGTCGCGGTGGCCGTGGCCGCCGGTGGGCTGGATGGGGGTGGATTCGTGGATCACGCGGGCGTCGTCGAGCAGCAGCAACGTCCAGGGCTCGGAGAGGGTGAAGCGCTGCCCGGCGGGGCCGTCGGCCTGGAATACACGGGTCTCGCCGCCCTTGATCGCGCAGCGGTCGACCACCAGCACCGCGACGAAGTCCACGCCGTCGCGGTGCGCACCCTCGGGCGTGGGCCGGCCGATGCCGTCAGAGGTATCGATGCGGAACTGGTGCGCTTCCACGTGCCAGGGCGTCGCCGGCCGCAGCGACGAGCACAGTCCGGTGATGCCGCGCAGCAGCCCGTTCCAGCCAGGCTGGGCGACAACTTCCGGCTCGACCGGCTCGAACCAGCGGCGCATGCCTCCGTGCAGGGCGTTGTAGTCGCGCGGCTGGAAGTGGGCGCGGTGCGGTGCCTGGACGATGCGCCCGGCGTCGATGACGAAGCAGGAATGGCGGCGCCGGCGGTAACGTCCGCCGTCGCGCAGGTAGGTATCCGGCGGCAACCGGTCCCAGCTTTCACGCAGGGCCTGGAGCGCATCAAGGGAGCAGCCGGCCAGCGCGGCCACGTCGGCGGGCGCCAGCACCGCGAAGCCCTGCTCGCGCATGGCGGGGAGCAGGGAGTCGGCAGGAACGCTGGGGGCGGACATGTTCAAAGCCATCGAATGATTCTACGGCGCGGGCGAAGTGACGGCGGAAATGAAAAGACCCGCCGGGAGGCGGGTCTTTTCGGTCGTTTGGCAGCCCCGGATGGATTCGAACCACCGAATGTCTGAGTCAGAGTCAGATGCCTTACCACTTGGCTACGGGGCTATAAACAGGATTGTAACGCTGTCCGGGCCGGCTGTCCGCACATCCTTGAATGCGCGGAAAGCCGTCCGGCAATACGACTTAGCGCTTGGAGAACTGGGTGGCGCGGCGTGCGCCGTGCAGGCCCACCTTCTTGCGCTCCACCTTGCGCGCGTCGCGGGTCATGAACCCGGCCCTGCGCAGTTCGGTCTTCAGCGACTCGTCGTAGTCCACCAGCGCGCGGGCGATGCCCAGGCGGATGGCGCCGGCCTGGCCGGTGGTGCCGCCGCCGATGGCGGTGACGGTGATGTCGAACTTGTCGGTGTTCTGGGTCAGCTCAAGCGGCTGGCGCACGATCATGCGCGCGGTCTCGCGGCCGAAGAACTCGTCCAGCGGACGACCGTTGACGTTGATGGCGCCGCTGCCCTTGCGCAGGAACACGCGGGCGACGGAGGATTTGCGACGGCCGGTGCCGTAGTTTTGCGTAGTCGACATGATCAGATATCCAGGACTTGCGGCTGCTGGGCGGCGTGCGGGTGCTCGGGGCCGGCATAGACCTTGAGCTTGCGGTACATGGCGCGTCCGAGCGGGTTCTTGGGCAGCATGCCCTTGACCGCATGCTCGATCACGCGCTCGGGGTGGCGCTCCAGCGCCTGTCCCAGGGATTCGGTCTTGAGGTTGCCGATGTAGCCGGTGAAGCGGAAATACTTCTTGTCGGCCAGCTTGTTGCCGGTGACGGCCACCTTCCCGGCGTTGACCACGACGATGTAGTCGCCGGTGTCCACGTGCGGGGTGTAGACGGGCTTGTGCTTGCCGCGCAGGCGGCGGGCGATTTCGCTGCTGAGCCGGCCGAGCGTCTTGCCGGCGGCGTCGACCACGTACCAGTCACGCTGTACGGTCTCTGCCTTGGCGCTGAAAGTCTTCATGAGGGGACTCGATTTCGGTTGGATGGTCGGGCTGGTTGCGCCTGCCGGGGCCGGCGGAACTTCACCACGCGTTGTTGGGCGTCCTGAATGTGGAACGGGGACGCAAGAGGCGGAATGATACAGTCCTGCCCCAGTCACTGCAAGAACCCACCCCCCATGACCACTGCACGCCGCCTGAGCCCCTTCGACCATTTCCTCGCCCGCTCCCAGCACGCCATGGAAACCGTGTTCGGCCGCCCCGCCGCCGAGCGGCCCAACCCGGCCGGTGACGAGGCCGAGGTGGAGCTGGACGCGGCCGAACGGCGCCATGCCGCCGGACTGATGCGGATCAACCACGTGGGCGAGATCTGCGCCCAGGCCCTGTACGTGGGCCAGGCTGCGGTGGCGCGCGATGCAGGCACCCGCGCCCACCTGCTGGAGGCGGCCCAGGAAGAAACCGACCACCTGGCCTGGTGCGCGGACCGGCTGCAAGAGCTGGACGACCGCCCCAGCCTGCTCAACCCGCTGTGGTATGCGGGCAGCTATGCGATCGGCGTGGCCGCCGGGCTGCGCGGGGACGGCTGGAACCTGGGCTTCGTGGTGGAAACCGAGCGCCAGGTGGAGGCGCACCTGGAAGAGCACCTGGACACCCTGCCCGCCGCCGACCTGCGCAGCCGCCGGATCCTGCACCAGATGAAGCTGGACGAGGCCCGCCACGCCGACAACGCCGAAGCCGCCGGCGCCAAGGTCCTGCCGCAGCCGATCCCGGCGGTGATGTCCCTGGTTTCCAAGGTCATGAAAACGGTGGCCTACCGCCTGTAGGCGGCCACGCTACTGACCGATGCACCCAGCCCCTGAGTCAGGGGCGATTCGCGCCAAAGGCGCGAATGGGGCCTGGGAGAAACCCTCCCTCAATCGACCAGGTTTCTCCCGTGGTAGAGCTCCTCGATCTCGCGCTTGAGCCGCGCCTCGATCTTCATCCGCTCCTTGAACGAGAAGTTGCGGGCCTTTTCCTCGAACAGGTACTGGTCCAGGTCGAAGTCCTTCAGGTGCATCTTCGTATGGAAGATGTTTTCCTGGTAGACGTTCACGTCCAGCATCTCGTACCGGGCCTTGATGTTCTTGTGCAGGTAGTCCTGGATCGAGTTGATCTTGTGGTCGATGTAGTGCTTCTTGCCCTTCACGTCGCGGGTGAAGCCGCGCACGCGGTAGTCCATCACCACGATGTCCGATTCCAGGCTCTCGATCAGGTAGTTGAGCGCCTTCAGCGGCGAGATCACGCCGCAGGTGGCCACGTCGATGTCAGCGCGGAAGGTAGCGATGCCGTTGTCCGGATGGGTCTCCGGATAGGTGTGCACGGTGATGTGCGACTTGTCCATGTGCGCGACCACCGCGTCGGAGATCACGCCCTGGGCGTCGCGCTTGTCGACCACCGGCTCCTCGGAAATCAGGATCGTCACCGACGCGCCCTGCGGATCGTAGTCCTGGCGGGCGATGTTGAGGATGTTGGCGCCGATGATCTCGGCCACGTCGGTCAGGATCTGGGTGAGCCTGTCGGCGTTGTAGACCTCGTCGATGTACTCGATGTAGCGACTCCGCTCGCCTTCGGACACGGCAAAGCAGACATCGTAGATGTTGAAGGACAGGGCCTTGGTGAGGTTGTTGAAGCCCTGCAGCTTCAGACGGGGGATGGGTTTGACCACGGCAAGCAGCTCCCGGACCGGGCAGGCGAAACACGAATTATGAGGCAAAGACCGTGCGATTCGCGAGGAGGGTTTGCCCACCGGGCCACAACCGCCTAATCTCCCAGCCTCCCCCGACCCTGTTCAAGCTTCCCATGAGGCTGCCGTGGCCCTGCCCCATCTCCCCCATCAACAACCCCCCCACCCTCTGATGCCATCGCCGGCGACGATCGAGCGGTTCCTTGCGCACTCCCACCGGCGCCGGTATCCACCGCGCACCGATGTGTTCCGCCCCGGCGATCCGGCCGGCACCATGTACTACGTGATCAACGGCTCGGTCAGCATCATCGCCGAGGAAGACGACGATCGCGAGCTGGTGCTTGGCTACTTCGGCAGCGGCGAGTTCGTCGGCGAGATGGGGTTGTTCATCGAATCCGACACCCGCGCGGTGATCCTGCGCACCCGCACCCAGTGCGAGCTGGCCGAAATCAGCTACGAACGGCTGATGTCGCTGTTCGAAGGACAGCTGGCCAACGACGCCACGCCGATCCTGTATGCGATTGGCGCGCAGCTCTCGCGGCGGCTGCTGGACACCAGCCGTAAGGCCGGGCGCCTGGCCTTCCTCGACGTCACCGACCGCATCACCCGCACCCTGCACGACCTGTGCCGCGAGCCGGAGGCGATGAGCCACCCGGACGGCACCCAGCTGCGGATCTCGCGCCAGGAACTGGCGCGGATCGTGGGCTGTTCGCGCGAAATGGCCGGGCGGGTGCTGAAAAAGCTGCAGGAAGACGGCAAGCTGCACGCGCGCGGCAAGACCATCGTGCTTTACGGCACGCGCTGAGCGGCTGCCCCCAACGTCGCAACGCCCACCCGCGGCATCGTGCAGGGCGGAGCTTGCTCCGCCCTACCGTGGGCTGGGCGGATCGCCTCCGCGGTCCTTGCAGCCCCAGTTGAGGATGGGCGTGTCCTTGCCCAGCACGCGGCGGAACATGTCGATCCGGCCCGCCTTGGGGTTCACCACCACCGGCTTCTTCGCCGCGCGCAGCAGCGGCAGGTCGGCGCTGGAATCCGAATAGGCAATGTCGATGTCGGCGTAGCCGGCTTCGCGCAGCATCCGCATCTTTTCTTCGGCGTGGCAGTGGCGGGTGGCCACCACCGCGCCCAAGCGCGGACCGATGGCGGTGCCGATCACCGGCACGTTTTCATGGGCCACGAAAGCCAGGATCGCCCGCGCCAGCTCGGGCGGCGCGCCGGTGGCGATCACCACCCGGTCGCCGGCATCCAGGTGCTGTTGCAACACCTTGAGCGCGTGCGGCAGCAGCCGCTTGCCGATCGCCTGGCGGTCGGCGGCCACGTACAGGTCGGTCAGCGCATCCACGGTGCCGCGGCGATGCAGGCCGACGGTGCCGATCCAGACGAAGCCTGAAATACCCCAACGGCGCGTGGGCAGGAACGCGATCAGCGGGCCCAGCAGCGGCGCGGCCAGCAGCGCCAGCCCGGTGCGCCACCAGCTGCGGCGGATCAGCCAGGCAAACAGGTGGCTGCCCGAATCTCCGTCGTACAGGGTGTGGTCGAAATCGAACACGACCAGCTTCGATCCGGCAGGGGGGCCGGCTTCCGCGGGAGACTCCCTGAGCAGGTTGGCGACGCTCGCCGGCGCGGCTGTGCCGGAATCGGGTTTCGCGCCCTCCTCCCGCTCCGGCTCGACCGGCCGGCTGGTGTCAACGGCGGGGAAGAACAGCGATCGCAGCGCCTGGCCCGGCTCCGGCTGGCGCATGAACGCCTCGCCGACCAGGAAGGCATCGACGCCGGCGGCGCGCATCTTCTCCACGTCCGCGCGGGTATGGATGCCGCTTTCTGTCACCAGGCGGCGGTCGCCGGGCACCACCTCGCGCAGCGACAGGGTGTTGTCCAGCGACACCTCGAAGCTGCGCAGGCTGCGGTTGTTGATGCCCAGCAGCGGCGCCGGCACCTGGATCGCGCGCTCCAGCTCGTCGCTGTCGTGGACTTCGACCAGCACGTCCAGCCCCAGGTCCAGCGCCAGGCCGGCCAGCTCCGCGAGCTGGGCGTCTTCCAGCGCGGCCACGATCAGCAGCACGCAGTCCGCGCCCAACACCCGCGCCTCATAGACCTGGTAGGGGTCGATGGTGAAATCCTTGCGCAGCACCGGCAGCGCGCAGCTGGCGCGCGCGGCCACCAGGTACTCGTCGGCACCCTGGAAGAATTCGCTGTCGGTCAGCACCGACAGGCAGGCCGCCCCGCCCTGCTCGTAGCTGCGCGCGATCTCGTCCGGCCGGAAGTCGGCGCGGATCACGCCCTTGGACGGGCTGGCCTTCTTCACCTCGGCGATCACCGCCGGGTCGCCGGCCGCGATCCGGCGCTCGATCGCCGCGGCGAAGCCGCGCACCGGCGGCGCGTCCGCGGCGCGCGCGGCCAGGTCCGCCAGCGTGCTCACCGCGCGCCGCTCGACAACCTCCTCGCGCTTGCGCGCCAGGATCTTCTCCAGGATGTCGCTCATGGCTGCTGCCCTGCCAGGCGGCGGGTGGTGGCGACGAATTCGTCCAGCCTGGCCTGCGCCGCGCCGCTGGCCATGGCCTCGCGGGCGCGGGCGATGCCGTCGGCGATATCGTCGGCCACCCCGGCCACGTACAGCGCGGCGCCGGCGTTGAGGGCGACGATTTCGCGCGGCAGGCCCGGCTGGTTGTCCAGCGCGGCCAGCACCATCGCCTTCGATTCAGCGGCGTCGCGCACCTTCAGGTTGCGGCTGGCGGCCATGGCGATGCCGAAGTCCTCCGGATGGACCTCGTATTCGCGCACCTGGCCGTCGCGCAGTTCGCCCACCAGGGTGGCGGCACCGAGCGAGAGTTCATCCATGCCGTCGCGGCCCCAGACCACCAGCGCGCGCTCGGCGCCCATCTTCCGCAGCACCCGCACCTGGATGCCGACCAGGTCCGGATGGAACACGCCCATCAGGATCGCAGGCGCACCGGCCGGATTGGTCAGCGGGCCGAGGATGTTGAACAGCGTGCGCACGCCCATCTCCCCGCGCACCGGCGCCACCTGCTTCATCGCCGGATGGTGCACCGGGGCGAACATGAAGCCGATGCCGGTTTCGGCGATGCTCTGCGATACCTGTCCGGGCTGCAGGTCGATCGCCGCGCCCAGCGCCTCGATCACGTCGGCGCTCCCGGACTTGGACGACACGCTGCGGTTGCCGTGCTTGGCCACCCGCGCGCCCGCGGCCGCGGCCACGAACATGCTGGCGGTGGAAATGTTGAAGGTGTGCGCGCCGTCGCCGCCGGTGCCGACGATATCGACCAGATGGGTGCGGTCGGCCACGTCCACCGGGCGCGAGAATTCGCGCATGGCCACGGCCGCACCGGCGATCTCGCCCACGGTTTCCTTCTTCACCCGCAGCCCGGACAGGATCGCCGCGGTCATCACCGGCGACACCTCTCCGCCCATGATCTGGCGCATCAGGTCGAGCATTTCGTCGTGGAAGATCTCGCGGTGCTCGATCGTGCGCTGCAGCGCTTCCTGGGGGGTGATGGGCATGGTGACAGGTGGTTTCCGTGGGCCCGCAAGGATACCCCGCCACCAGCCGGGGCCATCAACGCCGGAGGAAGTTCTCCAGCAGCGCATGGCCGTGTTCGGTCAGGATCGACTCGGGGTGGAACTGCACGCCTTCCACCGGAAGTTCGCGGTGGCGCAGGCCCATGATCTCCTCGATGCCGCCGTCTTCCAGCTCCGTCCAGGCGGTGACTTCCAGGCACTCGGGCAGGCTTTCACGCTCGACCACCAGCGAGTGGTAGCGGGTGGCCACGTAACCGTCCGGCAGCCCCTTGAACACCCCTTTGCCCCGATGCCGCACCGGCGAGGTCTTGCCGTGCATGATCCTCCTGGCCCGGATCACCCGCCCGCCGTAGGCCTGGCCGATGGCCTGGTGGCCCAGGCACACGCCCAGGATCGGCGTGGTCGCGCCCAGGCGCTCCACCACTTCCAGCGACACCCCGGCCTGGTCCGGCGCACACGGCCCCGGCGAGATCACGATCCGGCGCGGCCGCAGCCGCTCGATGTCATCAACCGTCAGCGCGTCATTGCGCTCCACCCGTACCTCGGCCCCCAGCGCCTGCAGGTACTGCACGAGGTTCCAGGTGAAGCTGTCGTAGTTGTCGATCATCAGCAGCATGGCTGCGCTATCGGGTACGGTCGAAATCGGTGCGCAAGCTTAGCAGCGCGCCGGGCCTGGAGCGCGGCATACTGGAAGTACCTTCGAGTCGAGGCCGTCGCATGTCCCAGCCCGCCGACCCCGATCGCGCGAACCGCGCGTCCGCCCTGCAGGCGCTGTTCAACCTGCGCCGCGATGAGGTGCCGCCGGTCCTGCTGGCCGGCATGTTCTTCTTCTGCATCCTGACCGCGCTGATGCTGCTGCGCCCGGCGCGCGATGCGCTGGGGATGGAAAGCGGGATCGACGGGGTGCGCTGGCTGTTCATCGGCACCGCGGTGGTGACGCTGGCGGTGAACCCGATGTTCGGCTGGCTGGTGAGCCGGCTGCGGCGGCTGCAGGCAATCGGGGCGACGTACGGGTTCTTCGCGCTCAGCCTGGCGGGCTTCTGGGGCCTGCTGGTGTTCGCGCCCGGGGCGGTGGGCGAGCGCAGCGGACAGGTGTTCTACGTGTGGTTCAGCGTGTTCAACCTGTTCGTGACCATGGTGTTCTGGGCGCTGCTGGCGGACCGGTTCTCCAGTGACCAGGGCAAGCGGTTCTTCGCCCTGATTTCTGTGGGCGGAACGATGGGGGCGATCTTCGGGCCGTGGCTGGCGGGGCGGCTGGCCGATCCGCTGGGCACGCCGGCGCTGCTGCTGGTGGCGGCGGGGTTCCTGATGCTGGGGCTGACGCTAGCCTGGCTGCTGGTACGGATCGCACCCGACCGTCCGGAGGCGGCCACGGCGCTGGCGCAACAGGGCGGCGTGGATCGCGAGCGCATCGGTGGCAGCGCCTGGGCCGGATTCGGCGCAGTGTTCCGCTCGCGCTATCTCAGCGGAATCGCCGGCTACGTGCTGCTGATGACGGTGGTGGCGACCTTCATCTACTTCACCCGCCTGCAGATGGTGGCGGCGGTGGCCGACGACCTGGACGCGCGCACCGAGATCTTCGCCAACATCGACATGTGGACCCAGCTCTGCGTGCTGGTACTGCAGCTCACCATGACCGGCAAGATCATCCAGCGCTTCGGCCTGGGGGTGGCGCTGGCGATCCTGCCCATCGCCACCGCGATCGGCTTCCTCGGCCTGGCGATCTACGGCTCGTTCGTGGTGCTGGTGCTGCTGGAGGCCACCAACCGCGCTGTCCAGCGCGGCATCACCCGGCCCGCGCGCGAGGCGCTGTACACCGTGGTCGGCCGCGAGGACAAGTACAAGGCCAAGGCCTTCATCGACACCTTCGTCTACCGCGCCGGCGACGTGGTCGGCGCGCAGACCGAGGGCGTGCTTGGCCGGCTGGGCCTTGCGATGGGCGGACTGGTGAGCGTGGTGATGCCGCTGGCGCTGGTGTGGGCGGCGCTCGCCGTGTGGCTGGGGCGTGCGCAGAACCGGCTTGGCGAGGAACCCCGCCCGGACGGGGAGCCTCCTCGCCGGTAGGCGGTCAGCAGCGCGCTCAGAGGCCTTTTGCGGCCTGGGCCACGGCGCGGAACAGGGCGCGGCCCTTGTTCATGGTTTCGTCCCATTCCTTCTCCGGGTCGGAGTCGTGCACGATGCCTGCGCCGGCCTGCACGTGCAGGCGGCCGTCCTGGATGACGGCGGTGCGGATGGCGATGGCGGTGTCGGCGTCGCCGTGCCAGCCGATGTAGCCGACGGCGCCGGAATAGACGTTGCGGCGGATGGGTTCGAGTTCGCGCACGATCTCCAGCGCGCGCACCTTGGGCGCGCCGCTGACCGTACCGGCCGGGAAGGTCGCGCGCAGCACGTCGGCGTAGCCCAGGCCTTCCTTCAGCCGGCCGGTGACTTCGCTCACGATGTGCATGACGTGGCTGTAGCGTTCGACCACGAACTGCTCGCCCATCTGCACGGTGCCGGCTTCGGACACGTGGCCCACGTCGTTGCGGCCCAGATCGATCAGCATCAGGTGCTCGGCACGCTCCTTCGGATCGGCCAGCAGCTCGGCTTCCAGCGCCACGTCTTCTTCCGGCGTGGCGCCGCGTGGGCGGGTACCGGCAATCGGCCGCACAGTCACGGTGCCGCCCTGCTGGCGCACCAGGATCTCGGGCGAGGAACCCACCACCTGGGTGCCGCCGGTATCGACGAAGTACATGTACGGCGAAGGGTTGAGCGCGCGCAGCGCCCGGTACACATCCACCGGCCGGGCGTTGAACGGCACCGACAGGCGCTGGCTCAGCACCACCTGGAAGATATCGCCGGCGCGGATGTATTCCTTCGACTTCTCCACCGCGGCGATGAAATCCTCGCGGGTGAAACCGGAAACAAAATCGGCCTCATCCAGCGCCGCCGGCTGCAGGGTCTCCGGGTAACCCGCGCCGCCGTGGCGCAGGCGGTGGGCGAGCGCGTCCAGGCGACGGTTGGCCTGCGCCCACGCCTGAGGCCGGCGCGGATCGGCGTGCACGATCAGGTACAGCCGGCCCTTGAGGTTGTCGAACACCGCGACTTCCTCCGACTGCATCAGCAGGATGTCGGGGGTGCCCAGCTCATCCGGCAGGCCGTCGCGTGCCAGGCGCGGCTCGATGTAGTCAACGCACTCGAACCCGAACCAGCCGACCAGGCCACCGGAGAACCCCGGCAGCCCTTCCAGCACCGGCACCGACTGGGCGGCGCGCAGGCGCTCGACCTCGGCGAAGGGATCGTCGACATGGCGGGTTTCAACCGGCTCGCCGTGCTCGCTCACGGTCAGCTGGTGGCCATGGAAGGCATACACGCACGCAGCCGGCAAGCCGATGATCGAGTAGCGGCCGAAACGCTCGCCGCCCTCGACCGATTCGAACAGGTACGTATGCGGGCCGTCGGCCAGCTTGAGATACACCGACAGCGGCGTGTCCAGGTCCGACAGCACCTCGCGCACCACGGGAATGCGGGTATGGCCCTGTGCGGCGAAATGGTCGAATTGTTCGCGGTTGATCATCGGCGCAATGTATCCGCTGCGACGACCCCACGCGAGCATGGGACGGGAGATGTCCCGCTGCCCTGTCGATCTCCGCCCCCCGGCGGGCAGTCCCAGACCCATCCTTCGTGTCATCCGGGCGTCATCGAAGCCCGGCAGTATGGGAGTCCATAGCAGGGACGACTGGCGGGGGCAGGATCAGCCTCCAATCTCTCCAAGGGGGAAAGGCCGCACC
>JBQDAV010000063.1:0-6445 GCA_052090405.1 Luteimonas sp.
AAGACCAGAAGTTTTCAGATCTTTCACAACCGTCCGTGATTTCGGGGTAGAACCCTCTATCGCTTTCTTGACGGTAGAGTGATCGAAGTCTGGTCGGTAATCGATAAACGTGCCATCGAAGCCCAACTCCGCTCTCCATCAGATGACGCCATCGCCCTCTCAGTTAAGAAGATCTTATGACTCCTTCGGCCATTCTTGATTTCGTCAAGCGACAGACAGGTGTTCCGCGGCCAGATGGTCTTGTTCTGTATGGTCGGGATGATCTGGCCGAAAGAAATGACACATTCGAGGTCGCCCAGTACCTCCCCGGGTACTTGCTGATCGGAGACGACAGCGGTGGGAGCGGAGTGCTTGTTAGTTGCACACACCCAGAACACCCGGTCTATCTCTGCGACCTTGGCTCCCTGGCGGAGGAAGACTTTATTCCGCTGGCCGCGTCGATTCACCAATGGGCAGAGTCACAATTTCCGCTTCCGTGTTAGGGGTGCGGGGTGGCGCCTGGAGCCTCCGGAGAACCAGGGGCGGTTCAGTATGCATTTCTGACACCGCTCACAGCGGGGCCGGCTCGGTTCGTTTCCATCTGAGGGGAAGGCCGAAGTCGGCACACGTTCCACAATCCAGGCCTTCTTCGCCGGTCGCGCGAAAGACCAGCGCGGGCGATGCGGGATTCTGGCGGCATGCGTCTCTGGAGTGATCCGCGCCGGGCATCAGGATGTCAAAGCCATCGCCGCGAGAACAGTAGTACTCCAGGTAGTCGATTGCATCGTCGTCGCTGCTCGACACCATGCCAAGATCGAGAATGGCTGTTTCGCCGGCCAACAGCAGCATTGGCGCGTACGGACGGGACAGTTCGCCCGCCGCCACCGCTGCACTTACCTTGTCGGGGCTGTCGTAATCCATCGCCACATAACGACCGGCGTGAGGCGCACCCGCACTTGGCAGCGGCGCGTGCTCCGCACGGATCTGGCGCGAGACGGCCTCGTGCAGCTGCGCGCGTCGCACCGGGTCGAGTCCATCGACGACTTCCCCGGTACGCTCGCCATCCTGGTAGAAGGCAAACCGCCCCCACCGGTCGGGGGAGTTCAGGTTTTCGTACACAAATGGCTGGATCACGTTGCCATCCAGATCAAGCACCCCGTATTTGTCCCCGCGCTTGGCGGTCACAATCGTGAACTCCTCCTTTGAAATGCCCTCCAGCCGATGCGGCCAATAGTTGTCATGGACGCTGATGTACCTGTACTCACCTTCGAAGACAGGTTTCCCTGTGACCATGTTGTAGAGGACGTACAGGCTATCCAGACTGGAACCTGGCGCCTCGGGATCTGGCTTGGTAAGCATCAGGTACGGTAACGGCTGGTTCGCATTTGGTGCCATCCGGTCGTGCGTCGCGGGAATGCGCCACGCACCCTGGCCATCGACCACCCCGAGCATTTTGTCCTGCTTGACCAGGTAGAGCCCCAGGCTCGGATAACGCGAAAGCACTTGGTCGTAGACCGGCTCCAGCACCTGCCTGCCGTGACTATCGATCACGCCCCAACGATCGCCCTCGTCCTGCGGCCCGCCCGGAACCGTCACCTCAAACTCCGGCTCCATCTCCGCTCCACTACGAGAGTCCGCCCAGCCGGCCCTCAGAAGGCTGAGACGACGATACTGCGCAGGCGCCCGCCACTGGCCGGACTGATCCATCAAGCCATACAAGCTCCTGTAGCTGTTGTCGGAGTCCTGTTTGGCGACGATCAGCAACTGCCCCGAACGCTCGACTCGCGTGGCGGTGAATGAGGCGACACGCCGCCCACCCTCCTCGATGAGTTCAAAGGCGCGCCCTTCATCGCGCACGGTGTGGGCGTCTTCCACCAGCGACACCAGCCATCGCTGCGACTCAGGCAGGTACACCACCGTTTGATACTGGCCCGGCAAGACTTGCTCGAGCTGCCCATCCACCACACGACACGTATCGGTTCCATGTGCATGGTCCGCCTCACGCTTGCAGACCAGCATGCGGTCGGGACGGTCTTCGATTTTACGATACTGCACACCCGAAACCAGCGGCGCCAGCGTTTTGCCGTGATGGTCGAACACGCCCACTTCCCCACGCTTGACCGCCACCACGGCTCCACCGACCGTGCCGATGCCGTCATACGTGGCCGGCAAGACAATATTGCCGCTGCTGTCCAACGCGCCAAAACGACGCGCACGCTCGAATACGAACAAACCTGTCCCGTCGAGGTAGGTAAGGGATTGATAGGTGGGTTCGACGACCACGTTGCCGTGGACATCGATTAGGCCTCCCGTGCCCTCAAGCACCGGGTGGCCTCCCGCACCGAGGATCATCACGTCCAGGTCCGGGTCGACAATCTGGATCGAGTCATGCGCCTCGCCGACCTGCTGGCCCTGCGCATCGAGCACCCGTGCGCCGCCGTGTTCCCCACCCTGCAGGAAGCCCCCGCCCTTCAGCGGCGTGAGGCGATATGGCGCAGGCGCCAGAACCACCCGCCCTTCAGTATCGCGCAGTCCGACCCCCTTCCATCTCGTCAGCTGATTCTCCGATGTGAACACCTCCAGCTGTGCGGCCAAGGACGCGGAGGGCGCAACAACGGCCATGCACGCGAGTGCCAGCCCAAGGACATGTTGGCGCATCAGCGGCCTCCAATACGGCAAGTGGGGACAAAGCCGGCGCGGTGGCCGAGCCACGCCTCACGGGCGGCAAGCACCAATGGCGCACCTCCCTCGTCGGGCAGCACGCTCGGCGAGATCTCAAACGCGGTGTCCGCCGGCGACGACGCGCCGATGCAACTGGCCGCCGCCATTCGACACAATTGCCCTGCCTCGCCGGGCTCCTGGGGCCCCAGCCACTCGCTCCAGATGGGGCCAGCGCTGTACGAGAGCGCCTGCCACGTCTCGAACACGTGGACCGAACGGCGGTGATGCAGAGTGTCGGTACCTTTGGCGTAAAAGAGCTGTTCCAGCGGGACCGTCAGCCCGCTGCGGCAATCAATCGCCATATTGATCCGGACGTCGACCTGCTCCCGGTCTACATCCAGCGGCCAAGGCCTGAGGTAATCATGCGACTCGTGGGTCACTTCCAGCCGCCCGTCGACATACCGCAGCGAGGCAAGATCAAAGCGCTTGGTGCGGTATCCGTCACCCAGTTCCAGCCAGCGCCCGCCGGTCTGGTCCATCGAGATCGCCCGACCCGACGATCGGGATGGACGTGGCGGTGCGAACCGGGCCCGGTAGGCGTCGTACTGGCCCTGCAGCTGGGTAAACAGCCCCCTGCCATCGGGCGGCGGTGAATACCCTATCCCTGCAAGGTCAAACACCCCGGGCTGCTCCCCCAGCCCCGGCTTCGCACGCCGAAGCGCTTCAAGGTCCTGCGCCTCGGGCTGGCGCGCCAGCTCACACGCAAGCGTGATCTCGCTGTTCGTCGGCCATTCGTGCCCGCGCACGTCCGACTGGCGAAAAGCGATCTGCTGCAATTGCGCTTCCAGCCCCATCGCCTGGCGGGCGATTTCCTTGCCGTCGCCGTCCAGCAACACCAATGCGACGTCGACATACAGCCCGGTTTCGCAATCGACCACCCGCTCCAGCAACTCGTACCGGCCTCGCGCGTTGTCCTCGGCGAGCCAGCCGGCGCTGGACGTGCGTGGATACCGGCTGGCGGACTCCAGCAATCCATCCCGCCGCACCTTTAATGCCTTGCGATCGATGAAATGGGCTGGCATGAAGGCAAACCAGCGCGCATCGCCTTCGTCCGACCTGGTCGCAGATTCCTCCGCCGCAGCCTGACGTCGTGCATCTGCGGGTGTCGCGACCATGGCGGTCGCGAACAGCAGGCCCACTGTGAGCCCGCGTATGCATCCGTGCATCTTCATCCTTTGCCTCAGTCTTTGAGTCGCGCAATTCTGGTAGAAGCCCGCCAGAAATGCACGCCGATGTGCGAAACGTGCCCGACCGACCAACCACTATCAAAGCGCACTGGAGGGTTCACCGTGTTGGAACTTCCCTCGCACGATGAGGCTGTCGTATGGGCCGCGCGCATTGCCAAGGCCTGTCACTGTGACCAGGAAATGCGAGCCTTCGGATACGATCAGCAATCATGCGAGCGGCACAGATCGTGCAGCCTGACGTTGCATTCAAGCCGCGCTCGGCGGCGCTATCGGCAGCAGCCGTTCGCCGTGGGTATAGATCGCGTGGCCGTCGTCGCGGGCAAAGCCGACGAGGGTGAGGTTGGCGCGGTCCGCCAGCGAGATGGCCAGGGCAGTGGGCGCGGAGATCGCGGCCATCAGGGCGATGCCGGCGCTGGCGGCCTTCATGGCCATTTCGTAGCTGGCGCGACTGGTGACGACGAGAAAACCCGCGGCGGGGTCCTCGCCGGCAACGTGCATGGCGCCGACCAGTTTGTCGAGCGCGTTGTGCCGGCCGACGTCTTCGCGCGCCAGCTGCAGGGTGCCGTCGAGCGCGGCCCAGCCGGCGGCGTGGGTGGCGCCGGTGCGGGCGTTGATCGCCTGGCTTGATTTCAATTCGCGCAGGGCGCGGCGCAGGGCGGCCACCGCCACCCGGGGCTGGGCCTGGACCGGTGCCGGCCAGCGCAGCGCGGCTTCGAGCAGCTCGCTGCCGCAGATGCCGCAGCCGCTGCGGCCGCTCATGCTGCGTCGACGGTGTTCCAGCGCCTGGGCGCGGGCGGAGGGGATGCGCAGGCGGATCTGGATGCCTTCGATCAGGTGTTCGATGTGCTCGATGGCAACGTCCGCCGCCGCTTCCACGATGCCCTCGCTGAGCGCGAAGCCGGTGGCGAAATCAACCAGGTCGGCGGGGGTGGCCATCATCACGGCGAACGGTTCGTCGTTGTAGACGAAGGCGACCGGCACCTCCTCGGCGATGTGGTCGTCCAGCACCCGTTCCTCGCTGCCGAAGAAACGGCGCACGCGGCGGATCACGCTGCCCGCGTGGGCGGGAGCATCGGGGCTGGCGGGGGCTGGACGCGACATGCGACCAGCATGCCGCAATCACCGTGCCCCTGCAGTACAGGCCGGACGTGACCTCCGGGGCTTTTCCCGGCGGGCCGCGGCGGGCATCATGCGTCCAACCCTCTGACCGGAGCGCCGGATGCGCCTGCTGTTCCTGCCGCTGCTGCTCGTTGGCCTGGCCGCCTGCGCGCTGCGCCCTGCCGGCAGCCCCGATGCGGCCCCCCAGGCCACGCAGGAGCTGCAAACCACGTTCATCGTGGTCCGCCACGCCGAGAAGGCCAGCGACAACCCGGACGATCCCGCGCTCGACGCGGATGGACAGGCCCGCGCCGTGGCGCTGGCACAGGCGCTTGCCGAGGTTCCGGTGACCGCGATCTACGCTACGCCCACCCGGCGCACGCGCGAGACCGCCGCGCCGTTGGCGGCGGACAAGACACTGGAGGTGCGCGACTACGATCCGGCGCTGGCCGCCAGCGAGCTGGCGACGATGCTGCATATCCGCCACGCCGGCGACACGGTGCTGCTGGTGGGCCACAGCAACACCGTGCCGGGCATCGTGACGGCGCTGTGCGCGTGCCCGGTGGAGCCGCTGACCGAAGAGGATTACGGGGACCTGTACCGGGTGCGGATCGCCGCCGGCGGCAACGCGACGCTGGAACAGGACCGCTTCTGAGCCGAACTCCCCACTCCGCGCGCCGGCAAATGACGGAAATATGACGATTTGCCGACTGAAGCGTGATTGTTATCACAATTCAGGCCGGCAGCTGGGGGTATGGTCGGCGATGGGAGGGAGCCTTCGCGCGGCAATACTACTGCGCGACCGAAGAATCCGACGAGGGGGAAGGCCTTGATGAACTCGACCACCAGGCGGCTGCTGCCGCTCTTTGGCTGCGTGTTGGCGCTTGGCGTCAGCGCGGCTGCACACGCCCAATCCGCGCCGGGCTGCCCGCAGCTTCCCGCCGATTCCGGCCTGGGCTGGGAGCAGCGCGGGAACGACGCGTTCCTGATCTGCAGCGCCGTCACCAGCGACGGCAGCGAGGCCTTCGGGCTTTCCGTGTCCGCCGATTCGGCCTTCCAGCCGCGCCGCGGCAACCGCGAGGAACGCGGCGTGGTGGCCGGCCAGGACGTCCGCTGGTACCGCGCCGAGGTGGCCACCCAGCCGGAAGTGCTGGTGCGCGAGACGCTGGTGGAACTGGACCGGGACCGGGTGGCGCACATCTGGGTACGCACCCAGTCCGAGGAACTGCTGCAGAGCAGGATGAGCCTGGTGGAGCGGCTTGAGTTCGCCGACTCCCCGCGCCTGACCAGCAACTGACGGACGCAGGCCGCCAGCGGCCTGGAGATCCCCGAACATGACGAAAGGCCGGCCTGCGCCGGCCTTTCGCGTTTTCAGAAGCGGCCTTCCTGGAAGTCGACGAAGGCCTGCATGACCTCTTCGCGGGTATTCATGACGAACGGGCCGTGGCGGGCCACCGGCT
>JBQDAV010000063.1:6545-13470 GCA_052090405.1 Luteimonas sp.
TGCATGACCTCTTCGCGGGTATTCATGACGAACGGGCCGTGGCGGGCCACCGGCTGGCGCAGCGGCCTGCCGGCGACCAGGATCAGGCGGACGCCGGCGTCACCGGCATGCAACCGCAGCAGGTCGCCGCCGCCCAGGACCGCGATCTCCTGCGTTTCAAGCGCACGGGCGTCTTCGCCAACGCCGATTTCCAGTGTGCCTTCGAAGGCGTAGGCGAACGCGCTATGGCCTTCGGGCAGCTGGAACTCCCAGGCGACGCCCGGCTGCAGGGCAACGTCCAGGTACAGCGGATCTGTGGCCGGCTGCACGATCAGGCCGGCGACGTCGCCGACGCTGCCGGCGATCACCTTCACCTCCACGCCCTCGGCCGGCGTGGCCGTGGGGATGCGCTCGGGGCCGAATTCCTGGTAGCGCGGCGCGGTCATCTTGTCCTTTGCCGGCAGGTTCACCCAGAGCTGGAAGCCGCGCATGCGGCCCTCTTCCTGCTCGGGCATTTCCGAGTGCACCAGGCCGCGGCCGGCGGTCATCCATTGCACCGCGCCGGGTACCAGCAGGCCTTCGTTACCGTGGTTGTCGCGGTGGCGCATGCGGCCATCGAGCATGTAGGTGACGGTTTCGAAGCCGCGGTGCGGGTGGTCGGGGAAGCCGGCGATGTAGTCCTCGGCGCGGTCGGTGCCGAATTCGTCCAGCAGCAGGAACGGATCCAGGTCCGGGATCTGCGGGCCGCCGATCACCCGGGTCAGCTTGACCCCGGCGCCATCGGAGGCGGGGGTGCCGCGCAGCTTGCGGGCGATGCGGGCGTGGGAGGCGATATCGTTCATGGATGGCTCCTGTGCGGGAACAGGAAAGATGGGGCCCCACGGTGCATGAGCGCAGCGGCACCGGTGGAACGGAGGGTTACGCCAGCCTCAAGGGTGTTGCAGGCGCCAGGCCCGGTGGATGCGGGGATTGCGGGCGAAATCCGCGGGAATGGTATCGGGGCTGATGTCCTCGCAGCGGGCAAACGCGGACACGGCCCCGGCGTCCAGGCGGAAGCGGCGGAAGTTGTTGCTGAAATACAGCACGCCATCCGGCGCCAGCCGCGCGACGGCCGCCTGCAGCAGGCGGATGTGTTCGCGCTGGATGTCGAAATCGCTGGCACGGGCGGAGTTGGAGAAGGTGGGCGGGTCGCAAAAGACCAGGTCGTACTGGCCGCGCTCGGCCTCCAGCCAGGCCAGGGCATCGGCCTGTTGCAGGCGATGGGCGCTGCCGCCCAGGCCGTTTTCGCCCTGGTTTTCGGCCAGCCACTGCAGATAGGTACCGGACAGGTCCACGCTGGTGGTCTGCGCGGCGCCGCCGATGGCGGCCTGCACGGTGGCCGCGCCGGTGTAGCAGAACAGGTTGAGGAACCGCTTGCCCCGGGCTTCGGCGGCGATGCGGGCCCGCAGCGGGCGGTGGTCCAGGAACAGGCCGCTGTCGAGGTAGTCGAACAGGTTCACCCGCAGCCGTGCCCCACCCTCACGGACCACGATGACCTCGCCGCGCGCATCCATGCGGCCGTACTTGCTGCCGCCCTTGCCGCGGGTGCGGGTCTTGACCGCGATGCGCTCCTGCGGGAGTTCGAACACTTCGCGCGCGGCGGCGAGCAGGTCGCCCAGGCGCCGGCGTGCGAGTGCTTCGGGGACGTTGGAGGGGGCGGCGTATTCCTGCACGTGCAGCCAGCGCTGGCCGGGATCGTCGGCTTCGGTGTAGACGTCGATGGCAGCGGCGTATTCGGGCAGGTCGGCGTCGTAGGCGCGGAAGCAATCGATGTCTTCGCGGGCACGCCAGGATTTCAGCGCGCGCAGGTTCTTGCGCAGGCGGTTGGCAACCATCTGCGCACCCTCGCCCAGCGGGCGCGGGGCGGTCGGCTCGCGGCGCTCGGGGGCAATCGGATCGCACACGATCAGGCTGCATTCCAGCGCGCCGTTGAAGACCCTGTAGCGCTTGCGCGCGCGCAGGCCGGTGGCGAAGGCCAGTTCCGCGTCGCCACACAGCAGGCTGGCGCGCCAGGCGGGCGCGGCGACGGCCAGGGCCTCGCCGAGGGCACGGTAGAGGGCGGGGTCGGCGGCCAGGCGGGCGTCGTAGGGCGGGTTGCAGACGGCCAGGCCCGGGGAGGCGTTCGCTTCCAGGGCGCCGGCAAGCGCGGGGAAGGTTTCGGCGAGCCGCTCGATCGGGGCCACGCGGAAGTTGATTGCTTCGGCAAGGCCGGCGGCGGTGGCATTCGTAATCGCGGCATCGATGGCACGCCGGTCGGAATCGCTGCCGAAGAATACCGGGCGCAGCGCGGCGCGGCCGGCGCGTTCGCGCGCGCAGGCTTCGGCCCACAGCGCGGCCCAGCCGTCGCGATCGAACCCGGTCCAGCGGGTCGGCACCTGCACCTGGTCCGCCTGGGCAGCATCGCCGCCGGCCTTGCCGCGAAGACGCTGCAGCCCGGGCGCCACGTCGGCGGCCATCAGCGCGCCTTCGATCAGCAGGGTGCCGCTGCCGCACATGGGATCGAGCAACGCGCCGTTCTCGGCATAGACACCCGGCCAGTCGCCACGCAGCAGCACCGCGGCGGCAAGGTTCTCCTTCAACGGCGCCTCGCCCTGCGCGCGACGCCAGCCGCGCCGGTGCAGCGGCCCGCCGCCCAGGTCCACCGACAGCAGCGCCCTGCCCTTGCGCAGCACCAGGTTCAGGCGCAGGTTGGGGGCGTCCAGGTCGACGTCGGGGCGCGCGCCGTCGCGTTCGCGGAAGGCGTCGACCACCGCGTCCTTGGTCCGCTGGGCGGCGTAGCGGGCATGGGTGATCGCGCTGCCGGACACGTGGGCGTCCACGGCCAGGGTCATGTCGGCGCGCAGGTGTTCGTGCCAGTCCAGCGCGCGGGCGCCGGCGTAGAGGGCGTGTTCGTCCGGGCAGTCCCAGTCGGCGATCGGCCACAGCACCCGGCTGGCGGTGCGCGACCAGAGCACGGCGCGCGCGGCGTCGGCCTGGGTGCCACTGGCGTTGACGCCGGCAACGGCGGCGGTGGCCTTTTCGCAGCCAAGCGCCAGCAGTTCGTCGGCGAGCAGGTATTCCAGGCCCTTGGCGCAGGAGACGAAGAAATTCATGGGCGACAGGTTACAGCGCGACAGGCCGCGAAACGGTGTGGGGTCGCCGAAAGCCGGAGGCCAACCCCGGCCTACAGCGAAGCAAGGAGACCGGCGAAGGCGTCGGCGGAGGCCTGGACGTGGCGTTCCAGGCGGTGGGCATCGTCAACCAGCAGCAGGCGGGCGCGGCGCGGGCGGGCCCAGTCGACGACGCTGGCGGGGTCGATGAGTTCGTCATTCCAGCCGTGCACGATCGAGACCGGGATGCCTTCACCGGCTTCCAGCGGCGGCGCATTGCCCATGCGCACCGGCGGAGCCATCAGGAACAGCCCGGCCACCGGGACCTGCAGCGAGACATGGCCGGAGATCCACGCGCCCAGGCTGGAGCCGGCCAGCACCAGCGGCCCTCGCGCGGCCGCGCCCCGGGCACACTTGAGCAGGCGCTGCACGCGGGTGGGCACGTCGCCCAGGTCGCTGACCTGCTGCCGCGCGTCCAGGTCGGTGTAGTCCGGGCGTTCGTGGGTCCAGCCCAGGCGTTCGCAGACTTCGGCCAGGGCAGTCACCTTGGTGGCGTCCGGGCCGCTTTCGAAGCCGTGGGAGAGGATGCAGTGGCCGGGCGTGGTCATCGCCGAATGCTAGCATCGGCGGATGTCCGCCAGTGCCCCCGCGATCACCCCGCAGCACCTGCCCTATGTCGATCGGCTGGGGCGGCGCGCCGTCGAAGACGTCGACCTGGTGGTGATCCACTGCACCGAGCTGCCGGACATGGCGATGGCGCGCGAGTACGGGGAGCGGATCCTGTATCCGGAGGCCGGCACCGGTGCCGCCGGGCACTGGTACGTGGACCGGGATGGCGCCATTACCGAATACGTGCCGGCCGAGCGCATCGCCCACCACGTGCGCGGCTGGAACCCGCGTTCGGTGGGGATCGAGCTGGTCAACGTGGGCCGCTATCCGCACTGGTACGACAGCGGGCACCAGGCGATGACCGAACCGTACCCCGCGGTGCAAATCGACGCCCTGCTGGCCCTGCTGCGACACCTGGGCGATGCCCTGCCCGGGCTGTGCCACATCGCCGGGCACGAAGAACTGGACACCGACAGGATGCAGGCCAGCGACGACCCGGCGAAAACCGTGGCGCGCAAGGTCGATCCGGGGCCATTGTTCCCGTGGGACCAGGTACTGGCGCGGGTCCCGTTCAAGCGCCTCGCGCGGTGATTCACGCGGTTTCGCGCACATGGCGCGCTCCTGCAGGGATGGGAACGGTGCCGGTACAATTGCCGGCCCCACGGCCAAGCCTTCACCCATGCAATCGCCCGTCTCCGAACTGATCGAACTGCTGTCGCTGGAGCGGCTGGAACAGAACCTGTTCCGCGGCCAGAGCCGCGATATCGGCACCCGCTACGTGTTCGGCGGCCAGGTGCTGGGGCAGGCGCTGTCGGCGGCGCAGGCGACGATGGCCGTTCCGCGCCCGGCGCACTCGCTGCACGCCTATTTCCTGCGCGCGGGCGACGTGGACCACCCGATCGTGTACGAGGTCGACCAGACCCGCGACGGCGGCTCGTTCTCCGTGCGGCGGGTGACGGCGGTGCAGCACGGCAAGGTGATCTTCTTCTGCGCGGCGTCGTTCCAGGAAGCCGAACAGGGCGCCGAGCACCAGCTTTCGATGCCCGAGGTGCCGCGGCCGGACGACATCCCGCCCGCCCCGCCGCTGCCGGCCGAGACGCTGGAGAAGCTGCCGACCAAGGTGCAGCGCTGGCTGGACCGGGCCGGGCCATTCGAATTCCGCCACGTGTATCCGCGCGACGAACTGGATCCGCCCAAGCGCCCGCCCTACCAGCAGGTGTGGTTCCGCCTGCCGGAAAAGGTCGGCGACGCGCCGGAGCTGCATCGCGCGCTGCTGGCGTACGCGTCGGACTTCCACCTGCTCGGCACGGCGACCTTCCCGCACGGGATCAGCTATTACCAGCCGAACGTGCAGATGGCCTCGCTCGACCACGTGCTGTGGTTCCACCGCCCGTTCCGGGCCGACGAATGGCTGCTGTATTCCACCGACAGCCCCACCGCCACCGGATCGCGCGGCCTTGCCCGCGGAATGATCTACGATGTGCAGGGACGGCTGGTGGCAAGCACCGCCCAGGAGGGCCTGATCCGCATGGTGCCCGATGCCGAGGCTGCAGGCCGGGTCCCGGCAGGACAAGCGAAGCAATGAGACAGATTTTCAGCAGCATGCGGTTGGAGAACGTGGAGCGGGTTGCGGAGCTCCTGCGCGAGGAGGGCATCGAGGTGCGGATCAGCAACGGCCGCTCCTACAAGAGCGGGCGCAACCGCACCTTCAGCTATCGCGACGCCACCAACACCCGTACCCAGCCGACGCTTTGGGTGGTGCGCTCGGACGACCAGGTACGCGCGCGCCAGTTCATGCGCGAGATGGGCCTGCCGACCGGGCCGAGCACGCGCCCGGTCGCGGACAGCTACCTGGCCTCGGCGAACGCCCCGGGCCTGGCCCCCGAAAAGCCGGTGCGCACGCCCACCTACCAGCGGATCATGCGCTACCGGCGGTTGCTGCTGGTCGCAATCGCGATCCTGGCAGCGCTGGTCATGGTGCGTTCGCTCTGAACTCCTAGCGCACCCGCTGCGGCTTGAGCTCCCCGCGGCTGAGGAATCCATCGCGGTTGTCGTCCATCCAGGCGAAGCTGGCGGACAGGCGCGGCATCTTTTCATCCACCTCGATCCGGCTCAGGCGACCGTCGCCATTGAGGTCGGCGGCGTCGAAGCGTTCGTTGAAGCGGCGCTCGCGCTCGGCCTCACGCTGCGGGCGCTGGGCCTGCTGCCAGGCATGCAGTTCGCTACGCACGACGTGGCCGTCGCGGTTGGCGTCGATGGCGTCGAAGTTTTCCAGCAGCCAGCCGCCGCCGGCGCCACGATGCCCCCGGGGACCGCGCTGGCCACGGGCGCCACGCTCCGCACGCGCCTGCATCGCCTGCTCCAGTTCGGTCCGGCTGATGCGGCCGTCGCCGTCGGTGTCCAGGCGGGCGATGCCGGCACCGTGGCCCGCGTAGCCCATGTGGGCGAACCGGTGCCCGCGATGGCGATGCTTGCCGCCGCGGCGCGCGGGCGTTTCCGATGTTTCCACGCGATCGGACGCTGCCGGACGCTGCTTGCCGGCATCGGCCGGCCCGGCGGCGATGGCCTGCGTGGCCAGTGCGCCAATGCCAATCAGGGTAGCGACGAACAGGGCTTTGCTCTTCATGGACTGTCTCCGTCTGGCGGCGTCATTGCCGCCTGTGCACGGGTCAACGCCGCTGCGCCGGACACGGTTGACGCCTGCCCGGAACCGTTCAGGCAGTGGACAGTCGCAGCAATCGCGACCGCGCGCAGTATGCTGGTGGCCATGGGTGAATCCGAATCCCTGCGCCTGTTCCACACAGGCCTGCATCCGTGCGGCTACTGGCCCGAGCGCACCGCGCGCGACCTGGTGCTGGATCCACGCGATCCGCGCCTGCCACAGTTCTATGCGCAGGCGCTGCAATGGGGCTTCCGCCGCTCCGGGGACATCGTGTACCGGCCGCATTGCCAGGGCTGCCGCGCCTGCGTGCCGGTGCGGATCCCGGTGGCCGAATTCCAGCCCAACCGCAGCCAGCGCCGCTGCAGCGCACGCAACTCCGACGTGGAGACGCGCGTGCTGCCGGCCGAACGCACCGACGAGCAGTTGCAGCTCTACCGGCGCTACCTGCGCGCGCGCCACCCTCAGGGCGGCATGGACGGCCACGGCGCGGCGGAGTTCGACCAGTTCCTGGTGGGAAGCTGGACCCGCGGCCGCTTCCTGGAGCTGC
>JBQDAV010000064.1:0-12969 GCA_052090405.1 Luteimonas sp.
AGCGACCTCCCGCTCCTCATGACCGAGAAAGACGCGGTCAAATGCCAGCCCTTCGCCGGTGAGCGCCACTACACCGTCCCCGTAGCCGCCCACCTCCCCGAAGCCTTCTGGATCGGCCTTCTGGACCGCCTCGGCGACCCAAGCGCGGCGTAACCCCGACCGAACCGAACCTCAAATACCACCGCGAAACTCCGGGGGGCGGTGGGGTATGCCCCTTGGCGGGACTATCGGCGACATGGATGTCGCCGATAAGCCTACAGGGACGTATTTACGTGCGTGTCCCGCCAAGGGGCATACCCCGCCGGCCCGCCCGCGTAACGCCCACGCACCGTCATGCGAGAATCAAATCCATGACCGCAACAACCGACTTCGCAGTCGCCATCCCCGCCCGCCACGCCTCCACCCGTCTGCCGGGCAAGCCCCTGCAACTGATCGCCGGCGAACCCATGATCCTGCACGTCGCCCGCCGCGCCCTCGCAGCCGGCGCCCGCGAAGTCTGGGTCGCCGCTGACGATGAGCGCATCGCCGCCGCCCTCGAACAGCACACCGACGTCCGCGTCGCCATGACCTCGACCGCCCACCAGTCCGGCACCGACCGCCTTGCCGAATGCGCCGACATCGCCGGCTGGAGCGACGACCTCATCGTGGTGAACCTGCAGGGTGACGAGCCCTTCGCCCCCGCCGCCGGCATCCGCCACCTCGCCGCCACCCTGGCCGCGTCTGGCGCGCCCATGGCCACCCTGGCCGCAGCCGTCGAAGACCCCGACACCCTGTTCGACCCCAACGCCGTCAAGCTGGTGCAGGCCGCCAACGGCGACGCCCTCTACTTCAGCCGGGCCCCCGTGCCCTGGCCGCGCGACGCCTTCGCCGCTGACCGCAGCCGCCTGCCGCCCGGCGGCCCATGGCTGCGCCACATCGGCATCTACGCCTATCGCGTCGGCTTCCTGCGCCAATTCGCCGCCATGCCCCCGGGCCGGCTGGAGCAGATCGAAGCGCTCGAACAGCTCCGCGCCCTGGAAGCAGGCCACCGCATCGCCGTCGCCATGACCCCCGAATCCTTTCCCCCCGGCGTCGACACGCCCGGGGACCTGGAGCGCGCGCGCAGGCGCATGGAGCAATTGCAATGACCGCGGAAGTGAACCTGCTGGTGGTGTGCCTGGGCAACATCTGCCGCTCGCCGATGGCCGAGGGCGCGCTGCGCGCCCGCCTGGACGAAGCCGGGCTCGACCACGTGCGCGTGGACTCGGCCGGCACTGGCGACTGGCACGTCGGTGGCCCGCCCGACAGCCGCGCGGTCGCCACCGCCGCCGGCCACGGCGTCGACATCTCCGGCCTGCGCGCCCGCCAGCTCCACGACGACGACTACCGGAACTTCGACTGGCTGCTGTGCGCCGACCTGCAGAACCTGCGTGACGTACGCGCCCGCAGGCCGGAGCCGGCCAGCGCACGCATCGAACTGCTGACCCGCTGGGCCGGCGTGGACGCGGACGTGAATGAGGGCGCCATCCCCGACCCCTACACCGGCGGCCGCACCGAATTCGAAAACGTGTGGCGGATGGTGGACGCCGTGGCCACCGCGGCGGTGGCGCGCCTTCGCTCCGGGATTGACGCATAATCGGCCGGTCGCCCGATCCCGCCCAGGCCCATGGACGTACAGGTCGCCCCCGAGTTCCCGGACTCGCTTGAATGGCTGAACCTCTCCGAGCCGCTGCGCATGGCGCAGCTGCGCGGCAAGGTGTGCGCGCTGGCCTTCGTCAACGCCGGCTCGGCCTGGTCCCTCCAGCGGCTGAACGACCTGGTGACCCTGCTGGGCCGCCACCGCGAGCGCCTGAACGTGGTGGCCGTGCACGTGCCGCGCTTCGAGCACGAGCGCGATCCGCGCCGGGTGCTCAAGCGCCTGCGCCGGCAGGGTTTCGATTTCCCGCTGGCCCACGATCCGGACTGGACCCTGTGGCAGCACTACGACGTGCAGGCCTGGCCGACCGTGATCCTGATCGACGGCAACGGCGCGGTCTGCGGGCGCCTGGTCGGCGACGGCCCGCTGCGCGAGCTCGACGCCCAGGTCGCGGACCTGGTCCGCGCGCTGGTGCCGCAGTCGCTCAACCCGCAGCCGATCGAACTGCGCCGCGGCGGCGAGCCGGCCCTGCCGCTGCGTTTCCCGATCGGCCTGGCGGTGGCGGGCAACTATCTCTACGTCGCCGACAGCACCCACAACCGGGTGCTTGAGTGCGACCAGGGCGGGCGCGTGCTGCGCCAGTTCGGCAGCGGCGGCATCGGCTTCATCGACGGCCCGATGGAGCTGGCCGCGTTCAACCGCCCGCACGGCCTGGCGGTCGAACGCGACCTGCTGTACGTGGCCGATGCCGGCAACCATGCCGTGCGCAGGATCCAGCTGCGCAGCGGCGATATCGATACCGTGTTTGGCGCCGGCCGCCCGGGCACGGCGAATGATTGCATCGTGGCCGATCCGCGTGCGGTGGTGATGGACCGGCCCACCGGCGTGGCACTGGCGGCGGGCAAGCTGTACGTGGCCAGCAGCGGCGACAACCGGATCTGGGCGTTCGACCTGGGCGACCACTCGCTGCGCTGCCTGGCCGGCTCGGGCAAGCTGCGGGTCACCGACGGCGCAGGCGCCGCGGCGTCCTTCGCCGAACCTGTGGCGCTGGCCGCGGTGCAGCAGATGGTCTACGTGTGTGACGCCGCCGGATCGGCGGTGCGCAGCGTCAACGCGCGCAGCGGCCAGGTGCAGACGCTGGTCGGTCGTGGCGCCTGGGAGTTTGGCGGCGACGATGGCGAGCGCAGCGCCGCCCGCCTGCAGCAGCCGCAGGCGATCGCGCTGGATCCCGACTCCCCGAAATTGTGGATCGCCGACGCCGGCAACGACCGCCTGCGGGTGCTGCGCCTGGGCGGTGGCGAGGTGTCCACCTTCGAACTGCCACGCCCGTTGCACGGCCCGGCCGGTCTTGTGGTGGCCCCGGGCGTGGCCTGGATCGCCGACACCGACGCCCACGCCGTGCTGCGCCTGGACATGGCAACCGGGGACCTGCACCACATCCCCATCGGCGAATGAGCCCGGGCAAGGGCAATCCCGAAGGGCCCGTGCCCGAAGCCTTCGACGGCAAGGCCTTCGTTGCAGGCCTGCCCAACGCGCCGGGCGTGTACCGCATGCTCGCCGCCGACGGCGGGGTGCTCTACGTCGGCAAGGCCGGCTCGCTGCGCAAGCGCGTGGCCAGCTACTTCAGCGCTTCGCCCAAATCGGCGCGGATCATGTCCATGCTCGGCCAGGTGGCCGCCATGGAGGTCACGGTCACCCGCACCGAGATCGAGGCGCTGCTGCTGGAGAACCAGCTGATCAAGTCGCTGCGGCCGCGCTACAACGTGCTGCTGCGCGACGACAAGAGCTATCCCTACGTGTTGCTCACCGACGAGGAGTGGCCGCGGCTGGCCTTCCACCGCGGTCCGCGCGCGGTCCCGGGTCGCTACTTCGGCCCGTATCCCAACGCTGGCGCCGTGCGCGAGACCCTCAACCTCATGCACAAGCTGTTCCGCCTGCGCAGCTGCGAGGACAGCGTGTTCCGCAACCGCTCGCGGCCATGCCTGCAGTACCAGATCGGCCGCTGCAGCGCGCCCTGCGTGGGCCTGGTGTCGCAGGAAGACTATGCCGACGCGGTGCACCGGGTCACCCTGTTCCTGGACGGGCGCAGCGACGAGCTCACCGACGAGCTGACCGCGGCCATGGAAGGCGCCAGCGAAGCGCTCGACTTCGAGAAGGCCGCGCGCCTGCGCGACCAGATCGCCTCGATCCGCGGCCTGCAGTCGCGCCAGTACGTCGACGGCCGCGTGGCCGACCTGGACGTGCTGGCCTGCGCGATGCAGGGCAGCGAGGCCTGCGTGCTGCTGCTGGCCTTCCGCGACGGCCGCAACCTGGGCACCCGCGCGTTCTTCCCGAAAACCAGCGGCAGCGAGGATCCGGCCGAGGTGCTGGCCGCGTTCGTGTCCCAGTACTACGCCGAACAGCCGGCGCCGCCGGAGATCGTGCTTGATCGCGCGATTGACCAGGCATCGCTGCTGGAGCAGGCGTTCTCCGAATCCGCCGGTCGACGGGTGCGCATCCGCACCAGCGTGCGCGGCGACCGCGCCGGTTACCTGGATCTGGCCCGGCGCAATGCCCAGGTGTCGCTGGTCGCGCGCGTGGACAGCCACTCGGCCCAGCAGGCGCGGCTGGAAGGGCTGCGCGAACTGCTCGGGCTGGACCAGCCGCCGCAGCGGATCGAATGCTTCGACATCAGCCACACCATGGGCGAGGCCACGGTGGCCTCGTGCGTGGTGTTCGACGGCGAGGGTCCGGTGCGCGGCCAGTACCGGCGCTACAACATCACCGGTGTCGCGCCTGGCGACGACTACGCGGCCATGGGCCAGGCGCTGATGCGGCGCTTCCGTCGGGCCATTGATGAGGGTGGGGTGGTGCCGGACGTGCTGCTGATCGACGGCGGCGCCGGCCAGGTGCGCCAGGCGCGCGAGGTGCTGGCCGAGCTGGGCGTGGCCGACGTGGCCCTGGTCGGCGTGGCCAAGGGCCCGGAGCGCAGGGCAGGGCACGAGGCGCTGCTGCTGCCGGACGGCCGGGAAGTGCGGCCCGGGCCGGGTGCGCCCGGCCTGCAGCTGATCCAGCAGGTGCGCGACGAAGCCCACCGCTTTGCCATCACCGGCCACCGCGGGCGCCGGCAGAAGGCGCGTAGCGTCAGCCGGCTGGAGGATATCCCCGGCATCGGCCCGCGCCGTCGCGGCAACCTGCTGCGCCATTTCGGCGGCCTGGCCGGTCTCAAGGCCGCCGGCGCCGAGGAGATCGCCCAGGTCGAAGGCATCAGCCACGCCCTGGCCGAGCGCATCCACGCCAGCCTGCACGGCACCGGAACCCCGTAGGGCAGAGCGCTGCCCACCCCGCGCCCCGTAGAGCGGAGCTTGCTCCGCTGCTCACCCCGATCCCCGTAGAATGGTCGTCGTGCGGATGAAGCTCACCATTCCAACCTGGCTCACCCTGCTGCGGATCCTGATGATCCCGCTGCTGGTGGTGGTGTTCTATTTGCCGTTCGACTGGACCAGCGTGGTGGCGGCGGCGGTGTTCGCCGTGGCTGCGGTCACCGACTGGCTGGACGGCTGGATCGCGCGCCGCTTCAACCAGTACTCCGCCTTCGGCGCCTTCCTGGACCCGGTGGCCGACAAGCTGATGGTGGCAGTGGCGCTGTTCCTGATCGTGCAGGCGCACCCGACGCCGTGGATGGCGTTCTGGGCGGCGGTGATCGTGGGCCGGGAGATCGCGGTTTCCGCGCTGCGCGAATGGATGGCCGAGCTGGGCCAGCGCGCCACCGTGCGCGTGGCCACGATCGGCAAGATCAAGACCGTGGTGCAGATGGTGGCGATCCTGTGCCTGCTGTATTCGGTGAACCCGCACAGCCGGCCCGAGAGCCTGATGCCCTGGTGGAACGACGCGGTATTCCTGATTGGCGACTGGCTGCTGGCCGGTGCGGCGCTGCTGACGCTGTGGTCGGCGTTCATCTACTTGCGCGCGGCGTGGCCCTTTTTGCGCGAAGGAGAGGACGCGGCAGTTGACAGTGCCGGCCCGGAGGGTAAAATCTCGCCTCCCACGCGGGAATAGCTCAGTTGGTAGAGCGCAACCTTGCCAAGGTTGAGGTCGCGAGTTCGAGTCTCGTTTCCCGCTCCAGATACGCGTTGCCGAGACCCCGCCCGCGGGGTTTCTTTGTGTCAGGCGCTTGAATTCAGCGCCCGGCTGCGCCAGCCTCGATTGGCGCGCGTCACCGGCCTGGTGGCAGAGTGGTCATGCAGCGGACTGCAAATCCGCGTACGCCGGTTCGATTCCGACCCAGGCCTCCATCTTCAAGCATTATTCCGCGGTGCGTCCGCGGCGCGCAGGGACCCGCGCCCGGGTGGCGAAACTGGTAGACGCAAGGGACTTAAAATCCCTCGGGGGCAACCTCGTGTCGGTTCGATCCCGACTCCGGGCACCATCTCCGTCATCACATCCGTCAGCCGCACGGCCAAAAGCCCGCGCGCGGCAGGCGCGCACGGGACGTTTGCGGACATTTGCGAGACATCAGCCGAAGGTGGCGACGATCTCGAAGACCCCTTCGTCGTTCTCCGCCTCAACGCTGGCCGGAAGGCCGTGGTAGAGGCTCCTGGCGTCGGCCATGATCGTGGCGATCTCCAGGCCCTTGGCCCGCTCGGGGAACCAGAAGACGGGATTGCCGGCGTCCAACAGCTGCCAGCCACCATAGGATTTGACCAGTTGCAGCGTGGCCGTGTTCATGGGCGCACTCCATGCGGAATGGGAGGGCGCCCCGGCCCAGCATGTGACTTGCTCAAGGTCGCGACCGTTTTCCATTGCTGAGCGGCATCCGTTGCCGTGTGCAGGGTCGTGCTGCCGGGGCAACTCCAGAATGCGTTCCCGGCGGAATCCGCGCAGTCGGTGCGGGCCGCATTGGCTTGTAGGAAAAGTCTGACCCCGGCTGTCGCGCGTGGCCGCGATGCCGGGGGCGCAGGGGCGGCCCCTGTAGAATCACCGCCTGGACTGGACGTACGGGGTTTGCATGAGCCGCTACTTCGCCTGGTGGGCAAGCATCGTGTTGGCGCTGCTGTCGGCGGCGCTGGCGTTGCGCTGGCCGGGATGGTGGTGGGTCGCCGGTGGCTTGGGCGTCCTGGCCCTGGTCGGCACGGTGGACGTGCTGCAGCGGCGCAGTACCCTGCGGCGCAACTATCCGCTGCTGGCGCACTTCCGCTACGGGCTGGAGTCGATTGGCCCGGAGATGCGCCAGTATTTCATCGAGGGCGACACGGCCGAGGTGCCGTTTTCGCGGCTTCAGCGGGCGTTGGTGTACCAGCGTGCGAAGTCGGTCAGTGACGTGCGCCCGTTTGGCACCCAGCACGATGTCTACGGGCCTGACTTCGAGTGGCTGAACCACTCGATGGCATCCGTGGAAATCGAGTCGCACGACTTCCGCATCGTCATCGGCCCGGACTGCGAGCAGCCGTATTCGGCCAGCGTGTTCAATATCTCGGCGATGAGCTTCGGCTCGCTCTCGCCCAACGCGATCCTGGCGCTGAATGCCGGCGCGAAGGCGGGCGGCTTTTACCACGACACCGGCGAAGGCTCGATCTCGCGCTACCACCGCGAGCACGGCGGCGACCTGGTGTGGGAGATCGGTTCGGGCTACTTCGGCTGTCGCGACGAATGGGGCAGCTTCGACGAGGAGCGCTTCGTCGCCAACGCCTGCGATCCGCAGGTGAAGATGATCGAGCTCAAGCTCTCCCAGGGCGCCAAGCCCGGCAAGGGCGGTCTGCTGCCGGGGGCCAAGGTCAACACCGAGATCGCGGCCGCGCGCGGCATCCCGCTAGGCGTGGACTGCCTCTCGCCGCCGCGGCACTCGGCGTTTTCCACGCCGGTGGAGATGATGCAGTTCCTGGCGCGGCTGCGCGAGCTGTCGGGCGGCAAGCCGGTCGGCTTCAAGCTGGCGATCGGGCACCCGTGGGAATGGTTCGGCATTGCCAAGGCCATGCACGAGACGGGTTTGTTGCCGGATTTCATCGTCGTCGACGGCGCCGAGGGCGGTACCGGCGCGGCGCCGGCGGAGTTCATCAACCACGTCGGCGTGCCGCTGCAGGAAGCGCTGATGCTGGTGCACAACACCCTGGTGGGGCTGGAGCTGCGCGACAAGGTGCTGGTCGGTGCGGCCGGGCGCATCACCAGCGCCTTCGACGTCGCCCGCACCATGGCGATGGGCGCGGACTGGTGCAACGCGGGCAGGGCGTTCATGTTCGCGGTGGGCTGCATCCAGGCCCAGAGCTGCCACAACGACCTGTGCCCGACCGGGGTGGCCACCCAGGACCCGTCACGCTGGAAGCACCTGGACGTGGTGGACAAGTCGCAGCGGGTGCAGCGCTTCCACGACAACACCCTGCTGGCCCTGCGCGATCTGATCGGCGCGGCCGGGCTGGTGCATCCGCAGCAGCTTGGCCCCGAGCACATCCTGCGCCGGGAATCGCCGAACAAGGTGCGCTCGCTGGCGGCGATGTACCGGTTCCTGGAGCCGGGCGAGCTGATCCACGGGGCGCCGGAGCATGCGGTGTTCAAGGAGTTCTGGGCCGACGCCCGCAGCGACTCCTTCGAGCCCCCCGAGCGCATGCGCCGCCTGCGCGAAACCCGGGCCCGCTGACCCTTCAGTCGACCAGGTCGAGGACCGTTTCCGGCGGCCGCCCGATCACCGCACGGTCGCCGCGCACCAGGATCGGGCGTTCGACCAGGCGCGGATGCGCGGCCATGGCGGCGATGAGGTCGGCGTCGCCCAGGGTCGGGTCGGCCAGGCCGAGGCTGGCGTATTCGTCCTCGCCCTTGCGCAGCAGCTCGCGCGGGGCGATGCCCAGCCGCTGGACCAGCCCGCGCAGCGCGGCGGCGTCGAGGGGCGTCTCCAGGTAGCGGACGACCTGCGGCTCGATCCCGCGTTCGTGCAGCAGTTCAAGCGCGCCGCGCGACTTGGAGCAGCGCGGGTTGTGGTAGAGAACGTATCCAGCGGTGGTCATGCGGGTTCCTCAGGATTCGAGCATCTGGCGGATGCGCGCCGCGTCCTGGTCGACCAGCTGCATCCGCTCCTGGCCATGCTCGCACAACAGCACGAACACCAGGTCCAGCAGGTGCTGCAGCGCGGCCTGGTACAGCAGTGGCTCCACGTGCGGACGCTCGTCGTGCCCGGACACCACCAGCGCCAGGTCGGCCTGGGCGCGCAGCGGGTTGGGGGTGTTGCGGGTCACGCTGACCACCTTGCCCACCCGGGTGCGGAACAGCCGGCTGAGCTCGCTGAGCACGGTGCGCCGGCCGTGCTCGGAGAACACCAGCATCACGTCCTCGCGTCCGGCGTTGGCCAGGCTGGTGGGCATCAGCACCGGGTCGAAGTGGTACACCGCCAGGATCCCGACCTGGGCCAGGCGCAGGGTGAAGGCGCGGGCGAGGATGCCGTCCTGGCCCAGTCCCAGCACGAACACCGTGCGCGCGTCGCGGATTGCCCCGGCTACCGCGTCGATGCGTTCGGGCGGGTTGAGCAGCCGGGTTTCGCGCTCCGCGTCGGACTTGCCCTGCCACAGCGATTCGGCCAGCACTGCATGGGCGTGGCCGGGTGTCTCGTCAGGGACCGGCGCGCCGTTGCTGCCGTTGTTGCGCACCAGGTCCTCGCCGATCGCGTACTTGAGGTCCGGATAACCCTTGAAGCCGAGCTTCTGGCTGAACTTGACCACGCTCGACTGGCTGATCTCCAGCGCGTTGGCGAGCTGCTGGGAGGAGTAGTCGCGCAGCAGGTGGGCGTTGTCGAGGATGAAGTCGGCGATGCGGCGTTCGATCGCCGACATCTGGTCACGCTGGGCGCGGATCTTGAGCAGCGACGACATGCCTGTACGCTCCGGTTCAGGGGGCCAACGGCTCCAGCCCGCGGATCTCGCGGATGCCCAGGCCCGGTGCTTCGCCGATGGAGATTTCCGATTCGTTGAAGTCCACGCCGCCGTCGACCGGGTCGAACGCGCACAGCGAGGGCCCGTCCAGGTCAACCTTGCGGATCGTATCCGACTTGGCCACCGCCACGTGCACCGCCGCCGCCACGCTGATGCTGGTCTCGATCATGCAGCCGATCATGCACTCGATCCCGTACAGGGCGGCGATGTCGGCGATCCGGATGGCGTTGGAGATGCCGCCGGTCTTCATCAGCTTGATGTTGATGATGTCCGCGGCCTGCTGGCGCAGCAGGTCGATCACCTGCGAAGGATCGAACACGCTCTCGTCGGCCATGATCGGGGTGTGCACGCGGTCGGTGACGTACTTCATGCCGGCCAGGTCGCGCGCCTTGACCGGCTGTTCCACCAGTTCAAGCTGCACGCCCGCGTCCTCCAGGGTGCGGATCGCGTAGACCGCCTGCTTGGCGGTCCAGCCCTGGTTGGCGTCCAGGCGCAGCAGGGCCCGGCCTTCCACCGCGGCGTAGATCGCCTTGACCCGCTCCAGGTCCACGCCGATTTCCTTGCCGACCTTGATCTTGAGCGACTCGAACCCGCGGTCCACGGCGGAGAGCGAGTCCGCCACCATCTTGTCGATGTAGTCCACGCTGATGGTGATGTCGGTGGTGATCGCCGGGTCGCCGCCGCCGAGCATGCGGTACAGCGGGGCGCCGTAAAGCTGCGCCCACAGGTCGTAGATGGCGATCTCCACCGCGGCCTTGGCGCTGGTGTTGCGTTCGGCCGCGCCGTGGATCACCTGCAGGATGGCGTTGAGCTCCGCCACCTCCATGCCGACCAGGCGCGGCGCGATCAGCTTGCGGACCACTTCGATGATCGAGCCGTGGGTGTCGCCGGTGATTACCGCCGTGGCCGCCGCCTCGCCGTAGCCGACGTTGCCGGTATCGGTGTGCACGCTGACCACGATGTCCTCCACCGCTTCCACGGTGCGCAGGGCGGTCTTGAACGGCGTCTTGAGCGGGACCCGGAGCATGCCGAGCCGGACATCTGTGATTTTCATGTGGTGGTGGCTCGAACGGCCTCAGGGCCGGATGCGCTGGATGCTGGTGATGCGGTCGGTGGTGGGGGTGGTGGCGTTGGACATCATCGGCAGCACCGGGGTGACCACCACGCCGCTCAGTCCCAGCCGCACCAGCTCGCCCTCCGGGTCCGGCAGCCAGCTCATGCCCGCGGTGTCGTGGATCACGAACGGCTCGCCGTCGACATGGCCGATCATCATCATCACGTGGCCGGGGATGTAGATCAGGTCGCCCACCCGGGCTTCGGCCAGCGCCTGGACGCGAGCGTCGTGGTTGTCGGCCTCGGAGAACGCCAGGCGGTTGAGCGCCGGCGTGATCGACTGGCGGCTGGTGTTGCGCGGGATCAGCACGCCAAAGCTGCGGTAGATCTCCGACACGAAGCCGCTGCAGTCGCGGGCGTTGTAGGAGTGCCCCCAGCCGTAGCGCTCGCCCAGGAACTTGAACGACTGGCGGATGATGTTGGCTTCGGTCATCGGCAGGTAGTCGTCGGCCACGTCGGCCGAGCGCGGCAGCAGCGCCGGTTCGAACGACAGCGCGCCGTCGTCGCCGCGCACCGGCAGCTCGATCACCCAGTGGGCGGCCGGCACCTGGCCGTTGATCCGCTCGCCCGCCGGCAGGTCTTCGAGCACCGGCACGCGCACGCCCATCTCAAGCTGCACTTCTGATACCCGCGGGTTCTCCGGCGTGTACACGGTATTGGCGGTTGCGCCGGTCACCACCAGGAACGGTTCCGCGCGGCCCCAGGCGAACACTTCATCCTTCGCGCCCTGGGCCACGTACTGCTTCTCGATCCACGCCGCGTAGCGCTGGCTGACCACGAAGTACCACTCGCCGTCCGCGCTTTCGTGGGTGATCACCACCGGGTCGCCGGGGAACAGCGCGCTCTCCTGGAAGCGGTCGATGTCGCTGTTGCCAGGCGAGGAGAACACCCGCAGCCGGGTGGGGAAGGTGCGCAGGGCGGCGCGATGCACCGTCATGCCGTAGCGCGTGGCCTGGTCGGCCGGCACTGCGCCAAGGGCCAGGTTGGCCTGGATGTCGGCCAGCACGTCCCGGGCCACCGGATTGCCGTCGGCGTCGAACATTTCGCGCTCGGGCGGGCTGGAAAGTTCCTCGATCCAGCCGCGTACCTGCGCGCCGCCAAGCCGTGCCGGCAACGCTTGAAGGTCATGGATGGAGGCGTCTTCCGACACCATCCGCGCGTTCTGCCGCGCGATCTGTTCAGGGGTCAGGATCACCCGGTCGGGTTCGGCCAGGTCGGCAATCCAGTGCTCGGGCGCCAGGTGCGCCTCGACCAGTCCCGGCACCGCCAGCGGGGGAGCCTCCGCAACCGGGCCGCGGGCGGCCAGCGATCCAGGCAGTGCGAGTGCCAGGCCCAACAGCATTACCGCAAACCGCATGGGTTCCCCTTCCGACATTCTGGCGTGGTGCGACATCATGGAATACATCATTCGGAAAAATCAACAAGTAAGAATAAATTATTGACGCCCTGTGAACTGCATGTTACACAGCCCGGAACAGATCCCTGGGGAGGAGAGACTGGCAGTGCGCAAACCGTGCGCTCCCGATCACATGCCTGCACGTGCCCGGCGCGGCCTGCGCCGCCGGGCGCTGGCATCCGGCGCACTGGCCGGGCTGATGCTCACAGGCGTCCTGTCCGCGGCCCAGGCCGTCGATCCTTCCGTAGTGGATGTCGGCCAGCGCCTGGCGGCGCCCGAGCCGATCGTGGAGCGGGTGGACGGCGGGGATTTCGCTGGCGCCGAGGCGGCGATCGCCGCGGCACTTGAAGACGCCTCGCTCACTTCCGACCAGCGCACCGCGCTGGAGTTCCAGCGCGAGCGCATGCGCCGGATCCTGCTCGACTTCAGCCTCGACGAGGCCGGCGCGAAGGAGCGCCTGCGCCGCGACATCCCCGACCTCACCGATGCCGAGTTCGCGCGCTGGGACGATGCCGGCCTGATCGAGGCGCGGGTGATCGACGGCGAGCGCCGCTGGTTCAACCGCGGCCCGTCCAACCTGTTCCGCCTGAGCGAACAGGCGCGCCAGCGCCGTGCCACCCCGCTGAACTTCTACGACAGCCCGCTGGAGCTGGAAGTGCTTCCGCACCATGTCCAGGTGCGCCAGGCCGCGCTTGAGAGCGGCGAGCGCGCGGTGGCGCCGCACCGGGTGCGGGTGACCCAGTCGCTGACGGTCAAGCCCGACGAGGTGCCGGCCGGCGAGGCCGTGCGCGCCTGGCTGCCGTTCCCGCGGGCGATCGACGGCCAGCAGGAAGACATCGAACTGGTGTCGACCACGCCCGGCAACCACCAGCTTGCCCCCGAATCGGCCCTGCAGCGTACCGTCTACATGGAAGCGCCGGCGGTGGCCGGCGAGCCGACCGCGTTCTCGGTCA
>JBQDAV010000065.1:0-4893 GCA_052090405.1 Luteimonas sp.
CTTGAACACGCCGCTGAACTTCTTGGCGTCGACCTCGACCCAGCCCGGCGACAGGTCCATCTGCGAGGACACGTCCAGCGCTTCCTGCACGCGCATCTGCTTCTGGGCCTTCTCCGACAGTGCGATCGCGTCGCCGGCCTTGACCTGGTAGGACGGCAGGTTCACGACCTGGCCGTTGACGGTGACGCCGCGGTGCGACACCAGCTGGCGCGCTGCCGGACGGGTCACGGCGAAGCCCATGCGGTAGACGACGTTGTCCAGGCGGGTTTCCAGCAGCTGCAGCAGGTTCTCGCCGGTATTGCCCTTCTTCGTCGAGGCCTTCTTGTAGTAGTTGCGGAACTGCCGCTCGAGCAGGCCGTAGATGCGCTTGACCTTCTGCTTTTCGCGCAGCTGGGTGGCGTAGTCGGACAGCTTGCTGCGGCGGGCGCCGGGGCCGGCGCCGTGCTGGCCGGGCTTCTGCTCCAGCTTGCACTTGGAATCAAGCGCGCGGGTCGGGCTCTTGAGCGAAAGGTCGGTGCCTTCGCGACGGGCGAGCTTACAGGTAGGACCGATGTATCGTGCCATTAGTTATCGCTCCCTCAGACGCGGCGCTTTTTCGGCGGACGGCACCCGTTGTGCGGGATTGGCGTCACGTCGATGATGTTGGTGATCTTGTAGCCGACGTTGTTCAGCGAACGAACGGCTGACTCGCGGCCAGGGCCGGGACCCTTGATGCGCACTTCCAGCGACTTGACGCCGTAATCGAGCGCGACCTTGCCGGCCTTCTCGGCGGCGACCTGCGCTGCGAACGGGGTCGACTTGCGCGAGCCGCGGAAGCCCGCGCCACCCGAGGTCGCCCACGAGAGCGCGTTGCCCTGGCGGTCGGTGATCGTGATGATCGTGTTGTTGAAGGACGCGTGCACGTGGGCGATGCCGTCGGTGACGACGCGCTTGATCTTCTTCCGGGTCTTGGCTGCCGGCTTTGCCATGGTTATTCCTTACTTCCTGATCGGCTTGCGCGGACCCTTGCGGGTGCGGGCGTTCGTGCGGGTGCGCTGGCCGCGCATGGGAAGGCCACGACGATGGCGCAGGCCGCGATAGCTGCCCAGGTCCATCAGGCGCTTGATCGACATGCCCACTTCGCGGCGGAGGTCTCCCTCGACCACGAGCTTGCCGACTTCGGCGCGCAGCCGCTCGACTTCCGGCTCGGACAGGTCGACGATGCGGGTCGTCGAATCGACGCCTGCCGCCTCGCAGACCTGCTGCGAACGGGTACGGCCAATGCCGTAGATGCTCTGCAGCCCGACCCAGACATGCTTCTGGGCAGGCAGGTTGACGCCAGCAATACGCGCCATTAGGCGATCTCCAAACTGGTTTGACTGTCCGGACACCGTCAAACAGGCGCGCATCCGGCAGAGTGAACAAGAAATTGTAACAGGATCTCGGGTTATCAGGAAGCCCCCGGACGGTTCGTCCGCAGACTCCGGCATGGGGAGTGTGCCCATGCTCCGACGAAGGGCCGCCGCTGTGCCGGGGCCGGGAAACCCCGGCTCCAGCCGCCCCGCCCACCCAGCGGGGAACCGGCGACGGCCCACCCGTGCGCGAGATCGCCGCCCGGGTCGCCCATCAGGATCCGGGCGCGATGTCCCGGGATCCGTGCGGCCCCTCGCGGGGCCGCGGTTTTTTCATTGCTACCGCTTGCCGCCCTTGAGGTTGGCCTTCTTGAGCAGGCTCTCGTACTGGTGCGACATCAGGTGCGCCTGGACCTGGGAAATGAAGTCCATGATCACCACCACCACGATCAGCAGCGAGGTGCCGCCGAAATAGAACGAGGCGTTGAGCTCGGTGCGCATGAACTCCGGCAGCAGGCAGACGATGACCAGGTAGGTCGCGCCCGCGGCGGTCAGCCGGGTCAGCACGCTGTCCACGTACTCGGCGGTCGCCCGGCCCGGTCGGATGCCCGGGATCAGCGCGCCGGACTTCTTCAGGTTATCGGCGGTTTCCTGGCTGTTGAACACCAGCGCCGTGTAGAAGAAGGTGAAGCCGGCGATCAGGCCACCGTAGAGCAGGATGTACAGCGGCTGGCCGGGCGAAAGCGCCTGCGCCGCACGCTGCAACCACAGCGCCGAGCCCGCCTGGCCGAACCAGGTCGAGACCGTGGCCGGGAACATGATGATCGACGAGGCGAAGATCGCCGGGATCACGCCCGCCATGTTGAGCTTGAGCGGCAGGAACGAGCTCTGGTTCTGGTAGGCGTTGCGCCCGCCCTGGCGGCGCGCATAGTTCACCGTGATCCGGCGCTGGCCGCGCTCGACGAACACCACGAAGAACGTGAACGCCGCCACGATTGCCGCGATCATGATCACCGCGATCGGGCTCATGTCGCCGTTGCGGGCCTGCTCGAGCGTGGTGAAGATCGCGCTCGGCAGCCCGGCCACGATGCCGGCGAAGATGATCAGCGACACGCCGTTGCCGATGCCGCGCTCGGTCACCTGCTCACCCAGCCACATCAGGAAGATGGTGCCGGCGGTCAAGGCCACGATCGCGGTCAGGATGAAGCCCATGCCCGGCGCGTAGACCACGTTCAGGCCCGCGCCGGCGCCGGAGTTCTGCAGCGCGAAGGCGATACCCGCGGACTGGAAGATCGCCAGCGGGATCGAGCCCAGGCGCGACCACTGGGTGATCTTGCGCCGCCCGGACTCGCCCTCTTTCTGGATCGCCTTCAGGCTCGGCACGATCTGCACCATGAGCTGCATGACGATCGAGGCCGAGATGTAGGGGATCACGTTCAACGCGAACAGGCTGAAGCGCTCCAGCGCACCGCCGGAGAACATGTTGAACATGTCCACGATGGTGCCCTGCTGCTGGTCCATCAGCCGCATCATGGCGTCCGGGTTCACGCCCGGCACCGGGATGTAGCAGCCAATGCGGTACACGAGCAGCGCACCGGCCACGAACAGCAGCCGCTGCCGCAGCTCGGTGAACTTGCCCAGGCCTGAGCCCAGGCCGCCCATGGCACTAGCGCTGCGTGACATCAGGCTTCCTCAATGCTGCCGCCGGCGGCCTCGATCGCGGCGCGTGCGCCGGCCGTGGCCAGCACGCCCTTGAGCACGAGCTTCTTCGTCACTTCGCCCTTCTTCACGATCTTGGCGCGCTTGGCGGTCGACGGCACCAGCTTCGCGGCGCGCAGCGCCTTGAAGTCGATCTCCCCGTCCAGCCGCTCGAGCTGGTACAGGAAGACCTGGGCGGTGTCGCCGGCCAGGCGCGAGCGGAAGCCGACCTTGGGCAGGCGCTTGCGCAGCGGCATCTGGCCGCCTTCGAAGCCGGCCTTGATCTTGCCCTTGCCCGAGCGCGCGAACGTGCCCTTGTGGCCGCGGCCGGCGGTCTTGCCCAGGCCGGAGCCAATGCCGCGACCGACGCGGGTGCGCTCGGCGCGGGCGCCCTCTGCGGGCTTGAGAGTATTCAGACGCATGTTGGTTACTCCTCGACCCGGACCAGGTACTGGACCTTGTTGATCAGGCCACGCACCTGCGGGCTGTCCTTCAGTTCACGGACATCGTTGATCTTCTTCAGGCCCAGCGCGTTCACCGACAGGCGATGACGCCCCTGGGTGCCCTGCAGGCCCTTGACCAGGCGCACCTTGACGGTGCCGCCCTTCGCTTGGTTATCAGCCATGGCGAATTTCCTCCACCTTCTTGCCGCGCTTGGCCGCGATCTTGCCCGGCGAATGCATCGACGCCAGGCCCTTGATCGTGGCCCGCACCAGGTTGATCGGGTTGCGCGAGCCGGTCGCCTTGGCCAGCACGTCCTTTACCCCGACCGCCTCGAGCACGGCACGCATGGCGCCACCGGCAATCACGCCGGTACCTTCCGACGCCGGCTGCATGAACACCTGCGCGGCGCCGTGGTTGGACTTCACGGTGTGCCACAGGGTGCCGCCGTTGAGCTCGATGTTGCTCATGCCCTTGCGCGCGGCTTCCATCGACTTCTGGATCGCGACCGGCACTTCGCGCGCCTTGCCGTAACCGAAGCCAACCCGGCCCTCGCCGTCGCCCACCACCGTCAGCGCGGTGAAGGTGAACTGGCGGCCGCCCTTCACGGTCTTCGCAACGCGGTTGACCGTGATCAGCTTCTCGACCATGCCGTCGTCGATTTCCTCGCGGTCGCGCCGATTGCGGTCGCGGCCCCGCGGTGAACGTTCCTCTGCCATCTCTGTGCTGCCTCTGTGTGTTCGGGAATGTACGGCTCGCGGCCGCTTGTAGTTGGGGTCAGGTTGCGGTGTTCCGCGTCGCCGCGCAGAAGGCGGCGGGCGTCCGATGCAGCCCGCATCGGCAGGTCAGGCACGGGTGGGGCACGCCCCACCCTTTCGATCAGAACTGCAGGCCGCCCTCGCGGGCCGCATCGGCCAGGGCCTTGACCCGGCCGTGGTAGCGGTAGCCGGAGCGGTCGAAGGCAACCTTGTCGATGCCGGCGGCCTTGGCCTTCTCGGCGATCGCCGTGCCGACCTTCGTGGCAGCTTCGGTGTTGCGGCCGTTCTTCAGGCCTTCGCGCACGTCGGCCTGGGTGGTGCTGGCCGCGGCCAGTACCTTCGAGCCGTCGGCGCTGAACACCTGCGCGTACAGGTGCTGGCCGGTGCGCAGCACCGACAGGCGCGGCACGTCGAGTTCGCGGATGCGCGCGCGGGTGGAGCGGGCGCGACGCAGGCGGGCGTTCTTCTTGTCCATGGTCTTGTTCTCTCTTGGAAGCGGATCGGCGCGGGTGGTTCCCGCCTTATGCCTTCTTGGCTTCCTTGCGGATGATGTGCTCGCCGGCATACTTCACGCCCTTGCCCTTGTACGGCTCGGGCGGACGATATCCGCGGATCTTGGCGGCAACCTGGCCGACCTGCTGCTTGTCGACACCGGCCACCAGGAT
>JBQDAV010000065.1:4993-12573 GCA_052090405.1 Luteimonas sp.
TCGACGCCCTTGGGCAGGGCAATCGGCTTCTTGGCAATACGGGACATTCTGGTTTCTCCCTCAGGCCACGAAGCACAGGACTTCACCGCCGACGCCCTGCTCGCGCGCCTGCGCATCGGTCATGATGCCCTTGGAGGTGGAAATGATGGCCACGCCCAGGCCGTTGAGCACCTTGGGCAGGTCGTCCTTGCCGCGGTACTGGCGCAGGCCGGAGCGCGAGAAGCGCTGCATGTGCTCGATCACCGGCTTGCCCTCGTAATACTTGAGCTCGATCTCGAGTTCGGGCTTGGCGGTGTTCTCGCTCACGCGGAAGTCGGCGATGTAGCCTTCGTCCTTGAGGACGGTGGCGATCGACGCCTTCATCCTGGAGGACGGCATCTTCACCGCAGGCTTGCCGACGGCGGCCGCATTCCTCATGCGGACCAGCATGTCGGCGATTGGATCAGTCATGCTCATGATTGTTTACCTTGCATCGATATCCGATAGGGATCGTGTGGGTTACCAGGAAGCCTTGCGCAGGCCGGGGACGTCGCCGCGCATGGTCGCTTCGCGCAGCTTGTTCCGGCCCAGGCCGAACTTCGCGTACACGGCGCGCGGACGGCCGGTCAGGGCGCAGCGCGTGGTCTGCCGGGACGAGGAGGAATCGCGCGGCAGCTTCTGCAGCCGGGTCGCGGCCTCCATCTTCTCGTCGTAGCTGGCCGACTCGCTGGAGATGATCTTCTTCAGCTCCTCGCGCTTGGCGCCGTGCTTCTTCACCAGCTTGGCGCGCTTGGCCTCGCGGTTAACCATTGATTTCTTTGCCATAACTGAATCTCTTCCTCAGCGGAACGGGAAGCGGAAGGCCTCGAGCAGGGCCTTGGCCTCCTCGTTGGTCTTCGCGGTGGTGGTGATGGCGATATCCATGCCGCGGATCGCGTCGACCTGGTCGTAGTCGACCTCCGGGAAGATGATCTGCTCCTTCACGCCCATGTTGTAGTTGCCGCGTCCGTCGAACGACTTCGGCGACACGCCGCGGAAGTCACGCACGCGCGGCAACGACACGTTCACCAGGCGGTCCAGGAACTCGTACATCCGGGTCCGGCGCAGGGTCACCTTGCAACCGATCGGCCAGCCGTCGCGGATCTTGAACGAAGCCACAGACACGCGCGACTTGGTGACCAGCGGCTTCTGGCCGGAGATCTTCGCCATGTCGGCGGTCGCGTTCTCAAGCACCTTCTTGTTGGCCGCGGCCTCGCCCACGCCCATGTTCAGCGTGATCTTGGAGATCTTCGGCACCTGCATCGGGTTGGTGTAACCGAACTGCTTCATCAGCTTCGGCACAACCTCTTCCCGGTAGAAATTTTCCAGACGGCTCATTTCTTCATTCCTCAGGCGTCGAGCGCCTCACCGCTGGAGCGGAACACCCGGATCCGGCGTCCATCCTCCAGCACCTTGGTACCGATGCGCTCGCCCTTGCCGGTGGCAGGATTGAACGGCATCACGTTTGACGCGTGGATCGGCGCCTCGCGCTCGATCACCCCGCCCGGCTGTCCGGCCTGCGGGTTGGGCTTGGTGTGGCGCTTGACGATGTTCACGTTGGAGACGACGACCCTGTCGCCAACCACGCGCACCACGTCGCCACGCTTGCCCTTGTCCTTGCCGGCGACCACGATCACCTGGTCGCCCTTCTTGATTCTGTTGGTAGCCATTATTCCTGTCCTCCGCTCACAGCACTTCGGGGGCGAGCGAGACGATCTTCATGAACTTCTCCGAGCGCAGCTCGCGCGTGACCGGCCCGAAGATACGGGTACCGATCGGCTCGTGCTTGGCGTTCAGCAGCACGGCGGCGTTGCCGTCGAAGCGGATCAGCGAGCCGTCGGGGCGCCGCACGCCCTTGCGGGTACGCACCACCACGGCGTTGTAAACCTCGCCCTTCTTCACCTTGCCGCGCGGGATCGCTTCCTTCACCGACACCTTGATGATGTCGCCGATGGCGGCGTAACGGCGCTTGGAACCGCCGAGCACCTTGATGCACATCACTTCCCGGGCGCCGGAATTGTCGGCCACGTCGAGATGGCTTTCGGTCTGGATCATGTCAGCGCTCCTGTCTTACTCGGCCGCGCGCGTGACGATTTCGACCACGCGCCAGTTCTTGGTCTTGGACATCGGCGCGATCTCCACCACGCGGACAGTATCGCCCTCGTTGCAGGAGTTCTCGGCGTCGTGGGCGTGCAGCTTGCTGGAACGGCGGATGTACTTGCCGTACAGCGCGTGCTTGACCTGGCGCTCGACCAGGACCGTCACGGTCTTGTCCATCTTGTTGCTGACCACCCGGCCTTCGACCGTGCGCAGCTTCTTCTCGGTGTTCTCAGTCATCGTCGGCCTTCCTTACTTCTGCGCGCCAGATTCGATCTGGCCCAGCAGCGTGTTCACGCGCGCGATCTCGCGGCGCACCCGGCGGGCGTGGTGGGTCTTGTCCAGCTGGCCCGTCGCCCTCTGCATGCGCAGCGAAAACTGTTCCTTGTGCAGTTCCACCAGGTGGGCCTGCAGGTCCTGGGCCGACTTCTCGCGCAGTTCGTTGATGGTTGCCATGTCAGCGCACCGTCCGGGTCACGAATTGGGTGGTGACCGAGAGCTTGGCGGCGGCCAGGCGGAACGCCTCGCGCGCGGTCGCCTCGTCGACGCCCTCGATCTCGTAGATCATGCGGCCGGGCTGGATCTGGGCGACCCAGTACTCCACGTTGCCCTTGCCCGAGCCCATGCGGACTTCGATCGGCTTCTTGGTGACCGGCTTGTCCGGGAACACCCGGATCCACATCTTGCCGCCGCGCTTGACGTGGCGGCTGATCGAGCGGCGGCCAGCCTCGATCTGGCGGGCGGTGATCTGCCCGAGCTGGGTGGCCTTGAGGCCGAACTCGCCGAAGCTCACGGCATTGCCGTTCCACGACAGGCCCTCATTGCGGCCCTTGTGCATCTTGCGGTATTTGGTTCGCTTGGGTTGCAGCATGGTTAGTCCCTCGCCTCGCGATCACGGCGCGGACCACGCGGACGCTCGTTGCGCCCGTCACGATCGCTGCGCGAATCGTCCTGCTTTTCCTGGCCGACCTGGCTGAAGTCGAAGATCTCGCCCTTGTAGACCCAGGCCTTGATTCCGATGATCCCGTAGGTGGTCCGGGCCTCGGCGAAGCCGTAGTCCACGTCCGCACGCAGGGTGTGCAGCGGCACGCGGCCTTCCCGGTACCACTCCGAGCGCGCGATCTCGGCGCCGTTGAGGCGGCCGGCGACGTTGACCCGGATGCCCAGCGCGCCCAGGCGCATCGCGTTGCCCACGGCGCGCTTCATCGCGCGGCGGAACATGATGCGGCGCTCAAGCTGCTGCGCGATCGACTCGGCGACCAGCTGTGCGTCCAGCTCCGGCTTGCGCACCTCGGTGACGTTGATGTGCGCCGGGACGCCCATCATCGCGCTCACTTCCTTGCGCAGCTTCTCGATGTCCTCGCCGCGCTTGCCGATCACCACGCCCGGGCGGGCGGTGTGGATGGTCACGCGCGCGGTCTTGGCCGGACGCTCGATCAGGATCCTGCTGATCCCGGCCTGCGAGAGCTTCTTGCGCAGCATCTCGCGGACCTTCAGGTCGGCGGTCAGGTACTCGGCGTATTCCTTCTTGCCGGCGTACCACTTGGAGTTCCAGTCCTTGGAAATACCGAGGCGAATGCCGGTGGGATGAACTTTATGACCCATGTTTACTTGCCCTTTCCGGTGGCTTCGCCCACCAGCACGGTGATGTGGCTGGTGCGCTTGAGGATGCGGGTGCCGCGGCCCTTGGCGCGCGCCATGAACCGCTTCAGCGTCGGACCCTCGTCGACCATGATCGTGGTCACCGTGAGCTCGTCGACGTCGGCGCCCTGGTTGTTCTCGGCGTTGGCGATCGCCGATTCCACCACCTTGCGGATCAGGTGGGCGGCCTTCTTGTCCGAGAACCGGAGCAGGTTGACGGCGCGCTCGGCGGACAGGCCACGCACCTGGTCGGCGACCAGGCGGGCCTTCTGCGGCGAGATGCGCGCGGTGCGCAGTACGGCTTTGGCTTCCATCGTCGTCATGTCCTTACCTCGACTTCCGGTCGCCGGTATGACCCTTGAAGGTGCGGGTCAGGGCGAACTCACCGAGCTTGTGGCCAACCATGTTCTCGTTGATCAGCACCGGGATGTGGTTGCGGCCGTTGTGCACGGCAATCGTGTAACCCACCATCTCGGGCAGGATCATCGAGCGGCGCGACCAGGTCTTGATCGGGCGCTTGCTGGTGCCCGCGGCCTCCACCTTCTTGATCAGGTGGTGGTCGACGAAGGGACCCTTTTTAAGTGAACGTGCCATGATCGATCAGCTCCTGCGGTCGCGCACGATGAACTTCTGCGTGCGCTTGTTGTGACGCGTCTTGTAACCCTTGGTCGGCACCCCCCACGGCGTGACCGGGTGCGGGTTGCCCTGCCCGGCCTTGCCCTCGCCGCCGCCGTGCGGATGGTCGACGGGGTTCATGGCCGCGCCGCGCACGGTCGGCTTGATGCCGCGCCAGCGCTTGGCACCGGCCTTGCCCAGCTTCTGCAAGTTGTGCTCGACGTTGCCGACCTCGCCGATGGTGGCGCGGCATTCGCTCGGCACCCGGCGGGTCTCACCCGAACGCAGGCGCAGCGTGGCGTAGGTGCCTTCGCGGGCGACCAGCTGCACGCCGGCGCCGGCGGCGCGGGCCATCTGCGCGCCCTTGCCGGGCTTCATCTCGATGCAATGCACCGTGGAGCCCAGCGGGATGTTGCGCAGCGGCAGGGTGTTGCCGACCTTGATCGGCGCATCCGAACCCGCGATCACCTGGTCGCCGGCCTTCAGGCCCTTGGGCGCGATGATGTAGCGACGCTCGCCGTCGACATACACCAGAAGCGCGATGTGGGCGGTGCGGTTGGGATCGTATTCGATCCGCTCCACCCGCGCCGGCACGCCTTCCTTGTTGCGCTTGAAATCGATGATCCGGTAGTGCTGCTTGTGGCCACCACCCATGTGGCGCGTGGTGATGCGGCCGTGGTGGTTGCGGCCACCGGAGCGGCTCTTCTTCTCCAGCAACGGCGCGTACGGCTCGCCCTTGTGCAGCTCGGGCGAAACCACGCGGACCGCGGAGCGGCGACCGGCGGAGGTGGGCTTGAATTTCATCAATGGCATGGGACTGGATCCTGTTTGATTGGAGTCCTGACTGGATCAGGGCTCCGTCAGACCTTGGCCGTCATCACGTCGATCGACTGGCCCTCGGCCAGCTTCACGTACGCCTTGCGCCAGTCGCCGCGGCGGCCGGTGCGGAAGCGGAAGGACTTGTTCTTGCCCTTCACGTTGAGCACGTTGACCGTCTCGACCTTGACGTCGAAGAGCTTCTCGACCGCGGCCTTGATGTCGGCCTTGGTCGCGTCCTTCGACACCTCGAACGCATACTGGTTGGAGAGTTCCTGCAGGCGCGCCGTCTTTTCCGACACGCGCGGCGCACGAACCACTTCGTAGAGCTTCGCCTCGTTCATGCCAGCCACTCCTCGATCTTCTTCACCGCGTCGGCGGTGATCAGCACGGTATCGGCCGACACCAGCGCGACCGGGTCCAGGCCCTGCACGTCGCGCACTTCCACGTAGGGCAGGTTGCGTGCGGACAGGTACAGGTTCTCGGACGCTTCCTCGGTCACGATCAGCGGACGCTGGCCCGCCTCCGATTCCTTCAGCTTGGCGACCAGGCCGCTGGTCTTGGGCGCGTCGACATCGAACGCGTCGACAACCTTCAGCCGGTCCTGGCGGTTGAGCTCGGACAGGATCGAAGCGATCGCCGCGCGGTACATCTTGCGGTTGACCTTCTGCCCGAAGTTGCGCGGGGTGGCCGCGAAGGTCACGCCGCCGCCGCGGAAGATCGGTGCGGTCAGCGCGCCGTGACGGGCGCCGCCGCCCTTCTGCCGCTTCGACTTCTTGGTGGTACCGGCCACTTCCGAACGCGTCTTCTGCGCCTTGGTGCCCGCGCGCCCCGCATTGCGGTAGGCGACGACGACCTGATGGACCAGGTCTTCACTGAATTCGCGGCCAAACACTGCGTCGGAGACCGACAGCGTCTGGCTGCTGTTGTTGATGGCGAGTTCCATCATGCTGCTCCTTGACCCTTGCTGGCGGGACGCACGATCACGTCGCCGCCCGGCGCGCCCGGCACCGCACCCTTGATCGCGATCAGGCCGCGCTCGGCGTCGACCCGCACCACTTCCAGGTTCTGCGTGCTCTGGCGCACGGCGCCCATGTGGCCGGCCATCTTCTTGCCCGGATACACCCGGCCCGGCGTCTGCCGCTGGCCGAGCGAGCCCGGCGAGCGATGCGACAGCGAGTTGCCGTGGGTGGCGTCGCCCATGCTGAAGTTCCAGCGCTTGATCGTGCCCTGGAAGCCCTTGCCCTTGGTCACGCCCTGGACGTCGACGATCTGGCCGACCTGGAAAATGTCGGCCTTGATCTCGCCGCCAACGGCCAGCTCGCCCAGCTCGTCAACGCGCAGCTCCCACAGGCCGCGACCGCCCTCCACCTTGGCCTTGGCCAGGTGGCCGGTCTCCGGCTTGTTGATCAGCGACGCGCGCTTGTGCCCGGCGGTCACCTGCACCGCGGCGTAGCCGTCGGATTCGATCGTCTTCACCTGGGTGATGCGATTCGGCGTGGCTTCGATCAGGGTCACCGGAATGGACTTGCCGTCTTCGGTGAACACCCGGCTCATGCCAGCCTTGCGACCGACGATTCCCAGCGAATATTTCTTCGCAGTCATGTCAATGGCCTCAGGTCAGCTTGATCTGGACGTCGACGCCGGCCGCGAGCTCGAGCTTCATCAGCGCGTCCACGGTCTTGTCATTGGGGTCGACGATGTCGAGCACGCGCTTGTGCGTGCGGGTTTCGTACTGGTCGCGCGCGTCCTTGTCGACGTGCGGCGAGGTCAGGATGGTGTAGCGCTCGATCTTGGTCGGCAGCGGGATCGGGCCGCGCACCTGGGCGCCGGTGCGCCGTGCGGTTTCAACGATCTCGCTCGCCGAGCGATCGATCAGGCGATGATCGAAGGCCTTGAGCCGGATCCGGATCTTTTGGTCCGCCATGAGACGAATTCCTTGGTTGAAAGAGCGTCGGGCCCTGCGGCTGAGTGCGCAAAACCCCGTGGAATCAATGACTTTCCGAACCGATGCCGCCAGCCCGGGAGTATCCCTGGAGAAAAATCAAGGCAGGCCGGTTACCCGACCCGCCCAGACGGAGAACTGCGAGCGTGACAAAATGCCCCTGCCGTGAATGTCCCGAAAATCCTTCGGAACGACCGGGGCGCTGCCGCGCGACATTTTCCCTGTCTGGCGAAAACGAGGGGCTTCCTGCTCCTCATTTCGCTGTTTCGCGAACCCGGTGACACTGGATCCGCGAGTGAGTCCGCCATTATGGGGGAACCCGAACGCTTGTGCAAGCGTTGATTTCCCCTTTTGGCGTGATTCCCGCTGAGGCGGGAATCGTGTCCTGACAAACCCGTGCGCCCTGGGGCGCGCGGGTCAAGGCGTCACTTGGTGATCTTGCTCACCA
>JBQDAV010000066.1:0-12322 GCA_052090405.1 Luteimonas sp.
CTGCGGCCGCCACCTCCTCCTTTACTTACGACTAAAGGGCACCCCCACCCGGCGCGCCGGCGTCGCATCAGCGCTTAACTTCCCTCACACGGGAGAAAAGCCTTTCTGCCGGGTCGCGTCCTGCACACCCCCGCCATGCACAGCCTGCAATGCTCCGGGTGGAGCGGGAGCCAGAGGACGGACATGGCGGGACAGGTGGACGTGGCGATCATCGGCGGCGGCCCGGCGGGGCTGACGGCCGCAACCTACCTGCGGCGTTTCCTGCGCAGCGTGGTGGTGCTGGACGCGGGCGCCAGCCGCGCGCGGTACATCCCCGAGAGCCACAACTGTCCCGGCTTCCCGCAGGGCGTCGCCGGCGAGGAGCTGCTGCGGCGTTTGCGCGAGCAGGCCGCGGGCTTTGGCGCCACGATGGTCCAGGCGCGGGCCGAGCACCTGGAAGCGGGCGCGGACGACTTCATCCTCACCGCCCGCGGCGAGCGCTGGCGCGCCGGAAAGGTCATCCTCGCCACCGGCCTGGCCGACCGCCTGCCCGATGTCGCCTGGGCCGAAGAGGCGCTCGCCTGCGGTGCGCTGCGGCTGTGCGCGGTGTGTGATGCCTACGAGGTGCGCGACAGCCGCGTCGCGATCCACGGCCCGGCCGGGGCTTTGCCGGCCCATGCGCGCTTCCTGCGCGGCTACACGCCAAAGCTTGCGCTGCTGCCCAGCGACCGGGACCTGGACACCGCGGCGGCCGGCGACATGCGCGCGCTGGGCGTGCAGGTGCTCGCCCATGGAGGCGGGCTGGAGTTCGACGGCCAGCGCTGCCTCTGGCGCGCGGTCGATGGCGCCGTGACCGGCTTCGACGCCGTATATCCCTACCTCGGCTACGAAGGCCGCAATGCGCTGGTGGCCGACTGGGGCCTGCAGGCCGGCGAAGAGGGAGAGCTCCAGGTCGATCGCCATCAGCAGACCGGCCGGCCCGGCCTGTATGCCATCGGCGACGTGGTCAGCGGTCTCAACCAGATTGCGGTAGCCGTCGGCCAGGCCGCCGTGGCTGCCACCCATGCCCACAATTCGCTGCCGTTCGTGCCGCGCGAATAAGCGCGCCGTGCATCCAATCACCGCGCGTTGCTGGTGCTCCGCCCCGCCCGGTCCTCTACACTTGCCGCAGCTGCGGGCCTATAGCTCAATGGTCAGAGCAGAGGACTCATAATCCTTTGGTTCCAGGTTCGAATCCTGGTGGGCCCAGATCCCGCACCATCCCAGTGTGACCTTGGTCCGGCTGGAGCAAGGGCAGCAATTGCGGCGACAATGTCCGCATGAATACGAATCCGGATGCGTCCCTGCTTGAAACCATCGAACGTGAAACCCGTCCGGACCCGCGCTGGGCGGTGATCTGGCTGCACGGCCTGGGCGCGGACGGCAACGATTTCGTGCCGCTGGTGCCGGAGCTGGTGCGCGAAGGCTGGCCGGCGATCCGGTTCGTGTTCCCGCACGCGCCGGTGCGGCCGGTGACGATCAACGGCGGCATGGCCATGCGCGCCTGGTACGACATCCGCGAGATGGACCTGGCCAACCGCGCCGACGAGCAGGGCGTGGCGGAGTCGGTGGTGCAGGTGGAGGCGCTGATTGCGCGCGAGGTCGAACGCGGGATCCCGGCGTCGCGGATCTTCCTGGCCGGGTTCTCCCAGGGCGGGGCGGTCACGCTGGCGGCGGGGTTGCGGCGCAGCGAGCCGCTGGCCGGGCTGGTGGGGCTGTCGACCTACGTGCCGGGGGCGCAGGGCGCGCAGGCGGCGTTGGTGGAGGGCGCCACGCGGCAGCCGGTGTTCATGGCCCACGGCAGCCAGGACCCGGTGGTGCCGTACATGGCGGGAAAGCAGAGCGCGGGGCTGATGCGGCGGATCGGTTTCCAGGTCGACTGGCACGTGTATCCGATGCAGCACCAGGTCTGCGCCGAGGAGATCCGCGAACTGGGCGACTGGTTCGAGGCGCGGCTGGCGGACGGCTGACGTGGTGGAGGCCCGCGAAGGGAAGCTGCGGGGCAGCGGAGCAAGCTCCGCTCTACACGGGGGGCGGGTTGATAACGGGCGAGTGACGGAGCCCTGGCTGCCGGACCTGTGCCGGCTGCCGCGGCTGGCGGCGATGCTGGGGCTGGCCGAGCTGGTGGTCGTGGTGGTCGCGCTGGTGCCTGACGGCTCGCCCGGGTGGAGCCTGGGCCGGTTCCTGTCGGTGAGCGGCTACGCGCTGTGGCTGGGGTTGGCGGTGTCGGTGCTGCTGTGCCTGTCGCGGCGCGGGCTGTCGCGGTTCACTCCGCGGGTCGGCTCGCTGCTGGCGGTGGCGCTGGCGGCCGTGGTGGCGGGGCTGGCGGCGGCGATCGTGCACGGGCTGTTCGTGAGCGTGGGCAGCGAGCAGGGCGTCTGGGCCTGGCCATCGCTGTGGCGCTTCGTGGCCGGCTCTGGCGGGGTGGTGGCGCTGATCACCGCGCTGGCGCTGCGCTACTTCTACGTCACCGATCGCTGGCAGGCGCAGGTCAGCGCGATCGCCCGCGCCGAGGCCGACGCGCTGCAGGCGCGGATCCGCCCGCACTTCCTGTTCAACAGCATGAACATGATCGCCGGCCTGCTGCCGCGCGACCCGGAGCTGGCCGAGCGCGCGGTGCTGGACCTCTCGGACCTGTTCCGCGCCGCACTGGGCGCCGGCGAGATCGATTCCTCGCTGGCCGGGGAGGTGGAGCTGGCCGAACGCTACCTGGCCATCGAGCAGCTGCGCATGGGCGAGCGCCTGCAGGTGCAGTGGCGCCGCAGCGAGCCGCTGCCCTGGGAGCTGCCAATGCCGCGGCTGGTGCTGCAGCCGCTGCTGGAGAACGCGGTGCTGCACGGCATCTCGAAGCTGCCGAAGGGCGGGCTGGTGGAGATCGACCTGGAGGCCACGCCCGGACGGCTGCGGGTGCGGGTGCGCAATCCATCCCCGCCGGCGAAGCAGGTGGGCAACGGCGCGGGCCACGCCCGGCGCAGCATCGGCCATCGGCTGGCGTATGCGTTTGGCCCCAAGGCACGGATGACGGGCGGCTGGGCCGATGGCTACTATGCGTGTGAACTCGATCTGCCGCTGGACGGGGCCGGCGGCCATGGGGAGCCGAAGTGAAAGTGGTGATCGCCGATGACGAGCCGCTGGCGCGCGAGCGCCTGCGTACGCTGCTGGCCACGCAGGAGGGCGTGGAGCTGGTGGCCGAGGTGGGTGACGGGCATGCGGCCCTGCACGCCTGCGCCGAACACGACGCCGACCTGGTGCTGCTGGACATCGCCATGCCCGGCATCGACGGCCTGGAGGCCGCGCGCCACCTGTCCGCCTTCGAGCCGCGCCCGGCGGTGGTGTTCTGCACCGCCTATGACGCCCACGCGCTGTCGGCGTTCGAGGCCGCGGCGGTGGACTACCTGGTCAAGCCGGTGCGTTCCGAGCGCCTGCACGCGGCGATCGAGCGCGCGCGCACCTTCATCCTGGGCCGCGAGCGCGAGGAGGGTTCGCCGGAGGGCGCGCAGCAGCGCACCCACCTGTGCGCGCGCCTGCGCGGCAGCCTGCGCCTGATCCCGGTGGAGGAAGTGCACTACCTGCAGGCCGAGGAGAAGTACGTGGTGGTGTACCACGCCCGCGGCGAGGACCTGATCGAGGAATCGCTGCGTTCGCTGGAAACCGAGTTCGGTGAGCGCTTCCTGCGCATCCATCGCAACTGCCTGGTCTCGCGCCATGCGCTGGTGGAACTGCGCCGCGACCACGACGGCCAGGCGCGCGTGGTGCTGCGGCACGTGGAAGAGCCGCTGGAGGTCAGCCGCCGCTGCGTCGCCCCCGTTCGCGAGGCGATCAAGCGCCTGTGAACCCGCGCCGCGGTTCGCGGCGATAATGGGCGGATGAAGACCCTCCGCATTGCTACCCGAAAAAGCCCGCTCGCCCTGTGGCAGAGCGAACACGCCGCCGAACGCCTGCGCCGGGCGCACCCGGGCCTGGAGGTGGAGCTGGTGCCCATGTCCACCCGTGGCGACGAGGTGCTGGACCGCTCGCTGGCCGCGATCGGCGGCAAGGGCCTGTTCCTCAAGGAACTGGAAGTGGCGATGCAGCGCGGCGAGGCCGACTGCGCCGTGCACTCGCTCAAGGACGTGCCCATGGAGCTTGAACCGGGATTCGCCCTGCCGGCGGTGCTGGCCCGCGCCGACCACGCCGATGCCTTCGTCAGCGTCCACCACGACTCGCTTGCGGCGTTACCACCGGGCGCGCGGGTGGGCACCTCCTCGCTGCGCCGCCAGTCGCAGGTGCGCGCGCTGCGCCCGGACCTGGTGCTGGGCGACCTGCGCGGCAACGTCAACACGCGGCTGGCGAAGATGGAGGCCGGCGAGCATGACGCGATCATCCTCGCCTGCGCGGGGCTGCAGCGGCTGGGGCTGGAGGGCAGGATCCGCAGCCGCCTGGACGCGCCGGAATGGCTGCCGGCCCCGGCCCAGGGTGCGATCGCGATCGAGTGCCGCGACGATGCGCCGGAACTGGCCACGCTGCTGGCCGCGCTCGACGACGCCCACACCCGCACCTGCGTGGAGGCCGAGCGGGCCATGAACCGTGCCCTGCACGGGAGCTGCCACGTGCCGGTGGCGGCGTTCGCCCAACTCGACGGCGACGCGCTGTCCCTGCAGGGCCTGGTGGGCGATGCCGGCAGCGGGCGGCTGGTGCGCGCGGAAGCGACCGGGGCCGCGGGCGATCCGGCGGCGTTGGGCGAACGGGTTGCCGAAATGCTGCTGGAACGCGGCGCCGGCGAACTGCTGCCGCCTGCGTGAGCCCCGCCGGTGCCTGAAGCGGCTGTTACCTGAACGTGTAAACCAGGTTGATCGTGCTCAGGGTGTCGGTGTTCTTCCTGCCCGCGGCTTCATCAACCTCGGAGTTGTGGCGGAACTGCAGGCCGGCCTTGAGCGCCAGCGTATCGTTCATCGAAACGGTCAGGCCCAGGTCGTTCTGGGCGAAGGTGTTGTCGCTGCCCGCCTCGACCAGCAGCGTGTTGCTCAGGCGCGTGTTGTCAGTCAGGTTGCGGCCGAAGTCCAGCAGCCCGCGCACGATGTAGTCGCCGTTGACTTCCTGGGTTTCGGACACGCGCGCGCGCCGGTAGCCGGGGCCGATCTCCACCAGCAGGAAGGTGTCGTCGTCGTTGAAGAAGTGGTGGCCGTAGCCGAACGAGAACGTGCCCTGGTAATCGTTCACCGCGTAGTCGTCGCGCTCGTAGCGCGCCGCGCCGAACCAGTTGTGGGTGGCGTCCACCTTGATCGATGTGCTGCCGGCGACCTGGTAGCGGTTGGCGCTGGTCTGGTACACCGTCTCGGTGTTGCCGTCTTCGTCGAGCACGGTCACGTCGGTCTTGGCCCGCAGCGCGGAAAAGGTCAGCTGGTGCTTGCTGCGCGCATCTTCCTGCACCAGGTGCAGCCGGGTGTTGAGGTTCTCCGAGCGCCGGTTGCCGCGGGTCATGGCGAAGCCGAGCTCGCCGGTGGCGCTCCATACCGGGCCCTGGAATTCAGCGAACTCCGGGTCCTGGGCCAGGGCGGGGCAGGCGAGCGCAAAGGCGAGCGGGGCGAGCAGAAAGCGGAGGCGCATGGCGGGGTTCAGACCTGTGGAAACGCTTGCAAGCGCGCCATTATGCCGCTGGCGGCGGCGGTACCCAAATCGGCCGCGATCGGCCGCAGGCAGCGCTCAGTAATACAGCGACACCACGTGCCGGGCCTGGGCGAAGAACAGCCAGCGTTCGGCGAAGGCGGCGGCCAGCAGCGCCAGGCAGGTGGAGGCGAGCAGGCCACCGGGCGGCAGCAGTCCGGTCGCCGCCAGCCCCCATGCCAGCAGCGGCGCGCCCACCAGCAGCGCGATCGCGGCCAGGCGCAGCGCCCGGGCGTGGCGCCTGGCCGCCACGAACACCATCTCGCGGGTGATGAAGCTGGCCTCGCTGTGCGGCCGTTCGAACACCGATGCCTCGCGCCCCGGCAGGCCGACCGCATCGGCGCGGGTGGCCGGCAGCGGCTGGCGGTCGATCCGGTGCCAGTAGACCGCCTTGCAGGCGGCCAGCAGCGCGCCCAACAGGGCCAGGGTCAGCAGGGTGCCGGTCTCGGCGGGGGCGAAGGACAGCAGCGCCGCCATCAGCCAGAACAGCAGCGCCAGGCCGGTCAGCAGGGCGAACAGCAGGTACACCGGCACCACCAGCGGATGCCGCCAGGCCGGGATCGGCGGCAGCGAGGCATAGATCATCGCGGTGCAGGCCACGGTGACCAGCGACAGCGCGGCCAGCAGCAGCCCGCCCACGCCCAGCGCCAGCGCACGGTCCGGGCCAGCGTCAACGAACAGCAGCAGCGCGAGCAGCCCCAGCGCCGGCAGCGGCGTCAACAGCGCCAGCACGCCTTCGCGCGACAGCCACGACGTGCGCCACTGGCTGAGCGCGCGCCAGGCGCGCCCCGGCCTGCCCAGATGCAGCAGCGAGCACAGCAGGCCCACCGTGGACAGCGCCAGCCCGATCGCCAGCCCCCACAGGTACAGCGGCTGCAGCGCGGGCATCAGGTCCGCGCGCGCGTGGGTGATGAAGATCGACAGCCCCAGCCACGCCAGCAGGCCGTAGCCGGCGCCGGACAGGGTGGTGAAGAAAATCACCGAAAGCGCGGGATGCATGGCGGTCAGTTTCCCCTGCTCAACGCTGCAGCGCCCGGCCCAGCCAGCGTTGCACGGTGGCCCCGATTCCGGCTGGTTCGCCGTGCGCGTCGTCCCTCCCGCCGTCGTCGTTCTCGCCCCCGCGCCGCGGCCGCGGCGGCAGGTAGCGGTTGACCGGGCCGTAGCCCAGCTCCGGCATCAGCGCCACGCCTTCGCGTTCGGCCACCAGCTTCGATACGTCCGACTCCGGATCGCCCAGGTCGCCGAAGTGGCGGGCGCGGGTGGGGCAGGCCTGCACGCAGGCCGGCACCCGGTCTTCGGGCTCCAGGTTCTCGTTGTAGATCCGGTCCACGCACAGGGTGCACTTCTTCATCACCCCGTCGACTTCCGAGTACTCGCGCGCGCCGTAAGGGCAGGCCCAGCTGCACAGCTTGCAGCCGATGCACTTGTCCTCATCCACCAGCACGATGCCGTCCTCGGCTCGCTTGTAGCTGGCCCCGGTCGGGCACACGGTGACGCAGGCCGGGGTTTCGCAGTGCAGGCACGAGCGTGGGAAGTGCAGGGTCATGGCCGGCTGGGCCTCGCCCGCGGCCGCCGCGTCCGGGTCTTCGGCGGCCACTTCGTAGCTGTGCACGCGGTTGAACCAGACCCCGGACGGCTCCTTGCCATACGGCTGCTCGTCCACCAGCGGCCCCAGGATTCCGCCCGCGTTCCATTCCTTGCAGCTCGTGGCGCAGGCGTGGCAGCCCACGCAGGTGTCCAGGTCGATGACCAGGCCGAGCTTCTTCTTCGACGGCGGCGGCAGCGCGGTCATGGCAGCTTCCGGTGGCGCAGCCGGCCGCTGCCGAACAGCACCAGCGCGATCGAGAACACCAGGCCGAACGCGGCTCGCCAGCGCGGTGACGGGGCGTGTGATGCCCACAAACCGCCGGCGCCGGTCACGATCGACGGATCCACCAGCGCCCAGGTGCACACGACTGCACCGAAGGCGCCGGCCAGCACCATCAGCACCCCGATCACGCGCAGCAGGACCTTCATGCCGGCGCTCCCGGGTAAAAGGGGAAGAAGCGCGGGATCAGGATGATGGCCGAGATCCAGAAGATGATGTTGAGCGGCATGCCCACCTTCACGAAGTCGCTGAAGCGGTAGCCGCCGGCGGTGTAGACCATGGTGTTGGTCTGGTAGCTGATCGGGGTGGCGAAGCTGGTGGAGGCGGCGAAGGCGACCGCAATCAGCAGTGGCTTGGGATCCACGCCCATCGACTCGGCCGTGGCCAGTGCGATCGGCACCACCAGCACCGCCGAGGCATTGTTGCTCATCATCTCGGTCAGCACCGAGGTCATCAGGTAGATCGCCGCCAGGGTGGCTACCGGGCCGTATGGGCCGAGTACGTTGAGCAGCAGGTCGGCGACCATGGTCGCGCCGCCGGTCTTCTGCAGCGCCAGGCCCAGCGGGATGATTCCCGCCAGCAGCAGGATCACCTGCCAGTCAATCGATTCGTAGGCCTCGTCGGGCGTCATCAGGCGCAACGCCACCAGCGCCAGGCAGCCGACCAGGGCCGAGGCCACGATCGGCAGCCAGCCCAGCGCGGCCACGCCGATCGCGGCGAACATGATCAGCGCCGACACGATCGCCCGCTTCGGCGCCACCCGCTGCTGCGCGCGCTCGCCGAGTACGATCATGCCCGGGTCGGCGCGCAGGTCCTCGACCGCGTCGGCCGGGGCATCGAGCATCAGCACGTCGCCGACCGACAGGGTGACCCGGTCCAGCGGCGAGCGGATCGACAGCTGCCGGCGGTGGATGCCCTGCACCCGCGAGCGGTAGGTGTGGGCAAAGCGCATGCCGAACAGGGTGCGGCCGATCAGGTGCGAGCCGGGCGCCACCATCGCCTCCACGTGCAGGCGCTCGTCCTTGCGCGGCGCGTCCTTTTCCTTGGCCTTCTCGCCGTTGTCCTCGCCATCGCCGGTGCGCACCGGTGCGCGCTCCGGTGCCTTGGGGACGCGGTCGAACCTGCACTTCATCGCCTTGCGCGCGGCGTCGATCCGCGGCCAATTGCCGCGCAGCAGCAGGCGGTCGCCTGCGGCGATGGTGGCGTCCGCGCCGCGCACCGGCACGCCGTTGCGCAGCACCTCCAGCAGGTCCACGTCCTCGATGTTGTCGGGCAGCGCTTCGCGCGCCGACTCGCCGATCACCGGCGCATCGGGCGGCACCACCACTTCGGCGATGAAGCGGCCCACGTGCTCGGTCTCGCCCGGGCTCGGGGTACCGCGGTTGGGCAGGATCCACCAGCCCACGGTCAGCAGGTACACCGCGCAGATGCCGACGAAGATGATACCCAGCGGCGCGAACTCGAAGATGGTGAAGCCCACCCCCGCCTGTTCGCGCGCCATCGAATCGACCAGCAGGTTGGTCGAGGTGCCGATCAGGGTGCACACGCCGGCGGTCTGGGAGATGTAGGACAGCGGGATCAGGAACTTCGACGGCGCCCAGCCGTTGGCCGCGGCTGCCACCAGCACCAGCGGCAGGAATACCGCCACCGTGGCGGTGTTGTTGATGAACGCCGCGGTGCTGACCCCCAGCGCCAGCATCACCAGCAGGAACAGCCAGCGCCAGCGGATCCGCGAGAGCAGGTCGCCGATCGCGACCAGCGCGCCGTTGGCCTTGAGCGCGCCGCTGAGCACGAACATGGCCGCCACCATCACCGTGGCCTGGTTGCTGAAGCCCGACAGCGCCTCGGGCACGGAGATGATGCCCAGCACCAGCAGCGAGGTCATCACCAGCAGCGCCACCACGTCCACGCGCAGCTTTTCGGTGACGAACAGGTACACCGCCAGCAGCATCACCGCCACGGTGAGCAACAGCTCGATCGGCAGCCCCAGCATCAGGCGGTCGCTCCCTTGTGCTTGCCGGCGGCGTAGCGCAGCACGCCCGGCGCCTCGGCGGAAGGCAGCGGCGGGTACTGCGGCTGCGCTTCGCCATCCGTCGGCGCCGGGCGCAGCGATACGCGCAGGTCGAACCACGCCGCCTGGCCGGTGACGGGGTCGGCGTTGGCGTAGTCGCCGCGCGGGGTGATGTCGGAGATCAGATGGTTGAGCAGGAAGCCCTGCCTGCCCTCCGGCGCATCCTTGTCCAGTCCCCAGGCGCCGCGGCGCTTGCCGATCGCGTTCCAGGTCCAGACCGTATCCGGCTGCACGTTGGTGGCGAACTTCGCCTGCACCCGGATCGCGCCGTGGTGCGAGGCCACTTCCACCCAGTCCTCGTCGCCAATGCCGTGGCGCGCGGCGGTGTCCGGGTGCAGGTACAGCCAGTTGCGCGCGGCGATCTGCCGCAGCCAGGCGTTCTGCGAACCCCAGGCGTGGTACATGAACATCGGCCGCTGGGTAATGGCGTGCAGCGGGAAGTCCTCGCCGTCGACCTGCGCCTGTTCGAACGGCTCATACCAGATCGGCAGCGGATCGAAATACGTTCCCACCCGTTCGCGGTGTTCTTCGGGCGGCTGGTGCGCGCCGTGTCCCTGCGCGGCCAGGCGGAACTTCTGCAGCGGCTCGGCGTACAGGTGCAGCGGGATCGGTTTGGCCGCGCCCAGGAAGCCCATGCCGTGCGCCCAGTCCAGGTAATCGCGGTTGGACATCTTGAAGTAGCGCGCGGATTCGGGAATCTCCGCGCGCCAGAAGCCGCCGTTGTCGATGTAGCGCTGCAGCTGGTCCGGATTCGGCGCGCCCTTGCCCTGCTGCGTACCGTCTTCGCCGCGCCAGCCCGCGAGCAGGCCCACGCCGGGCGTGCGCTCATGGCGGACCATGTAGTCGGCGTAGTCGCGGTACTGCGGAGAACCGTCCGCATGCACCATGCCCGGCAGGCCCAGGCGCGCGCCCAGCTCCAGCAGCACCGACTGGAACCCGCGCACGGCGCGCGCGCGGCCGTCGCTGCCCGGCTGGGTGGCCGCATCGAACACCGGCTGGCGGATCGCATCGGCTGCGCCGTCGGCGTCGGAGATCGGCCGGTCCAGCAGGCTGATCGCGTCGAAGCGTTCCAGGTAAGTGGTATCCGGCAGCACCAGGTCGGCGTAGGCGACCATCTCGCTGGCGTAGGCGTCGGAATAGATGATCCGCGGGATGCGGTATTCGCCGTCCTCGTCGCGGTCGGTCAGCCACTGGATGGTCTGGCCGGTGTTCATCGCCGAGTTCCAGCTCATGTTGGCCATGAACATCATCAGCGTATCGATGCGATACGGGTCGCCGGCGTGGGCGTTGCGGATCAGCGTGTGCATCATGCCGTGCGCCGACAGCGGGTAGGCCCAGGAGAACGCGTGGTCGATCCGGCGTGGCTGGCCGGCATCGTCCACCACCAGGTCTTCGGGCCCGTGCACGAAGCCCAGCGGCCCGGCGTCGAGCGTGCCGTCAGCGCGCCGCGTCTTGGCCGGCCGATTGGGCGGCGGCACCGGCTTGGGGTAGGGCGGCTGGAAGCGGAACGAGCCCGGCGTATCCACCGCCCCCAGCAGCAGCTGCAGCAGGTGCAGCGCGCGGCAGGTGTGGAAGCCGTTGGAATGCGCGCTGATCCCGCGCATGGCGTGCATGGCCACCGGCCGCCCGACCATCTCGTCGTGCTCGCGGCCGTGGGCGTCGGTCCAGGCAACCGGCAGCCGCACCGGGTTCTCGAACGCGGTCACCGCCAGCTCGCGGGCGATGCGGCGGATGGTCGCGGCGGGGATGCCGCAGCGCTCGGCCACCGCTTCGGGTGCGTACTGCGGATCCAGGTAGCGCTCGGCCACAAGCTGGAACGCAGGCACCGCGGTGCGGCCGTCCGGCAACGCGTATTCGCCCACTACCGCAGGTGAAATTCCCGTGGCATCGGCACGCGCCGCCGCGCTGGTGGTGCCGTCCCAGCACAGCGGATTGCCGTCGGCGTCGCGCGCGAACATCCCGTCCTCCGGTCCGCCCGGATCGCGCAGCACCAGCCAGTGCGCATCGGCGTGCTGCACCAGGTAGTCCAGGTCGATCCGGTCCATCCGCAGCAGCTCGTGGATCAGCGCGAACGCGAACAGCCCGTCGGTGCCAGGCCGGATCCCGATCCACTCGTCGGCGATGGCGCCATAGCCGGTGCGCACCGGGTTCACCGCCACGATCTTGGCGCCGCGTTCCTTCAGCTTTCCCAGCCCGAGCTTGATCGGATTGGAGTCGTGGTCCTCGGCCACGCCCCACAGCATCAGGTACTTCGTGTGCTCCCAGTCCGGCTCGCCGAACTCCCAGAAGCTGCCGCCCACGGTGTACAGCCCGCCGGCGGCCATGTTGACCGAGCAGAATCCGCCGTGGGCGGCGTAGTTGAGCGTGCCGAACTGCTGCGCCCACCAGCCGGTCAGCGCCTGCGACTGGTCGCGACCGGTGAAGAACGCCAGTTCGTCAGGATTGCGCTCGCGGATTGGCGCCAGCCACGAGGTGGCGATGTCCAGCGCCTCGTCCCACTCGATCTCGCGGAACTCGCCGGCCCCGCGCTCGCCCGTGCGCAGCAGTGGCCTGGAAAGCCGCGCCGGGGAATAGTGCTGCATGATCCCGGCCGCGCCCTTGGCGCAGATCACGCCCTTGTTCACCGGATGCGCGGCGTTGCCCTGCAGGTAACGGATGGAGCCGTCGCGCAGCCACACCTTGATGCCGCAGCGGCAGGCGCACATGTAGCACGTGGTGGCCTT
>JBQDAV010000067.1:0-11941 GCA_052090405.1 Luteimonas sp.
ACGGCAAGCCGGCGGCGGGCAATGACATCCAGCGTCGGGTGGTGCTGAAGGGCGAGCTGGACGACGCACAGCGCGAGCGGCTGCTGCAGATCGCCAATGCCTGCCCGGTGCACAAGCTGCTCGCCGGTGAAATCCGGATCGACACCGCGCTGGTGTAGCGGCGCGCCTGGGCGCGCTCCTGCAGGGGCGTCTCAGGCGGCGTTGAGGCCCTGCTGCCAGAAGTCGGCTTCCAGGCGCGAGGCCTTGCGGAAAATCTCCACCAGTTCCGGGTAGCGGTTGTCGCTGGCGTAGCGATGGCCCAGGTCGTCCAGCCATGCGTGCGCGGCCGCGCCGGCCTGCTGGAAGGCCTCGCCGGAGTATTCGGCAATCCAGTCGCGGTAGGGGTGGTCGGCCGGGATGGCGTCGATGCCGGCTGGCGTCAGCCGCCGGCCGATCTCGGCGTAGCCCAGGGTGCAGGGGATCAGCGCCACCTGCAGGTCGAGCAGGTCGCCGGACATGCCGGTGTCGAGCACGAAGCGGGTGTATGCCACGGTGGCCTGCTGCTCTTGGGTGGCCTCCACGTCGGCAGCCGACAGGCCCCAGCGCTCGCACACGCGCAGGTGCAGGCCCATTTCGTCCAGGATCGCCCCCAGGCCGCCGCGCGCGGCCTGCATGTCGGCCAGGTTGCGGCTCTTGTAGGCCGCCAGTGCGTGGGCGCGGGCGAACTGGATCAGGAACAGGTAGTCCTGCACCAGGTAGTTGCGGAACGCCGCCTGCGGCAGGCTGCCGTCGCCCAGGCCGCGGACGAAGGCGTGGTCGACGTAGGCATTCCAGTCATCGGCGGCGGTGGACTTGAGGCGTTCGAACAGCGACATGGCAGGGCATCCACGGTGCAGGGGGAACGGGATTGTCGGCCATTGGTGCGGGCGGGCCAACGGGGCTGCATGAAGCCGACGCCGCAAGCGGCGATAATCGCCGCATGACCGGACCCTGCAATATCGCCGCCGCCCTGCCGCGCCTGGCGGCCGAAGCCCCCGACCGCATTGCCATGCGCTATCCCGGCCGCGACGGACGCTATGCCGATGCGCTCAGCTACGGCGAGCTGGACCGCCGCAGCGACGCCATCGCCGCCGGCCTGGCCACGCGCGGGATCGTCCGCGGCAGCCGCGCGGTGGTGATGGTGCGGCCCACGCCGGAGTTCTTCCTGCTGATGTTCGCGCTGTTCAAGGCCGGCGCGGTGCCGGTATTGGTGGACCCGGGCATCAACAAGCGGGCGCTGCGCCAGTGCCTGGACGAAGCCGAACCGCAGGCCTTCATTGGCATCCCGCTGGCGCTGTTCGCGCGCGCGCTGCTGGGCTGGGCGAAAAAGTCCACGCGCGTGCGCATCACCACCGGCGGCCGCGCGCTGTTTGCCGACGCCACCCTGGCGGAAATCGAGCGCGCCGGCGCGAACGCCGGTCCGCAGCTTGTCGATACCCGGCCCGACGACGTGGCCGGGATCCTGTTCACCAGCGGCTCCACCGGGGTGCCCAAGGGCGTGGTGTACCGGCACCGGCATTTCGTGGCCCAGGTCGACATGCTGGGCGGCGCGTTCGGCATCGAGCCCGGCGGGGTGGATTTGCCCACCTTCCCGCCGTTCGCGCTGTTTGATCCGGCGCTGGGGATGACCTCGATCATCCCGGACATGGATCCGACCCGGCCGGCGCAGGCCAGTCCGGTGAAGCTGCACGCGGCAATCGAACGCTTCGGCGTGGACCAGCTGTTCGGCTCGCCGGCGCTGATGCGGGTGCTGGCCGAATACGGCAAGCCGCTGCCCACGCTCAGGCGGGTGACGTCGGCAGGCGCGCCGGTGCCGGCCGAGGTGGTTGCGCGCATGCGCGAGCTGCTGCCCGACGATGCCGGGTTCTGGACCCCCTACGGCGCCACCGAATGCCTGCCGGTGGCGGTGGTGGAAGGCCGCGAGCTGATTGCCCTGCGCGACCGCACCGCGCAGGGCGCCGGGACCTGCGTGGGCCGGCCGGTGCCGCCGAACGAGGTGCGGATCATCCGCGTCAGCGACGATGCGATGGGCGAGTGGTCCGACGACCTCATGGTCGGCGGCGGCCAGGTCGGCGAGATCACCGTGGCCGGGCCGACCACCACCGATACCTATTACAACCGCGACGAACAGACCCGCCTGGCCAAGATCCGCGAGGCGCTGCCCGACGGCGGCGAGCGCATCGTGCACCGCATGGGCGACCTGGGTTATTTCGACGGCGAAGGCCGGCTGTGGTTCTGTGGGCGCAAGTCGCAGCGGGTGGTGACCGCCGGGTCCGGCACCCTGTGCACCGAGCAGGTGGAGCCGATATTCAACACGCATCCCGACGTGGCGCGCACCGCCCTGGTCGGCCTGGGCGAGCGCGGCGCGCAGCGGCCGGTGCTGTGCGTGGAAGCCGGGCCGGGCGTGGGCAGGGACCAGCACGAACGGATCGTCGGCGAGCTGCGGCACATCGGCGAAGGCCACGTGCACACCGCGAAGGTGGAAACGTTCCTGTTCCACCCGCGCTTCCCGGTCGATATCCGCCACAACGCCAAGATCGGCCGTGAAAAACTGGCGAAATGGGCACAGGCCAGGCTGCGCCGGTCGCCCGGGGGTGACGGCGCACCGAAGGGAGAAACGCAATGAAGGTCCTGGTCACCGGTGGCGGCGGGTTCCTTGGCCAGGCGCTGTGCCGCGGGCTGGTTGAGCAGGGCTTTGATGTCACCAGCTTCAACCGCGGCCACTACCCGGAGCTGGACGGGCTGGGCGTGCGCCAGGTGCGCGGTGACCTGGCCGACCGCGATGCGGTGCTGGGCGCCGCGCAAGGCGTCGAGGCCATCTTTCACAATGCCGCCAAGGCCGGCGCCTGGGGCGACTACGACAGCTACCACCGCGCCAACGTGGTCGGCACGCAGAACGTGCTGGACGCGTGTCGCGCGCACGGCGTCGGCCGGCTGGTCTACACCTCCACGCCCAGCGTCACCCATCGCAAGACCCATCCGGTCGAAGGCGGCACCGCGGAAACGGTGCCCTACGGCAGCGGCTTCAAGGCGCCGTATGCGACCACCAAGACCATCGCCGAGAAGGCGGTGCTGGCGGCCAACGGACCCGACCTTGCGGCAGTGGCGCTGCGCCCGCGCCTGATCTGGGGACCGGGCGACAACCAGCTGCTGCCGCGGCTGGTGGAGCGGGCCAGGGCGGGGCGGCTGCGCTTCGTCGGCGACGGTGAAAACCGCATCGACACCACGTATATCGACAACGCGGCCCAGGCCCACTTCGACGCCTTCGCCCACCTTGCCCCGGGCGCGGCCTGTGCCGGCAAGGCCTACTTCATCAGCAACGGCGAGCCGCAGCCGGTGCGCGAGATCGTCAACGCGCTGCTGGCGGCGGCCGGTGCGCCGCCGGTGACGAAGACGGTTCCGTTCCGCACCGCCTACGCGATCGGCGCGATGAGCGAGGGGCTGTGGCCGCTGCTGCGGCTGCGTGGGGAGCCGCCGTTGACGCGTTTCCTGGCCGAACAGCTCAGCACCACCCACTGGTACGACATGGCCCCGGCCACCCGCGACTTCGGCTACGTGCCGCGGGTGTCCACCGCGGAAGGGCTGGAGCGGCTGGCACGGGCCTGGCGGGAGCGCTGAGGCTCACCCGGCGCTCACAAGGCTGAAGGATTCTCCACGTTCAGCGCCATCGTCACCGGCTGAATACCGCGTCGTGGGCAACATCGACCGTGCCACCCACCACCCGCAAGGGAAAGGTCGAGACCATGCTGAACTATGCCGTGCTCTTCTTCGTCCTGGCCATCATCGCTGCGGTGCTCGGATTCTCGGGCCTCGCCGGCGCGATGGGCAACATCGCCTGGATCCTGTTCGTCGTATTCCTGATCATCGCGGTGATCTCGCTGATCCGCGGTCGCGGCCCCAGAGTCTGACGCCGCATCGTCCGTACACTGCGAAAGCCCGCCGGAAACGGCGGGCTTTTTCGTGGTCGCGGGCCCGGCCGCGGCTACAATGCCGCCATGGTCGCCGAGTCACGTTCCCCGCTGTCTTCGCTCAAGCCGCTGGCCGGGCGCGCCCTGGAGCGTGCGCTCGAGCGCGCGCTGGAGCTTGATCCGGACACCCGCGCCGCCCTGGGCCCGCTCGATGGTCGCCGCCTGGTGCTGCGCCTGGATTCACCGCCGCTGGCGCTGCAGCTCACCGTCCGCGACCGGCAGCTGAAGGTCGGCCCGGTGGAGGAAGAGGGCGAGCCGGACCTGGCGGTGCGCACTACGCTGTCCGGCCTGCTGTCGCAGCTTCCCGGCCTGCGCCCGGGCGAGGGGGCGCCGGTGGGGCGGATGCGGATCGAGGGCGACGCCGAACTGGCGCGGCGGGTGCAGGCGCTGGCCCGCGGCTTTGATCCGGACTGGGAGAAACCATTCGCGGACGTATTCGGCGATGTCCTCGGCGTGCAGATCGCGCAGGGCCTGGCCGGCGCGCTGCGCCAGGCGAAGGTGACCGGCGAGGCGCTGGCCCGCAGCGCCGCCGAGTTCGTGACCGAGGAATCGCGCGATGCGGTGGCGCGCGGCGAGCTTGAAGCCTTTTACGAAGACGTCGACGTGCTGCGCGACGACGTCGAGCGGCTCCACGTACGGGTCCGGCGCCTGCGCCCGGCGCCGGGGCCGGCTGCATGAGTACGCTGCTGCGGGTCTCGCGCATTGGCCGCGTGATGCTGCGCTATCGCCTGGACGCGCTGCTTGAAGGTTCCCCGGCCGAGCGCTGGCTGAAGCTGATGCGCCCGTTCGTGCCGCGTGCATCAAGCCAGGTACAGGCGATGCCGCGCGGCGCCCGCCTGCGCCTGGCGCTGCAGGAGCTGGGCCCGCTGTTCGTGAAGTTCGGCCAGATCCTCTCCACCCGCCGCGACCTGGTGCCGCCGGACATCGCCGAAGAGCTGGCGCTGCTGCAGGACCAGGTCGCGCCGTTCGATGGCCAGGCCGCCCGCGCGCTGGTGGAGCAGGCGCTGGAGCGCAGCATCGGCGAGGCGTTCGTGGACTTTGACGTGGAGCCGTTGGCCTCGGCGTCGATCGCCCAGGTGCACGCGGCGACGCTGGCCGGCGAAGGCGATGCGCCGCCGCGCGAGGTGGTGGTGAAGGTGCTGCGACCGGGGATCGAGAAGCAGATCGCGGACGACATCGCGGTGCTGCGCAGCCTGGCCGGCCTGGTCGAGCGTACCCATCCGCGCGCCAACCGGCTGCGCCCGCGCGAGATCGTGGCCGAGATCGAGAACACCCTGGCCGCCGAACTGGACCTGCAGCGCGAGGGCGCCAACGCGTCGGTGCTGCGGCGCAACTGGCTGGGTTCGGCCGACCTGTACGTGCCCGAGCCGATCTGGTCGCACACCGCCGAGCGGGTGCTGACCCTGGAGCGGGTGCGCGGGATTCCCAGCGACGACATCGCCGCGCTGGACGCGGCCGGCATCGACCGCCGCGCGCTGGCGGCCAAGGGCGTGCGGGTGTTCTACACCCAGGTCTTCCGCGACAACTTCTTCCACGCCGACGCCCACGCCGGCAACATCTGGGTGGATGAAACCCGCCGCGACAACCCGCGCTTCATCGCCCTGGATTTCGGGATCATGGGCCAGCTCTCGGGCGAGGACCAGTACTACCTGGCCGAGAACTTCATGGCCATCTTCAACCGCGACTACCGGCGCATTGCCGAACTGCACCTGCAGGCGGGCTGGATGCCTTCGCACGTGCGCCTGGACGAGCTGGAGGCGGCCGTGCGCGGGGTATGCGAGCCGTACTTCACCCGCCCGCTGTCGGAGATCTCGCTGGCCGAGGTGCTGGGCAAGCTGTTCCGCACCGCGCAGAAGTACGAGCTGACCCTGCAGCCGCAGCTGATCCTGCTGCAGAAGACCCTGCTCAGCATCGAGGGCCTGGGCCGGCTGCTGGATCCGAAGATCGACATCTGGGCGGTGGCGCGGCCGGTGCTGGAGCGCATCCTGGCCGAGCGCTACAGCCCCAGGCGGCTGGCCCGCGAGTTCCGCCGGCGGCTGCCGGAGCTGGTGACCAAGACGCCGGAAATGCCGCGGCTGGTGCACGCCTGGCTGGACCAGCAGGTGAGCGGCCGGCACGAGCTGCAGATGCGCTCGAACGACCTGGTGGCGCTGACCGGCGAGATCCGCGCGCTGCAGCGGCGCGCGGTGGAGGCGATTGCCGGCGCCGGGCTGTTGGTTACCGCGGCGGTGCTGTACGGCCTCGATGCCGGCGGCCCGGTCCTTGCCGGCGCCCCCGCCGCGGCGTGGGCGGCCGGCCTGTGTGGCCTGGCCGCCCTGATCGCCGCCTGGCGCCGCGGCTGATATCCAGGTAGAGCGGAGCTTGCTCCGCTGCTCCCGGGTCCGGAGCCCACCCAGCGGAGCAAGCTCCGCCCTCCGTTACCGCCGGTCTATCAGTCCCCCGCCGGCACCCGTGTCGGCTCCTTGCCTTCGGCGGCGGCAAAGTCGCCGGCGAGGAACCAGGAGATGTCCGCCGGGCGAAGGTGGCGGCGCAGCGCAGCGAGCACGCTGTCGGGCGTCTGCGCGCGCAGGTCGTCCTCGAACTTCGCCGCGTCGGCCATGGTCCGGTCCAGGTACAGGTTGTTGGCCAGCTGCGCGATCAGCTCGCCGTCGCTGGCGCGCGAGGTGCGGCGCGACTCGAGCATGCCGTCCACGGCATCGCGCAGCTCGTCCTCGGCGATGCCCTCTTCCAGCAGCAGCGCGAGTTCCTCGGCGATCGCCGACTCCACCGCCGTCATGTTCTCCGGCGCGGCAATGGCGAAGATCGTGAAGCTCCCGCTTTCATCCAGCGCGCCCGCGCTGAAGCTGGAGCCGACCCCGTAGCTCAGGCCGTCGCGCTGTCGGACACGGTCGTAGAGCCGCGACTTGCTGCCGCCGCCGAGGATCTGGGTGCCCAGCACCAGCGCCGGGTAGTCCTCGTGGTCCTGGCCCACCGGTGCCGGCAGCGCCGCCAACAGCATGGCGTTGGCCTTGTCCGGGGTTTCCAGCTGCTCGCGCACCGCCGGCCTGGCGAAGTACGGGTCGGCGATGCGGGTGAAGGTGACCGGCGCGTTCCAGTCGCCGAACAGCGTCTCCACCTGGGCCTGCACCGCCTCGGCATCGACGTCGCCGACGATCGCGATGGCGGCGTTCGCCGTGCCGTAGAAATCACGGTGGAAGGCACGCAGTTGATCGAGCTCCATCGCCTGGATCGCCTCGATCTGCTCCTCGAACGACAGCGACTTGTACGGGTGCCCTTCCGGCCACTGGTCGAAGTAGCGGTTCATGGCGCTGGAGGCCACCGCCTGCGGCTCGGTCATGGCGCTGCGGATGCCGGTCAGCATCTGGGTGCGCAGCTGCTCGAACTCGCTTTCCGGGAACGTCGGCTGGCGCAGGACCGTCGCGGCCAGTTCCAGCAGTGCCGGCAGGTTCTCGCGGTCGGTGGTGGCGACCAGGCCCGCGGTGTTGGTGGAGCCGCCGATGTTCAGCGAGGACTTGAGCTCGGTCAGCCGGCGCGAGATCGCGGCGCGGTCCAGGCCTTCGGTGCCGCGGGTGAGCATCGCGGGGACCATGTGGCTTTCGGTGGCGCGGTCGGTGAGCGAGGCTTCGTCGCCCATGTACAGGTGGATCCGCACCTGCACCGCCTCACCGCGGGTGGACTTGGCCAGCAGCGCCAGTTCGGCCGCGTTGTCGAGCGTGGACACCTCGGTGCGGGCGTCGATGTTGGCCGGCGAGGGATCGAACGCCTCGCCCGCGGCCATCGCCTCGCGGCCCTGGTAGTCCTCCAGCAGGGTGGCGGCGTCCGGCGCGGCCGGGATCTCCACCCGCTCCGGCGCATCGGTGGGGATGAAGCGCCCGGCCGTGCGGTTGTTGCGGCGCAGGTAGGTCGCGGCGACGCGGTTCACGTCGTCGGCGCTGACCTGCTCGACCCGATCGCGGCCCAGCAGCAGCAGGCGCCAGTCACCCTGCGAGATCGCTTCACTCAGGGCGATGCCGATCGCGTTGGGATCGCGCATCGCCACCTCGAAGCCGGTCAGCAGCCGCTGGCGCGCCTGGGCCACTTCGTCCTCGGTGAACGGCTCGGCGGCGGTGTCCTCCAGCAGGTGGACCAGGTCTGCTTCCAGCGCATCCAGGTCGCTGCCTTCGGGTGCTTCGACGATGAGCATCATCAGCCCCGGCTGATCCAGCGACAGGTCCATCGGGAACGCCCCGGTGGCCTTGCCTTGCTCCACCAGCGCCCGGTGCAGGCGCCCGGTGGGCGTGTGGACCAGCAGCTGCTGCAGCACGGCCAGCGCGCTGCTGTCGGGGTGGCGGCTGGCGGGAACATGGTAGGCCATTCCCAGGTAAGGCGTCTTGCCGACCCGGTGCACGGTGACGCTGCGCCCGCCGTCCTGCGGCGGCTCGACGGTGTAGGACACGGGCAGCACGCGTTCCGGGCGCGCGATGGCGCCGAAGCTGTCGGCAACGATCTGCAGGGTCGCCTCCGGATCGAAGTCGCCGGCCACTACCAGCACCGCGTTGTCGGGCTGGTACCAGGTGCGGTAGAACGCCTGCAGCCGCTCGATCGGCACGTTTTCCACGTCCGAGCGGGCGCCGATCGGGAGGTTGGAATAGTTGTGCCAGGTGTAGGCGGAGCCGAGGATGCGCTGCACCAGCGCCATGATCGGATTGTTCTCGCCCATCTCCATCTCGTTGCGGACCACGGTCATCTCGCTGTCCAGGTCCTCGCGCGAGATGTGCGAATTGACCATGCGGTCGGCTTCCATCCGCAGCAGCCATTCCAGGGTCTCGGGGCTGGTGGCGAAGCTGGCGAAGTAGTTGGTGCGGTCCAGCGAGGTGGTGCCGTTGTAGCGGATGCCGCGCTGGCGCATGCCGGCGGAGATGTCCTCGTGGGTCGGCGTACCCTTGAACACCAGGTGCTCGAGCAGGTGCGCCATGCCGGTCTCGCCGTAGTTCTCGTGGCGCGAGCCGACCAGGTAGGTGACGTTGACGGTGGTGACCGGCTTGCTCGAATCGGGGAACAGCACCACCCGCATGCCGTTGTCCAGCGCGTATTCGCTGATGCCCTCGGCGCTCAGGACCGGCTCGCTGGGCGCCTGTTGGCGCGCGAAGGCCGGCGCGGCCAGCAGCATTGCCAGCGCAAGCGCTGCCAGGACCGCAGCCAGGCGCTGCGGACGGACGATACGTGTGGACATGCGGGTCCCCTTCCGATGGTGGACAGGGGAAAATAGCAAAAATGCGCCGGCGCTGGTCCGCCGCAAGCGGAGCTGGGCAATGGAATCGAGTCAATCCGGAGCGTTGGAGCAGGACGAAGTGGCAGCCGGCGACATCGCGGTGCTGTACGTCGACGCGCAGCTGGCGGTGGTGGACAAGCCGGCCGGGCTGACCGTGCATGACAGCCGCCTGGCGCGTGGGGAGACCGAGTTCCTGGTCGACCGGCTGCGCGTCCAGCTCGGCCGGCGGGTGTTTCCGGCGCACCGCCTTGACCGCGCCACCAGCGGCTGCCTGCTGCTGGCCTTCGACGGCGCCACCGCCGCGGCATTGGGCGAGCAGCTCATGTCGCGCACGGTGGGCAAGCAGTACCTGGCGGTGTGCCGCGGCTGGCCGGAGGAGGCGTTCACCGTGGACCATCCGCTTGATGGCGGGCCGGGGAAGAAGCTGAAGAAGCCCGCGCTGACCCGCTTCGAGCGCGTGGCCACGGCCGAGCTGGAGATGCCCTCGGCCGGCTTTGCGACGTCACGCTATGCGCTGCTGCGGGCGATGCCGGAAACCGGCCGCTTCCGCCAGATCCGCCGCCACCTCAAGCACGCCTCGCACCACCTCATTGGCGACACCAGCCACGGCGATGGCCGCCACAACCGCAATTTCCGCATGCTCGGCATCCATCGCATGCTGCTGCACGCGTCGCGGCTGGAGTGCGAGCATCCGGGTAACGGCCGGCGGCTGGCAGTCACCGCGCCGCCGGATCCGGAATTCACCCGCGCCCTGGCCCTGTTCGGCTGGACCGAAGCCGCCTCGCCCCCGTAGAGCGGAGCTTGCTCCGCCTGGGTGTCGGTTCCGGCGCCGTGATCAGCGGAGCAAGCTCCGCTCTACTGGCCGTCCTGGTCGCCCAGTTCCGCGGCGATGTCCTGTTCCAGCTGCTGCAGCATCGGCATGATCAGCTGTTGCACCGCGGCCATGGTGTTCTGCATGAGCTGCGGCATCTTGTCGAGCAGGTTCTGGCCGGCCGGGCTGGCATAGAACTCGATCATCGCGTCGATGTCTTCGGTATCGAAGGTGGCCGTGTAGATGTCGCGATACACCGGCTCCATCTTCTCCCACGACAGCGCTTCGCCCACGCGTGCATTGGTGGTGGCCATGATCCGCTGGATCTGCTCCTGTTCCTGCGCGTCAAGCTGCTGGCCGGCGGTGAGCTGCGCCACCATCTGCTGCTGCGAGGCCTGCACCTGCGGCAGGATCGCTTCCAGGGTTTCCCTGGCGCGCATGACTTCCAGCAGCCGGTCCACCTGGGCATCAGATGACTGCTGGGCATAGGCGAACGGTGCGGCCAGCAGCAGGACGGCCAGCGCGAATATGCGTGAAACCTGTTTCATGGGTTGGTCCTCGTTGGGATGGCGCATCCTCACCCGCCCCGCCCGGTGATGCAACCGCAAGCAGCCGAAACAGGCAGGCCCTAGAATCGGCGCCAGGAGGGTGCTTTGATGGCGGCTGCGCAAATCCCCGAGGACGAAATCGTCGAACGCTTCATCCGCGCGTCCGGCCCCGGCGGGCAGAACGTGAACAAGGTGGCGACCGCGGTGGAGCTGCGCTTCGACATCGCCGCCTCGCCGTCGCTGTCCGAAGCGGTGCGCGCGCGCCTGCTGGCCCGGCGCGATCGCCGGGTGACGGCCGACGGCGTGCTGGTGATTGCCGCCCAGCGTTACCGCACCCAGGAGCGCAACCGCGAGGACGCGCGCCAGCGGCTGCAGGACTTCATTGCTGCGGGCCTGCATCCGCCCAAGCCGCGCATCGCCACCCGTCCCAGTCGCGGCGCGAAGGAGCGGCGGCTGCAGGACAAGCGCCAGCGTGCGCAGATCAAGCGCGGCCGCTCGGCCCCGGACCGGGAGTAGGGATTGGACGACCAGGCCGTGCTGCCGCTGTTGCCCGAGGTGCCGCCGCAGGTGCCCAGGGTCCGCTACAACCGCTTCACCCGCTGGTTCGGCCGCACCGTGCTCCGGCTCGGTGGCTGGCGCGTGGTGGGGACCATTCCGGACCTGCCCAGGGTGGTGCTGATCGCCGCCCCGCATTCGTCCAACTGGGACGGGCTGTGGGGGTTCGCGGCCAAGCTGGCGCTGGGCATCCGCATCACCGTGCTCGGCAAGCAGCAGCTGTTCTGGTGGCCGCTGTCGCTGCTGCTGCGCAAGCTGGGCGTGATCCCGGTGGACCGCGCCGCGCCGCAGGGCACGGTGGGGCAGGCGGCGCAGATGATCGTGCGCGCCGAGCGGTTGTGGTTCGCGCTCACGCCCGAGGGTACGCGCAAGCGCGTGGAGCGCTGGAAGACCGGCTTCTGGAAGATTGCCGATGCCACCCGCGTGCCGATCGTGCCGGCCTACTTCCACTACCCGGACAAGGTCATCGGCATCGGCGAGCCGTTCCACACCACCGGCGACGCCCAGGCCGACATCGCCCGCATCCGCGAGTGGTACCGGCAATGGCAGGGCCGCAACCGCGGCACCGAGTGAAAAGAGGCGGCATGCGCCTGGGTGGCGGATGGCAATTCTCCGTTTTGTTTCGCCGTGGCCTGAAGGGCCCCGCCGCGGCCGGGAGGCCTTTGCGCTCCATGTCCCCCGGCGTCGGCCTGCGGCCGCCACCTCCTCCTTTACTTACGCGCAAAGGCCTCCCGACCACGACGGGGCTCGGCTTACGGACTGACAGCGGAGCAAGCTCCGCTCTACAGGG
>JBQDAV010000068.1:0-1107 GCA_052090405.1 Luteimonas sp.
GCAGCCACACCTTGATGCCGCAGCGGCAGGCGCACATGTAGCACGTGGTGGCCTTGACTTCGTCGCCCGGGGAGGGCGACAGGTCCAGGACCGGCTCGTTCGGGGCGGGCTCGGGCATGGCGCGTATTGTGCCCGTCCCTGCCGGGGGCGGCGAGAGGATGATTGTCGCAACGTGCGCGAGACGGGCCATAATCGGCCCATGGACAGATACGAACGCATCCTCGCCCTGCACCGCACGTTCGCCAACGCGCGCTATCCGGTCACGGTGGCGCGGCTGCAGGACGACCTGGGCTGCTCGCGCGCCACCGTGTACCGCGACCTGGCGTTCCTGCGCGACGCGCTGATGGCGCCGGTGGTGGGCGACGGCGAGGCGGGTTTCCGCTACGACCCGGACGAAGGCGACCGTTTCGAGCTGCCGGGGCTGTGGCTGAGCTCGGACGAGCTGCACGCCCTGCTCGCGGCCCAGCAGCTGCTCTCGCGCAGCGCCGGCGGGGTGCTGTCCAGCGCGCTGGCGCCGCTGCAGCAGCGCATCGACAAGCTGCTCAACGCCCACTCCACCGGCAAGGAATGGCCGGTGGAACGGGTGCGGGTGATCCCGCACCACTCCCGGCGCATGGACGAGCAGGCGTTCCGCTTCGTGTGCTCGGCGGTGCTCGAACGCAGGCAGCTTGCGTTTGAATACCAGGCCCGCTCCACCGACGAAAAAACCCGGCGCAAGGTCTCGCCGCAGCGGGTCACGCACTACCGCGGCAACTGGTACCTGGACGCCTGGGACCACGACCGCGATGGCCTGCGCAGCTTTTCGGTGGACCGGATCACCCGGGCGCGGATGCTGGAAGACGTGGCCCGCGATATCGACGAGGACGAGCTCAACCGCCATCTGGCCGGAAGCTACGGCATCTTTTCCGGCGAACCGCGCGGCTGGGCCACGATCGTGTTCAACCCGCGCGCCGCGCGCTGGGTGGCCGACGAGCACTGGCACTCGCAGCAGCAGGGTCGCTGGCTGGCCGACGGAAGCTACGAGCTGAAGGTGCCCTTCAGCTCCTCGCGCGAGCTGCTGATGGACGTGCTGCATTACGGCGCCGACGCCACCATCGTCGAGCCGGC
>JBQDAV010000068.1:1207-11441 GCA_052090405.1 Luteimonas sp.
CTACTACAACTTCTGGCGCGACAAGGACAACGAGCGCGGCATCTGGCGCCGCACCACGCTGGAGGAATACCGCAAGGACAGCCCGGACTGGGAACTGCTGCTGGACCTGGACGCGCTTAACGCAGAAGAAGGCGAGAACTGGGTCTGGCACGGCGCCAACTGCCTGCGCCCCGAGTATGACCGCTGCCTGATCGCGCTTTCGCGCGGCGGCGCCGACGCCGACGTCACCCGTGAATTCGACCTGGCCAGCAAGACCTGGGTGGAAGACGGCTTCTTCCGCGCCGAGGCCAAGGGCGGGCTGACCTGGATCGATCGCGACACGGTGTTCGTCTTCACCGACTTCGGCGACGGCACGATGACCGAGTCCGGCTACCCGCGCATCGTCAAGGAGTGGAAGCGCGGCACGCCGATGGAGTCGGCCGAAGTGGTCTACGAGGGCCAGGCCGACGACATGTACATCTCGGCCGGCCGTGACCATACGCCGGGCTTCGAGCGCGAGTTCGTCAGCCGCACCATCGCCTTCTACAACGACGAGATCTACCTGCGTGGCGAGGACGGCAGCCTGACCCAGGTGGACGCACCGAACTCGGCGGTGAAGTCGGTGCAGCGCGAGTGGCTGGGCCTGGAGCTGCGCGAGCCGTGGGAAGTAGACGGCAGGACCTACCCGGCCGGCTCGCTGCTGGCGGCGAATTTCGACGACTACATGGCCGGCGGGCGTGAGTTCGACGTGCTGTTCGAGCCGACCGAGACCACATCGCTGGCCGGCGCCACCTTCACCGCCAACCACCTGGTGCTGAACGTGCTGGACGACGTCAAGAACCGGCTGAGCGTGCTGACCCCGGGCGAGGACGGCTGGGAGCGCAGCGAATTCCCCGACGTCCCGGAGTTCGGGACCATCAGCGTCCGTGCGGTGGACAGCGACGAGTCCGACGCGGTGTGGCTCACCGTCACCGATTACCTGACCCCCAGCACCCTGATGCTGGCCGACCTGGCCACCGGCGGCGCGCCGGAAGAGCTGAAGTCGATGCCGGAGTTCTTCGACGCCTCCACCCACGTGGCCGAGCAGCACTTCGCCACCTCCCAGGACGGCACCCGGGTGCCGTACTTCCTGGTGCATCCGAAGGACATGGCGCTGGACGGCACCAACCCGACCCTGCTCTACGGCTACGGCGGCTTCGAGATCTCGCTCACCCCTGGCTACTCCGCGGGCACGGGCAAGGCCTGGCTGGAGGACGGCGGCGTGTACGCGGTGGCCAACATCCGCGGCGGCGGCGAGTACGGCCCGCGCTGGCACCAGGCCGCGCTGAAGGAAAACCGCCACCGCGCCTACGAGGATTTCGCCGCGGTGGCGAAGGACATGATCGAGCGCGGCATCACCTCGCCCGAACACCTGGGCATCCGCGGCGGCAGCAACGGCGGCCTGCTCACCGGCAACATGCTCACCCAGTACCCGGAGCTGTTCGGCGCGGTGGTGATCCAGGTGCCGCTGCTGGACATGCAGCGCTACCACAAGCTGCTGGCCGGCGCCTCCTGGATGGCCGAGTACGGCGATCCGGACAAGCCGGAGGAGTGGGAGTTCATCAAGACCTTCTCGCCCTACCACCTGTTCGACCCGGCCAAGGAATACCCGCCGACGATCCTGCTCACCTCCACCCGCGACGACCGCGTGCACCCGGGCCACGCCCGCAAGATGCACGCGAAGATGCTGGAGGCCGGCAAGGACGTGCGCTACTACGAGAACATCGAGGGTGGCCACGGCGGCGCGGCCAACAATCGCCAGGCCGCGCACATGGACGCGCTGTTCTACACCTTCCTCTGGCAGCAGCTTGGCAACGAGTGATCGAGACCCCATCCATGAAGCTGTCACACACTTTCGCCCTGGCCTTGCTGATGACTTCCGTGTCCGCCTGTTCACCCTCCAACAACTCCCCGTCCGGCGATTCCTCCTCCGGCGGCGCCCGGGCCGACGCCTGGGCCGGCGCCCCGGCCGGGACGTCGACGCCGCCGGTCGCCGAACAGCGCCCGCACCAGGTGTCGTCGCCGCACGGCGCGGTGCGCGATGACGAGTACTACTGGCTGCGCGACGACACCCGCGAGGACGCGGACATGCTGGCCTACCTCAAGGCCGAGAACGCCTACGCCGATTCGGTGATGGCGGCCAGCAAGCCGGTGCAGGAAAAGCTGTACGAGGAGATCGTCGGCCGCATCCGCCAGGACGACAGCTCGGTGCCGTTCCGCGAGCGCGGCTTCTGGTATTACTCGCGCTTCGAGACCGGCAAGGACTATCCCGTCTACGCGCGGCGCGCGGACGGCGAGGGCGTCAACGCGCTGTCGATCCAGCAGGCCAACGACGCCGGCGACTTCGACGCCGAGCAGGTGCTGCTGGACGTCAACGCCATGGCCGAGGGCAAGGACTACTTCTCCGTCGGCGACTACGAGACCAGCCCGGACAATCGCCTGCTGGCCTGGGCGGAGGACGACGTCGGCCGCCGCCAGTACGTGATCCGCTTCAAGGACCTGGAGAGCGGCGAGATCCTCGAGGACGAGATCCGCGGCGTGTCCGCCAACCTGGTGTGGGCCGACGACAACCGCACCCTGTTCTACGTCGAAAACGACCCCGACACCCTGCTCACCGTGCGGGTGCGCAAGCACGTGCTTGGCGCGCCGGCCTCGGAAGACGTGCTGGTCTACGAGGAAGAAGACGACAGCTTCTACATGGGCATCGGCCGCACCCGCGACGACGCCTTCGTCTGCATCTACGTGCAGAGCACCGTGTCGTCCGAGACCCGCTGCACCCCGGCCGCGGACCCGGGCGAATTCACCGTGCTGGCCGCGCGCGAGCGCGACGTGGAGTACGACGCCGACCACCACGACGGCCGCTGGGTGATCCGCACCAACTGGGACGCGCCCAACTTCCGGGTGATGACCGCGCCCAGCGACGCCACCTCGCGCGAGCGGTGGCGCGACTGGTTGCCGCACAGCGAAGAGGTGTTCATCGAGGACGTGGAGCTGTTCGACGGCTTCACCGCGATCGGCGAGCGCTCCGGCGGGCTGGAGCGGGTGCGTCTGATCCGCGCCGACGACAGCGAGGAGTACGTGCAGGCGGACGAACCGGCCTATTCGATGGGCCTGAGCGTGAACGCCGAGGCCGACACCGACTGGCTGCGCTACAGCTATACCTCGCTGACCACCCCGGCCACCACCTACGAGCTCAACGTGGCCACCGGCGAGCGGCGCCAGCTCAAGCAGCAGCCGGTGATCGGCTACGACCCGTCGCAGTACACCACCGAGCGCATCTGGGCCACGGCCCGCGACGGCACGCAGGTGCCGGTGTCGCTGGTGTACCGCAACGGCTTCGAGCGCGACGGCACCGCGGCGCTGCTGCAGTACGGCTACGGCAGCTACGGGCTGTCGATGGACCCCGGCTTCAACCTGCCGGTGGTGAGCCTGCTCGATCGCGGAATGGTCTACGCCATCGCCCACATCCGCGGCGGCCAGGAGATGGGCCGCCAGTGGTACGACGACGGCAAGCTGTTCAACAAGGTCAACACCTTCACCGACTTCATCGACGTCACCGACCACCTGGTGGCCCAGGGCTACGCCGCGCCGGATCGCGTGGCCGGCTACGGCGGCAGCGCCGGCGGCCTGCTGGTGGGCGCGGTGGCCAACATGTCGCCAGAAAAATACCGCGTGATCCTGTCGCAGGTGCCGTTCGTGGACGTGGTGACCACCATGCTCGACCGCGGCATCCCGCTGACCACCAACGAATACGACGAGTGGGGCAACCCGGAGCAGCCGGAGTCGTATCGCTACATGCTTTCGTACTCGCCATACGACAACCTGGAAGCGCAGGCGTATCCGGCGATGTTCGTCGGCACCGGGCTGTGGGATTCACAGGTGCAGTACTGGGAGCCGGCCAAGTACGTCGCCCGGCTGCGCACGCTCAACACCAGCGAAGACCCGGTCGTGTTCCGCACCAACATGGACGCCGGCCACGGCGGCAAGTCAGGCCGCTTCCGCCGCTACGAAGAGCTGTCGGAGATGTACGCCTTCCTGCTGGGCCAGCTCGACGTCGACTGACGCGGATATCATGGGCGCCGATGAACGCGCCCGTCCGCTTCCGCTGGGCCTGGTGGCTGCTGGCCTACGCCAGCCTCGGCCTGGGCCTGCTGGGCGTGGCGCTGCCGGGGCTGCCGACGGTGCCGTTCATCCTGGTGGCCGCCTGGGCCGCGATGCGCGGCTCGCCGCGGCTGCACGCCTGGCTGCTGGCGCATCGCATGTTCGGGCCGATGATCCGCAACTGGCAGGACCATGGCGCCGTTACCCGCCGCTCGAAGGTGCTGGCCATCTGCACCATGGCGTTGTGCGCGGTCATCCTGTTCCTGCTGGCGCCGCTGCGGTGGGTGGCCATGGGCGCCACCGCGATCATGGCGATCGTCGCGGTGTGGCTGTGGCTGCGGCCGGAGCCGCCGCCGTGAATCCGCATCCGTTCCGCGCCGCCGCCGCTGCCGCTACACTGCCGGCATGAACCTCTCCCGCCTGCCCGCCATCCTCATCCTCCTGTCCGTCTTCGCCCTTGCCGCCTGCGGCAACAAGGCCGACCTGTTCATGCCGCCGCCGCCCGACGACGAAGGGGTGGTCGACGACCAGGATCGCGATGACGCGGTCGAGGAAGAGGTGATCGAAGACGAAGCGGCCTCGCAGGAAGCCACCGGGCTGCCCCTGCCCGTGCCCACCGGCGCCGGCCAGGACCAGCCGGTTTCGCCGCCGTCCGACGAGGATCCCGAACTTCCGCTTCCCGTCCCCACCGGTGACGAATAGGCGATGAGCCCCGCCACGCCGCAGCCAGGGGCGTCAGCGATCCGGTTCACCAAGATGCACGGCGCCGGCAATGATTTCGTGGTGCTGGACCTGCGCGACGGCCGTACGGCTCCGGGCCCGGAGCTGTGCCGCGCCTTGGCCGACCGCCATACCGGCGTGGGCTGCGACCAGATCCTGACCGTGGAATCACCACGCACGCCGGACGCGGTGGCCGCCTACCGGATCTGGAATGCCGACGGCTCCAGCGGACTGCAGTGCGGCAACGGTGCGCGCTGCGTGGCCGCCTGGCTGCTGCGCGACGGCGCCGCGCAGCCGCCCGCGTTCGTCCTCGACAGCCCCGCCGGCAGCCACGCCGTCGAGCTGCTCGACAGCGGCCAGGTGCGCGTGGCCATGGGCGAGCCGCGGTTCGAGCCGGCCGCAATCCCGCTGGCGGGCTTCGACGCCGTGCGTGATCCCTTCGTGCTCGACCTTGGCGGCATGCCGGTGGAGTTCGGCGCGGTCTCACTGGGCAACGGCCACGCGGTGATCGAGGTCGATGACGTCGACGACGCGCCGGTGGCCGCGCTCGGGCCCGCGTTGCAGGACAGCGGCGCGTTTCCTGATTCGGCCAACGTCGGCTTCGTGCAGGTGGTTGACCGCGCCAACGTGCGCCTGCGCGTGTATGAGCGCGGCGTCGGCGAGACCCTGGCCTGCGGCAGCGGCGCCTGCGCGGCGGCGGCGGTGCTGATGCGCCGCGGGCGCGTGGACCGCGACATCGCCGTGCAGCTTCCGGGCGGGACCCTGCGCATCGGCTGGCCCGGCGACGGCGAACCCATCATCATGGCCGGACCGGCCGCATTTGTTTTCGAAGGGGAATGGACCGAATGAGCGATACCGACGAAAAGATCGGCGCCCACGAGATCGCCGCCTGGCTGCGCAGGCATCCGAAGTTCCTGCAGCAGTTCCCGGACCTGGCGTTGAGCCTGGTAGTGCCGCGCGACGACGGCCCGGCCGCCTCGCTGGCCAGCTACCAGCTGGAGGTGCTGCGCGACAAGAACCGCGAGCTGTCGCGGCGCCTGCAGGACTTGTTCGCGATCTCGCAGGAGAACGAGCGCCTGGCCGTGCGCACCCACCAGCTGACCCTGTCGCTGATGCGCCAGTCCAACGCCGGCGGCACCGTGCGCGCCATGGCCGCCTCGCTGGCCGAGGACTTCAACGGCGACCTGGTGCGGGTGGTGATGTTCGAGCCGGTTGCCGGCGTGGACGGGGCCGAATGGCTGCAGGTGATCACCCGCAACGACCGCCTGCTGCAGCCGTTCGAGGATTGCCTTAAGGAGGGCGAGCCGCTGTGCGGGCGCCTGCATCCGGACAAGCAGGCGGTGATGTACGGCGCGCGGTTGGAAGAGGTCAACTCCAGCGCCCTGCTGCCGCTGGAAGGCGTGGGCCTGATTGCCATCGGCAGCCAGGATCCCAACCGCTTCTATCCCGGCATGGGCACCCTGTTCCTGCGCATGATGGGCGAATCCTTCGCCGCCGCGCTGGGCCGCTTCGATGCCTGAACCCCCGGCCCGGTGCCTTCCTGGCCGGGCCACCCGTTGCAGGAGCGCGCCATGCGCGCGGAACCGCGTGACGTGACCACCACCGACATCCTCGCGCCGGCACGGGCATTCCTCGGCCACCTTGAAGTCGAGCGCCGCGTTTCCGCCCACACCCTGGATGCCTACCGCCGCGACCTGACCGCCCTGTGCGAGTGGGCCGCCAAAGACGGCCAGGCCCCGGATTCGCTCGACGGCGCCGGCATCCGCGCCTTCATCGCCGCCGAACACCGCCGCGGCCTGTCCCCGTCCAGCCTGCAGCGGCGCCTGTCCGCCTGCCGCGGCTGGTACCGCTGGCTGCTGCGCCACGGCCGCATCCAGGCCGACCCCACCGCCGGCATCCGCGCCCCCAAGGCCACCCGCAAGCTGCCCCAGGTGCTGGACCCGGATGAAGCCAAGGCGCTGGTGGAAGTGCCCACTGACGCCCCGCTGGGCCTGCGCGACCGCGCCATGCTGGAACTGTTCTACTCCTCCGGCCTGCGCGTGGCCGAGCTGTGCGCCCTGCGCTGGCGCGACCTGCAGCTCGACGACGGCTTGGTGACCGTGCTGGGCAAGGGCAGTCGCCAGCGCAGCGTGCCGGTCGGCTCGCACGCGCGCCGCGCGCTGGAAGAGTGGCGCGCCGAAAGCGGCGGCGCCAATGACGCCCCCGTGTTTCCCGGCCGCGGCGGCCGCCCCATCAGCCCGCGCAGCGTGCAGGCCCGCATGCGCCTGCTGGCCCAGCGCCAGGGCCTGTTCAAGCGCGTGCATCCGCATTTGCTGCGTCATTCATTCGCCAGCCACGTACTTGAATCCTCCGGCGACCTGCGCGGCGTGCAGGAGCTGCTCGGCCACGCCGACATCGCCACCACCCAGATTTACACCCACCTCGACTTCGGCCACCTGGCCAAGGTCTACGACGCCGCCCACCCCCGCGCCCGCCGCAAGCCCGGCAAATAACGCCACCCTTGCATCGGCCTCCTGCGACCCCCACACAAGGGGTTCAACCCCCGGAGGCCGCATGGATCCCAGCCACAACCCCCACGTCTTCCACGCCACCACCATCGTCTCGGTGCGCCGCGGCGACAAGGTCGCCATTGCCGGCGACGGCCAGGTGACCCTGGGCAACACCGTCATGAAGGCCCACGCCCGCAAGGTGCGCCGCCTGGGCAACGACGGCCAGGTGCTGGCCGGATTCGCCGGCGCCGCCGCCGACGCCTTCACCCTGTTCGAACTGTTCGAATCCAAGCTCGAAAAGCACGGCCAGCTGCTGCGCGCCGCGGTCGAGTTCGCCAAGGACTGGCGCACCGAACGCCGCTTCGGAAAGCTCGAGGCCCTGCTTGCCGTCGCCGACAAGGAGACCTCGCTGGTCATCAGCGGCACCGGCGACGTGATCGAGCCCGACGACGGCGTGGTTGCCATCGGCTCCGGCGGCCCCTACGCGCTGTCCGCCGCCCGCGCCCTGGCTGCCCACACCAACCTGGACGCGAAGACCGTCGCCGTCGAAGCGCTCAAGATCGCCGGCGACGTGTGCATCTACACCAACGGCAACGTCGTCGTGGAGGAACTCTGATGGCCGACAACAACTCTTCCACCATGACCCCGCGCGAGATCGTGCAGGAGCTGGACCGCCACATCATCGGCCAGAACGCCGCCAAGCGCGCCGTCGCCATCGCCCTGCGCAACCGCTGGCGCCGCGCTCAGCTGGCCGACGACCTGCGCAACGAGGTCATGCCCAAGAACATCCTCATGATCGGCCCCACCGGCGTGGGCAAGACCGAGATCGCCCGGCGCCTGGCCACCCTGGCCAACGCCCCGTTCGTGAAGGTCGAGGCCACCCGCTTCACCGAGGTCGGCTACGTGGGCAAGGACGTGGAGCAGATCATCCGCGACCTGGCCGACACCGCGGTCAAGATGTTCCGCCAGCAGGCCAAGCAGCGCGTGCGCACCCGCGCCGAGGAGATGGCCGAAGACCGCATCCTCGACGGCCTGCTGCCGCGCCGCGAGACCCCGCAGTCGCCCGGATTCGGCTTCAGCGCCCCGCAGCAGGGCAGCGCCACCGTCGACATCGGCGCCGAGCCCTCCAGCCAGGAATCGGAAACCCGCCGCAAGCTGCGCCAGCGCCTGCGCGCCGGCGAGCTGGACGACCGCGAGATCGAACTGGACCTGGCCATGAGCGGCGGCGTCGACATCATGACCCCGCCCGGCATGGAGGAAATGGGCCAGCAGCTGCGGCAGATGTTCTCCAACCTGTCCGGCAGCAAGACCCAGAGCCGCAAGCTGACCATCCGCGCCGCCCGCCCGCTGCTGATCGAGGAAGAGGCCGGCAAGCTGGTCAACGAGGAAGAAGTGCGCGAGATGGCGATCGAGGCCGCCGAGCAGCACGGCATCGTGTTCCTGGACGAGATCGACAAGGTCGCCAAGCGCAGCGAGGCCGGCACCACCGGCGGCGACGTCAGCCGGGAAGGCGTGCAGCGCGACCTGCTGCCGCTGGTGGAAGGCTCCACCGTGAGCACCAAGTACGGCTCGGTCAAGACCGACCACATTTTGTTCATCGCCTCGGGCGCCTTTCATATGTCCAAGCCCAGCGACCTGGTGCCCGAGCTGCAGGGCCGCTTCCCCATCCGCGTGGAACTGGCGGCCCTGACCAAGGATGATTTCGTCCGCATCCTCACCGAGCCAAAGGCTGCGTTGACCACGCAGTACGTGGAGCTGCTGAAGACCGAGGGCGTGGAGCTGAAGTTCGAGGACGATGCCATTGACCGGCTTGCGGAGATTGCGGCGCAGGTGAACGAGCGGCAGGAGAATATCGGAGCCCGACGGCTGCACACCGTGCTGGAGCGGCTGCTGGATACGCTCAGCTACGAAGCGCCGGACAAGACCGGCAGCGTGACGATTGATCGCGCGTATGTCGACGAGCACCTGGGTGAGCTGGTGGAGGATCCGGACTTGAGTCGTTACATCCTCTGATCCGGCCGAACGGTGAATTCAACCACCAAGTGCGACACTCCTGATTAAGCGCGAATTCGCTGTATTGGCGTTTCATAGTCGTAGCGTTTCCTCGGCCTGGTATTGAGTTTGTGTGCGATCGCATCGCACCGTCTTTGGGTCAGGTTCGCCATGCTCTTGCCCTTGGCCAGATACTGGCGGATCAAGCCGTTGGTGTTCTCGTTGGTGCCACGCTGCCACGGGTGGTGTGGCCACGCGAAGTAGACCGTTGTGCCGGTGGCCCGCTCGATGTCGGCGTAGCCGCGGAACTCGGTCCCGTTGTCGGAGGTAATGGTGATGCAAGGTGCTGGCGCGCCCTTGATCAGCTTGATGACGCGGCTGTTCAGAGCCTTGGTGGTGCGATTGGGGAGCTTGCCGATCATCAGATAGCCTGTCGCCCGCTCGACCAGGGTCACGACGCACGGCTTTTCCCAAGATGCGCCCATGACCGTATCGATTTCCCCGGGCGTACTGCCACGCCTCATGGCAGGGGCCGCGCCGGCTGCGATGAAGCCTGCCGTTGCGCCGTTCCTGGGCATTGCTGGCGCAGTACGTCAGGCAGGCCCCCGCCTGGGTGCTGTTGCGCTGGAACTCGCGGTAGATCGTGCTGCGATGGCACTGCAGGATCCGGGCGATGTCGGCCACCGGGTGCTTTGCTTTGCGCAGGGCGGAGATCAGGTATCGTTCGTGCTCGGTGAGCTGGTGGTACGTCATGGCTGGGGCTCCTTTCTCGCCAGATCAGAGACCCATCCAGTCTGCCAGCTCACCTCTCTGTTTTTGGGGGCCCAACTTGTCGCACTTAGTTTGGCAATCCTAGGTAGGGTTCGCCCCCGTTTTCACGGACACTTACAAGAAGGCCGATTGAGGCCATGAGG
>JBQDAV010000069.1:0-11369 GCA_052090405.1 Luteimonas sp.
CGACCCCGCCACGAAGCACTGGGACCGCCACGGTCCCGGGAAGCGGCGGACAAGGTGGAGGCTCGAAGCCTCCGTGCCCGTGAGCCCGAAGACCTGCCGACAGCCGCGCGCAAGCACGCCGCGCGGTGCCGGCTGCGGAATCTCCGGGGGGAGATGGCTGGTGAAGCACGTGCGCGGCCGCCTTCCTCATGAAGTGCCGTCGCCGCCCCTGCGACACCGCTTTTCCATCCTGCGATGACCCGGGCCCGCCGTCTGTCGAGGGACAGCGGACGTGCGCAACCGATCCGGGAGGAACACATGAGCAGCAACGACACCACCACCGCCGCGCCGGCCGCGCAGCAGGCCCGGACGCCGGACGCAACCGCGGCGCCGGCCACCGCGTCCGCCGGGCCCACGCCTCCCGCCCCCACCCGTTCCACCGACCCCGACCCCGGCGACGCCATTCCCTCTCCCCGTATCGCAGAGCCCATGCACACCGCCAGCACCCTGTCCCCGGCCGACGCCGACGTCGCCACCTGGATCACCAAGGAGGCCGGCAACCGCCGGATCCCCTACGACCGCGCGCGCCTGGAGCGCGCCATCGACCGCGTCCACGCCGAGTTCCCGCAGCTGGATATCGCCGACTACAAGAACAGCGTGTTCGGCTTCGTCGAGCGCAAGGAAGCGGTGAGCGCCGACGACCTGGTCGACCACCTGATCCGCGAGGCCGAGGCACGCGTGGACGTGGCCGCGCCGGAGTGGGAGATGTTCGCCGCCCGGATCTACCTGCACCGGCTGTACAAGCGCGCCGGCCGCAACCGCTTCTACGACGTGGGCGAGAAGTATGGCTCTTACGTCGGCCTGCAGGAAAGCCTGGCCGACCGCAACGTGTATTCCAACGACATCCTGCGCACCTATTCCAAGGAGGAGCTGCAGGAAGCCGGCAGTATGATCGACCCCGGCCGCGACCTGCTGTTCAACTACAACGGCCTGTACCTGCTGGCCACCCGCTACCTGGCCACCGACACCTCGCGCGCGGTGTACGAGCTGCCGCAGGAGCGCTGGCTGACCATCGCCCTGTACCTGATGCAGGACGAACTCGCGCCCGGCAAAGGCGGGCGCGAGCGCCGCATGCAGCTGGTGGGCGAGGCCTACTGGGCGTTGTCGAACCTGTACATGACCGTGGCCACGCCAACGCTGCAGAACGCCGGCAAGACTGGCGGCCAGCTGTCGAGCTGCTTCATCGACACCGTCGAGGATTCGCTGCAGGGCATCTACGACTCCAACACCGACATCGCCCGCGTGTCCAAGGGCGGCGGCGGCGTGGGTGCATACATGGGCTACGTGCGCGCATCGGGTTCGGCGATCCGCGGCGTACCGAACTCGTCGGGCGGCGTGGTGCCCTGGATCAAGCAGCTCAACAACACCGCGGTCTCGGTCGACCAGCTCGGTCAGCGCAAGGGCGCCGTCGCCGTGTACCTGGATGTGTGGCACCGCGACATCGAGGCTTTCCTGGACCTGCGTCTGAACAACGGCGACCAGCGCCTGCGCGCGCACGATGTGTTCACCTCGGTCTGCATCCCCGACATCTTCATGGAAGCGGTGGAGCGCCGCGGCGACTGGTACCTGTTCGATCCGCACGAGGTGCACCGGATCAAGGGCTGGTACCTGCAGGACTTCTTCGACGAGGAGCAGGGCGAGGGCACGTTCCGGAAAAAGTACGAGGAGGTGGTGGCCGACGAGCGGATCGGCCGCAGGACGGTCAAGGCCATCGACATCTTCAAACGGCTGATGGTCAGCCAGCTCGAGACGGGAAACCCTTTCATGTTCTACCGGGATGAAGTGAACCGGAAGAACCCGAACAAGCACGCCGGCATGGTGTACTCGTCCAACCTGTGCACCGAGATCCTGCAGAACATGAGCCCGACGAAGCTCATGCAGGAGATCATTTCAGGCAACCAGATCGTGACGACCAAGCAGGCGGGCGACTTCGTGGTCTGCAACCTGTCCTCGGTGAACCTGGGCCGCGCGATCGTCCCCCAGGACGGGCAGGGCGACCTGATCACCGACGTGCTGGAGCGGCTGATCCCGATCCAGGTACGCATGCTCGACAACGTGATCGACCTCAATGCGCTGCCGGTGCCGCAGGCCACGATCACCAACCGGAAGTACCGCGCCATCGGCCTGGGCACCTTCGGCTGGCACCACCTGCTGGCGCAAAAGGGCATCCACTGGGACACGCCCGAGGCGGAGGACTACAGCGACGCGCTGTACGAACGCATCAACTACCTCACCGTGCAGGCAAGCATGGAGCTGGCCAGGGAGAAGGGCAGCTATCCGATGTTCGCCGGCAGCGACTGGCACAACGGCAACTACTTCCGCGACCGGGACTACAACAGCACCCGGTGGCTGGACCTGTCCGCGCAGGTGGCTGTGAACGGCCTGCGCAACGGCTGGCTGCTGGCAGTCGCGCCGAACATGTCCACCGCACAGATCGCCGGCTCCACCGCCTCGATCGACCCGATCTACTCGGCGTTCTACTACGAGGAGAAGAAGGACTACCGCCGGCCGGTGGCCGCGCCGGGACTGTCGCTGGAGACCTGGCCGTACTACGAGAAGGGCGGCTACAAGGTCGACCAGTTCGCATCCGTGCGCCAGAACGCGCGCCGCCAGCGCCACGTCGACCAGTCGATCAGCTTCAACTACTACGTGCCATCCACCATCCGCGCCAGCACCCTGCTGGAGCTGCACATGACCGCCTGGCGCGAGGGCCTGAAGACCACCTACTACGTGCGCTCCAACGACATCGACATCAGCGAATGCGAATGGTGCAGTAGCTAAAAGCGCATTCGCGCTTTCGCTTCCACGGTTCGCGTTGCGAACCGTGGACCCTGCATTACCAGCACCCAGACCCCCGCGCCTTCGGCGCCCCCCCTGACTCAGGGGGGCTTTCCTCCAGAAGGTTTCCGCCGTTGCGCGCAATCGAAATACGAGAAGGCACCCATGTCCGCCACTGCACCGACCACCTCTACGCCGCTCGAGCGCATCCGCATCCTCGAGCCGCGCCATCCCAACCGCTCCACCGGGATCATCAACGGCAGCACCAGCGGCATCCTCAACTGGAATGACATCCCGTATCCGTCGTTCTACCGCGCCTACAAGGAGCTTTCGACCAACTTCTGGATCCCGGACGAGGTCGACATGAAGGCCGATTCCAGGCAGTACGGCGACCTGTCCGCGCGCGAGAAGAACGCCTACGACTCGATCATCGGCCTGCTGGCCACGCTGGATTCGCCGCAGACGCGCTTCATCTACAACGTCGCCGAGTACATCACCGACCCAGCCGCGCACGCCAACGCCGCGATCATCGGCCAGCAGGAAGTGATCCACAACGAGAGCTACAGCTACGTGCTGTCCTCGATCACCGACCTGGAAAACCAGAAGCGGATCTTCGAGATCGCCCGCACCCACCCCACCATCCTCAAGCGCAACGCGCCAATCATGGGCTCGTATGACGACTTCATGCGCGAGAAGACCGCCGAGACCCTGCTGCGCTCGCTGATCCAGTCCTCGATCCTGGAGGGCATCAACTTCTACTCCGGCTTCGCCTACTTCTACAACCTGGTGCGGCAGAACCGGATGGCCGGTACCGGCAAGATCATCAGCTTCATCAACCGCGACGAACTGGCCCACACCAAGTTCATCAGCGAGGTGATCCGCGCCATCGTGGGCGAGAACCCGGAGCTGCAGAACGACGAACTGACCGAATACGTGCACCGGGCGTTCGAGCACGCGGTGGAACTGGAAGTGCAGTGGACCGGCGAAGTGCTGGACGGCATCGACGGCATCAACGTGGACGAGATGATCCGCTACGTGAAATACCGCGCCAACAAGATGGCCGGGATGCTCGGCATCGAGAACCTGTATCCGGACACCACCGACAACGTCATGCCCTGGATCCGTGCCTACGCCGACAACTTCACCGAAACCAAGACCGACTTTTTCGAGATGCGCAACGCGTCGTACAAGAAGACCAACGTCGACAACGGCTTCGATGACCTCTGAACCATGCGCATCCTGATCGCCTATGCCTCGCTCAGCGGCAACACCCGCGACGTTGCCCGCGCAGTGCAGGCGCGCTGCGAGCAGCACGGCCACGCCGTGACCTGGATCGAGACCGACATCCAGGGGCTGGCCGCGGCGGGAGATGACCCCTGCCACGACCTCTATCTGCTCGGCGCCTGGAGCGACAATGCCGGCCGCACCCCGCCGGAGATGAAGCGCTTCATCGCCGAGCTGGTCGAAGCGGTCGGCAAACCGGAGCGGCTGGCCGTGTTCGGCACCGGCGAGACCCAGTGGGGCGAGGAGTACTACTGCGGCGCGGTACGGCGCATGGCCGCGTTCTTCGACACCGCTTACCCGCGGCTGGAGATCGAGCAGATGCCCCATGGCGAGCGTGACGCACTGAAGATCGAACGCTGGACCGACCACGTCCTGGCCATTGCCGGGGACACTTCCGCCACCACCACGACCATCGACAAGGCCACGCCCCATGCAGACCCTGCGCGCATCAACGTCTGAGGACTACCACGCCGCCATCACCGCGCATCCTCGCCTGCTGGTGGATTATCACAAAGACGAATGTCCCGGCTGCCGGATGCTGGAGATGTCCCTGCAGAAGTTCGCTGTCACTGCCGATGCCGACGGCATCACGCTTCTCAAGGTGAAGATGGAGGTCGTCGGCGAGGACTTCTTCCGCAACCTGGGCCTTCGCCAGACCCCCACACTGTCGCTGTTCGTGGAAGGCAACGAGTCCGTGCGCCTGCCCGGCTTCCAGACCCCGGCGCAGATCGCCCGTGCCGTCCAAACGTACTTCGCCCAGGCGCCGGCGTGACCAGCCCCGCTGCCGCCCCTTCCACCGAGGCACGTCTGCTGGAGATGGTCTTTCCCGACTACACCAACCACTTGGGCACGCTGTTCGGCGGCCAGGCGCTGGCGTGGATGGACAAGGCCGCCTTCATAGCCGCCTCGCGCTATGCACGGCGCACCGTGGTCACCGCACGCTCGGATCAGGTCGACTTCAAGCTGCCGATCCGCCAGGGCCAGCTTGTGGAGACGATCGCGTGCGTGGTCGAGGCAGGACGCACCTCGATGCAGGTACGGGTGGAGGTGATCGCCGAGGACCTGCTCAGCGGCGAACGCGAGCTGTGCACTCGCGGGCGCTTCGTGATGATCGCGCTGGACCGGAATGGGCGGCCAACCGCCGTGCCCGCATTCCCCGCCGACCCGTGAGCGGCCAGCGCGGACCCTCGCGCGAAACCCGGCGGTGGCTGCCCGTCGCGCGCCCCGGAGTGGCGATCGCTAGAATGTCCGCATGACCCGCTCGTCGGCCAGCTTCAGGCGCATGGCATGGCTCGCCCTCGCGGCGGTCGTGCTGTCCATCGCCATGCCCACGGCCAGTCGCGTGGCCTCGGCGGTGGCGCCGGACATGGCACCGATCCTGATGGAGATGTGCACCACCGGGGGAACCAGGCTGGTCGACGTCACCTCTTTCCTGGGCGGTGAAACGCCAGCGCCTCCCATGTCGGAGATGACCGAGGCCTGCGACTACTGCGTGCTGGTCCCGCCACTGGTGCTGGCGCTGGCACTGCTGTTCGGCCTGCTGCTCCACCCGCCGCGGTCCCCGCCACTGCGGCGCTACGCGTGCCTCCCGACTTCCCTGCGCAACATCCGCGGATTGGGGTCACAGGCCCCCCCCATCGCGCTCTGAACCACAAGTCCCCCGCTGACATCCCGCGTGGCCGCGTGCCGCGCCCTTGTGCTTTGGAGTCCTACATGTCGATCCCCTTCCGCACGACGATGCGTTCGTCGTGCCTGTCCGTGGCCGTCTCTGCCGCGCTGTCTCTCCCTGTGTCCGTACTTGCCGGTACGTCATACGGCATCGAAGCAGATGCCCCCCCAGGCCACCACGCTCGACGCGATCGAAGTGCACGGCGTGCGCAACGACCTCGAGATCGAACGCGCGCTGACGCCCGGCGGCGTCACCGTCCTCGACGGCGAATCATTCCACCAGCGCGCCGTCAACAACATGGCCGACGCACTGCGCTACGCACCCGGCCTCTGGATCCAAAGCGGCACCGGCGGCGACGCCGTCCAGTTCTCCAGCCGCGGCTCCAACCTGGACGCCACCGGCTACGACGGCAACGGCGTCAAGCTGTTCCAGGACGGCCTGCCCGTCACCACCGCCGACGGCAACAACCACAACCGCGCGCTGGACCCGATGGCCGCACGCCACGCCGTCGTCGCCCGCGGCGCCAACGCGCTGACCTACGGCGCCAGCAACCTCGGCGGCGCGATCGACTTCACCTCGCCCACCGCCCGCAACAGCCCGGGCGGCGAGCTGGCCTTCACCGCCGGCAGTCACGGACTGCATAGCGGGCGACTGTCCTTCGGTGGAGTTTCCGGAGCCTTCGATGGACTGGTCACGCTGGATGCCAAGGGGCGCGACGGCTATCGCGAACACAGCCGCGAGGACCGCACCGGCCTGTACACGAACGTCGGCTGGCAACCGACGGACGATATCGATCTGCGCGTGTTCGCCACCTACGTCGACAGCGACGAGGAGCTCGCCGGCCCGCTCACCCGCGCCGAGTTCGATGCGGATCCCTACCAGGCCGAAGCGGCCGCCGTCAGCGGCCACTACCAGCTCAACGTGCGCACCAGCCGGCTGGCGGCCAAGGGCACCTGGCGCATCGATGACGGCCGCCGCTTCGAGTTCGGCCTGTCGTACGACGACCAGCACCTTTACCACCCCATCGTCGACAAGGTCATGGTCGACTTCGACGGCCCCGGCCCGCTGCCGCCGGTGGAAGTGTTCAGCCTGCTCAAGAACACCGACCAGCGCACCCTCGCCGGCATGGCCCGCTACAGCGCGCGGCTGGGCGACCACGACGTGCTGGCCGGCATCAACCTCGCCAACACGCATGAGACCGGCGGCCTGTACCGCAACGATGGCGGCCGTCGCAACGGCCTGTCCACCATCGTTGACAACCGCTCGGACAGCGTGGAGGCATTCCTCGTCGATCGCTGGCACTTCGCCCCGGACTGGACGCTGGTATACGGGGCGCAGGGCGTATTCACCAGCCGCGACGTGCGCAACACCGATGTCGCCAGCGGCACGTTGCTCAATCCCACGGCCGACTATTCCTCTTTCAATCCCCGGCTCGGCTTGATCCGCGGGCTCGGTCCAGGCAGCCAGGCCTACGCCAGCCTGGGCCGGCTGTACGAGGCGCCAACGACGTTCGAACTGGAAGACGACGTGCGCGGCGACGGGTCCACCCTGGATGCGATGCACGGCAGCGTGGTCGAGATCGGCATGCGCGGCGCGGTGGAGAGCGGTGCCGCGGCGGCAATCTGGCGCTGGGACGTGTCGGCCTACTACGCCAGGATCCGCGACGCGATCCTGTCGATCGACGATCCCGGGGCGCCGGGCACCAGCCTGTCGGCCAACATCGACCGCACCGTCCATGCCGGCGTCGAAGCGCTGGTGGGCGGGAGTTTCCCGCTGGGCGGTGGTGCACACCGCATCGAGCCGCAGGTCAGCGCGACCTGGAACGCATTCTCGTTCGATGGCGACGCGACCTACGGCGACAACGACCTGCCGGCGGCCCCGGGCCACGTGGTGCGCGGCGAGGTGATGTACCGCCACGACAGCGGCTTCCACGTGGGCCCGACGTTCGACCTGGTGGGGGCGCGCTACGCGGATTTCAGCAACACCTACCGGGTCGGCTCGTACCACCTGCTGGGCCTGCGTGCAGGAATCGAGCGTGAACGCTGGTCGGCGTTTGGCGAGATCCGCAACCTGCTCGACGAGCCCCACGTCGGCCAACTGACCGTGCGCGACCGGGCGGGCGCGGATGATGCGCTGTTGCAGGCCGGATCGCCGCGCGCGGTCCACGTCGGCCTGCGGCTGAGGTTCTGACCATGGACGATCAACACATGCGGGCTGACCTGCGCCGCCGGGCATGGCGATGGCACTTCCTCGCCGCTGCGCTGGTGATCCCGTTCGTCCTCTGGCAGTCGGTCACGGGCGTACTGTACGTATGGTCGGAGCAGTGGGTGGACCATCGCCACGCCGCGCTGCGCTTCGTGGACACTGGTACGCAGACGGTGGCGCTCGACGTGCAGGTCCAGTCCGCACGCGAGCACCACGCCGGCCGCGAGATCGGCGGGGTCCTCGTGTCGGCCGATCCCGCACGCAGTACCCAAGTCATGTTCAGGGACGAACACGGCCTGCCGGTCGCGACCTTCGTCGACCCTTACCGCGGCACCTTGCTCGGCAGCCTTGAAGGCGGCGCTTGGCCGGTCGGATGGACCCACGCCCTGCACGGGGGCTGGCCGCTGGGTGATCCGGGCAGCTGGCTGCTGGAACTCGGCGCGTGCTGGACCATCGTGATGGTGCTGACCGGCCTGTACCTGTGGTGGCCACGGGATGGTCGCGGAGTTCGCGCGCTGCTGCCTCGCCTGGGCGGCAGTGCCCGGATATTCTGGCGCGACCTGCACGCCTGCGTGGCGGTATGGTTCTCGCTGCTGATCGTGCTGTTCCTGTGCACGGCGATGCCGTGGACCAGCTTCTGGGGCGGCAACGTCCTGACCCCGGTGCAACGCGCGCTGGACCAGCAGGTCCCGCGGGCGGCGGGGTTCGCACCGGTATTCGCGGGCGGCGGTGCGCAGGGCGGGCCGGCCCTGCAGGCCATGCTGGACGGGGCACGCGCGCAGGGCCTGGACGGCGACCTGCGATTCCTGATGGTGGATGGCCCGCCAGGCGCTGCCGTCTCGGTGCGCCAGGTCAAGCCACGCTCGTCACAGCAGCGCTACCTGCTGTTCGACCGCGGCAACGGCGAGCTGCTGGAACAGGCGGGCTGGGACCGCTTCCCACCGATGGCCAAGGCCGTGGCCACCGGCGTGGACATCCACGAGGCGCGCTACTTCGGGCGCATCGGGCCGTGGCTCAATACCGGCTTCGCGTTGGCGCTGGCCTGGCTGTGCGTCACCGGCGCAATGACATGGTGGCGACGCAGGCCGGCGTCATCGATGGCGGTTCCCCCACCGGCGCAGCGGCCGTGGCCGTGGTGGCTGCGGATCGCTGCCGCGGCGATGTTCCTGCTGCTGCCGCTGCTGGCGCTGTCGGCCGGGCTGCTGTGGCTGGCGGAAACAGTGTGGGCGCGGCGGGACGGTCTTTCCCGATCGTGAGGAGAGGGTGGCGACCGTCCGGCGCGCTGGCGCCAGCCGGTCGCCACGAAGGCAATCACAAACAGCAGGGTCAGCACCACCACGATGGTCGGCGCCGGGGCGCTGTCGAGGAAGAAGCTCAGGTAGACGCCGGCCATCGCGGCGAACAGCGAGACCGCCGACGCCACCAGCAACATGGCCGCGAACGTCCGCACCAACAGGAACGCGATCGCGCCGGGTGTGATCAGCAGCGCGATCGCCAGGATCAGCCCCACCGCCTTGAGCATGCCCACGATGGCCAGGGTCAGCAGCGCCAGCAGGCCGTAGTGGAGCACGCGCACCGGCAGCCCGATGCCGGCGGCATGTACCGGGTCGAAGGCGTGCAGCAACAGGTCGCGCCAGCGCCAGGCGACCACCCCCGTTACCAGCAGCGCGATCAGCGCCGTCCAGACCAGGTCGGCCGGCCCCACTCCCAGCATGTCGCCAAACAGGATGTGCTCCAGGTGCACGTCGGCGCGCACCCTGACATACATCACCAGCCCAAGCGCGAACATGCCCGAGAACACCACGCCCATCAACGTGTCCTGGCGCACCCGGCTGTGCTCGGCCAGGTAGCCGATCGACAGCGCGCAGCCCATGCCGGCGCCAAACGCGCCCAGTGCGTACGGCATGCCCAGCAGGTAGGACAGCACCACCCCGGGCAACACCGCGTGTGCAACCGCGTCGCCCATCAGCGCCCAGCCGCGCAGTACAAGGAAGCAGGACAGCAGCGCCGCCGGCACCGCCACCAGTGCGGAGATCAGCAGCGCATCGCGCATGAAATCAAGTTGCAGGGGCGCGAGCAGCACAGTCATCACGGAGCCTGCGCCGTCGCCAGTCGCGTCCGCCGCCGCGCGGCCAGGCGGCCATGCCTGGGCGCGAAGAAGAACGCCATCAGGAACAGCGCGGTTTGCAGCAGGACGATAATCCCGCCCGTGGCGCCATCGAGGAAGTAGCTGGCCCAGGCACCGAGCGCCCCGGTCCCCGCACCAATGCCGACGCTGATCGCCAGCAGTCGTCCGAAGCGGTCGCTGAGCAGGTAGGCCGTCGCACCGGGCGTGACCACCATCGCAATCACCAGGAATGCCCCAACGGTCATCATCGCCGCCACCGTGCTCGCCGAAAGCAGCACGAAGAACAGCGCCTTCAGCCGCCCCGGACGAAGCCCGATCGAGCGCGCGTGCTGTTCGTCGAAGAACACCACCAGCAGGTCCTTCCATTTCCACAGCAGCAGCCCCAGCGAAACCACTGCGATCGCCACGAGCTGGAGGGTGTCGGTCGCGGTGATCGCCAGCACATTGCCGAGCACGATGGTCCGCACGTCCACTGCCGCCGGCGACAGCGACACCATGAACAGCCCCAGGCCGAAGAAGCCGGTGAAGATCAGTCCGATCACCACGTCCTCGCGCAGCCGGGTGCGCTGGCGCAGGAACAGCATCGCCGCCGCCGCCAGCCCACCGGCCAGGAATGCGCCCAGCGCGAAAGGCAGGCCCAGCATCCAGGCGCCGGCCACGCCCGGAACGATCGAGTGCGACAGTGCATCACCGATCAGCGACCAGCCCTTGAGCATCAGGTAGGCGGACAGGAATGCGCACACCGCCCCCACCAAGGTGGACACCCAGATTGCATTGGTCATGTAGGCGTACCCAAAGGGCTCGAACAAAACACTCACCGTTCCCGCTCCGGGACCTGGCCGTCCTCCGGCGCGGAGCGCGGCATCGGCCGGCCCTCGGCCAGCACCAGCGGACGTTCGTCGTCGGTCAGGATGCCGAGAGCGCCGATCCCGCGATGGCCGGCCTCGCCGAAGTTGAAGTGGCGCAGCACGCCGCCGAACGCGCGCTCGAGGTTGTCGCGGGTAAACACCTGCGCGGTCGGCCCGCTGGCCAGCACCGTGCGCCGCAGCAGCACGCTGCGGTCGCAGAACTCGGGCACGCTGCCCAGGTTGTGGGTGGACACCAGCAGGATCCGGCCCTCTTCGCGTAACCCACGCAGCAGGCCGACGATTGCGTCTTCGGTGGTCACGTCGACGCCTGTGAAAGGCTCATCGAGCAGGATCACGCGTCCGTCGTGGGCCAGCGCGCGGGCGAGGAAGGCGCGTTTTTTCTGTCCGCCCGACAGTT
>JBQDAV010000070.1:0-11020 GCA_052090405.1 Luteimonas sp.
TGCCTACAATGGCGCCGACCCGAATACAGGCCAGGCCCATGACCCACTCCACGCCGGATCGCGACGCCGCATGAGTACCGTCCAGGGGGAACAGCCGCCGCGACCGGCCCTGCTGCGCGCCGTCGGCCGCTGGCAGGTGGTGGGTCTTTCGATCAACGACGTCATCGGCAGCGGCATCTACCTGCTGCCGGCCACGGCATTCCTCATGCTGGGCTCGTTCACCGTCTGGGCGGTGCTGCTGGCCGGGGCCACGGTGGGCCTGCTGGTGCTGTGCTATGCCAAGGCGTCGAGCTACTTCGACCAGCCGGGCGGCAGCTACCTGTACGCGCGCGAGGCGTTCGGGCCGTTCGTGGGATTCCAGATCGGCTGGACCATCTGGCTGACCCGGGTGGTGGTGGCCGCGTCGCTGAGCAACGGCCTGGCCGACGCGGTGGCGCGCTTCTGGGAGCCGGCCGCCGCCGGCGGCGGGCGGGTGGCGGTGGTCGCCGGTTCGCTGCTGCTGCTGACCGCGGTCAACATCATCGGCGTCAGCTGGGCCGCGCGCGCGGCGGTGGTGCTGGTGGTGTGCAAGCTGGTGCCGCTGCTGGTGTTCGTGTTCATCGGCCTGTTCCACATGGACTGGGGCCTGGCCTTCGGCGGGCCGGGGCCGCAGGACTACAGCCAGCTGGGCGAGGCCGCGCTGCTGCTGCTGTTCGCCTATGCCGGCTTCGAGAACCTGCCCGCGGCCGCGGGCGAGTACCGCAGCCCCAAGCGCAACGTGCCGTTCGCGCTGCTGACCATGATCGTGCTGGTGACGCTGCTCTACGCGGCAGTGCAGATGGTGGCCCAGGGCGTGCTGCCCGGCCTGGCCGAATCGACCTCGCCGATCGCCGACGCGGCCGCGGCCTTCGGCGGCGAGGGGCTGGCCCTGCTGCTCACCGTGGGCGCGGCGCTGTCGATCCTGGGCACCAACAACAACACCATGCTGCTGGGGCCGCGCTTCCTGCACGCGCTGGCGGCCGACGGCTACGGCCCGCGCTACCTGGCCTCCGTCCACCCGCGCTTCCGTACCCCCGCGGCGGCCATCGCCACCCAGTTCGTGATCGGGCTGGGGCTGGCGCTGACCGGCTCGTTCGTGGCGCTGGCGGTGCTGTCCATGGTGACCCGGCTGATCGGCTACATCGCCACCGCCGCCGCGGTGCTGGTGCTGCGGCGCCGCTTCGGCGAGCCGGAAGACACCTTCCACCTGCCCGGCGGGCCGCTGATCCCGGTGGTGGCGCTGGCGCTGTCGGTGGTGCTGCTGTTCAGTGCCAGCTGGCTGAACCTGGTCGCCGTCGCCGCCGCCATGGCCGTTGGCAGCCTGTTCTACCTGTTCCCGCGCCGCACGCCGTGACCGTGGACCACGAGCGCTTCGACGCCATCACCGCCGACGAACTGCGCGCATCCGGCGCGCTGAAGTGGAACGCCTTTCCCGACTGCATCGGCGCATTCGTGGCGGAGATGGATTTCGGCATCGCCCCGGAAGTCGCGGCAGCGGTGCGCCAAGCGCTGGAGCGCGGCCAGGTCGGCTACCTCGACGACGGCCTGGTTGCCGGACTGGCCGGCGCCTGCAGCGACTGGCACGCCACGCAGTACGGATGGGCGCCGGACCCGGCGCGGATCCAGCCGCTGCCCGACGTGTTGACGGGCCTGGAGCTGGCGCTGCGCCACCTGCTGCCGGCCGGCACGAAGGTGGTGCTGCCCACGCCGAACTACATGCCGTTCCTGCCGCTGCTGCGCATGCTCGGCCACGAGGCGGTGCAGGTGCCGATGCTGCGCACGGCCAGCGGCTGGGAATTCGATTTCCACGCGCTCGACGCCGCCTTCTCCGACGGCGCCGGGCTGGCGATCCTGTGCAATCCGCACAACCCGCTGGGGCGCGTGTTCACCCGCGCCGAGCTGGAGCGCTTCAGCCAGCTGGCCGAACGCCACGGCGTACGCGTGTTCTGCGACGAGATCCACGGCCCGCTCACCTTCGCCCCGCACCGGCACCTGCCCTACGCCTCGCTGGGCGAGGCCGCCGCGCGCCAGGCGATCACCGCAACTTCGGCATCGAAGGGCTGGAACCTGGCCGGGCTCAAGTGCGCGCAGCTGATCCTGACCAATGACGATGACCTCGCCACCTGGCGGAGCATGCACCCGCTGGCAGGGCATGCGACGTCGACGCCGGGGGTGATCGCCAATACCGCCGCCTACCGGCACGGCAAGCCGTGGCTGGATTCGGTGATGGCCTATCTGGAAGGCAATCGCGATCTGCTTGCCACGACCCTGGCCGAGCGCATGCCCGGGGTCGGTTACGTGGCGCCGGAGGGCACCTACCTGGCGTGGCTGGACTTCCGGCCGCTGGAGCTGCAAACGCCTGCGAAGCTGCTGTTCCGCAAGGCCGGCGTGGCCCTGACCGACGGCGCCGAATGCGGCGACGCCGGCGCCGGCCACGTCCGCTTCAACTTCGCCCTGCCCCGCCCGATCCTGCGCGAAGCCCTGGACCGCATGGCCCATGCGATCGCGTAATCACCGGACATACGCACCTCCACCCCGCAAGAGCGCGTCTTGCGCGCTCCTACTCCGGCACGAAGTGTTCGTAACCACGCCGGGGGGGCTGCCATTCCACGCCAGCGGCGTCGAGCAGATGCACCGGTGACGACTCCGGCTCCATGGCTACGATACGGCCGATGCGGGTGGCTTCGACGCCGGCGGACCGGGCGGCAGCTGCGATGTCGTTACCCGCCTCCGGGGCCGCAGTGAAGCACAGCTCGTAGTCGTCACCGCCGGATACCTGCCACGACCAGCGCGCGGCATCGTCGCCGGCGGCGCGCAGCGCAGGCGATGCGGGCAGCGCATCCAAGGACACTTCCGCCCCCACACCGCTGGCGGCGCATACGTGTCCAAGATCGGACAGCAGGCCGTCCGACAGATCGATGCACGCATGCGCCAGCCCACCAAGCGCCGCGCCCAGCGCGATCCGCGGCGTGGGACGGTGCAATCGAGCACGCAGGAAAGCATCGGCCACGGCCCCGGCCTGCCGCAGCGCCAACGCCGCGGCGGCGTCGCCCAGCGTGCCGCTGACCCAGACCTCGTCGCCCACCCGCGCCGCGTCACGGCGCAGCAGCCGGTCCGGCGCGGCCTGGCCGATCGCGGTTACGCCCAGCGAAAGCGGCCCGCGGGTGGTATCACCGCCAACCAGGGCCACGCCGTGCATGTCGGCCAGTTCAAAGAAGCCATCGAGCATGGCATCGCACCACCGCAGGTCCGGCTCCGGCAGCGCCAGTGACAGCGTGCACCAGGCCGGCCGGGCGCCCATCGCCGCCAGGTCCGACAGGTTCACCGCCAGCGCCTTCCAGCCGATATCGGCGGGGGCATCATCCGCGCCGAAATGCACTCCGACGTTGAGAACGTCGGTCGTGACCACCAGTTCGCGCCCCGGCTCCGGCCGCATCACCGCGGCGTCGTCACCAATTCCCAACGCAACGTCGGCGCGCACGCCCGCGCGGGCGCGGATGCGTTGGATCAGGTCGAACTCGGCGGCCACCGTCAGCCGCGCGCGGCCTGCACCTCAACCGCGCGCCACTCGGCCGCGGCGCGGTCGAGCACGCCGTTGACGTAGGTGTAGCCGTGCTCGGAACCGAAGCGCTTGACCGTTTTCAATGCCTCGTCGATCACCACCCGGTAGGGCACGTCGATGCGGTGCTGCAGCTCGTAAGCCGCGATGCGCAGCATCGCGCGCTCGATCTGGTCGACCTCGTCGACGCCGCGGTCCAGGAACGGGGCCAGCGACGCATCCAGGTCCGCGCGCCGGGCCAGCACCCCGCGCACCAGGTCTTCGAAGTACTCCAGGTCCGCGATCTCGTGCGCCTGCTCGTGGGCGAACTGGGCAATCACTTCCTGCACCTGGCCGCCGGCAACCTGCCAGGTGTAGACCGCCTGCAGCGCGCGCCTGCGCGAACGGGTGCGCTGGACCGGGTCCACGCCGTCGGTGCGCCGCGAGCGGCTCACGGCAGCTTCCCCATCAGTTCCGCCATCTCGATCACCACCAGCGCCGCTTCCTCACCCTTGTTGCCGTGACTGCCGCCGGCGCGGCGCTCGGCGTCCTCGGCGTCTTCCACCGCCAGCACGCCGTTGGCCACCGTGACGCCGGTGTCCAGCGCCACCCGCATCAGGCCCTCGCTGCAGCCGTCGGCCACCTGTTCGTAATGGCGGGTGTCGCCGCGGATCACGCAGCCCAGTGCCACCACGCCGGCATAGCCACCCGAGCGCGCCAGCCGCGCCGCGGCCACGGGGATTTCCCAGGCGCCGGGCACGCGGACCACGTCCAGCGCGTCTTCGGCCACGTCATTGGCCGCAAATGCCTTGCGCGCGCCGGCCACCAGCGAATCGGTGATGCGCGGGTTCCAGCGGCTGGCAATGATGACAAAACGCGCCTGGGCGGGAGCGCGCAGGTCGCCTTCGTAATGGGTCATGCGGATGGGGCCTTCAGGGGTGGCAACAGTTTAGTGCATGGGTTGCAGCGGCGCGCCCGTGGCGAAGCCGGCCACGCGGTCACTGCGGCTGCGCGGGATCGACGTATTCCACCACTTCCAGCCCGAACCCCGGCAGGCCGACCTGCTTGCGCGGCGTACCCAGCACGCGCAGGCGGCCGAAGCCCAGGTCGGACAGGATCTGGCTGCCGGCGCCGTTGCGCCGCCATTCGGTCAGGGCGCTGCCGCGGGCCGCGGTCGGGGGCTCCGGCGCCTGCCGGATCCGGGCCAGCAGCGCATCGGCATCGGCCCGCTCCTCCAGCAGCACCAGCGCACCGGCCTCCTCGCCCGCCAGCCGCTCCAGCACGCCGCCGACCGCCGGGCCGAAATCCGCGCGCTGCCAGTGCAATGCATCCGCCAGCAGGTTCAGCGGCTGCACCCGCACCAGCGCCGGCTGCGCGGCGTCGGGCGCGCCGCGCACCAGGGCGAAGTGCAGGCCGTGGCTGAGGCGGTCGCGATAGGTCACCAGCCGGAACGGGCCGTGAGCGGTTTCAATTTCGCGCTCGTCCACGCGCTCGACCGTGTGCTCGGTATCCAGGCGGTAGCGGATCAGGTCCTCGATCGACCCCATCTTCAGCCCGTGCTCGCGCGCGAACACCTCCAGCTCCGGCCGCCGTGCCATCGTCCCGTCGGGATTGAGGATCTCCACCAGCACCCCGGCCGGCTCCAGTCCGGCCATCATCGCCAGGTCCGCGGCCGCCTCGGTGTGGCCGGCGCGGTTGAGCACTCCGCCCGGCTGCGCCTGCAGCGGGAAGATGTGCCCGGGCTGGGCCAGGTCTTCAGGCGCCGCGTTCGGCTTCACCGCCGTGCGCACGGTGTGGGCGCGGTCGTAGGCAGAGATGCCGGTGGTCACGCCCTCGGCGGCCTCGATGCTGACGGTGAAGTTGGTGTGGTGCGAAGAAGTGTTGTCGCGCACCATCGGCGGCAGCCCGAGCTGGGCGCAGCGTTCGCGGGTCAGCGACAGGCACACCAGCCCGCGGGCGTGGGTGACCATGAAGTTGATATCGGCCGGGCGCACCAGCTCGGCGGCCATGATCAGGTCGCCCTCGTTCTCGCGGTCCTCGTCGTCGACGATGACGACCATGCGGCCGGCGCGGAGTTCTTCGAGCAGTTCGGGGATGGGGGAGAAGGGCATGCTGCAGTCCTACCGGGTCATGAGGCGTTCGACGTAGCGGGCAATGAGGTCGACTTCCAGGTTGACGGCGTCGCCGACGCCGGTATCGGCGAAGGCGGTGTGGTCCACGGTGTGCGGGACCAGCGCGACTTCGAAGCCGGCGTCGTCGACGGCGTTGACCGTCAGGCTGACCCCGTCGACGCAGATCGAACCCTTCTTCGCCACGTAGCGCAGCACGTCAGGCGCCGCCTCGAAGCGCCAGCGCTGGGCGCGCGCGTCCGGTTCGATCCGGGCCACCTGCCCCAGCCCGTCGACGTGGCCGCTCACCAGGTGCCCGCCAAGGCGGTCGTCGGGCCGCATGGCGCGCTCCAGGTTCAGCACCGCGCCCTCGGCCAGCGCGCCCAGCGTGGTCAGCGACAGGGTCTCGTTGGAGACATCGGCCTGGAACGAGGCGGCATCGAACGCCACCACCGTCAGGCACACGCCGTTGACGGCGATGCTTTCGCCCAGGCGCACGTCGTTGAAGGCGAGCGTGCCGACCTCGATCGCCAGGCGCACGTCGCCGCCGCGCGGCTCGCGCGCGGCCAGGCGGCCAACTCCCTCGATGATGCCGGTGAACATCAGGCAGTCTCCACGGGGCGCAGGCGGATGCGCAGGTCGTCGCCGATCCTGCGGGTCTCGGCGGTGCGCAGGCAGTAGCGGTGGGCCATGTCCTCCACCTTCAGGCCGGCGAACAGCGGCCGCGCGCTGTCGCCCAGCAGCACCGGGGCCACGTACAGCAGCAGTTCGTCGACCAGGCCTTCCGACAGCAGCGCCCCGGCCAGGGTGGCGCCGGTTTCCACGTGTACTTCGTTGACGCCGCGCTCCACCAGCGCCTGCAGCACCGCGTGCAGGTCAAGCAGGCCGTTGTTGATCGGCACCGCGGCCCGCGCCGCGGTCATGTCGCGGGGCGGCTTCACGTCCGGGGCGTGCAGGTACAGCGTAGGCGCATCGCCTTCGCGCACCCGGCCACGGGCCACGGTGGCCAGGCCCGGGTCGAGCACCACGCGGGTGGGCGGCACGAACGGGGTGTCGTCTCCCAGGCGCACGGTGAGCTGCGGGTCATCGGTGAGGATGGTGCCGGCGCCGGCCAGGATTGCCCCGGCGCGCGCGCGCCAGCGGTGCACGTCCTGCCGCGCCGCCTCGCCGGTAATCCACTTCGACTCGCCGCTGGCCAGCGCGGTGCGCCCGTCCAGGCTCATCGCCAGCTTCACCCGCACCCACGGCCGGCCGCGCTCGATGCGCGAGATGAAGCCGAGGTTGAGCTCTCGCGCCTGCGCCTGCATCAGCCCGGAAGCGGTCTCGATTCCCGCCGCCTGCAGCCGTTCAAAGCCCTTGCCGTCCACCTGCGGAAACGGATCACGCATGGCCGCGACCACCCGCGAAACGCCGGCCGCGACCAGTGCGTCAGCGCACGGCCCGGTATGGCCGGTGTGCGCGCAGGGCTCCAGGGTCACGTAGGCGGTCGCGCCGCGGGCACGTTCGCCGGCGGCCTGCAGCGCCAACACCTCGGCGTGGGCCTCGCCCTGGCGCGCATGGAAACCCTCGCCCACCACGTCCTCACCCTGCGCCAGCACGCAGCCAACCATCGGATTGGGCTTGGTCGTATACGCGCCACGCTCGGCCAGCCGCAGCGCACGCGCCATCATTGCGTGGTCAACGGCATTGAAATCATTCATCACGAAAAAAAGCCTTCAGCCACGGATTCAACGCTTGCGTCCTTTACCCACGCCCTTGTCGAAGGGCACCACGTCGCCGGACAGCAACGGGAGCTGGCCTTCGCCGGGCAGGTCGCGCTCCAGCCGGTCCAGCTCCTCGCGGAAATCCGCCACGTCCTCGAACGCGCGGTACACCGAGGCGAAGCGCACGAAGCCGACGTGGTCGAGCTTGCGCAGCTCGGCGATCACGAACTCGCCGATCCGGCGTGAAGTCACCTCGCGCTCGGTGGTCATCCGCAGCTGGTGCACCACCGCGCGCACCGCCGCCTCGATCTGCTCTTCCGACACCGGCCGCTTGTGCAGCGCGCGGTCGAAACCCAGCCGCAGCTTGCGCGCATCGAACTGCTCACGCCGGCCGTCGCCCTTGATGATCGCCGGCAGCTTGAGCTCGATCGTCTCCAGGGTGGAGAAGCGCTCTCCGCAGGCTTCGCACTCGCGCCGGCGACGGATGGTGGCGCCGTCCTCGGACGCGCGCGAATCGATGACCCGGGTGTCTGTGTGCTGGCAGAAGGGGCAGAACATCAGCCGTAGACGGGGAACTTCCGGCACTGGGCGGTCACCGCCTCGCGCACCCGGGCGATCACGGTCTCGTCGTCCGGCGCATCAAGCACGTCGCACATCCAGCCGGCCAGTTCGATGCAGTCCTGCTCCATGTAGCCGCGCGTGGTCACCGCCGGGGTGCCAATGCGCAGGCCCGAGGTCACGAACGGCTTCTGCGGATCGTTGGGCACCGCGTTCTTGTTGACCGTGATGTGGGCCCGGCCCAGCGCCTCCTCGGCGGTCTTGCCGGTCACGCCCTTGCCGATCATGTCGACCAGCATCAGGTGGTTCTCGGTACCGCCGGACACGATCTTGTAGCCGCGATCGATGACCACCTTCGCCATTGCCTGGGCATTCTTCACCACCTGCTGCTGGTAGACCTTGAAGTCCGGCTCCAGCGCTTCCTTGAACGCCACCGCCTTGGCCGCGATCACGTGCATCAGCGGCCCGCCCTGCAGGCCCGGGAACACGATCGACTGCAGCTTCTTGCACATGTCGTCATACATGTCGCCCGCGCCCTCGCGGCTGGCGACGATGATCCCGCCGCGCGGCCCGCGCAGCGTCTTGTGCGTGGTCGAAGTCACCACGTGCGCGTGCGGCACCGGGTTCGGATAGATACCGGCTGCGACCAGCCCGGCCACATGGGCCATGTCGACGAAGAAGATCGCGCCGACCTTGTCGGCGATCGCGCGGAACCGTGCCCAGTCGATCTTCTGCGAATAGGCGCTGAACCCGCCCACCAGCATCTTCGGCTTGTGCTCCACCGCCAGCCGCTCGACCTCGTCGTAGTCGATCAGGCCCTCGTCGTTGACCCCGTACTGCACCGCCTTGAACAGCTTGCCGCTGATGTTGGGTTTCGCCCCGTGGGTCAGGTGCCCGCCGTGGGCCAGCGACATGCCCAGGATGGTGTCGCCGGGCGAAAGCATCGACAGGTACACGGCCTGGTTGGCCTGCGAACCCGAATGCGGCTGCACGTTCGCGTAGTCGGCGCCGAACAGCTCCTTGAGGCGGTCGATCGCCAGCCGCTCGGCCACGTCCACGTATTCGCAGCCGCCGTAGTAGCGCTTGCCGGGGTAGCCCTCGGCGTACTTGTTGGTCAGCTTGGACCCCTGCGCCTCCATCACCCGCGGGCTGGCGTAGTTCTCCGAGGCGATCAGCTCCACGTGGTCTTCCTGCCGGCGCCCCTCATCCGCGATGGCCGCGGCCAGCTCCGGGTCGTAACCTTCGATGCGGGCGTCTTTGGGAAACATTCCGGAGTACTCCTGGCAGGTGCGGGGGATACGCCGGATTGTAGCTTTTTTGCCCACTCCCCGGCCCCTCCGGGCCCCTGTTACCCGGCGTTCCGGGACAGGGGCTGGTAATCCGCGGCGCCCGCCCCCAGCTATAATGTCCCGATTACCCGTCACCACCCCGCGGCCCGCCATCGCCGGGCCGGCTTTCGCCTGCGGAGCCCCCATGTCGCAATACATCTACACCATGAACCGGGTGTCCAAGGTCGTGCCGCCGAAGCGGCAGATCATCAAGGACATCTCGCTGAGCTTCTTCCCCGGCGCCAAGATCGGCCTGCTGGGCCTGAACGGCTCCGGCAAGTCCACGGTGCTGCGGATCATGGCCGGCGTGGACAGCGATTTCGAAGGCGAGGCGCGTCCCCAGGCCGGGACCAAGGTCGGCTACCTGGCCCAGGAGCCCGAGCTCAACCCCGAGCACACCGTGCGCGAGGCGGTGGAGGAAGGCGTGGGCGAAGTGCTGCAGGCCCAGGCCGCGCTGGAGGCCGTGTACGCCGCCTACGCCGAGGAAGGGGCCGACTTCGACGCCCTGGCCAAGGAGCAGGAGCGGCTGGAGGCGATCCTGGCCAGCGGCGACTCCAGCACGCTCGAACAGCAGCTGGAAATCGCCGCCGATGCGCTGCGCCTGCCGCCCTGGGACGCGATCGTCGGCAAGCTGTCCGGCGGCGAAAAGCGCCGCGTGGCGCTGTGCCGCCTGCTGCTGCAGAAGCCCGACATGCTGCTGCTGGACGAGCCCACCAACCACCTGGACGCCGAATCGGTGGAGTGGCTGGAGCAGTTCCTGGCCCGCTACACCGGCACCGTGGTGGCGGTCACCCATGACCGCTACTTCCTGGACAACGCCGCCGAGTGGATCCTGGAGCTCGACCGCGGCCGCGGCATCCCGTGGAAGGGCAACTACACCGAGTGGCTGGAGCAGAAGGAAGACCGGCTCAAGCGCGAGGAATCCTCGGAGAAGGCCCGCCAGAAGGCGATCCAGAAGGAACTGGAATGGGCGCGCAGCAACGCCAAGGGCGGCCGTTCCAAGGGCAAGGCGCGGCTGTCGCGCATCGAGGAGCTGCAGTCGGTCGACTACCAGAAGCGCCAGGAGACCAACGAGATCTTCATCCCGCCGGGCGAGCGCCTGGGCAACAAGGTGATGGAGTTCAAGAACGTCTCCAAGAGCTTCGGCGACCGCCTGCTGATCGACGACCTGAGCTTCATCGTGCCGCCGGGCGCGATCATCGGCATCATCGGCCCCAACGGCGCCGGCAAGTCGACCCTGTTCAAGATGATCACCGGCGACGAGAAGCCGGATTCGGGCTCGATCGAGATGGGCCCGACGGTCGACATCGCCTACGTCGACCAGAGCCGCGACAAGCTGGAAGGCGACCACAACGTCTTCCACGAGATTTCCGGCGGCGCCGACATCCTCAACATCAACGGCATCGAGATCCAGTCGCGCGCCTACATCGGCCGCTTCAACTTCAAGGGCCAGGACCAGCAGAAGCTGGTCGGCACCCTGTCGGGCGGCGAGCGCGGCCGGCTGCACATGGCCAAGACCCTGCTGCAGGGCGGCAACGTGCTGCTGCTGGACGAACCCTCCAACGACCTGGACATCGAGACCCTGCGTGCGCTGGAAGACGCGCTGCTGGAGTTCCCGGGCAACGCCTTCGTGATCAGCCATGACCGCTGGTTCCTGGACCGCATCGCCACCCACATCCTGGCCTTCGAGGGCGACTCGCACGTGGAGTTCTTCCAGGGCAACTACCGCGAATACGAGGAAGACAAGAAGCGCCGCCTGGGCGACGA
>JBQDAV010000071.1:0-10390 GCA_052090405.1 Luteimonas sp.
CGGTGATGACGGCCGGGTTGTCGTCGATGACGAGGATGGTGGGCATGGCTACCAGTGGAGAGGTATAGCTGGCGTGGAGTGAAAAAGCGTACGTCATTCCCGCCTTCCGCGGGTGTCCCATGCTGGGCAAACGGCCCTATGCGCTGCGCGTTGCAATGGCGGGCGGCACCGAGGCTGCCCGGCGGGCGGGGCCGAGCACCGCAACCTGGCCAAGCAGCCACAGCGCGATCGCACCCACCGGCAGGTAGGCCAGCGGCAGCCGAGGCAGTTCGTAGCGGCCCATCAGGTACTGGTTGAGCGCGAACGCCAGCAACATGCCCAGCGCGATACCGGCGCTGGCGAGCAGGAAGTTCTCGATCTGGAAGTAGCGGGTGATCTGTGCCCGGCTGGCGCCCAGCGCGCGGCGCACGCCAATCTGGCGGGTACGTTGCTGCACCCAGAAGCTGGCCAGGCCGACGATCCCCAGTGCGGTCACCAACAGCAGCGCTGCGCACACCACTCCAAGCGTCCAGATCATCGCCCGGTCCTGGCGGAAGAAGCGGGCGCGCAGCTGTTCGAAGGTGCCCTGGTTGAGGATCAGCACGCCCGGGTCGTCAGCGCGTAGCGCGGCCACGGCGGCTTCCAGTACCTCCGTGCGGCGTTCCGGCGCGGTGCGCAGCATGAAGTTCAGTCCGTAGTAGTAGTTGCGGATCGGATAGATCATCGAATACTGGCCGAGTTCGAAGTTGTTCGGCCGCGCCAGCTCCTCGACGATGCCGATGATGGGAATTGCGTCGTCACCCCAGCCGTAGGTGAGCTTGCCCAGAGCGTTTTCTCCCGGGAACAGGCGCTCGGCCATGGCCCGGTTGACGATCACCCCGGGGACCGTGCCGTGTTGCTGCATCAAGTCGTCGACGTGCCTGTATTCGTCGGAGGAGAAGTCGCGGCCGGAAAGCAGGCGGAGCCCGAACGCATCCAGCATGCCCCCGCCATCCATGTACAGCGCGGCGTTGAGCGTGGGCTGGACCTGGTCCGGGGTGTTGCTCACGCTGGTGTTGTTGCTGGAGTTTCCAAACGGCATCTGCGGGACTGCCGCTACCGAGGTCACGCCCGGAATGCCGCGCAGCAGCGCCAGGGTGCGTTCGAGATCCGGGGTCGCGTCGCGCTCGGCCCCATCGGCAGCGCCGCGCAGGCTGACCGGTTGGATCAGGACCAGCTCATCCTCGGCCAGTCCGCTTTCCATATCCATGCGCTCGATCCGCTGTTGGATCAGGAACAGGGCGTTGCAGACGATGGCGCAGGTGAGGGCGATCTGCAGCACGATGAGGGCTGCGGCAGTCTTGTGCCGGCGCAGGCTGGAAAGGATGGGGCGGATGTCCATGGTGGCTCCGTGATTGTTACGGCATCGGGGGCATAACCCCGACCTACTGGGATTTGAGCTGGATGGCGGGGGTGATCTGCGTGGCCCGCCATGCCGGCAGCAGGCCGGCAAGCAGGCTGGCCAGGACTGCGAGCGCGAAGGTCAATCCCAGCATCGGCAGATCCATCTGGGCCAGTTTTGCGTAGCTTGCAGGCTGTTGCCGTACCGCCCACAGCCCGAGCAGGGCGACGCCCAGGCCCAGTCCCCCGCCGGCCAGGCCGATGGTGCCCGCCTCCACCAGGCATTGCCTGAAGATCTCCGTGCGCGGTGCCCCGAGCGCGCGGCGCACGCCTATTTCGCCGCTGCGCCGCAGAAATTTGGCCAGCAGCAGGCCCACGGTGTTGATCAGGCACACCAGCAGGAAGCCGAATGCCAGCCAGACCTGTAGCCGTACATCAGCAGGGACCACCCGGTTGAATTCGAGCCACTCCATCACGTTGCGCAGGCGCACATTGGGATCGCGCTCGAAGCGCCCGGCGGCGTTCTGCTGCGCGGAATAGTTTTCCAGGTAGGCTTTGAAGTCCCCGGCCTGGGCGGCCTCGTCCAGCTCCACCCAGTACTGGATCCAGGCGCAAGGCGCGTTGAGGGCATAGGAGTCCTCGCTGTGGCTGGCCCAGCAGTTGGTGCTGCCCTGGGTACCGAAATCAAGGTCGCGGGAGGTGGAGAAGGGAAGGAATACGTCCTCCGTCGCTCCGAAGCGGCCGGTGGTGAGGTCGTAGAACTTCGGCACCGGTCTCCAGTCGTCCAGGACCCCGACGACCTGGAATTCGCTGGTGACCAGACGCAGCGTGCGTCCGACGCTGTCCTCGCCGCCGAAGACCCGGTCGTTGGTTTCGCGGCTGATCACCACCACCCGGGCACGGGCCTCGTCGTCCTCCTTCGTCCAGCCGCGGCCGTACAGCAGCGGCGCGTCGAACATCGCGAAGAAATCCGCGCTGGTGTAACGGGCGTCGGTGAAGTAAGGCGTGCTGCCCTGGGTGTCCGGATCCACGATCACGTTGCCACCGCTCATCATCACCTGGCGTGGGGCGCGACCCTCGCGCAGCAGCGCTTCCGCGTCCAATCGGGAAAGCTCCCGCTCCGGCTCCTCGCCGGATACGTAGCCCGCGGCCGGTCGCGGGTCGACCTGCACGTAGAACAACCGGTCGCTCTTGCCCGGCAACGGATTGCCCGAGAGCACTGCGAACACGGTCAGCGTGGTCATGCAGGCGCCGATGCCCAATGCGATTGCCAGCACCATCAGCGCGGTCAGCACCTTATTGCGTTTGAAGCTGCGCAGGGCGAGGTTGAAATAGTAGGCGAGCATTCGATTTTTCCGTAGGTGGGCCTGACCCGCTGTGGGTTGCCGGATGCTGCGATAGCAGGTTGAGACCCCGCCCTACGCACTCCGGGTAGCAAGGGCGGGGGGAATCGACATGGCCCTGCGGGCCGGGCCGAGCACGGCCAGCTGGCCCAGTAGCCACAGGCTCAGCGCGCCCCAGGGCAGGAAGTACAGCGGCAGGCGCTCCAGCTCGAAATACCGCATCAGCAGCAGGTTGCCGGCGTAGGCCAGCAGCATGCCCAGGGCGATGCCGAAGCTGGCCAGCAGGAAGTTCTCGGTCTGGAAGTAGCGCAGGATGTCGACGCGGCGCGCGCCCAGCGCGCGGCGGATGCCGATCTGCCGGGTGCGCTGCTGCACCCAGAAGCTGGCCAGGCCGACGATGCCCAGCGCGGTGACCAGCAGCATGGTGGCGATCACGGACACGAGCAGCCACGCCATCGAGCGGTCGGCGCGGAAATAGCGCTCGCGCAGGTCCGGCAGCGGCAGGCTGTATTCCAGGTCGATGACGGACTCGGGGATCGCGGCTGCGACGGCCTGGCGCGCGGCCGCGGCCACGCGCGGCAGGTCCGCTGGATCGGCGCGCACCACGTAGATGCCGGACTGGGAGTCGTCGGCGAGGGGGACGATCACCGACCATCCCTTGCTGGCCATGCCGTTCTCGTTGCGCCCCGGGTTGGGCCGCGAGAAGTTCGCGACCACGCCGGCGACGCGGAAGTGCATGTCGCTCATCCAGAACTCCCGGCCCAGCGGATCCTCGCCGGGCCAGAACTGTTCTGCGAGCGCGCGCGTGATCCAGACCTGCGCCGAGGTGGGCAGGAAATTCTCCGCCGGCTGGAAATCGTCGGGGGTGAACGCGCGCCCGGTTTCCGGATGCAGTTGCATGGCCTCGATCGCGCCGGGCCCGAATGTGTAGAAGTGCGGCACGCCGCCGGAATGCTTGCCTTCGCGATCCAGTGAGACGCCGGCGTCGCCGGCGCGGACGCCGAACGGCATGGCGTTCAACGTGCCGACCGCCTGCACCCCGGGGATCGCCGACAGCGCGGAAGTGGCGCGGGCGTTGACGTCGGCGTGGTTGCAGCCGTCGCAGCCGCGCAGCGCGACGAAGGTGAGCGAATCCTCCGCCAGCCCGCTGTCGGTGTCGATCAGGGCCAGGCGCCCGTTGACCAGGAAGAAGGCGTTGCACAGCACCGCGCAGGCCAGCGCGATCTCCAGCACGATCAGGACCGTGGCGATGCGGTGGCGGCCGAGTGCGGAGAGGATGGGTTTGATATCCATGATGTCCTCAGAGCGTCTTGAGCTGCATGGCCGGCGCGACCCCGCTGGCGCGCAGCGCCGGGAACACCCCGGCGATCAGGCTGGCGATCACCGCCATCGCCAACGTGGCCGCGAACATCGTCAGGTCCAGCCGGGCCAGGTCGGCGTACTCCACCGGCTGCGCGCGCACCGCCCACAGCCCCAGCAGGGTGAGCAGCCAGCCAAGCACGCCGCCGCTCAGTCCCACCAGCCCGGCTTCCACCAGGCACTGCTTGAAGATGTCCGACCGGCTGGCGCCCAGCGCGCGACGCGTGCCGATCTCGCCGCTGCGGCGCAGGAACTTGGCCAGCAGCAGGCCCACCGTGTTGAACAGGCAGATCAGCAGGAATGCCATGGCGATCCAGGTCTGCAGGCGGACGTCGCGCGGGACCACGCGGTTGTAGTCCAGCCACTGCATCAGGCTGAACATGCGCGCGTTGCCGGCGTGCCGGATCCGGCCCTGCTGCTGTTGTTGCTGCGCGTAGGACAGGACGAAGTCGCGGTAGCGATCGACCTTGGCCGGCGTGTCCAGCTGCACCCACAGTTGCAGCCAAAGGCAGTTGGAATTGACCAGGCTGCCCGGCGGATCGGGCAGGCCGCCCCAGCAGGTGAACTGGGCAAAGTGGCCGTCGTTGATTTCAAGCCCGGTTTCAAACGGCGTGAACACATCCTGCGGCTCGGCGTAGAAGCCGGCCGTGTCGCCCTGGGCGAAGGTGCCGCCGGCCAGCGTGTAGTACTGCGGCGTAGGCCGCCACGGCGCCAGCACGCCGACGATGCGCAGTTCCGAGTCACGCACCCGGATACTGCGGCCAACGCTGTCGGCGCCGCCGAACAGGCGCTGGTTGAGGTCGGCGGAGATGACCGCCACCCGGGCCCGGTTTTCATCGTCGCGGCGGGACCAGCTGCCGCCGTGGGCGAACGGCACGTCGAACATCGCGAAGAAGTCGGCGTGGGTCGACAGCATCTCCAGCATCATCGCCGGCGTGCCGGCGTCGGGCTGCAGCAGCTTGATCCCGCTGTTGACCACCAGCGCCTGCCGGTCGGCCTGTTGTGCGCGCCACAGGTCCATGGCCGAGGTGTAGTCGAGCATGTCGGGCGGGTTGGCGGGCGGCTGCTCCCTGGGCATCGGGTCCACCTGGGGATAGAAGATGTGCTGGCTCTTGCCGGGCAGCGGATCGCCCGAGAGCACGCGCGCCACCGTCAGCGTGGTCATGGTCGCGCCGATGCCGATCGCAATCGACAGGACCATGAGCACGCTCAGCACCGGATTGCGGCGCAGGCTGCGCAGGGCGAGGTTGAGGTAGTAGCCGAACATCCGGGTTCTTCCGTCCTATGCGCCAGTAGGCTCGACCAGCGCCGGCGCGCGCTCCATGTCGGTAGCCACGCCGTCGACGATGTGCACGTTGCGCTGCGCGCGCGCGGCCAGCTCGGGGTCGTGGGTGACCATGACCACGGTGGTGCCCTGGGCATTGATGTCCTCCAGCAGCTCCATCACGCTGCGCGCCATCTGCGAGTCCAGGTTGCCGGTGGGCTCGTCCGCCAGCAGCAGGCGCGGGCTGCCGGCAAGCGCCCGGGCGATCGCCGCACGCTGCTGCTGGCCGCCCGACAGTTCATTGGGGTAGTGCTTCATGCGCGAACCCAGCCCCACCAGGCCCAGCGAGTCCTCGATCCGCAGCTTGCGCTCGGCCGCCGGCATGCCGCGGTAGCGCAGCGGCACGTCGACGTTGTCGAACAGGTTCAGGTCCGGGATCAGGTTGAAGCTCTGGAAGATGAAGCCGATCTTCTCGTTGCGCAGGCGCGAGCGGGCGTTGTCGTTCAGGCCCTTCACGTCCACGCCGTCCAGGCTGTAATCGCCGCCGGTGAAGGTCTCCAGCAGGCCGGCGATGTTGAGGAAGGTGGTCTTGCCCGAGCCGGACGGACCGGTGACGGCGACGAACTCGCCCTCCTTCACGTGCAGGTCGAGCGCGCGCAGGGCGTGGGTCTCGACCAGTTCGGTGCGGTAGACCTTGGAGACGGCTTGCATCATCAGCATGGCGGGATTCCTGTCGGGGATTCGTTGTTCGGTTTCAATGCGTGGTGGGTTGTCGGGGTCAAAGTCCGGAGATGCGGACCCGGTCGGCGCCGTCGAACTGGTCGCTGCCCGAGACCACGATCCGGTCGCCTTCGGCCAGGCCTTCGAGAATCTCCACCGCGTTGAGGCTGACCGCGCCGGTGACGATCGGGCGGCGCTCGGCGCGGCTTCCGTCGACCACGTAGGCGAAGCGGCCGCCCTCCTGTTCCAGGAACGGACCGCGCTCGACCATCAGCACGTCCTCGCGGCTGTCGAGCAGGATCCGCACCGACAGGCGCTGGTTCTGGCGCAGGCCGGGCGGTTGCTCGTCGGTAAAGCGCACCCGCGCAGCGACCTCGCCGTTGACCACTTCCGGCGACACCGCTGACACCTCGGCGGGGTAGGTCTGGTTGGCGCTGCGCACCTGCGACGGCATGCCGATGCCCAGGTCGCGGGCGAAGCTTTCCGGCACCCGGATCTCGACCTCGAACTCGGACAGGTCCACCACCGTCAGCAGCGGCGCGTTGGCGGCCACGTTGGCGCGCTGGGTCACCTGCACCTGGCCGACCTGGCCTTCGAACGGCGAACGCAGGGTGAGTGCGTCCACCTGGCGCCGCAGCTCCTCCACCACCGAGCGCTGGCGGTCGGCCAGCAGCCTGCGGTTGCGGGTATCCAGGCCGGCGCCCTGGATCTGCAGGTCGTCGTCCTCGCGCGCCGACGCCAGGGCGATCTCGGCGTTCTGCAGCCGGTCCTCGGCGTTGGCCAGGTCCACCTGTGCCACCGCACCGCCCTCGAACCCGCGGCGGTAGCGCTGCACGTCGCGCTCGGCCGCGGTGCGCTCCACCTCGGCCTGCTCCACCAGCTTGCGCGCGCTGGAGCGGACGATGCGCGCGTCCAGCTCGGACCGGTTGGCCTCGGCCTCCAGGCTGGCCAGGGTGGATTCCTCCTGCACCAGCTGGCTGCGCAGCTCCGGGCTGTCGATCTCGGCCAGCGGCTGGCCCTGTTCCACCCGGTCGCCGGCCACCACGTTCAAGGTCACCGTGCCGCCGGCGATCGCGTACAGGGTCGGGCTGTTGGCCGAGATCACCCGGCCGTCGGCGGCGATGTCGCGGACCAGATCGCCGCGCACCACTTCGGCCACCCGCATCCGGGAGCCGTCGTGGGAGCGGCCGCCGCCGGTCCAGGCGGATACCGTCCATGCCAGCGCCACCAGCACCGCGACTGCTCCAGCGGCCGGCAGCAGCCAGCGGCGCAGGCGCTGGCGCGGCGTGGATGCGGTGGTGCCCAGCGACTGGTCCTGGGCGGCGGTGTCGCGGATCTGTCCGGGTCGTGACGTGGGTGCCATGGATCTCAGCCGTGCATCCGGAAGCGGGGGGCCAGGGCGGGCTGGCGCGAGTAGCCGGCGTGCCAGGCGCGGCTGCCGGCCCGGTTGGCGGCGCTGCCGGCAGCAACGTCCACAAGCGCGAAATCCAGTTCGAACACGCGCGGCTTCACGGCGCCGGCGATCTGCTGCGGCGTCCAGGCGGGGGGGAAGGGGCAGGCGTTGATGACGTTCATGGCGTGGTTTCCGGCAGTGGAGGACGGCGGGGCCGTCTGTGGGGGGAGGTGGTGCACCTGTGCTGGACGCAGGATGCGTGCCAACTGCCAACATGCTGATTTTCAGGTTTTTTTTCGCTGTCCGGGGTGTCCGGCCGGCCCGCGGACGCGTCCGCCCGGACGCCGCGTCCGGTTACAATTGCCGCCCCTGCAACCCCTCGGAGTGCGCTTCCCCCATGTGCGGAATTGTCGGTGCGATCGCGGATCGCGATGTGGTCCCCGTCCTGGTCGAAGGCCTCAAGCGCCTGGAATACCGCGGTTACGATTCGGCCGGCATCGCCGTGGCCGGGGAGGCGGGGCTGCGCCGCGTGCGCCGCACCGGCCGGGTGTCCGAGATGGAAGAGGCGGCCGCTGCCGAGGGGCTGCAGGCGTCGCTGGGCATCGGCCACACCCGCTGGGCCACGCACGGCGGCGTCACCGAGACCAACGCCCACCCGCACATCAGCCAGGGCGTGGCCCTGGTGCACAACGGGATCATCGAGAACCACGAGGCCCAGCGCGAGCGCCTGGCCGCGCTCGGGTATGAGTTCGAGTCGCAGACCGACACCGAGGTCATCGCCCACCTGATCCACCATCACATGCAGCAGGGCAATGAACTGCTGGCCGCGCTGCAGGCGGCGGTGAAGGAGCTGCAGGGCGCATTCGCGCTGGCGGTGGTCAGCCAGGACGAGCCGGGACGGCTGGTGTGCGCGCGCATGGGCTGCCCGCTGCTCGTCGGCCTGGGTGAGGGCGAGAACTTCATCGCCTCCGACGTCTCGGCGATCGTGCAGACCACGCGGCGGGTGATCTTCCTGGAAGAGGGCGACACCGCCGAGGTCACCCGCGAAGGCGTGCGCGTGTTCGGCGAGGATGACGCACTCGTCGCGCGCGAAGAGCACCTGTCCGACGTGTCGCTGGCCTCGCTCGAGCTTGGCCCCTACAGCCACTACATGCAGAAGGAAATCCACGAGCAGCCGCGCGCGCTGGGCGACACCATCGAGGCGATCATCGACGCCGGCGCCTTCGTGCCCGAGCTGTTCGGCGCCGACGCCGCGGACGTGCTTGGCGGGGTCGAAGGGGTGAAGATCCTGGCCTGCGGCACCAGCTACTACGCCGGCTCGGTGGCGCGCTACTGGATCGAGGACGTCGCCGGGCTGCCGTGCAGCGTGGAGATCGCCAGCGAGTACCGTTACCGCAACGCGGTGGCCAACCCGAAGCACCTGGTGGTCACCATCTCCCAGTCGGGCGAAACGCTCGACACCATGGAGGCGCTCAAGTACGCCAAGTCACTCGGCCACGACCGCACGCTGTCGATCTGCAACGTGCCCGAGAGCTCCATCCCGCGCGCCAGCCGGCTGGTGTTCTTCACCCGCGCCGGCGCCGAGATCGGGGTGGCTTCCACCAAGGCCTTCACCACCCAGCTCGTGGCCCTGTTCGCGCTTGCCGTGACCCTGGGCAAGCTGCAGGGCCGACTGTCGGAAGAACGCGAAGCGGAGTACCTGGAAGACCTGCGCCACCTGCCGGGCAGCGTGCAGCACGCGTTGAACCTGGAGCCGCAGGTGACCGCCTGGTCGGAGCGTTTCGCGCCGCGCGAGCACGCCCTGTTCCTGGGCCGTGGCGTGCACTATCCGATTGCCCTGGAAGGCGCGCTCAAGCTCAAGGAAATCTCCTACATCCACGCCGAGGCCTACCCGGCCGGCGAGCTCAAGCACGGCCCGCTGGCGCTGGTGGACGAGGGGATGCCGGTGGTGGTGATCGCGCCCAACGACAGCCTGCTGGAAAAGGTGAAATCCAACATCCAGGAGGTGCGCGCGCGCGGCGGGCAGATGTACGTGTTCACCGACGCGGACAGCCACTTCGGTGAATCCGAAGGCGTGCACGTGATCCGCACGCCCCGCCACGTCGGCGTGCTCAGCCCGATCGTGCACACCATCCCGGTGCAGATGCTGGCCTACCACACGGCTTTGGCCCGCGGTACGGACGTGGACAAGCCGCGGAACCTGGCCAAGAGCGTGACGGTGGAGTAGCGCGGCGGGCGTTGCGGCAGGAGGTTGAATCTAATCGTTCATGACACATCCCCGCGCAAGGTCACAGGAATGTCCTGCTGCAGATGCGGGACCCGAAGCACGTCCAGATGGTCTTCGTGTTCGATATAGAACAGGGCGTAGGGAAACCCGTGCAGCATCCAGAACCGGAGCTGCGGAATGCCCAGCTCATGCGCGTAGCGCGGCGAGCCGCTGCCCGGATGGGTCTGGATGCGCGCGCCGGCCTGCTCCAGCGCGTCCAGGAAGTGCAGTGCCGTGTTTGGTGAAATGCCCAGGTAGTGATCCAGCGCCTGCTGGATATCCTGATCTGCCAGCTCCGACCGGATCGCCGGCTTCATTTCCTGCCTTTGACCTGCTTGCGCAAGCTGGCGAAATAAGCCGCGTCCATGCGCCCGGCGGGCTTGGAGGCCACGCCGTCCAGCAGGTACTGGCGGAACTGTTCGCGGTCGCGGTCGCGGCGGATCAGTTCACGCATATATTCGCTGCTGCTGCCGTAGCCTTCAGCCCTGATGCGCGTGTCCACGTATGCCTTGAGCTCTTCGGGCAGGGAGATATTCATCGTGCTCATGCCGGTAGCCTAGACGTCTTGCCAAAAATTGGCAAGATTAATCCGGCGCTGCTGCCGGAGTGCGTTTGCTAATTCCAGAAAATACGAATGGGGCGGATGTCGTGCGCGCGTTCGGCCGTTTCGACCGCCCGCGCCAGTT
>JBQDAV010000072.1:0-10290 GCA_052090405.1 Luteimonas sp.
TCGCCGATGTGGCCGAACCAGACCACGTCGAAGTCGGGATAGGCCTCGCCCAGCAGCGCCTGCGCCTCGGCAAGGAAAGCGGGCATCGCCGACACCCGCACCGAGACGTCGTTCTTGTACGGCCGGTAGCGCGCGGTCGCCTCGGTGATGCCTTCGCGCAGGCGCCAGAGCTGGCCCGCCTGCTCCTGGCTGTTGGCGATCACGCCGTCGAGCACCCAGCCGCGCTCCATTGCCTCTTCGAACACCGCCAGGCCGGTGGCCTCGTCGTCTTCATCGGCGGCGTCGTATTCGGTCAGCACGTACCACGGGTGCACGGCGTCGAACGGATTGCCGGCGCCGTGGGCAAGCACGTGGTGCAGGCCGCGGTCGGTGAGGAACTCGAACGCCTGCAGCCGCAGCCGCGCGCGGAACAGATCGAACGCCTGCATGAGCACATCGAACGAGGGCACCGCCAGCAGCATGGTCCGGGCCGGCGGCGGCGGGCCGGTGAGCTTCAGGGTGGCTTCGACCACGATACCCAGCGTGCCTTCCGAACCGATCACGAGCTGGCGCAGGTCGTAGCCGCTGGCGTCCTTGACCAGGCTGCGGCCCAGCTCCAGCAGCCCACCGCTGCCGGTCACCAGCTTCAGTCCGGCGATCCGGTCGCGGGTGTTGCCGTGGCGGATCACGCGGATGCCGCCGGCATTGGTGGCAACGTTGCCACCGATCGTGCACGAGCCGCGGGAACCGAAGTCGACCGGATAATCCAGCCCGTGTCCGCGTGCTGCCTCCTGCACCGCCTGCAGCACGACCCCGGGCTGCACGGTCAGGGTGCGGTCGACCGGATCGAAACCGAGCACGCGCTTCATCCGCTCCAGGCTCACCACCAGCTCGCCGTTGGCGGCCACCGCGCCGCCGGACAGCCCGGTGCGTCCGCCCGAAGGCACCAGCGCAACCCGCTGCGCGCTGGCCCAGCGCACGATCGCCTGTACCTGTTCGATGGAATCGGGCAGGGCGATCGCCAGCGGCGCCGGCGACCAGCGGCGGGTCCAGTCGCGGCCGTAGTGCTCCAGCTCGGCCGCACCGGTCTTCAGCTGCAGGCCGGGAACGGCCTGTTGAAGGTTTTCGAGGATGGAATCATTCATCGTCGTTGGTCATCCGGCTGCAGCCATCATTGTTGCGGTGCAGCGATGGCCCAAGCATAGTGCATCAGGTTTCCACTCCCCGCGCGCATTCCGACGATGGCCGATACCAGGACCTCCTTCCCCAAGCAGGACATCCGCGTGCTGTTGCTGGAGGGTGTCAGCCAGAGCGCGGTCGACGCCTTTCGCAATGCGGGTTACAGCCTGATCGACTACCACGACAGGTCGCTGTCCGGCGATGCGCTCAACAGCGCCATCGCCGGCGCGCATCTGGTCGGCATCCGCTCGCGCACCCAGCTCGACGCCGACGCCCTGGCGCACGCGCGGCGGCTGATCGCCATCGGCTGCTTCTGCATCGGCACCAACCAGGTGGACCTGGAGGCGGCGCACTTGGCCGGCATCCCGGTGTTCAACGCGCCCTACTCCAACACCCGCAGCGTCGCCGAGCTGGTGATCGCCGAGACCATCCTGCTGCTGCGCGGCATCCCGCGCCGCAACGCCGAATGCCACCGCGGCGGATGGTCGAAGAATGCGACTGGCAGCCACGAGGTGCGCGGCAAGACCCTGGGCATCGTCGGCTACGGCCACATCGGCACCCAGGTCGGCCTGCTGGCCGAAGCGCTGGGCATGCAGGTGCTGTTCCACGACATCGAGACCAAGCTGGCGCTGGGCAACGCGCGCGCGACAACGGACCTGGATGGCCTGCTCGCACGCAGCGACGTGGTCACCCTGCACGTGCCGGAAACCACCGGCACCCGCGGCATGATCGGCGCCGCCCAGATCGCGCGGATGCGTCCGGGCGCACACCTGGTCAACGCCTCGCGCGGCACCGTGGTCGAGATCGATACGCTGGCCGAAGCGCTGCGCGAGGGCCGCCTGGGCGGGGCGGCGGTGGACGTGTTCCCGGCTGAGCCCAAGGGTCGCGACGAAGCCTTTGAATCGCCCCTGCGCGGCATCGACAACGTCCTGCTGACCCCGCACGTGGGCGGCAGCACCCTGGAGGCGCAGGACAACATCGGCCTGGAGGTGGCGGCCAAGCTGGTCCGCTACAGCGACAACGGCTCGACCCTGTCGGCGGTGAACTTCCCCGAGGTGGCGCTTCCCGGCCACGAGGGCAGTCGCCGGATCCTGCACATCCACCGCAACACGCCGGGCGTGCTGTCGCAGGCGAACGAGGTGTTCAGCGGCCGCGGGATCAACATCGACGGCCAGTACCTGCGCACCGACGCGAAGGTGGGCTACGTGGTGATCGACGTCACCGCGTCCGAGGAGCAGGCGACCGAGCTGCGCGCGGCGCTGGCTGCAATCCCCGGGACTCTGCGGACGCGGGTGCTGTATTGAACCCCCGGCTCAGCGCACGCTGCCGCGCCGGAACAGGTTGACGATTGCCAGCAGGATGATCGCGCCGATCAGCGACACGATGAAGCTCATGATCGAGATTTCGCCGCTGTTGATCGAAGGTGCACCCAGCAGCGGGCCGATCAGCCAGCCGCCGATGAAGGCGCCGACGATGCCGACCACCACGTTGAGGATGATGCCCTGCTGGCCGTCTCGCCTCATGACCAGACTGGCGAGCCAGCCCACGATACCGCCCATGATCAACCAGATGATGATGCCCATGCCGCGATCTCCTTGAACCGCCCCCCTCTGGGGCCGCGGCCAAGTCTGTCCAGCGCAACGTGACGGCCGTGTCAGCGCAATGCGGACGGATCGGCCAGCAGCCGCAGCAGCGCGGCGCGGGGCAGCTTGCCGGTCTCGTTGCGCGGCAACGCCGGCACAAGCCGCAGCCGGCGCGGCAGGAACACGGGGTCGATCGCGCGCCGCAGGGCGCGCAGGATCGCGTCTTCGTCCAGCCCCGGGGCCACCGCGATCGCCGCGATGCGCTGCACGCCTGACGCGTCGCTTTGGTCGAGCTGCAGCATCACCCCGTCCTCAACCCCCGGCACCTGCAGCAGGCGCCGGGTCAGGTCGCCCAGCGACGCGCGCTTGCCGGCGATCTCCAGCAGGTCGGCGCGGCGGCCGCGCAGGGTGAAGCGCCCTTCGTCGTCCAGCTCCACCAGGTCGGCCAGGGCCACCGGCGCGGCCAGCTGGGGCGCGTGGACCAGGGTGCCATCGGGCTGTGGCTGCAGGCGCACCTGGGAAAACGGGGTCCAGGCCTGCTCCCGCGCGGTGCGGCGGCTGGCGATGATGCAGGTCTCGGTGGAACCGAACAGCTCCCGGACCTGGGTGGAAAAGCGCGCTTCGGCGGCGGCGGCCAGTTCGCGCGGCAGCGGGGCGGTGGCGCTGACGATCCCGGCCAGCGGCGGCAGTTCGGCCTGCGACTGCACCAGCGCGCGCAGGTGCACCGGCGTGGTGACCAGCAGCCGGTTGCTGGGCAGCACGTGCAGGGCGGCGGCGATGTCGGCGGGGAAGAACGGCCGGCCCGCGTGCACCGCCGCGCCGCCCAGCAGCGGGAACAGCACCGACATCTCCATGCCGTACATGTGCTGCGGCGGCACCGTGGCGACGATGTGCGCCGGCTCACCCTGCGGCCACAGGTCCTCCAGCGCAGCCAGGTTCTGCGCGTTGCTGCGCGCGAACGAGCCCCAGGTCTTGGCGTTGGCCGCCGGGGTGCCGGTGCTGCCGGAGGTGAAGCCGATCGCGGTCACCGCGTCGCCATCAATCCGCGGCGGCGGCCCGTCCTGCCGCGGCAGCGGTTCGGGCAGGCGCACGTAATGCCCCAGCCTTGCCATGTCGTCGTTGCAGCCGCAGTCGTCGACGTCGCCGATGCAGTAGCTGTCGGGGAACTGCACCCGCGCCTGGTCGATGGCCGCGCGGGTGCGCGAGGGGGGCATCAGCGTGGCCTGCCCGCGCATTGCCACCGCGCAGAACGCGACCAGGAACCGGTAACGGTCCTCGCACAGGTTCACCGCGTGCGCAGCCGCTGGCAGCTGCGCCGCCACCGCCCGCGCATGGGCCAGGAATTCTCCAAGCAGGACCCGCCGGCCATCCACGAACGCCACCGTCCGCGACGGATCGCCCGCCGCCAGCGGAAGGCTGGCGTCGACAGGATCTGGCTGCGGCTGGCCTTCGACGACTGCGGACATGTCCATACTGTGCGGGAAGCGGCCCACGCTCCCTTCAATCGGCGGTAGCTTACGCTGCCGGCCCCTGCTCCTGCCAAGCCTCCCTCTGCCAAACAACCCTGCCAAACCGGATTTCATGTCCCTGACCGCGGGCCAGCTTGAATTCGACCGCGTGCGCTGCGCCTGGCGACCCTACCGGCGCGGCGAGGCGGCCGAACCGCGCGTGCGTGAGTGGCTGCAGCAGGAGCTGGCGCTGGCGCCCGGAGCACTGGAGCTGGGCCGCGACCACCGCGGCCGGCCGCGGCTGGGGCAGGCGCACGCGGGTCGCGACACGAGCTGGAGCCACAGCGGCGAGGGCCTGCTGGTGGCACTGGGCGAGGGCGTGCGCATCGGCTGCGACCTGGAGTGGGCGCGGCCGCGGCCGCGCGCGCTGGAGCTGGCCCGGCGCTATTTCGCCCCCGCCGAGGCCGACTGGCTGGCAAGCCTCTCCGGACCGGCGCGCGAGGCCGCGTTCGTGCGCATCTGGTGCGCCAAGGAGGCGATGCTCAAGGCCCACGGGCGCGGAATCGCCTTCGGCCTGCACCGGCTCCAGTTCGGCGAGCGCGATGGCCTGCTGGCACTGGTCGACTGCGACCCGGAGCTGGGCGCACCGGCGGACTGGACCCTGCGCGCATTCGAACCGGCGCCGGACTACCTCGCCACCCTGGCCTGGCACCCGCTCCGGTAAAGGACGTCCTTGCGCGCGCGGTGCACTCCTACAATGGAGGGATGGACACCTCTGATTCCGCCTTGCGCGACAGCCTGGAGACCGGCCTGCGGGCCCTGGCACTGGACCTGGCGCTGGCGCCGCCGCTGCTGGACTACCTGGCGCTGCTGGTGCGCTGGAGCCGCACCTACAACCTCACCGCCGTGCGCGACCCGCAGCAGATGGTGACCCGCCACCTGCTCGACTCCCTTGCGCTCGCGCCGCATCTTGACGGCGTTTCCAACCTTGCCGACCTGGGCACCGGTGCGGGCCTGCCGGGGATTCCGCTGGCCATCGCGCGACCCGGGCTGCAGGTGGCGCTGGTGGAGTCGAACGGCAAGAAGGCGCGCTTCCTGCGCCAGGCCGTGCGCAGCCTGGACCTGGACAACGCCAGCGTGCACGAGTGCCGCGCCGAGGCGCTGGACCTGCCGGGGCAGTTCGACGCCGTCACCGCCCGCGCCTTGGCCACCCTGGCCGACATCATCGCCTTCGGCGGCCACCTGCTGCGGCCGGGCGGGCGGCTGCTGGCGCTCAAGGGCGCCCGGCCCGACGATGAAATCGCCGCCCTGCCGGCGGACTGGCGGGCCGGCGACGTCGTCCGGCTGCGGGTGCCGGGCCTGGACGCCGAGCGCCACCTGGTCACCGTGCACCGCACGGACTGAAGCGGCGACCGGGCGGCGGCGCCCTTTCGCCGCCGCGGCACTTGGGCATAATGACCGACCGGCCCGCGTTGCCCGCGGGCTGTCCCACCTGTCCGGACTTCGGAGCCCATGGCCCGCATCATCGCCATCGCCAACCAGAAAGGCGGCGTCGGGAAGACCACCACCGCGGTCAACCTGGCGGCCGCGCTCGCGGGCACGCCACGCAAGGTGCTGCTGGTGGACCTGGACGCGCAGGGCAACGCCACCATGGGCAGCGGCGTGGACAAGCGCGACGTGCAGGCATCCACCTGCGACGTGCTGCTTGGCGAACTGGATGGCGCCGACGCGATCGTGGAGACCGCCGAGGACTACGACCTGCTGCCGGGCAACACCGACCTGACCGCGGCCGAGATCGAGCTGATGGACACGCCGGGCCGCGAGCAGCGCCTCAAGCAGGCGCTCGACCCGCTGCGTGGCCGCTACGACTACATCATCATCGACTGCCCGCCGGCGCTGTCGCTGCTCACCCTCAACGCGCTCACCGCCGCCGACTCTGTGCTGGTGCCGATGCAGTGCGAGTACTACGCGCTGGAGGGGATCAGCGCGCTGATGGAAACCATCGAGGCGATCAGGTCCCGGCTCAACCCGGCGCTGGAGATCGAAGGCGTGCTGCGGACCATGTTCGACGTGCGCAACAACCTCACCAATGCCGTGTCCAGCGAGCTGGTCGAGCACTTCGGCGACCAGGTGTTCCGCACCATCGTGCCGCGCAACGTGCGCCTGGCCGAGGCGCCCAGCCACGGCCAGAGCATCGTCGGCTATGACCGCGCATCGCGCGGCGCCATCGCCTACCTCGGGCTGGCCGGCGAGATCATCCGCCGCCAGCGCGAACGCGAAACCAGGGAGGAGGCGGCATGACCGCAGTGAAGAAGGAGGCCCCGGCCAAGGGCGCCCCGGCCAAGAAGGCACCCGCGAAAAAACGCGGCCTGGGACGCGGGCTGGAAGCGCTGCTGGGTCCGAAGGCGGCCGAAACCGCGCCCGCGCTGGAAGCGCGTCCGGGCGACACCCTGCAAACCCTGCCGATCGATGCGCTGACGCCGGGCAAGTACCAGCCGCGCCGGACCATGAGCGAGGACAAGCTGGACGAGCTGGCCGAATCGATCAAGGCCCAGGGCGTGATCCAGCCACTGGTGGTGCGCGAGGTCCGCTCCGGCGCCGGCCGCACCTGGGAAATCATCGCCGGCGAACGCCGCTGGCGCGCCTCGCGCCGGGCCGGACTGACCGAAGTGCCGGCGGTGGTGCGCGAGGTCGACGACCGCACCGTGGTGGCGATGGCGCTGATCGAGAACATCCAGCGCGAGGACCTCAACCCGCTGGAAGAGGCGCAGGCGCTGGCGCGGCTGATCGAAGAGTTCATGCTCACGCACGCCCAGGCGGCCGAGGCGGTGGGGCGCTCACGCGCCGCCGTGTCCAACCTGCTGCGGCTGCTGGAGCTGCCGCCTGTGATCCGCAAGCTGCTGCAGGAGCGCCGGCTGGAAATGGGCCACGCCCGCGCCCTGCTCACCCTGTCCCCGGAACTGGCCGGCAAACTGGCGACCGAGGCGGCCGAAAACGGCTGGTCGGTGCGCGAGGTCGAGCACCGTGCCCAGCAGTTCGCCGAAGGCCGCGTGCCCGGGCGGAAGACCCGTGGCGGCGGCAAGCCACGCCCGCAGCAGGCCGACATCGCGGCGCTGGAAAACGAGTTGGCGCAGGCCCTGGGCGCCAGGGTCAGCATCGCCCACGGCCGCGGCGGCAAGGGCCGGCTGGTGATCCACTACAGCGACCTGGACACCCTGGACGGCGTGCTCGAGCGGCTGCGCCAGCGCGCAGGCTGAGCCTGGCGGCACCGGCCGGGCGCCGCGCCGGGACTTCCGGCCTGGGATTCGGGACACGTGCAATGCGATGATGCCCGTCCCGCCCGATGACGACGGATGCCCGAACCGTGACCCGATTCCTCTCCGCCTGCCTGCTTGCACTGTGCCTGGCCGCTCCCGCGGCATGGGCGCAATCCACCGACGCCGACGCCGCCTTCCAGGCCATCCACGAAAAGGAATGGAGCTGGCGCCAGGCCGAATTCGGACGCGGCGGCAGCGAGGACGACGACCCCAACTCCACCTCCCGCAGCATGCCGGACGTCAGCCCGGAAGCGCAGCAGCGCCGTCTGGCCGTTTGGGAAGACGTGCTGGTCCAGCTGGACGCGATCGATCCTGCCGGGCTTTCGGAACAGAACCAGGTGAACCTGGCCGTGTATCGCCCGCAGCTCCAGGCGCTGGCGGAAAACGTGCGCCTGCGCGCCTACGAGATGCCGTTCAACTCGGACAGCTCGTTCTGGGCCGGCCTGGGCTTCATGACCCGCGGCGACTTCAGCAGCGCCGACCGCTACCGCGACTACGCGGCCGTGCTGCGCGACGTGCCGCGCCACTTCGACCAGCAGATCGAGAACATGCGCGCCGGGCTGGCGCGCGGCTTCAGCGTGCCGCGTGCGGTGCTGGACGGGCGCGACGTGTCGATCGCCAACGTCGCCGAGCTGGATGATCCGGAGCAGGCCGCGCTGTGGGAGCCGTACCGCAACATGCCGGCGTCGATCCCGGCCGATGAGCAGGAGGCCCTGCGCGCCGAAGGCCGCGCCGCCCTGGCCGAGGCGGTCATCCCCGCCTTCGGCAAGCTGCTGACCTTCTTCCGCGAGGAATACGTGCCGCAGGCGCGCACCACCCTGGCCGCCGAGGCCATGCCCGACGGCGAGGCGTTCTACCGTGCCCAGATCCGTGAATACACCACCCTGGACCTCTCCCCGCAGCAGATCCATGACATCGGCCTGGAAGAAGTGGCCCGGATCCGCGCGGAAATGGACGAGGTGATCGCCCGCACCGGCTTCGAGGGCGACTTCGACGCCTTCCTGCACTTTTTGCGCACCGACCCGCAGTTCTACGCCGACACCCCGCAGGAGCTGCTCAACCACGCCGCCTGGATCGCCAAGCGCGTGGACGGCGTGATCGCCCGCTTCTTCGATCCGGTGCCGCGCGGTCGCTTCACCATCATCCCGGTGCCCGACGACATCGCCCCTTTCTGGACCGCCGGCCGCGGCGGCATGGGCACCTATTGGCTCAACACCTACGACCTGCCCTCGCGCCCGCTGTACAACCTGCCGGCGCTGACCCTGCACGAGGCCGACCCGGGCCACGCCTTCCAGGCGGCGCTGGCGCGCGAGCAGGCCGAACAGCCCGAGTTCCGCCGCCACAGCTACATCTCCGCCTACGGCGAGGGCTGGGGCCTGTACGTGGAAAAGCTGGGCAAGGAAATGGGCATCTACGAGACGCCCTACCAGGACTTCGGCCGCCTGACCTACGAGATGTGGCGGGCGGCGCGGCTGGTGATCGACACCGGCGTGCACCACCTGGGCTGGAGCCGCGAGCAGGCGCTGGCCTTCCTGCGCGACAACACCGCGCTGAGCGAGCATGAGGTCACCACCGAGGTCGACCGCTACATTTCCTGGCCGGCGCAGGCGCTGAGCTACAAGCTGGGCGAGCTCAAGATCTGGGAGCTGCGCCACGAAGCCGAGGCCGCCCTGGGCGACGATCTCGACCTGCCCGCCTTCCACCACGCCGTCCTGAGCCTGGGCTCGGTGCCCCTGCCGGTGCTGGAAGAGCAGATCCGCGGCTTCATCGCTGAAAGCCAGGCCGCCGCGCCATAACCTGGCCAAGGCAACCTGCGAAAGGTTGAGGGGCCGGCGGGGTAGCCCTTGGCGGGACTATCGGCGACATGGACGTCGCCGATAAGCCTACATGGACGTATTTACGTGCGTGTCCCGCCAAGGGCTACCCCGCCGGCCCGCCCCCGTGGCTCCGGAAAGGCTGCCCAGAACGAAACCACCGACCCCGCAACGGAGCCACGCGGCTTCGGGCGCATGGCGCGCTCCTACGAGATTGCCGGTTGTGTGGCGGGGATGTTTGGGCGATACTGCTCGGCTCGCTGTGTCCCGCCGGCCCGCAAGGGCGGCAATGGCGCAACCCGGAAGCGCGATTCCGGGCCGCCTGGCGCCGCCGCCGCATCCGCGGCACCCTTCCCGAATCGCGTGCCGGAGCGTGGGTTTCCACATGCCGGCGGGGCCGACGCTTCCCTGGCCAAGGGGGGCACCCATGCGGAATTTCCGCGACCCAACCGAGGTGCACCATGTCACGAGTCTGCCAAGTCACCGGCAAGCGTACGACGACCGGCAACAACGTCTCGCACGCGATGAACAAGACCCGCCGCCGTTTCCTGCCCAATCTCCATGAGCGCCGCTTCTGGGTCGCGTCCGAGAACCGCTGGGTGAAGCTGCGCGTTTCCACCAAGGGCCTGCGCACCATCGACAAGAACGGCATCGACGTCGTCCTGGCCGACCTGCGCCGGCGCGGCGAAAAGATCTGAGGAGGATCAGACCATGGCTTCCAAGCGCGACAAGATCCGCCTGAATTCGTCGGCCGGCACCGGCCACTTCTACACCACCGACAAGAACAAGAAGAACACCCCGGGCAAAATGGAGATCAAGAAGTACGATCCCGTCGTCCGCAAGCACGTGATGTACAAGGAAGGCAAGATCAAGTGATCTGACAGGCCCCAGTGCCAGTCACCAGAAGCCCGCCGCAAGGCGGGCTTTTTCGTTTCGTGCGCCCCGCAAGCCGAGCCCCGCCGTGGCCGGG
>JBQDAV010000073.1:0-9289 GCA_052090405.1 Luteimonas sp.
CAGGCCGACGCCGGGGGACATGGAGCGCAAAGGCCTGCCGGCCGCGGCGGGGCCCTTCAGATCACGGCGAAACCAGGCGAAGAAGCAGCCGCTCCCCGCACCGCACCGCACCGCTTCGCCCCTCCTGCCGAAATCGACCATCCCGGGAGTGGGGAGATGAACCGTTTTTATTCCTCGAAGTACGTCACCATGCGCAAGTGCCGGTACTCGTCCACGGTCAACACGACGTGGCTGAAGTCCAGCACGGTGTCGTCGGCATCGATGATCGAGTCAACGCCACGACGATAGCCCTCCACGGGTGGCTGCTCATCCCACCACCGGCGGAAGTCCGGCGACAGCCGCCGGAGTTCATCCACGCGCGCGAGCATGGCTGGATCGTCCGGCGCTACCGCGAGATCGCAGCGAAAGTGCGACAGCAGTCGCGGCGCATCCTCGCGCCAGGACGGAAGGCGCCGGCGCAGCTCCGGATCAGCGAAGACCATGTGCATGAAGTTGCGCTCGCCGTGCGCGCGCCTGGTGAAGTCGAACAGGCGGTCGGCCGCCGCGTTCCAGGCCACCACGTTCCAGCGCAGGTCGAGGATGTAGGCCGGACGGGCAGGCAGATCGTCCATCAACCGCTGTACCAACGGATCGATTGCTGGCGACTGGTGTGCTTCCAGCGGCGGCGGCCGTCCCTGTGCCAGCAGGAACAGGTGGCAGCACTCGGCGTCGTCGAGCCGCAGCGCGCGCGCGACGCCGAGCAGGAAGGTTTCCGACACACCGATCCCGCGCCCCTGCTCGAACCACGTGTACCAGGTCAGCCCCACGCCTGCGAGCGCGGCGACTTCCTCGCGCCGTAGTCCGGGCGTACGGCGCCGGCCGCCGGGAGGGAGGCCGACGTCCGCGGGCGCCAGCCTGCGACGATGCTGGAGCAGGAACGCCGACAGTTCGGGACGGCTGCGCGCAAGGCTGCGCTGGGCCATGGCTGTTGCCTCTGATAACAGGATAATCAGCAAAATTGTAACCCCATAAAGTTCACCCAACACTGTCGTTTCCCCACGAGCGAGAGACGACATGGATTCGATTGCGGTCTCCGGATCTTCCCGGGTGTCCAGCACCGCGGCGGGCCCGCGTGAATGGCTGGGCCTGGCGGTGCTGGCGTTGCCCACCCTGCTGTTGGGACTGGACGTGACCCTGCTGTACCTGGCGCTGCCGGCGCTGGCGGCGGACCTGCAGGCCAGCAGCGTCCAGGCGCTGTGGATCATGGATGCGTACGGCTTCATGATCGCCGGCTTCCTGGTCACCATGGGCACGCTTGGCGACCGTATCGGCCGTCGTCGCCTGTTGATGGTCGGCGCCGCGGCGTTCGGCATCGCATCGGTGCTTGCGGCCTTCTCGACCAGCGCGCCGATGCTGATCGCCGCGCGCGCGGCGCTGGGCGTGGCCGGCGCCACGCTGATGCCATCCACCCTGGCGCTGATCAGCAACATGTTCACCGACCCCCGGCAGCGCGCGCTGGCGATCGGGGTCTGGGCAACGATGTTTGCGTTGGGCATGGCGCTGGGCCCGCTGGTGGGCGGCGTGCTGCTGGAGCGGTTCTGGTGGGGATCCGCGTTCCTGGTGGCCGTGCCCGTGGTCGTCCTGGTGCTGGCGACCGCTCCCTGGCTGTTGCCCGAGTACCGCGCCGCGCGCGGCGGCCGGCTTGATCCGGCGAGCGTGGCCCTGTCGCTGGTGGCGATGCTGGCGACGGTCTACGGCTTGAAGGAGTTCGCGCGCGCAGGACCGGCAGTGCCACCGGTCCTGTGGATGCTGGCCGGCATTGCCGGGGCGTGGCTGTTCGTGCGTCGCCAGCGCCGGCTGGTACATCCGCTGCTCGACATGGCGTTGTTCTCCGGACGCATCTTTGGCGCCGCGCTGGCAATCCTCCTGTTCGGGCTGGTTGCGGTCGCCGGCGTCATGCTGCTGGTCAGCCAGTACCTGCAGCTCGTCGCGGGACTGTCGCCGCTGGCCGCAGGCACGTGGATGGGGCCGCCGGCACTGGCGATGGTCTTCGCCGGCATTGCCGCGCCCCTTCTGGCGCGCCGCGTCCGGCCCGGCCTTGTGGTCGCCGGCGCATTGGGGCTCTCGGCGTTGGGCTACATGCTGCTCGCCGCCGTCGACTCCGGGATCGGCATGGTGGTCGCCGGATTCGCGCTGGCCTACCTGGGGCTGGGGACCATCGCGGCGTTGGGCACCAATCTGGTGGTGGGCGCGGCGCCGCCAGAGAAAGCGGGCTCGGCCTCGGCAATGTCCGAGACCGCGCAGGAACTGGGCGTTGCGATCGGGGTGGCGCTGGTGGGCAGCCTCTCGGCCACTGTCTACCGTCTCACTCTCGACGAATGGGTAATGCCGGCGAGCCTGCCCGACGACCTGCGGGCCGCGCTGGGAGACAGTTTGTGGGCAGCCACCTCGGTTGCCGATCGCCTGCCCGCCGAGGCACTGGAGCAGGCACGGGAGGCATTCGTCGTCGGTTTCAACGTCGCTGCGCTCGCGTGCGCCGTCACGGTGCTTGTCCTGGCGACGCTGGCTGCGGCGCTGCTGCATCACGTGGACGCGCTGGAGGCGGACGAGGGCGACAATCCGCGCGCATCCGGTGAACACATCTGCTGTGCTTCCACTGGGCGGTGCTGACAGATCACGGCCGCGCTGCATCACTTGCGCACGGATGGTGGGGCGTCTACGGTCGCGGCTGGCGCAGTGAAGGGGTAGCTCATGGTCCGGTTCACGACGGCGTGGCTGGCGGCGATGTTGGCGCTCCTGGCGGGGGCACCCGTACACGCGGATGACCAGGCCGAACGCCCCCGCGCCCGCGACGCCGGCGTGGTCATCGGAACGCTGCCCACCGGCCCGCTCAACGCCATCGTCGACGTCGAAGGCGTTGCCGTCGGCCACGCCACCCTGGATGACGAAAGCGGGACGATCCGCACCGGCGTGACGGCGATCCTGCCGCACGGCGGCGACTTGTTCCACGACCGCGTGCCAGCGGCGATCCACGTCGCCAACGGTTTCGGCAAGCTGCTGGGCGTGACCCAGGTGCGCGAGCTGGGCGAGCTGGAAACCCCGATCCTGCTCACCGGCACCCTGGGCGTGTGGCAGGCCGCCGATGCCATGGTCGAATGGCTGCTGGCACGCCCGGGCATGGAGCAGGTGCGCTCGATCAACCCGGTGGTGGGCGAGACCAACGATGGTTTCCTCAGTGACATCCGCGCCCGTCCGCTGCGGCCCGCGCAGGTGGTGCGGGCGCTGGAATCCGCTTCCACCGATGACGTCCGCGAAGGTGCGATCGGAGCCGGGGCGGGGACGGTGGCGTTCGGCTGGAAGGGCGGCATCGGCACCAGTTCGCGTCGCGCGTCCGCTGCAGGCAGTGAGTACACCGTGGGCGTGCTGGTGCAGAGCAACTTCGGCGGCGACCTGGTGGTGGCGGGTGTGCCGGTCGGCCGACACCTGCCCGATCCAGCCGATTACCCGGGCCCGGGCGGCGAGGCTCCAGTCGCCGACGGCGATGGCAGCATCATGATCTTGGTTGCCACCGACGCGCCGCTGGACGCGCGCCAGCTCGGGCGCCTGGCGTCGCGCGCGACCGTGGGCCTGGCCCGCACCGGCGCGGCGATGTCCAACGGCTCGGGCGACTACGTGATCGCCTTTTCCACCGCGCGCGAAAGCCGGCGCACGCCGGGCGCGGCGGTACTTGCGCCGGCCACCCTGTCCAACGACGCGATCACCCCGCTGTTCGTGGCGGTGGCCGAGGCGACCGAGGAGGCCATCCTCAATTCGATGTTCCGCGCCACTACCACCCAGGGCCATCGCGGCACCGTGCCGGCGCTGCCGCTTGATCTCGTACTCCCGCTGGTGCGCAAATCACCGGATCGATAGCGGCGGCCCCGGGCCACCGTGGTTACGGCTTCAACGGCGATAGACCCAGTACCGTGACAGGGTGAAGCCGACCGCGGCCAACGCCAGTTCGACCAGTGGCTTGGCCAGCCATGCCCAGCGCAATCCAAGCACGTCGTCCACCTGGCCGATCGCCCAGGTGCTGATGATGGTGGTGCCGATCCACATCAGTACGAACCGTTGCAGCTGGACCCGGCCGAGCGTGGTGTCCTCGCCGGCGAAGGTGAACTTGCCGTTCATCCAGTAGCCGAGCAGGGCACCGCAGACGCGCCCGGCCACGTTGGCGTGGCGTACCGGGATGCCGGCGTGGCTGAGCGCAACCATCACCGCCCAGTCCAGCAGCCACTGCAGGCCGCCAATCACCAGGTAGGAGCGCGATTGCCGCAACAGACTCAAGGCTGAAGACCCTTCGGGGGAGTGGCGGCATCCTAGCAGCGAGGCCCGTTAGAATCGTGCAACCGCCTCTCACGGAGCCGCCATGAGCGCCCCCCTCCACGTGATCATCCTCGCCGCCGGCGAGGGCAAGCGCATGCGCTCCGCGCTGCCCAAGGTGCTGCAGAAGATCGCCGGCCGGCCCATGCTGGCCCACGTGATCGCCGCCGCGCGCGAACTCGACCCGGCCGCCATCCATATCGTCCATGGCCACGGTGGCGACCAGGTGCGCGCTGCGTTCGAAGGCGACGCCGACCTGGCCTGGGCCGAGCAGTCCGAACGCCTGGGCACCGGCCACGCGGTGCAGCAGGCGCTGGTGGCGGTGCCGGACGGGGCCGAGGTGCTGGTGCTGTACGGCGACGTGCCGCTGATCACCGCGGACACCCTGCGCGGCCTGGTCGCCGGCGAGCACGAGGCGCGGCTGGCGGTGCTGGTGGCTGACCTGGACGATCCCAGCGGCTATGGCCGCGTGGTGCGCGACCCGGAGGGCCACGTGGCCGCCGTGGTCGAGCAGAAGGACGCCAGCCGCGAGCAGCGCGCCATCAGCATCATCAATACCGGCATCCTGGCCGCCGAGTCCACCGCCCTCAAGCGCTGGTTGGGCGCGGTGTCCAACGACAACGCCCAGGGCGAGTACTACCTGACCGACGTATTCGCGCTGGCCGCGGACGAGTTCAGCCCGGCCGAGATGGTGATGATCGACGACCCGGGCGAAGCCGAGGGCGCCAACGATCCCTGGCAGCTTGCCCAGCTTGAGCGCGCCTTCCAGCTGCGCCAGGTGCGCACGCTGTGCGCGCAGGGCGTGCGTTTCGCCGACCCGGCGCGGGTGGATATCCGCGGCGAGGTCAGCGTTGGCAGCGACGTGGAGATCGACGTGGACGTGGTGCTGGAGGGCAGGGTGGAACTGGGCGACGGCGTGCGCATCGGCCCGTTCTGCCGGCTGAAGGACGTGAAGCTGACCCTGGGCACCGAGGTGCGCGCGCACTGCGACCTGGAAGGCGCGGTGACCGAGGGCGGGGTGAGCATCGGCCCGTTCGCGCGCCTGCGCCCGGGCACCGTGCTGGCCGACGGCGCCCACATCGGCAACTTCGTGGAGACCAAGAACACCATCGTGGGCGTGGGCAGCAAGGCCGGCCACCTCAGCTATTTGGGCGACGCGGTGATCGGCGCCGGGGCCAACATCGGCGCCGGCACCATTACCTGCAACTACGACGGTGCCAACAAGTGGAAGACCGAGATCGGCGACAACGCCTTCATCGGCTCCAATGCGTCGCTGGTAGCCCCCGTCACCATCGGCGAAGGCGCCACCACCGCCGCCGGCTCGGCCATTGTCTCCGACGTGCCACCCGATACCCTCGCCGTCGCCCGCGCGCGCCAGGCTACCGTCGAAGGCTGGCAGCGGCCCAGGAAAAAGCCGTAAAGCGGAGCAAGCTCCGCTCTACAAGGGGGATAGTTCGCGGCCCGGTTACGCCGGGAACGTCAGGCTGACACGCAGGCCGCCGCCTTCGCGGTTCTGCAGGGCGATATGGCCGCCGTGCGCCTCGCAGATCTCGCGCGCCAGCGCCAGGCCCAGGCCGGTGCCGTTGCGCTTGGTGGAATAGAACGGCAGCAGCGCATTGGCCAGCACCGCCTCGTTCATGCCGCTGCCGCGGTCGAACACCTCGATCCGCCAGGCCTCGGGCAGCCGGCGCAGCTCCAGCCGCACCTGCGAGGCCGGCGACCCGGATTCGTGCGCGTTGCGCAGCAGGTTGATCAGCGACTGCTCCACCTGGGCCACGTCGAAACGGCCGTGGCCTTCCAGCGCGGCGTCGTCGAACCCGAAGTCCACCTGCTCGCGCAGGCGTCGCACGAAACCGGACCACTCCACGTTCTCAAGCCGCGGCGCTGGCAGCTTGGCGAAACGCGCGTAATCGCGCAGAAAGCCTTCCAGGTGCCGGGCGCGCCCCTCGATCGTCTCCAGAGCCGCCGGCAGCCGTTCATGTTGCCCGCGGCGCAGCAACTCCATGCCCGAATGCGCCAGCGAGGCGATCGGCGCCAGCGAGTTGTTGAGTTCGTGGCTGATCACCCGGATCACCTTCTTCCAGGTCTGCACCTCCTGCCTGCGCAGCTCGGCGGTGAGCTGGCGCAGCAGCACCAGCTCGTGCGGCCGGCCGTTGAGGCGGAACCCGCGCCGCGACAGGTGGTAGATGTCCTCGTCGTCCTCGCTGCCGACGCTGAACATGCCGTCGCCGCCCTGGGCCATGGCCTCGCGCATCGCCTCGGGCGCGCGCTCCAGCAGGGCCTCGAACGACTGTCCCTCCAGCCGCCGGCCGTCTCCGAGCAGCTTGCGCGCGGCGACGTTGCCGAGCACGATCCGGCGCCCGGAATCGACCAGCAGCATCGCCACAGGCGTGTTCTGGACCATGGTGTCGAGCAGCAGCTCGCGCTGGGCAATGGCGTTGCGCTGCTCGCGCAACACGTCGCCCAGGCGGTTGTGACTTTCCACCAGCTCGGCCAGTTCGCCGCCCCCCTGCCACGCCACCCCGAAATTGAAGTCGCCGTCGCGATAGCTGGCCACGCTGCCGGCCAGGGCCCGGAACAGCGAGTGCGTGGGCGAGAGCACCAGCCGGAGCTGGTAGGCCAGCAGCGGCAGCAGCGCGGCGGCGGCAACGGCGACCGCGGCCCAGGGCAGCAGCCAGCGGGTGAGCAGCATCGCCAGCGCGGCCGCGCCGATCATGTGCAGCGTGGCCAGCGCGCCGAGGGTCAGGCCCAGTGGCAGCCGTTGCCACCAGCGGTTCATGCGTCGCCGGCCGGGTCGCGACGGATGCCGAACTTGTCCATGCGCCGGTACAGCGCCTGCCGCGACAGGCCCAGGTCGGCGGCCGCCTGGGCCAGCACGCCGTCATTGCGGGCCAGGGCGGATTCGATCGCCTCGCGGTCAGGGTCCGGTGCCTGGCCTGCAGCACGCGGCGCCGGCGCCGGCGCGCGGTCCAGCCCGAATGCGTCCGTGGCTACCGTGTCGCCGGGCGAGAGCAGCGCCGCGCGCTGCACCGCATTGCGCAGCTCGCGCACGTTGCCCGGCCACGGGTGGCGCAGCAGCGTGCGTTCGGCGTCGGCCGACAGACGCTTGCCTTCGGGCAGGAAGTGCCGCGCCAGCGGCAGGATGTCGTCCTGCCGCTCGGCCAGCGGCGGCAGCCGCAGTTCGATGGCATTGAGCCGGTAGTACAGGTCCTCACGGAAACTGCCGGCGGCGATCGCGGCCGCCAGGTCCGCGTTGGTGGCGCTGACCACCCGCACCCTCACCTGGCGCTCGCGATTGGAGCCCAGCCGTTCGAAGCGGCCGGTCTCCAGCACCCGCAGCAGCTTCATCTGCCCGGCCAGCGGCAGGTTGCCGATCTCGTCCAGGAACAGGGTGCCCCCATCGGCGGCCTCGAACTTGCCCTCGCGCGCCTTGTTGGCGCCGGTGTAGGCGCCGGCGTCGGCGCCGAACAGCTCCGCCTCGATCAGCTCCGCCGGCAGCGCGCCACAGTTGACCGCCACGAACGGGCCGTCGCGCACCGCCGAATTGGCGTGGATGATCTCGGCGAACTTCTCCTTGCCGGTGCCGTTGGGCCCGGTCACCAGCACCGCCAGCTCCGAGCGCGCCACCTGGCAGGCCAGCGACAACACCCGTTCGCTGGCGGCGTCGGCCCAGACCAGGCCGCGCAGGTCGTACTCGCCCTCCAGCGCTTGGCGCTGGCGGCGCGCGCCCTCGCGGTGGCGTGCCAGCTCGCGCCGCGACAGCGACAGCTCCAGCAGGTTGTTGATCGTGACCAGCAGCTTCTGGTCGTCCCAGGGCTTGGCCAGGTAATCGGCGGCGCCGGCCTTGATCAGTTCCACCGCCGATTCCAGGTGGGTCCACGCAGTGAGCAGTATCACCGGCATGTCCGGATGCGCGCGGCGGATCTCGCCGAACAGCGCCACGCCTTCCTCGCCTGACGTGGTGTCGGCGTGGAAGTTCATGTCCTGGATCACCAGGTCGATGTCGCCATCACGCAGCGCCGCCAGCCCGGCCTCCGGCGAATCCGCGCCCACCGTCTCGATGTCGTGCAGCGAGAACAGCGTCTCCAGCGCGGTGATGACGGCCGGGTTGTCGTCGATGACGAGGATGGTGGGCATGGCTACCAGATCGTGCGCAGGTGGGAATAGGCTCGGATCTTCTCGTCCGCAGTGACCAGCGGCGCGCCCAGGCTGCGGGCCGTGGCCACGATGATGCGGTTGGCCGAATCCTTGTGGAATTCGCCGGGCAGTTCGACGCTCCTGACCGCAATGTCATTGTCTACCGGCACGAACCGGACCGCTTCGATCTGCCCAACCAGGTCGAGCCACTGGGCGGTATCGATCGACAGCGCCACGCGGTCGTGTGCCACCAGCATCGCGATTTCCCACGCGCTGATCGATGAGATTGCGATGTGTCCGCCATCCAACTCGGCCTCGATGGCGCGCAATGCCGGCGGCGACAGCGACCCGTGTTCCCCGCTTGCCCACCACAGCAGCGCGTGGGTGTCTAGGGCGATCATTGCAGGACGGCCCATTCATCCTCGGCCACGGGCTCAGTGGGTGCGTTGTAGCGCACCAGCGAGCCGCGCAGGATCTCGAGCGGATCACGGTCCCGCGGTTGATAGGGACGGATCTCGAGTTTCGGTTTCCCGTGGTCGGTGACGATCACCGGCTTTCCGTCCGCCTCCACTTGGCGGAAGTATTCCAGCGCTTTGGCTTTGAACTGGGACTTTGAGACCTGAAGATCCATTGATTTTTCCATAGTCATATGACTATGGACATTTTATCACATCGATCTTCGGTTATCTAAGCGCTCCGCGTACCGCGGATGAAAATACCTGCCCTTGATGTTGAGCACGTGTGGTAATCCCCCCGCAGGTTAGCTGACGCCAGAAGTGGAATTTTCTCGTACCCTTTCCCGAGGAGGTTC
>JBQDAV010000074.1:0-9121 GCA_052090405.1 Luteimonas sp.
CAGGCCGACGCCGGGGGACATGGAGCGCAAAGGCCTCCCGGCCGCGGCGGGGCCCCTCAGCTCACCGCGAAACAAAAGCGACGTGTCTCCAAACGGTTAAACTAGCCAAGGCTCCGCCAGCCTGTTTTTCTTCCTCATCTGATTTCCGGATTCCCTTCCATGAAACTCGTCGACGAAGCCGAAATCACAGTCACCGCGGGCAAGGGCGGCAACGGTTGCGTGGGGTTCCGGCGGGAGAAGTTCATTCCCAAGGGCGGACCGGACGGCGGTGACGGCGGCGACGGCGGCAGCGTCTGGCTGCTGGCCGACGAGAACCTCAACACCCTGGTCGACTTCCGCCACCAGCGGCGCTTCCGGGCCGAGCGCGGCGAAGGCGGCATGGGCCAGCAGAAGTACGGCAAGGGTGGAGACGATCTCGTCATCACCGTGCCAGTGGGCACCGTGGTGATCAACGTCGACACCGACGAAGTGATCGGCGACCTGGCCGAACACGGCCAGCGCATGCTGGTGGCCCGCGGCGGCAAGGGCGGGCTGGGCAACATGCACTTCAAGAGCTCGACCAACCGCACCCCGCGCCAGTCCACCCCCGGCGAGCACGGCGAAGAGCGCCTCCTCAAGCTTGAGCTCAAACTGCTGGCCGACGTCGGCCTGCTCGGCTTTCCCAACGCCGGCAAGAGCACCCTGGTCCGCGCCGTCTCCGCGGCCACGCCCAAGGTCGCCGACTATCCATTCACCACCCTGTATCCGAACCTGGGTGTGGTCAGCGTCGAGCCGCACCGCAGCTTCGTGATTGCCGACATCCCCGGCCTGATCGAGGGCGCCGCCGATGGCGCCGGGCTGGGCGCGCTGTTCCTGCGCCACATCCAGCGCACCCGGCTGCTGCTGCACCTGGTGGAGATCCAGCCGCTGGACGGCAGCGACCCGGTGGAGCAGGTGCGCGCGATCGAGCATGAGCTGGGCAAGTTCGATGCCGGCCTGCTCGACAAGCCGCGCTGGCTGCTGGTCAACAAGGCCGACCAGATGGATCCGGACGAAGCCCGCGCCGAGGTTGAGCGCATCGTCGCCGAACTGGGCTGGGAGCAGCCGTGGTTCCAGGTCTCCGGGCTGGCCCGCGAGGGCACCCGCGAAGTGATGCTCAAGGTCCAGGCCGAACTCGATCGCCTGGACCAGCAGGACAGCGAAGCCGGCAACGCTGGCTGAATGCTGGTTGCCGGCGTGCAAGCAACGTCATCCAGCCATGGAGCCACGCGGATGAATGGTCCGCGCGAATCTGTGGTCAGGCGCTTTTCCGCCGGGCAAAAGAAAAGCCCGGCCGAGGCCGGGCTTTCCGCTGAAACGATGCGCGCTGGATCAGGCGGCGGCTTCGAGCGCCTTGATCCGGGCGTTCAGGCGGCTCTTGTGGCGGGCCGCCTTGTTGCGGTGGATCAGGCCGCGCGCGCCGAAACGGTCGAGCAGCGGCTGGGCGGCCTTGAAGGCCTCCTGGGCGCCGGCGGCGTCGTTGGCGTCGAGCGCGTGGAGCACCTTCTTCACGGCGGTGCGCAGCTGCGAGCGCTGGCTGCTGTTGCGCTGGTTGCGCACGACCGCCTGCTTGGCGCGCTTCTTGGAAGACTTGATGTTGGCCACGGTGGAATCCTGGAATCTGGGAGTGGTGGGACGCGTACGATGACGGGGCCCGGAAGCGGGACCGCCGGGAAAGCCCCGGCCGAAGAGACAAGCGAGCCGGAAATTATGGGGGATTCAACGGGTTGGGTCAATACCATCGCTGCCACGGGAGCGTGGGCGTGAGCGCGCCCGATCCTGGCGCCGCCGCGCCGGAGCCGCCGGCCCGGGGCGGCCTGCTGCGCTCGACCGCGGTGTTCAGCGGAGCGACCTTTGTTTCGCGCATTTCCGGGCTGGTCCGGGACCAGGTGTTCGCGGGCGTGTTCGGGGCCGGGCCGGCCATGGATGCGTTCGTGGTCGCGTTCAGGATCCCCAATTTCCTGCGCCGGCTGTCAGCCGAGGGCTCGTTCTCGATGGCCTTCGTGCCGGTGCTGGCCGAGTACCGGGAGCGCCAGGACCACGCCGCGGTCAAGGCGCTGGTGGACCGGGTCGCCGGCGCGTTGCTGGCGGCGCTGCTGGTGCTCACGGCAGTGGCGGTGCTGGCTGCGCCGGCGGTGATCCAGGTGTTCGCGCCCGGCTTCGACTCAGGCGGCGAGCAGGGCGAGCTGGCGGTACGGATGCTCCGGATCACCTTCCCGTACCTGCTGTTCATCTCCATGGCCTCGCTGGCCGGCGGCGTGCTCAACAGCTACCGCCGGTTCCTGGTGCCGGCGCTGTCGCCGGTGCTGCTGAACCTGTCGATGATCACCGCGGCGCTGGCGCTGGCGCCGCGCATGGACGAGCCGGTGATCGCCCTGGCCTGGGGCGTGCTGGCCGCCGGCGTGCTGCAGCTCGCCTTCCACCTGCCCTCGCTGGCGCGGCTGGGCCTGCTGCCGCTGCCGCGCTGGGACCTGGCGCACGAGGGCGTGCGCCGGATCATGAAGCTGATGGTGCCGACCCTGTTCGGCTCCTCGGTGGCGCAGCTCAACCTGCTGCTCAACACGGTGCTGGCCTCGTTCCTGATTGGCGGCAGCGTGACCTGGCTGTACTTCAGCGACCGCCTGGTCGAGTTCCCGCTGGGCATGTTCGGTGTGGCGATCGGCACGGTGATCCTGCCGCACCTGTCCAGCCGCCACGCGGCCACCGATCCGGATGGATTCTCCGGGGCGCTGGACTGGGGCCTGCGCCAGAGCCTGCTGATCGGCGTGCCGGCGGCGCTGGGGTTGATCCTGTGCGCGCAGCCGCTGGTGGCCACGTTGTTCCAGCACGGCCGCTTCACCGCCCACGACACCCTGATGAGCAGCTGGAGCCTGGTGGCCCTGGCCACTGCGGTTCCCGCCTTCCTGCTGGTGAAGGTGCTGGCGCCGGCGTTCTACGCCCGGCAGGACCCGAAGACGCCGGTGAAGGCGGCGGTGGGCGCGGTGGTGGTGAACATCGCGCTGTCGCTGGGGCTGCTTGGTGCGCTGCTGTACCTGAGCGACGCCGGGGCCGCGGCGCGCGCGCTGACCGGTGACACGGGCCCGTTGGCCGCGCTGGCGGAGCTGCCCGGGGCGCATGTGTGCCTGGCGCTGGGCGTGGCCGGGGCCGGCTGGGCCAACGCGCTGCAGCTGTGGTGGCACCTGCGCCGGGCCGGCGTGTACGTGCGCCAGCCGGGCTGGGGCAGGTTCGCGCTGCGGCTGGTGCTGGCGAGCATTGCGATGGTGCTGGTGGTCGCCGCGCTGCTGTCGGTGTGGCGTGACTGGACCGCCTGGCACTGGGCCGAGCGGCTGTGGAAGCTGCTGGCGGTGGTGGGCTGCGGCGGCCTGGCCTACGCCGCCGCCCTGTGGCTGCAGGGCCTGCGCCCGCGTGACCTGAAGGCATAGGAGCGGCGGCGTGGCCCGGTATACTGCCCGGTTCCTATGATTAGGCTTTTTCGCGACGTCGACGGCGGGCTGGTGTGCCCTGGCGGCAGCGTGGTCTGCATCGGCGCCTTCGACGGCCTGCACCTGGGCCATCGGGCGCTGGTCGGCCGCGCCGTCGAGCGCGCGCGTGCGCTGGGCGTGCCGGCGGTGGCGCTGGGCTTCGAACCCCTGCCGCGCGAGTTCTTCGCGCCGGCCGAGCCGCCGCCGCGGCTGATGCTGCCGCGGGCCAAGATCGAAGGCCTGGCCGGGCTGGGCGTGGACGTGGTCGGCCTGCTGCGCTTCAACGCCGGGTTTGCCGCCATGCCGGCCGAGGAGTTCGTGCGCCGGGTCCTGGTGGAGCGGCTGCGCGCCCGCGAAGTCTGGGTGGGGCCGAAATTCCGCTTCGGCCATCGCCGCGGCGGTGACCTGGAGACCCTGCGTCGCGAGGGCGCGCAGCATGGCTTCGCCGCCGACGAGATCGAGCCGGTGATGCTGGATGGCGAGCGGGTGTCGAGCACGCGCATTCGCACCGCCCTGGCCGAAGGCGACTTCGAAACCGCGACCCGGCTGCTGGGCGCTCCGTACATGGTTTCCGGGCGCGTGGTGCGCGGCCGCCAGCTTGGCCGCACGCTTGGCTACCCCACCGCCAACCTGCGCTTTGGCGGCAAAGTGCCGGCGCTGCGCGGGATCTATGCCACCCGCGTGCACGGCGTGGGCGGCGATGCCGATGAAGGCCGACCGTGGCCCTCGGTGTCCAGCTTCGGCACCCGGCCGACCGTGGGCGGGGTGGAGCCGCTGCTGGAGCCGCACCTGTTCGATTTCAACGGCGACCTCTATGGGCGCCGCATCACGGTTGAGTTCGTCGCCCGGCTGCGCGACGAGGAAAAATACCCCGACCTGCCGACCCTGGTCGCGCAGATGGACCGCGACGCCGCCCAGGCGCGCCAGGTCCTGCAATCCACACCTTCACCACAGGCCTGCGCGTGAACCCCGACCCCAACCGCTACAAGTCCACCATCCTGCTGCCGGCCACGGATTTCCCGATGCGCGGGGACCTTCCCAAGCGCGAGCCGCAAACCCTGGCCCGCTGGGAGGAAGACGGGCTGTATGCCCGCATCCGCGAGCACGCCAAGGACCGGCCGGCCTGGGTCCTGCACGATGGCCCGCCGTACGCCAACGGCGTGATCCACATCGGCCATGCGGTCAACAAGGTGCTCAAGGACATGATCGTCAAGTCGAAGCTGCTGGCCGGCTACGACGCGCCCTACGTGCCGGGCTGGGATTGCCACGGGCTGCCGATCGAGCACGCGGTGGAGAAGAAGTTCGGCAAGGTCGGGCAGAAGCTGGACGCGGCCGCGTTTCGTGCCAAATGCCGCGAGTACGCCGGCGAGCAGATCGAGCTGCAGCGCCAGGACTTCAAGCGCCTGGGCGTGATCGGCGACTGGGACAACCCCTACCGCAGCATGGATTTCCGCTACGAGGCCGACATGCTGCGCGCGCTGGCGCGGATCTTCGAGCGCGGCCACGTGGTGCGCGGCTTCAAGCCAGTGCACTGGTGCTTCGACTGCCAGTCGGCGCTGGCCGAGGCCGAGATCGAATATGCGGACCGCACCTCGCCTGCGGTCGACGTCGCCTACCAGGCGCTGGAGCCGGATGCGGTAGCGGTGGCCTTCGGTGCCACGATCGAAGCCGGCACCCGCGTCGCGGTGCCCATCTGGACCACCACCCCGTGGACGCTGCCGGCCTCGTTGGCGGTGTCGCTGGGCGCGGAACTGGACTACGTGCTGGTCGAAGGCCCGCCGCGCGACGGCAGGCCGCAGCTTCTGGTGCTGGCCGAGGCGCTGGCCGAAGCGTCCCTGGCGCGCTACGGGGTGGAGTCGGTGGGGGTGCTGGGGCATGCCAAGGGCCAGGCGCTGGACAACATGCGCCTGCGCCATCCGTTTTACGTGGAACGCGAGATCCCGCTGATCCTGGGGGAACACGTGTCAGCCGAGGACGGCACCGGCGCGGTGCACACGGCCCCCGGGCACGGCCAGGAAGACTTCGCGGTCGGCCAGCGCTACGGCATCAACCAGCGCTACGGCGCGGCCGAACTCAACCCGGTCGACGCGCGCGGCGTGTACCTGGAGTCGACCGCGCCGGCAGGTGCGACCGCGATCGCCGGCCTGCACATCTGGAAGGCCAATCCGCTGATCGTCGAGGTGCTGCGCGAGAACGGCAGCCTGCTCGCGCACGAGGAGCTCCAGCACAGCTACCCGCACTGCTGGCGGCACAAGACGCCGGTGGCGTTCCGGGCCACGCCGCAGTGGTTCATCTCGATGGAAGAAGCCGGATTGCGCCGCGACGCGCTGGCCGAGGTCGAAGAGGTGCAGTGGGTGCCTGACTGGGGCCAGGCGCGCATCGCCGGCATGGTCGAAGGCCGCCCGGACTGGACGATCTCACGCCAGCGTTACTGGGGCGTGCCGATCGCCCTGTTCGTGGATCGCGACAGCCGCGAGCCGCACCCGGATTCGGCCGAGCTGATGCGCAAGGTCGCCGAGCGGGTGGAGACCGAGGGCGTGGACGCCTGGTACACGCTGGATCCGGCCGAACTGCTGGGGGCCGACGGCGCGCGCTACGACAAGGTCACCGACATCCTCGACGTCTGGTTCGATTCGGGCGTCAGCCACGCCTGCGTGCTAGAACAGCGGCCCGAAGACGGCCTGCACAAGCCGGCCGACCTGTACCTGGAAGGCTCCGACCAGCACCGCGGCTGGTTCCAGTCATCGCTGCTCAGCGGCGTGGCCATGGACGGGGTGGCGCCGTACCGGCAGGTGCTGACCCACGGATTCACCGTGGACGAGCACGGCCGCAAGATGTCCAAGTCGCGCGGCAACGTGGTGGCCCCGCAGAAGGTGATGGACGCGCTGGGCGCGGACGTGCTGCGGCTGTGGATCGCCGCGGCCGACTACCGCCAGGAAATGTCGGTGTCGGACGTGATCCTCAAGCGCGGCACCGACGCCTACCGGCGGATCCGCAACACCGCGCGCTTCCTGCTCGGCAACCTCGGCGGATTCGATCCGTCCGCGCACCTGCTTGCGCTTGAGGACATGGTCGCGCTGGACCGCTGGATCGTGCACCGCGCGCACCTGCTGCAGGAAAAGATCACCGCCGCCTACGCGCGCTATGACTTCCCGGAGATCGTGCAGGCGCTGAGCAACTTCTGCAGCGTGGAGCTGGGTTCGCTGTACCTGGACGTGACCAAGGACCGGCTGTACACGATGGGCGAGGACTCGCGCGGCCGGCGCAGCGCGCAGAGCGCGATGTACCGGATCTCCGAGGCCTTCGTGCGCTGGATCGCGCCGATCCTGGCCTTCACTGCCGATGAGATGTGGCGTCACATGCCGACCGCCACCGACGAAGGTCCGCGCCCGGAAAACGTGCTGTTCGCCACCTGGTACCAGGGCCTGGCGCCGCTGCCGGCCGACGCGCCGCTGTCGGCGGAGGAATTCGACCGCCTGCTGGAGCTGCGCGAGCGCGTGGCCGCGGTGCTCGAGCCGATGCGCGCCAGCGGCGAGATCGGCGCCGCGCTGCAGGCCGAGATCACCCTGCGCTGCGGCGTGGCCGAACAGAACCGGCTGGCGCCGCTGGCCGACGAGCTGCGCTTTTTGCTGATCAGCGGTGACGTGACCATCGAGCCGGACGAGGAGGCGACCGACATCGGCATCAGCGCGACGAAGACCGGCAAGGCCAAATGCGTGCGCTGCTGGCAGTACCGGGACGATATCGGCAGCCATGCGGAGCATCCGGAAATCTGCGGCCGCTGCGTCTCCAACATCGAAGGCCCGGGCGAGGATCGCCAGTGGTTCTGAATACTTCGCCCAAACCCAACGCGCTGGCCTGGCTGCTGGTGTCGGTGCTGGTCATCGTGCTCGACCAGCTCAGCAAGTGGTGGGTGCTCACCAGCCTGCCCGAATACACCGCGATCCCGGTGATCGAGGGATTCTGGAACTGGTACCGCACCTACAACACCGGCGCCGCGTTCAGTTTCCTGGCCGGCGAGGGCGGCTGGCAGAAGTGGTTTTTCACCGTGCTCGCGTTCGGCATCAGCGGGCTGCTGGCGTTCTGGATGGCGCGCACCCCGCGCCGGGACTGGAAGACCGCGCTGCCGTTCGCGCTGGTGATCGGCGGGGCGATCGGCAACGTCATCGACCGCCAGCTCCACGGCCACGTGGTCGATTTCATCCAGTGGCACTGGCGCGACTACTACTGGCCGGCGTTCAACATCGCCGACGCGGCGATCGTCGGCGGGGCCATCGGCATTGCCCTGTTCGGCCTGCTCGGCGCCAAATCCGAAAATCCCCCGCCCGGAACCTGACCCGCCGCTTCCCGCGCCCCCGTAGAGCGGAGCTTGCTCCGCTGCGCTTCGGCCAAACCGCGTGTGAAGCAGAGCAAACCCGCGTTACGACAGCCGCGCGTGGGCGACGTAGAATAGGCCCCATGGACATCGTCCTCGCCAACCCCCGCGGCTTCTGCGCCGGCGTCGACCGCGCGATCGAGATCGTCAAGCGTGCCATCGAGACCCTGGGCGCGCCGATCTACGTGCGCCACGAGGTGGTGCACAACCGCTACGTGGTCGATGACCTGCGCAACCGCGGCGCGATCTTCGTCGAGGAGCTGGACGAGGTGCCCGACGGCGCCACCGTGATCTTCAGCGCCCACGGCGTGTCGCAGGCAGTGCGTGCGGAGGCCGACCGCCGCGGGCTCAAGGTGTTCGACGCCACCTGTCCGCTGGTGACCAAGGTCCATTTCGAGGTCTCGCGCAACTGCCGTGCCGGCCGCGACGTGGTGCTGATCGGCCACGCCGGCCACCCGGAGGTGGAAGGCACGATGGGGCAGTGGCGCCGGGAGGCCGGCGCTGGCCAGATCTACCTGGTCGAGGAGCTGGCCGACGTGGCCACGCTGCAGCCCGGCCAGCCGGAGAACCTCGCCTACACCACCCAGACCACGCTGTCGGTGGACGACACCAGCGGCATCATCGAAGCGCTGCGCGAGCGGTTTCCGGCGATCCAGGGTCCGAAGAAGGATGATATCTGCTACGCCACCCAGAACCGGCAGGACGCGGTGCGCGAACTGGCGCGCGAGTGCGACCTGGTGCTGGTGGTGGGTTCGCCCAACAGTTCCAACTCCAACCGCCTGCGCGAGCTGGCCGAGCGTGACGGGGTGGAGGCCTACCTGATCGACGGCGCCGACGAGATTGATCCGCAGTGGGTCGCGGGCCGCCGCCACGTGGGTGTCACCGCCGGCGCATCGGCCCCGGACGTGCTGATCCAGGGCGTGCTCGATCGCCTGCGCGAGCTGGGCGCCAACGGCGTTCGCGAGCTGGACGGCGAGCCGGAGAACATGGTCTTCGCCCTGCCCAGGGAACTGCGCGTGCAGCTGGTGGACTGACCGCGCAGCCGCTAGAATCGCTTCCCCATTGCCGTTGTAGCTCAGTTGGTAGAGCAACTGATTCGTAATCAGTAGGTCGGAGGTTCGACTCCTCTCAACGGCACCAGGTTTCGGGCCCGCGTCTTTTGGCGCGGGCTTTTTTTTGCGCGGTGACCTGAACGGCCCCGCCGCGGCCGGGAGGCCTTTGCGCTCCATGTCCCCCGGCCTACGCCTGCGGCGAAGGCCTCCTCCTT
>JBQDAV010000075.1:0-8872 GCA_052090405.1 Luteimonas sp.
TTGCACCACGCATTCCTTCCGCTCATTGGGCCTTCCTCCCGGGTGATCGTTCCGATGCTTTCATCCATGCCCGTGCAGGTGGCGTTCCACTGCATCGGCCAGCAGCGCGGCCGCCTGCGGCTGGCCCAGCGCCGCCGCGCGTTCGGCGGCGTGCGGCAGCGCCGTCGGCGAGGCCAGCAGTTCGCCGAGCAGCGACGACAGCGCGCTTGCGGACAGCTCCGGCTCGGGCACGCACCAGCCCACCCCCGCTGCGGCGAGGGTTTCCGCATTGCGCCGCTGCTCATCGCGCGAACCGCCGTGCGGGATCGGCACGAAGATCGCCGGCCGCCCCACCACCAGCAGGTCGGCGGCGGTGGTTGCGCCGGCGCGGGCGATCAGCATGTGGGCGTCGCGCAGGCGCTCGCCCATGTCGTCGAAGAACGGGCGCACGTCGGCCTGGATCCCGGCTCCGGCAAGCCGCGCGGCAATCGCTCCGGCATCCTCGCCCCTGTATTGCAATGACAACCGCACCCGCCGGCGGATGCCCTCGTCCAGGGCCAGCAGCGCGGGCGGCACCACTTCGCCGAACACCGCGGCACTCTGGCTGCCGCCCACCACCAGCAGCCGCAGCGGCTGGTCCGCGCCAAACGGCGGGTACGCGCCGCGCGCATCGAGGATCGAGCGTCGTACCGGGTTGCCGGTCTGGACCACCTGCGCCGGATCGAAGCCTTCCAGGCCCGCAACCTGCGGGAACGAGGTCGCCACGCCATCGGCCATGCGCAGAAGCTGCCGGTTGGCCATGCTCAATCGCGTGGCCTGCTCGTGCAGCAGCAACGGCAGGCCCAGCGATTTTGCCGCCAGCGCCGGGGCGAAGCTGGGATAGCCGCCGAAGCCGACCATCAGCGCCGCGCCGCGCCGGCGCAGGTCACGCCGCGCCTGCAGCGCCGCCCGGCCGATCACCAGCGCGGCCTTCAGCTTGCCGGCGATCCCGCCCGCCAGCGACCGCGCGGGCAGCACCACGTGCTCGATCCCTTCCAGCGCCTGGGCATAGGCCGCCCCGCGGCGCTCGGTGTGGATGACGACGTCATGGCCGCGCGCCATCAGCTCGCGTGCCAGCGCCTCGGCCGGGAACAGGTGGCCACCGGTACCGCCGGCCGCCAGGGCAACGGCGCCGCCGCCGACGCCGGGTGTGCGCGAATCTGTCATGTGCGCTCGTGGATGCGTGGGACCGCGACTATAGCGGCGCCGCCCGCCCGGGGAACCCCGCGGCGGCGGCGCGGTCTACCCACGACACCCATTCACCGCCGGGAGGGGCGAGGGCGGCGGCCGACCACGCATGACCTTCGGCCACGGCCCTGCGGCCGCTGCGCTGTAAAATGGATCGGCTGCGCCCGCGCAGGCCCCACTCCCTTCATTCAACGCCCGCCGCGGCGCTGGCCGGTCAACGCGGCCGCCGCACGGGCGTTTCCATGTATTGCCCCCACGGATCCCCCGATGAAGCAAGTTTCCCGCCGCACCAGGACCCTTCTGATCGCCATTGCCGTGGTTGCGGCGCTGCTGCTGCTCTGGCGCGGCTGTGCGGGCGGTGGCGAGGAAGCCGCGCCGCCACCCGGTGGCGGCGGATGGGGCGGGTTCGGCCCCGGCGCCGAGCGCCCGCCCACTCCGGTCCGGGTGTCGCCGGTCGTGCGCGCGCCGCTGGCGGTGCAGATCCGGGCCCTGGGCACTGTAACGCCGCTGAATGCGGTCACCGTGCGCTCGCGGGTGGACGGCGAGCTGCTGCGGATCGAGTTCGAGGAGGGCGAGCGGGTGGAGGCGGGCGAGCTGCTGGCGCAGATCGACCCGGAGCCGTACCGGATCGACCTGGCCCAGGCCGAGGGCCAGCAGCGCCAGAACCTGGCCGAACTGGAAAACACCCGGATCCAGCTCCGCCGCTTCCGCGACCTGGCCAAAAGCGAGTTCGTCGCCGCCCAGGACGTGTCGGACCTGGAAGCGCGGGTGCGCCAGCTCGAAGCGCGCCGCGAAATCGACCAGGCGGCCGTCGACGAGGCCCGGCTGCAGCTGGAATACACGCGCATCACCGCGCCGGTGGCCGGACGCGTGGGACTGCGCCAGGTCGATGCCGGCAACCTGGTGCGCAGCGGCGACGAAAACGGCATCGTCACCATCACCCAGACCTCGCCGATCAGCGCGCTGTTCTCGGTGCCTGAAACCTCGGTGCCGACGCTGCTCGACGCGGTGCGTCGCAACCCGGACCTGCCGGTGGAGGCCTGGGACCGCGGCGAGCGGCGCCTGCTGGCTACCGGCAGCCTGACCAGCGTGGACAACCGCATCGACACCGAAACCGGCACCCTGCGCCTGCGCGCGCTGTTCACCGACGAACGGCTGTTTCCCAACCAGTCGGTCAACATCCGCTTGCAGCTGGGCAACGAGGAGACCCTGTCGATCCCCGATGCGACCGTGCAGTTCGGCAGCCAGGGCACCTACGTCTACCTGGTCGGCGAGGACGACACCGCCAGCGTCCAGCCGGTGACGCTGGGCGCGTCCAGCGAGGGCCGGGTGGAGGTACTGGAAGGCCTGGAGGAAGGCGACCGCGTGGTGCTTGAGGGCATCGACCGGCTGCGCGACGGCGCACCGGTCGAAGTGGTGCAGGTGGACGAAGCGCCCGCCGCGCCATGAACCTCTCGCGCCCCTTCATCCTGCGGCCGGTAGCGACCACGCTGCTGATGCTCGCGCTGCTGCTGTCGGGCATCTTCGCCTACCGGCTGCTGCCGGTGGCGGCGCTGCCGCAGGTCGACTACCCCACCATCCAGGTGCTCACGCTCTACCCCGGCGCCAGCCCCACGGTGACCACCAGCGCGGTGACCGCCCCGCTTGAGCGGCAGTTGGGCCAGATCCCCGGCCTCAACCAGATGTCCTCCACCAGCTCCGGCGGGGCCTCGGTGATCACCCTGCAGTTCTCGCTGGAGGTGGACCTGGGCGTGGCCGAACAGGAGGTGCAGGCGGCCCTCAACGGCGCCAGCAACCTGCTGCCGGGCGACCTGCCGATGCCGCCGGTGTACCGCAAGGTCAACCCGGCCGACACCCCGATCCTGACCCTGGCGATCACCTCGCCGACCCTGCCGCTGCCCGAGGTCTACGACCTGGTCGACACGCGCATGGCCCAGCGCCTGTCGCAGCTGCCGGGCGTGGGCCTGGTGAGCCTGGCCGGCGGCCAGCGCCCGGCGGTGCGGGTGGACGTGAACCCCAACGCGCTGGCCGCGGCCGGCCTGGGCATGGGCGACATCCGCGCGGCGATCTCCGCGGCCAACGTCAACATGCCCAAGGGCAGCTTCGACGGCCCGACCCGGGCGATCATGCTCGATGCCAACGACCAGATGCGCTCGCCTCAGGAATATCGCGACCTGGTGCTTTCCTGGAGCGGCGGTGCGCCGCTACGGCTGGGCGACGTGGCCACGATCGAACAGGGGCCGGAGAACCGCCAGCTGGCCGCCTGGTCGGGCGACACGCCGGCGGTGCTGGTCAACATCCAGCGCCAGCCCGGAGCAAACGTGATCGAGGTGGTGGACGCGGTCCACGAGCTGCTGCCGCGGCTGCGCGCATCGATGCCGACGGCGGTGGACGTGGCGGTGCTCAGCGACCGCACCGAATCGATCCGGGCTTCGATCAAGGGCGTGCAGCACGAGCTGCTGCTGGCGATCGGGCTGGTGGTGCTGGTGACGTTCGTGTTCCTGCGCACCATCCCGGCCACCATCATTCCCAGCCTGGCGGTGCCGCTGTCGCTGGTGGCCACCTTCGGCTACATGCTGCTGGCCGGGTTCTCGCTCAACAACCTGACCCTGATGGCGCTGACCATCGCCACCGGCTTCGTGGTCGACGACGCCATCGTGATGCTGGAAAACGTGGCCCGGCACCTGGAGGAAGGCAAGTCGAAGCTGCAGGCGGCGCTGGACGGGGCCAGGCAGATCGGCTTCACCCTGATCTCGCTGACCGTGTCGCTGATCGCGGTGCTGATCCCGCTGCTGTTCATGGGCGACGTGGTCGGCCGGCTGTTCCACGAATTCGCGATGACCCTGGCGGTGGCGATCGCGATCTCGCTGGTGGTTTCGCTCACGCTCACGCCGATGCTGTGCGCGCGGTTCCTGACGGCCGGGCGCGACCATGCCATCGCCGAGCCGGGCACCGGCGACGGCGACCGCGCGGCTGCAGGCGCGGAGGGCGACATGTTCGACCGGGTGATCGCGCTTTACGACCGCGGCCTGCACTGGACCCTGGCCCGGCAGCGGATGATGCTGGGCGTGGTGGTGGGCACGCTGGCGCTGACCGCGCTGATGTACGTAATGGTGCCCAAGGGGTTCTTCCCCTCGCAGGATTCCGGCCTGATCCAGGGCATCAGCGAGGCCCCGGCGCAGGTCTCGTTCCAGGCCATGTCCGAGCGCCAGCAGGCGCTGGCCGATGCGATCCTGGAGGATCCGGACGTGGCCTCGCTGTCCTCGTTCATCGGCGTGGACGGCAGCAACGCCACCCTCAACACCGGCCGCCTGCTGATCGAGCTGGAGCCGCACGCCGAGCGCGATGCCGGCGCCGACGACATCATCGCCAGGCTGCAGCGGCGCGCGGCGCAGGTACCGGGCATCGAGCTGTTCATGAAGCCGGTGCAGGAGCTGACCATCGAGGACCGGATCAGCCGCGGCCAGTACCAGTTCGCCCTGACCAGCCCCGACGGCCTGGCCCTGGCCGAATGGACGGAGCGGCTGATTGACCGGCTGCAGGACAGCCCCGCGCTGGTCGACGTGTCCGGAGACCTGCAGGACCGCGGCCTGCAGGCCTGGGTGGACGTCGACCGCGACGCGGCCGCGCGCCTGGGCATCCAGATGTCGGACATTGCCGACGCGCTGTACGACGCCTTCGGCCAGCGCCAGATCTCGACCATCTTCACCCACGCCAACCAGTACCGCGCGGTGCTGGAAGTCGACGGCCGGTACCAGCTCGGGCCGGAGGCGATCGGGCGCATCCACGTGGCCACCGCAGACGGCCGGCAAACCCCGCTGGCCGGCCTGGTGCACGTGGAAACCCGGGCCGCGCCGCTGCAGGTGAGCCACATCGGCCAGTTCCCGGCGGCCACGGTGTCGTTCAACCTCGCCCCCGGCACGTCGCTGGGCGAGGCGGTGGAACAGGTCGACGCCGCCAGCGCGCAGATCGGGCTGCCGGCGACGGTGGAGCTGCGCATGCAGGGCGCGGCCGAGGCGTTCCGCAACTCGCTCTCCAGCACCCTGTGGCTGATCCTGGCCGCGGTGCTGGTGATGTACATCGTGCTGGGCGTGCTCTACGAGAGCTTCATCCACCCGATCACCATCCTCTCTACCCTGCCCTCGGCCACGGTCGGCGCGCTGGCCGCGCTGCTGCTGACCGGGCGCAGCCTGGACCTGATCGCGATCATCGGCATCATCCTGCTGATCGGGCTGGTGAAGAAGAACGGCATCATGATGGTGGACTTCGCACTGGAGGCCGAGCGCGAACAGGGCATGGCCCCGCAGCAGGCGATCCACCGCGCCGCGCTGCTGCGCTTCCGGCCGATCCTGATGACCACCCTGGCCGCGCTGTTCGCCGCGATCCCGATGATGCTGGCCTCCGGCTCGGGCGCCGAGCTGCGCCAGCCGCTGGGCCTGGTGATGGTGGGCGGGCTGCTGGTCAGCCAGGTGCTGACCCTGTTCACCACCCCGGTGATCTACCTGTTCTTCGACCGCCTCACCAGCCGCAGGCGCGGCGCCGCGGCCGCCGTCGCGGACGAAGGCGAGCCGGTGCGCTGATGGACAGCGGCCGGGTCAACCTGTCGCGGCCGTTCATCGAGCGGCCGGTGGCGACGTTGCTGCTGGCCGCGGCGATCGTGATGGCCGGCATCCTCGCCTACCGGATGCTGCCGGTGGCGCCGCTGCCGCAGGTGGACTACCCGGCCATCCAGGTTTCCGCCAGCTTGCCCGGCGCCAGCCCCGAGTCGATGGCGGCCACCGTCACCACGCCGCTTGAGCGCGCCCTGGGCACCATTCCCGGCATCACCCGCATCACCTCGTCCAGCAGCCAGGGCTCGACCCGGATCAACCTGCGGTTCACCCTGGACCGCGACGTGGACGACGCCGCGCGCGAGGTGCAGGCGGCGATCAACGCCTCGCGCGCGCAGCTGCCGGCGGGCATGCCGGGGATGCCGCAATACCGCAAGATCAACCCGTCGCAGGCGCCGATCATGTCGCTGGCGCTGAGCTCGGACACCCACTCGCCAGGCGAGCTCTACGACCTGGGCTCGACCATCATCGCGCAGAAGATCGCGCAGGTGCCGGGTGTGGGCCAGGTGGAGGCTGGCGGCAGCTCGCTGCCCGCGGTGCGGGTCTCGCTCAACCCGACCGCGCTCAACCAGTACGGCATCGTCCTGGACGAGGTGGCCAACGCGATCCGCAGCGCCAACGCCCTGCGCCCGCTCGGGCACGTGGTGCGCGAGGACCGCCAGTGGCAGGTGGAGGCGAACCTGCAGCTTCGCACCGCGGACGAATACCGCGACCTGGTCGTGGCCTGGCGCGACGGCCGCCCGGTGCACCTGCGCGACGTGGCCGAGGTGGGCGAAGGCACCGAGAACCGCTACGCCGCCGGCTTCCACAACGACCGCGACGCGGTGCTGCTGGTGATCAGCCGCCAGCCCAACGCCAACATCATCGAGACCGTGGACGCGATCCACGCGCAGATGGACCACCTGCGCGCACTGCTGCCGGCTGGCGTGGACATGGAAGTGGTGATGGACCGCTCGCCGGTGATCCGCGCCACCCTGGGCGAGGCCGAGACGACCCTGCTGCTGGCGGTGGCGCTGGTGGTGCTGGTGGTGCTGGCGTTCCTGGGCAGCTGGCGCGCGGCGCTGGTGCCGACGCTGGCGATCCCGGTGTCGCTGTTCGGCGCGCTGGGGATCATCTGGCTGCTTGGGTTCTCGCTCAACACCATGTCGCTGATGGCCTTGATCGTGGCCGCGGTGCTGGTGGTGGACGACGCGATCGTGGTGCTGGAGAACATCTCCCGCCACATCGACGCCGGGCTGTCGCCGTGGAAGGCGGCGATGCGCGGCGCCGGCGAGGTCGGCGCCACCCTGCTGTCGATGAACATCGCGCTGGCGGTGGTGTTCGTGTCGATCCTGTTCCTGGACGACTTCGTCGAACGCCTGTTCCGCGAGTTCTCGCTGACCCTGGTGGCGGCGATGGGCGTGTCGCTGCTGGTGTCGCTGAGCCTCACGCCGACCCTGTCCGCGCGCCTGCTCGGGCGCAAGGACCCGGACCGGGTGGTCACGCCGTGGCAGCGGCTGGGCGGGGTGGCGTTCGAAGGCCTGCGCGGCGGCTACCTGCGCTCGCTGGGCGGCGTGGTCCGGCACGTGCCGATGGTGCTGCTGGGGCTGGCGGCGACCATCGCCCTGAGCGTGTGGCTGTCGGGCCAGGTGCCGCGCGGCACCGTGCCGCAGCAGGACACCGGCCAGCTGCGCGGCTTCGCCCGCGGCGACGACGGGCTTTCGTTCCAGGCCATGCAGCCCAAGATCGACGCCTACCGGGCGTTGCTGATGTCCGACCCGGCGATCGAACACATCGCCGGTTACATCGGCGGCACCAGCGGGGTCAACAACGCCTTCATCATGATCCAGATGAAGCCGCTGTCCGAGCGCGGCGTGGCCAGTCGCGAGGTGATCGACCGGCTGCGCGAGCAGATGCCGTCCATCCCCGGCGGCCGCATGGGCCTGTGGGTGGACCAGGACATCCGCATCGGCGGCGGCGGCGACGATGACGGCACCTACAGCCTGGAGCTGCGGTCCGGCGACATCGCGCCGCTGCGCGAGTGGACCCCGCGCATCCAGGAGGCGCTGGCGGCGCTGCCCGAGCTGGTGGACGTGGATTCACGCGGCGACGAGGGCATGCGCCAGGTCGTGCTGGACATCGACCGCACCCAGGCGGCGCAACTGGGCGTGGACATGCGCATGATCGCCACCGTGCTCAACAACTCCTTCAGCCAGCGCCAGGTGGCCACCCTCTACGACAGCCTCAACCAGTACCGCGTGGTGATGGAACTCGACCCGCGCTACACCCAGACGCCCGACAGCCTGGAGCAGGTGTACGCGATCGCCGGCGACGGCCGCCGGGTGCCGCTGTCTGCGTTCGCCAGCTGGTCCTACGGCATGGCGCCAGACCGCGTCCGGCACAGCGAGCAGTTCGTTTCCACCCGGGTCCAGTTCGCGCTGGCACCGGAGGTGTCACTGGGCGAGGCGGTTGAGGCGATCGACCGGGCAATGGCCGGCATCATGCTGCCCAACGACGTGCAGGCCACGCTGGGCGAGGAAGCCGGCAGCCTGCAGGAGATGCGACAGCGGCAGCTGTGGCTGGTGCTGGGCGCGGTGCTGGCGGTGTACCTGGTGCTGGGCGTGCTGTACGAGAGCTTCGTGCTGCCGCTGGCGATCCTGTCGATCCTGCCCTCGGCGGGCGTCGGCGCACTGCTGGCGCTGCTGCTGTTCGACACCGAGCTGGACCTGATCTCGCTGCTGGGATTGTTCCTGCTGGTGGGCGTGGTGATGAAGAACACCATCCTGATGATCGACTTCGCCCTGGCCGCGCAGCGCGACCGCGGGCTGGCGCCGGAGGCCGCGATCCTGGAAGCGGCCAAGCTGCGTTTCCGCCCGATCCTGATGACCAGCCTGGCCGCCCTGCTCGGGATCATGCCGCTGATGCTGGCCACCGGCGAGGGCTGGGAGATGCGCCGGCCGCTGGGCATCGCCATCGTCGGCGGGCTGCTGGTCAGCCAGGTGCTGACCCTCTACACCACCCCGGCGATCTACCTGGCGCTGTCGCGGCTGCGGGCGCGGTTCGTGCGCAAGCCGGCG
>JBQDAV010000076.1:0-7283 GCA_052090405.1 Luteimonas sp.
TCGGCGGGCTGATCGGCACCAAGGTGGTGCTCAACGAGTTCGTCGCCTACGTGCAGCTGGGTGAGATCGTGCGCGGCAACGTCGAGGGCACCAGCCTGACCCCGCAGGGCGCGCTGATCGCCACCTACGCGCTGTGCGGCTTCGCCAACTTCAGCTCGATCGCCATCCAGATCGGCGGCATCGGCGGCATCGCCCCCAACCGGCGCGCGGACCTGGCCCGGTTCGGCCTGCGCGCGGTGCTGGGCGGCACGATCGTGACCATGATGACCGCCACCATCGCCGGCGTGCTCGCCCACTTCGGCTGAGGACGGGGGGCATGGGCCGGGTCGCCATCGTCGGTTCGTTCAACGTCGATCACGTGTGGCGCGCGCAGCGGCTGCCGCACCCGGGCGAAACCCTGGCCGGTGAATACGCCACCGGACCGGGCGGCAAGGGCTTCAACCAGGCGGTGGCGGCGCGGCGGGCGGGCGCCTCCACCGCGTTCGTGTGCGCGCTCGGCGACGACCCCGGCGGCGCCCTGGCCCGCAAGCTTGCCGCTGCCGACGGCATCGACCTGCATGCCCTGCAAGCCGATGCGCCCACCGGCACCGCCGGCATCTACACCGACCACGAGGGCCGCAACTCGATCGTGATCGGCCCGGGGGCGAACGCGGCGCTGGACGCCGGCTTCGTCCATTCCCGGCGGGACGTGCTGCGCGGCGCCGCGGTGATGCTTGCACAGTTGGAATCGCCGCCGGAAAGCATTCATGCCGCGCTGCGCATCGGCCGCGACGGTGGCGGCATCGCAATGCTCAACCCGGCGCCTGCAAATGCCCCGGTCGATGCCGCGCTGCTGGCCGCCTGTGACCTGCTCACCCCCAACGAGACCGAGTTCGTCGCCCTGCTGCAGGCGCACGGCCACGGCAACGTCGAGCCGGACGCGATCTGCGGGATGGACCCGCAGAGGCTGCACGCGCTGTGCCGCGCCCTGCTGCCGCACGGCACCGTGGTGATCACCCTCGGCGCGTCTGGCGCGTTCGTCTCGCACGTGGACGGCGCCACCCGCGGCGACGATGCCACCCACTACCGGGTTGGCGCCGAGCGGGTGGATACCGTGGACAGCACCGGCGCCGGCGACGCCTTCAACGGCGCCCTGGCGGCGGCGATCGCGGGCGCCACCGACCAGTCGTTCGCCACCCACCTGCGTTTTGCCTCGCGTTACGCGGCGCTGTCGACCGAACGGCACGGCGCCGCACAGGCCATGCCCACGCGCAGCGACGTCGGCCGGCGCTTCAAGCGCGATTGACTGTTCACACTGCGCCGGCTACAACCGTTCACGCAATCATCACAGCCCCGGGGGAGCAGGCATGTCAGGCAAGTTCGAAATCACCACCCGCAAGAACGGCGAATTCCAGTTCAACCTCAAGGCGGCCAACCACCAGGTCATCCTCACCAGCGAGGGTTACAAGGCCAAGAGTTCCGCGCTCAACGGGGTCGAGTCGGTGCGCACGCACAGTCAGGACGACGCCAACTTCGACCGCCTGACCGCGAAAGACGGCAGCCCCTATTTCAACCTCAAGGCCAGCAACGGCCAGGTGATCGGTCGCAGCGAGATGTACTCGGGCAGCTCCGCCTGTGAAAACGGCATTGAGTCGGTCAAGAAGCACGCCCCCAAAGCCACGCTGGTCGACGAAACCGCCTGAACCGCGGCGCCGGCGCCGCACCCGCGAAGGCCCGGATCCCGGGCCTTCGCGCTTTCCGCCGTTAGAATCCCCGCATGCGCATCGGCCCGCACGTGATCGAACCCGGATTGGTCCTGGCTCCCATGGCCGGGGTCACCGACAAGCCGTTCCGGCAGCTGTGCAAGCGGCTGGGCGCAGGCCTGGCCGTGTCGGAGATGACCACCAGCGACCCGCGGCTGTGGAAGACCCGCAAGTCGCTGCAGCGCATGGACCACGCCGGCGAGCCGGACCCGGTCAGCGTGCAGATCGCCGGCACCGAGCCGGCGGTGATGGCCGAGGCCGCGCGCCACAATGCCGACCAGGGCGCACAGCTCATCGACATCAACATGGGCTGCCCGGCGAAGAAGGTCTGCAGCGCCTGGGCCGGATCGGCGCTGATGCGCGATGAGGCGCTGGTGGGCCGGATCCTGGAGGCGGTCGTCGCCGCGGTCGACGTGCCGGTGACGCTGAAGATCCGCACCGGCTGGGATACGGACCATCGCAATGCCCCAGCGATCGCACGGCTCGCCCAGGAAAGCGGCATTGCCGCCCTCGCCGTGCACGGCCGCACCCGCGACCAGCATTACAAGGGCCATGCCGAATACGACACCATCGCCGCGATCAAGGCCGGGCTCTCGATCCCGGTGATCGCCAATGGCGACATCGATTCACCCGAAAAGGCCGCCGCGGTATTGCGCCACACCGGCGCCGACGCGCTGATGATCGGTCGCGCCGCCCAGGGCAGGCCATGGATCTTCCGCGAGGTCGGCCACTACCTGGCCGCGGGTGAACACCTGCCTGCGCCTTCGCTGGAAGAGGTACGCGATGTGCTGATCGGCCACCTGCAAGCCCTGCACGCCTTTTACGGCGAGCCCGCGGGCGTGCGCATCGCGCGCAAGCACCTGGGCTGGTATGCAAAGGACCGCCACGAGAACCACGCCTTCCGCGCCGTGGTCAATCGCGCCGAAAGCGCGCGCGGCCAGATCGACCTGACCCGGGACTATTTCGACGCGCTGGCCGCCGGCGTGCCGCCGGCGCTGCCGGTTGCGGCCTGACCGCCGGCTGCTGCGGGCGTGCCCTCCACGGCCGCCGACCCTGCCGGCGGCTCGTTCCAGATCCGCTCCCAGATGGCCGCGAGCTGGTCGCCGCGGGGTACCGCCCAGGGCAGCTGTTCGGGCGGCAGCGCGCGCCAGCCGTCGCCGTCGCGCCCGGCCACGGCAAAGGTGAAGCTGTAATCGGGCTCGGCGCCCATGCGCAGATCGCTCAGCAGCAGCCGGTCCTCATGCACCTGCGCCTTCATGAAGCCGTGGTTGAACCACGCCAGGCGCCGCACCGCGGGCACGTCGCCGGCGGCCGCCATCGCCTGTGTATCCGAGGCGTAACGGCGGAACCGGATCGGCCCGCCGTCGGCCACCAGTGAATACTCACCCTCCACGAACCCGTCCGGCGTCATCGCCACCACCCGCCACAGCATCGTGTTGACCGGCGTGGGCACGGAGAAACGCGGCGCGTCGGCCAGCCCGATCGCGGCCAGCGAACGCTGCGCCTCGTGCCCGACCATGGCCTTGGCCACCAGTGACCAGCCAATGTAGGCGGTACTCAGCGCAAGGCCCAGCACCAGCGCGCGCCGAGCCAGCAGGCGCGGACCAGCGAACAGCGCCACCGCCACGCCCAGCAGCAGCCACAGCGTATACGCCGGATCAACGATGAACAGGCTCGACCACATCGCGGGGCGCACCGGCAGCGGCCACCACAGCTGGGTGCCATACACCGTGAACGCATCAAGCAGCGGATGGGTCACCAGGGCCAGCAGGATGGCCCAGAACCAGCGCCGCGGCGCCTGCGCCACGCGCCCGCCGCGACGGCGGAAAAACCACCAGATCGCCCACGCCACCAGCGGCAGCACCAGCAGCGAATGGCTGGCGCCGCGGTGCAGGGTCATCAACGCGACCGGATCGTCGGTCAGCAACAGCAGCGGCAGCGAATCCAGGTCGGGCAGCGTGCCCAGCGCGGCGCCGGCGGCCAGCGCCGCCCGGCGGTGTCCTGCCGGAACCACCGCGGCCGCGACCGAGGCGCCGAGCAGGATCTGAGTGAGTGAATCCATGCGCCTATTGTAGGGGCGCGACCCAGGCCTCCCCGGCGATCGGCGGCCGGGTCAGTGCAGCGTCGGTGCCCCGCAGCACTTCTTCCATTTGTGGCCGCTGCCGCAGGGGCACGGATCGTTGCGGCCGGGTTCGTCGACGCGGCGGATCGGCTCGGGGCGGGACGCCTGTTCTTCGAGCCGCGACAGGTACAGGTCCTGCAACAACCCGGGCACCGAGGCCAGCAATTGCAGGCGCTCTTCCAGATCGAACCGCTCCTCCCAGTCCACGCCCATCTCCTCGGCCTGACCCGGATCGACCATGGCCAGGCGCGAGACGTCCTGCAGATCGGCAACCAGGTCCTCGTCGTCCTGCATCCATTGCTCCCAGTCGTCCACCCGCAGCAGCAGGCCCTGCATGAAACCGGACGCCCAGAGCGCACCGACCGGGAAATCGGGCGGTATATCGTCGAACGGATCGGCACCAGCAAGGCCATCGCCGTCCACGCCTTCCGGCTCCGGCAGCGCGAGGAGCGGCAGCAATTCCATGCGCTGCTCCACTGCCTCGTCGGATTCATCATCCTCATCCGGGATCGGCTGCGCGACCCGCCACACGATGTGGTTCCACAGGCGCACCAGCAATCCGATCGCCTGGGATGCCTCCTCCTGGCTGGCCCACTGCCTGTCCTCCCCCACTGCCGCGGCCAGGTACTCGCTGGGCATCGGCACCGGGCCGGGCCCGGCGACCAGCGCGGAAAAGTAGCCGTCCAGCGCCTCCAGCGGCATGCCGCCCTCCTCTGCCCAGGCATGGGCCAGCGCTTCCAGCTCCTCCAGTTCCCGTGGGTCGATCGGCTGTCCGGGGGGTTGCATCTGTGTCATCGTCTGTTCGCGGCGTGCGCTTGGCGGGCTAGTTTAACGTCGGCCCGACGCAGGGCGGGCCAGCATGCAAACCGGTGCCGCGGACGGTATCATTCCCGGCCATCTTTTCATCCGAATACAGGGATACGGTTGATGTCGAGCTACCTCTTCACCTCCGAGTCGGTGTCCGAAGGCCATCCGGACAAGGTCGCCGACCAGATCTCCGACGCCGTTCTGGACGCGATGCTGGCCCAGGACAAGCGCGCGCGGGTGGCCTGCGAGACCCTGGTCAAGACCGGCGTGGCGATCGTCGCCGGCGAGGTCACCACCTCGGCCTGGGTGGACCTGGAGGCGCTGGTGCGCCGGGTCATCACCGGCATTGGCTACGACAGCTCCGACGTCGGGTTCGACGGCGAGACCTGCGGCGTGCTCAACCTGATCGGCAAGCAGTCCCTGCACATCGCACAGGGCGTGGACCGCAGGAACCCCGAACAGCAGGGTGCCGGCGACCAGGGCCTGATGTTCGGCTATGCCTGCAACGAGGCGCCCGAATACATGCCCGCGCCCATCTACTACAGCCACCGCCTGGTCGAGCAGCAGTCGAAGGTGCGCAAGAAGCGCAATTCGCCGCTGCCGTGGCTGCGCCCGGATGCCAAGAGCCAGGTCACCCTGCGCTACGACGGCAACGAGATCATCGGCCTGGACGCGGTGGTGCTGTCCACCCAGCACGATCCGGGCATCCGCCAGAAGGACCTGGTGGAAGGCGTGCGCGAGCACATCCTCAAGCCGGTGCTGCCCAGGAAGTGGCTGGACGCGCTGCCGAAGAAGAAGCTGCACATCAACCCGACCGGCAAGTTCGAAATCGGCGGCCCGGTGGGCGACGCCGGCCTGACCGGGCGCAAGATCATCGTCGACACCTACGGCGGCATGGCCCGCCACGGCGGCGGTGCGTTCTCGGGCAAGGATCCGTCCAAGGTCGACCGCTCGGCGGCCTACGCCGCCCGCTACGTGGCCAAGAACGTGGTCGCGGCGGGGCTGGCCGACAAGTGCGAGGTGCAGCTTTCGTATGCGATCGGCGTGGCCGAGCCGACCTCGATCTCGGTGACCACGTTCGGTACCGGCCATATCAGCGACGAGAAGATCGAGAAGCTGATCCGCGCCCATTTCGACCTGCGCCCGTACGGCATCGTCAAGGCGCTGGACCTGATCCACCCGGTCTACCAGCCCACCGCCGCCTACGGCCATTTCGGGCGCAAGCCGTTCGAGCACACCTACCGCTGGGAGGAGACGGTGAACGGCAAGCTGGTGAAGAAGTCCGAGACCGCCACCGCGTTCTCCTGGGAAAAGACCGACCACGCCGAAGACCTGCGCAAGGCCGCGGGACTGAAATAACGCCCACGCGGCCTTGCAGGGCGGAGCAAGCTCCGCCCTACCGGATCCAGGGATCTCCGGGCCAGCGACGCAAACGAAGAAGGCCGCCCGGGGGCGGCCTTCTTCATTCCGGCTGGAGCTGCGGATCAGCCGTTGAGCAGCTTGGCGATCGCCGGCCCGAGGTCGCCCGGCGACTTGACCGTGGTCACGCCCGCCTTCTCCAGCGCGGCGAACTTGCCGTCCGCCGTGCCCGAACCGCCGGAGGCGATCGCACCGGCGTGGCCCATGCGCTTGCCCGGAGGGGCGCTGGCGCCGGCGATGAAGCCCACAACCGGCTTGGTCACGTGCTCGGCGATGTACTCGGCGGCCTCTTCCTCGGCGCTTCCGCCGATCTCGCCGACCATGATGATGCCCTCGGTCTGCGCGTCGTCCTGGAACAGCTTCAGGCAGTCGATGAAGTCCAGGCCGTGGATCGGGTCGCCGCCGATGCCGATCACCGTCGACTGGCCCAGGCCAGCGTCGGTGGTCTGCTTCACGGCTTCATAGGTCAGCGTGCCCGAACGCGACACGATCGCGACCTTGCCGGCCTTGTGGATGTGGCCGGGCATGATGCCGATCTTGCATTCGTCCGGGGTGATGATGCCGGGGCAGTTCGGGCCCACCAGCACGGTGTCCGGATAGGTGGTGTTGAGGGTCTGCTTGACCCGCAGCATGTCCAGCACCGGGATGCCCTCGGTGATGCACACGATCACCCGGATGCCGGCGTCGGCCGCTTCCAGGATGGCGTCGGCCGCGAACGGCGGCGGCACGTAGATCACCGAGGCATTGGCGCCGGTTTCGTTGACCGCGTCGGCCACGGTATTGAACACGGGCAGGCCCAGGTGCTCGCTGCCGCCCTTGCCCGGGGTCACGCCGCCGACGACCTTGGTGCCGTACTCGAGCATCTGCTCGGCGTGGAAGGTGCCCTGCGTACCGGTGAAGCCCTGCACGATCACCTTGGTTTTGCTATTTACAAGAACGCTCATTCGATTGATTTCCTGATGTCTGTGGCCGGAGCGGCTCCGGGACGGCGGGCAGCCGGCTGCGCCGTTGCCCTTGAGTCATGCTTCCAGACCCCCATCCCGCCGCGCTGCGGCGGGATCGCCCCCTGACTCAGGGGGCTGGGGACGCCGGGTGCCGGACCGCCCATGGAATTTTTCAGGCGGCCTTGGCCGCGGCGACGGCCTTGCGGGCACCGTCGTTGATGTCGTCGGCGGGGGTGATCGCCAGGCCGG
>JBQDAV010000076.1:7383-8658 GCA_052090405.1 Luteimonas sp.
ACGGCCTTGCGGGCACCGTCGTTGATGTCGTCGGCGGGGGTGATCGCCAGGCCGGAGTTCTTCAGCAGCTCCTTGCCCGCGTCCACGTTGGTCCCCTCCAGGCGCACGATCACCGGCACCTTCACGTCCACCTCCTTGACCGCGGCGATGATGCCCTCGGCGATCATGTCGCAGCGCACGATGCCACCGAAGATGTTGACGAAGATCGCCTTCACGTCGTCCGAGGACAGGATCAACTTGAAGGCCTCGGTCACGCGCTCCTTGGTGGCGCCGCCGCCCACGTCCAGGAAGTTGGCCGGCGCGCCGCCCTCCAGCTGGATCACGTCCATGGTGGCCATGGCCAGGCCGGCGCCGTTGACCATGCAGCCGATGTTGCCGTCCATGGTCACGTAGTTGAGGTCGTGCTGGCTGGCGGCCACCTCGGTCTCGTCTTCCTGGCGGACGTCGCGCATGGCAACCAGGTCCGGATGGCGGAAGCCGGCGTTGTCGTCGGAATCCACCTTGCCGTCGAGCACGGCCAGGCTGCCGTCGGTGAGGATCGCCAGCGGGTTGAGTTCCACCAGCGCCAGGTCCTTCTCGTTGAACAGCTTGAACAGGCCCATCATGATCTTCGACAGCTGGCCGACCTGCTTGGCGTTCAGGCCCAGCGCGAAGCCGATGTCGCGGCACTGGTACGGCTGCAGGCCCTGCACGTAGTTGACGTTGAGGGTCTGGATCCTGTCCGGGGTCTCGGCGGCCACCTGCTCGATGTCCATCCCGCCCTCGCTGGAGGCGATGAAGGTGAGCGACTGCGTGCCGCGATCCACCAGCACCGACAGGTACAGCTCCTTGTCGATGTCGGTGCCCTCGGCGATCAGCACCGAGTCGATCGGCAGCGCGATGCCGGCGGTCTGGTAGGTCTCCATCTTCGTGCCGAGCATTGCCTTGGCGTACTCGCGCACTTCGTCGTGCGTCTTGGCCAGCTTGACGCCGCCGGCCTTGCCGCGGCCGCCGGCGTGGATCTGCGCCTTGACGACCCACAGGTCACCGGGGATGGCCTTGGCGGCCTCCACGGCTTCCTCGGGGGAGCGCGCGACGCGCCCGGCGGGTACGGCGATGCCGTAATCGGCAAAAAGCTGTTTTGCCTGGTATTCGTGGAAGTTCATGTGGGATCCATGCGTGGGGAGGGGTCTGAATGCGCCCCGGCTGTCCGCATGGACCCGGGGCGCCGCGCCGCGCATGCGGCGCGCGGCCGGCCCGCTATTCTCGCCGATGCGGCGGGCACGGGCAAAACAT
>JBQDAV010000077.1:0-7557 GCA_052090405.1 Luteimonas sp.
CAGGCGTAGGCCGGGGGACATGGAGCGCAAAGGCCTGCCGGCCGCGGCGGGGCCCGTCAGGTCACGGCGACGCGAAGAGATGAAGTGGAACGATAGAATCGAAAGCCGCTTTCACGGAGCCGGACCATGCACGCCTCCACGCCTGACCACGCCGCCGCCGCACTTAACCAGCCGCCGGAGTTTGCGCCGCGAGACCTGTGGCAATCGGATGTCGTACTGCGCGAAGCGATCGTGCGCGAGGATGCAGAGGCGTTCTCCGATCAGCTGGCCGGATACGGAAAGCTGGCCGGCGACGAACTGTACCGCCTGGGTTTCGACGCCAATCGTGACCGCCCGCGCCTGCGCACCCACGACCGTTTCGGCCAGCGCATCGACCGGGTCGAATTCCACCCCGATTACCACGCGCTCATGCGCCATGCGATCGAAGGCGGGGTGGCCTCGCTGTCCTGGGCCGACCCTCGCCCCGGCGCCCACGTGGCGCGTGCGGCGCTGAGCTACCTGCACCATCAGGCCGATGCCGGCACCAGTTGTCCGCTGACCATGACCCACGCCGCGGTGCCGGTGCTGCGCCGCGAGCCGGCGCTGGCCGAATGGGCAGGCAAGGCCGTCGCCGGCGTGTACGAGCCCGACGATGCCCCTATTACCGGCAAGCGCGGCGTCACCCTGGGCATGGGCATGACCGAGAAGCAGGGCGGCAGCGACGTGCGCGCCAACCTGACCCGTGCCACGCCGCTGATGGCCGGGAACGAATACACGCTGTCCGGGCACAAGTGGTTCTTCTCCGCGCCCATGTCGGACGGCTTCCTGGTACTGGCGCAGGCGCCGGAAGGATTGAGCTGTTTCCTGTTGCCGCGCTGGCGGCCGGACGGGACGAAGAACGCGCTGCGACTGATGCGGCTGAAGGACAAGCTGGGCGACTGGTCGAACGCGTCCAGCGAGGTCGAGTTCGATGACGCCTGGGCGTACCGGATCGGCGATGAAGGGCGCGGTGTGCGGGTGATCATCGAGATGGTAATGCTCACCCGGCTCGACTGCATGCTCGGCTCATCGGGCCTGATGCGCATGGCGCTGGCGCAGGCCATCCACCACGCGCGTCATCGCGAGACTTTCGGGCAGCGCCTGGTCGAGCACGCGCTGATGCGCAACGTGCTGGCTGACCTGGCGCTGGAGGCCGAAGCGGCGCTGGCGCTGTCGATGCGGGTGGCGCGGGCGGTCGAAGCGGCGCCGCGTGACGAAGCCGAAGAAGCCTTCGCGCGGATCGCCACCGCGATCGGCAAGTACTGGATCTGCCGTCGCGCGCCGGCCTTCGTCAACGAAGCCCAGGAGTGCCTTGGCGGCAACGGCTACGTGGAGGAGTCGATCCTGCCGAGGCTGTACCGGCAGGCGCCGCTGAACTCGATCTGGGAAGGCAGCGGCAACATCCAGTGCCTGGACGTATTGCGTGCGCTGGCCCGCGAGCCGGCCACCGGCAAGGCGCTGCTGGCCGAGCTTGCCGGGGCCGCCGGCATGGACGAACGCCTGGATGCGGAAATCGAAAGGCTGGAAGGGCTGTTCGCGGATTCGCGACCGGTGCCCGAGGCCGGCGCGCGGCAGCTGACCGAACGGATCGCGCTGGCACTGCAGGCGTCGGTGCTGCTTCGCGCCGGAAGCCCGGCGGCCGCGGAGTTCTGCCGCAGCCGGCTCGGCGACGGCCGTGGCCTGGCCTTCGGCACCCTGTCTCCCGGCACCGATTTCGACGCCTTGATGGACCGCGCGCTCCCTTAGGGCCGGCCGGACCTGGCCACGCCCTGCACTGGACGCCCGGTCAGAACCAGTCCTGCAGCGAGATCCCCAGGCCGATGTAGGTGGCCTTGTGGTTGTAGTCGATCAGGCTCTCGCCATAGCCGTTGAAGATCTGGACATGGCCGCGGAAGGCGCGGTGGATCGGGAAGCCCCAGTCGAACTGCAGCGCCCCGTGCGAGCGGTCGCCGCCGCGCAGCGAGTGCCGCGCCATCAGCGCAAACCGGTGCCCGCCGCGCACGTGCATCAGGGTGATGTCGCCGCGGCCGATGTAGTCCTCGATGTCGGGATTGTCGTCGTCGCTGCCATCGGAAATACGCACCCAGGGCCGCACCATCAGCGCCCAGTCCTCGCGGTCGAAGCCGAAGTTGAACATCAGCCGGTTCCAGCTCCGCGAGAGCGGATCCCCGCGGCCGTTGGACTGGTGGTTGATGCCCACCGCCGTCATCCGCCCCCGCCAGCCGCCCGGCAACCCGTAGCCGTTGCGGAACACCATCAGGATTTCAGGTTCGTAGTTGGTTTCGCGGAACGGGCGCGATTCGCCCGGGCTGTATACCTGCCACCGCGAGCTCTGGGTATAGCCGAGCCACAGGTCGCCGTTGTTGCCAAACAGGTTTTCCCAGGCCTTGGTCTTGAAACTGATCTGGAACTTGGCCTCGATGCTGCTGAGTTCCTGCGGCTCGGTAACGGTGTTGTCGGGATTTGGCGAGCTCGGGGTGGGGTTGGTGCTGCTGGTCCAGAACGCCGGCAGCAGGTAGACCGGCTTGTAGGCGCGGAAGTTGAACAGCCCGAGCTTGGAGCCGGCCGCCAGTTCCCAGCGCGAATCAAGCAGCGAACCCTGGCCGACGTTGGCAATCGCCTCGGCACGCGGATCGCTGCTGTCGAAGACGAACAGGCTGTCGATGGCCTGGCGCGCCTGCTCGCGGCGGGTTGCGTTGGTCTCTTCCCCGTCGTCAGAAACCCGGGCCTGCCGGACGGCTTCGGCCGCCGCGTCCGCCTCGGCGTCGGCCTGTGCCGCGCTTCGTGCCTGCCTGCCAACCGCTGCGTCGTAGCAGGACAGGCGGGCCGCGTCAGTGTCGATCGCCGCGCAGGCCTCCAGCGTCGGCGGAGTCTCCTGGGCGTGGACGCTGGTGGCGGCCAGGGCCAGCCCGGTGGCGATGGAAAGCAGGGAAGGCTTGTTCATGGCAGGAATCCGGTCCGTTGGAAACGCGGGAGGCTAGGGCAGCAGCCAGGCCAGCACGAAGATACCGATCATCGCAAAGGCGAGCATCAGCTTCAGCCCCACGGCGACCACGACCCCGACCCAGGTGCCGGCCCCGACTTTCGCCGCGCGCCCGATTCCGCGCCGGTCGAGGCTGCGCAGGTGCAGCAGTTCCCCGGCCACCGCCCCCGCAAAGGGACCGACGAAGACCCCGATGATGCCGAAGAACATCCCGGCGAAAGTGCCGATCACCGATCCGACGAGCGCCTTGCCGCTGGCGCCCACGCGCCTGGCGCCCATTGCGGTCGCCCAATAGTCCACCACCAGCGAGATCAGCGCCAGCACGCCGAGCAGGACCAGGGGCGTGGCACCGACATGTTCGAAACCGCCGGCCCAGGCCGCGAGCAGCATGCCGACGAATACCAGCGGGACGCCTGGCAGCGCTGGCAGCACAGTGCCGGCCAGGCCGGCGAGGACCAGCAGCAGGGCAAGGGCGTACCAGAGCAGGGTGATATCCATCCGGCTGGATTTTTACACGTGTCGGGAGGGTTTTTCCGGTGGCTTGCCATTCGCCGGGCATGAAAAAACCCGGCCGACTGGCCGGGTTCTTCCGTGAGCGCAGCGGGAGGGCAAGGTCATTGCGCCCAGGCGCGACCGTTCTGGATCCGCACGTAGGAGCCCTCGCGGATACCGTCGATGTCGCCCTGGCTGACCACGGTGCTGCGGCCGTCGTCCATGCGCACGTGCACCTGGTAGGTGCCGCCGCCCTCGACCCGGTTCTGGATCGCGTTGCCGGCGATGGCGCCGGCGACCGCGCCACCGGCGGTCGCCACGTTGCGGCGGCCGTCGCTGTCGGTATTGCGGCGGGCCAGTTCCTTGCCGGCAACCGCGCCAACCACGCCACCCAGCACCGGGCCGGCAATGTTGGGCTGGTTGTTGCCACCGGAGCGCTCGATCCGGGTGACGGTCCCGCAGCTGTCGCAGGCCGGAGTGCCGTAGCCCGGCGCGCCGCCGTAGGACGGACCATAGCTGCCCGCCGGGGTGGCGCACCCGGCCAGCGCAAGGGAGGCGGAAACCAGTGCGGCGCTGCCGATCAATCGGATGTTCATGGCGTCACTCCTCAATCATGTCCGGGACGGTTCGAAGATAGGAATGCGAGGGTGAACAGCGTGGCAACCCGGCCGCTGCGGCGGGACGCATGCAGCCGGCGTTCAGCCGCGGAAATCCTGGTGGCATGCGCGGCAGGATTCGCGGATGCGCTTGTTGGTGGTGCCCAGGCCGGCGCAGTTGATCGGCGGCGAGGCCAGCGCGTCGTCCAGGGTGGCGCGCATGCCGGCGGCGTGCTGGGCGAAGCCGCGGTCGTCGCGCAGGCGCGGGAATGCCGGTTCCAGGTCCTCGCCCATGGTCCGCAGCGCCCGCAGGTGCGGCAGCACGTCGGTGGCGTTGCAGCGGTTTTCCTCGGCGCGCTGCAGCAGCTGGCCCATGTGCCACTGCTGCACGTGCATGACGCTGGAAGGGAAGTGGTCGGCGCGTGCCTGGATTGCCCGCACCACCATCACCGTGGCGAAAATGCCCACCGCCAGCCCAAGCAGGAACAGGAACAGGTAGCGTGCAGCGGCGGACGGCTTCCGGTCTTGCGGGGAAGGCTCGGGCAGGCTGGGCATGTGGCGGGCTCCGGGTTGGCGTCTGGACATAGTATGGCGCACGGCCGCGGCGCGCCGGTCGGGCGACGCTTAGAATGCGCGGATGGATCGCGACTGGACCGACCGCTTCGGCGGCATAGACCGCCTGTATGGCAGCGGCGCCCTGGCGCGCCTATCGCAGGCGCATGTGGCGGTGATCGGCCTGGGTGGGGTGGGCTCCTGGGCGGCGGAGGCGCTTGTGCGCAGCGGGGTGGGCCGGCTGACCCTGGTCGATGCCGACGACCTGTGCCTGTCCAATACCAACCGCCAGCTTCCGGCGCTGGATGGCCAGTACGGGCGTGGCAAGGCCGAGGCCATGGCCGAACGCTGCCTGGCGATCAATCCACGCGCCGCGGTGGATCCGGTTGCCAGCTTCCTCACGCCCTCCAACCTGGACGATCTGCTCGACCGCGGCTTCGACCTGGTGCTCGATGCCTGCGACAGCTTCCGCACCAAGGTCGAGGCCATCGCCTGGTGCCGGCGGCGCAAGCTGCCGGTGGTGACGGTCGGCTCGGCCGGCGGACGCGTCGACCCCAGCCTGGTACGGGTGCGTGACCTGTCGCGCACCGAACATGACGCGATGCTGGCGCTGGTGCGCAAGAAGCTGCGCGCCGATTTCAATTTCCCGCGCGGGCCGAAGCGCTACTTCGGCGTGTCGGCGGTGTATTCGCTGGAGAACGTGCGCTACCCGCAGGCCGACGGCAGCGTCAGCGGGCTGCGGCCGAAGCTGGACCCCGCTGCCGCCCTCAAGCTCGACTGCGGCGCCGGGCTGGGCGCGGCTACCCATGTCACCGGCACGTTTGCCTTTGTCGCCGTGGGCAGGGCCCTGGAAATCCTGCTCAGGGATCGCGCGGAAGCTTGAACAGGCGGCGGGCGTTGCCGGTGGTGACGGCGGCGATTTCCGCGCGGTCCTGCCCGCGCAGCTCCGCAATCACGTCCAGCACGCGTACCAGCAGCGCCGGCTCGTTGCGTCCGCCGCGGTTGTTGGCATCCGGCTGGTCGGGCGCGTCGGTTTCCAGCAGCAGGTATTCCAGCGGCATGTTGGCGGCCAGCCGTCGCAGCCGGCGCGCGCGTTCGTAGGTGACCGGGCCGCCCAGGCCAACCAGGAAATCGAGGTCCCAGAGCTGCCGCGCCTGTTCCGGGCTGCCGGCAAAGCTGTGCACCACGCCGCGCAACCCGCCCACCCGACGGATCGAGGCGATCACCGCTTCCACCGCGCGCCGCGCATGCACGATCACCGGCAGGTCGTGCTTGCGCGCCAGTTCGAGCTGGCCGTCGAAGAAAGCCTGCTGCGTCTCGCGGTCCAGCCCCTCGATGTAGTAGTCCAGGCCGCACTCGCCGACCGCCACCGGCTGCTCGCGTTCGATCCAGCCGGCCAGTTCCTGCAGGTGCTCCCGGCGATGGTGCTGCAGGAATGTCGGATGCAGGCCGTAGGCCGGGTACAGCCCGGACGCGGAGGCGCATGCCTCGCGCAGCTTCGGCCATGCGTCGGCATGAGTGGCGGGTACCACCTGGGCCTGCACGCCGGCGGCCCGGGCGCGCGCAATCACTGCTTGCCGGTCAACATCGAATGCATCCGCATCCAGGTGGCAGTGGCTGTCGACCAGCGTGGCCATGCCGTCCGTGTCCATGTCCGGTCAACGCTCCCGTCGGGACTCGCCGTCGATCGGCGGACGCTTTCCGTCGACCGGGCCCGGTTCGCCGCGCCGCTTCCAGTTGGCCAGCAGCAGGGTGCCCAGCCCGAGCAGGAGTTCGTCCACGAACGGGATCGGATCCGGGATGATCAGGGTGAGTGCGAACAGCGCCGCGGTGACCATGAACAGCCGCGGGTAGCTGAGCCGTCCGACCCAGCGCAGCAGCGGAGCCAGCAGGAGATGGCGCATGGCAGGTTCCGGGACGATTTAATCGATGCCGGTCACGCTATCACGCGGCGCCTGGGGCGGCGTTCATGCAGGCGTCATTTTCGCGGCGCACAGCCGTGTGGCGTTCAGCTTGGAAGTGTTGGAATTTCGTTGCGATAAAAAGGCAGGCGCCGGGCCTGCCGGAATCAAAGGAGCGCGACATGAAAAACAACACCCTTGCAATTGCATTGGCGTCCCTGCTGGTCGGCGGCGTCGCCGTGGCTGCGTTCCAGAACAACACCCGCGACGAGGTTTCCACGGGTAACCACGATCCGGCGACGATCGGGAACATCGAGGCCGGGGGCATCGAGACGGGGGACATCGAGACGGGGGACATCGAGACGGGGGACATCGACGCGATCCCCGTGTCGGGTCGCCTGGAGTACGCGGACGTGCTGGACGTGCAGGCTGTCACCGAGCCGCAGGATCTGTACGCGACGGTGCTGGGCACGGAGCCGGTGAGCGAGACGACCACCACGAATACGCCGCGCCAGGTCTGCCAGGACGTGGTGGTGCAATACCAGGCGCCGACCCGCGACCCGAACCGCATCGCAGGCACCACGATTGGCGCGGTGGTCGGTGGCGCGCTGGGCAACCAGGTCGGCGGCGGTGATGGCCGCAAGCTGGCGACGGTTGGCGGCGCGGTAGGCGGCGCCTTCGCGGGGCGCGCGATCCAGGGCCGCCAGCAGGCGAACAACGTGGAGACGGTGACCGAGCAGGAGTGCCGGACCGTGCAGGACACCTCGCAGTCTTCGCGCGTGGTGGCCTACAACGTGACCTACCGCAACCCGGACGGCAGCACGGGCACGATGCGCACGGACAGCGAGCCGGGCGAGCGGATCAAGCTGGGCACGGAGGAAATGCCGGTGGCCTGGGATGTGACGTACGCCTACGACGGCAGCGAGCGCACGGTGCGGATGGAGCAGGAGCCGGGCGACCGCCTGCCGGTGCTGGACGGACAGGTGGTGCTTCAGACCGCCTCGGCCGATGAGGC
>JBQDAV010000078.1:0-3242 GCA_052090405.1 Luteimonas sp.
CTAACAACTATTCGACCCCTGGAGCGGGGTGTTGCGCGAAGTATGGCCGTTGGTTCCGGGTAGTCAAATAGGGGAAATCCTACGCACGTTCAACGCTTTGGCCGACGGTGACCCTCGTGTCGGATCGATAGGCTGACCGTGTTATCCGGCGCAAGGAGGCGCTATGGGGATACGCGGCCGAAAAGAGGGTGTAACGCGAGGCCCGATGGCGGAAGGGTTGGGGGAGGGCGAGGGTCGACAGCCTAAGCTGCTGGATCAGGTGCGCGGGCGGCTGCGACTCAAGCATTACAGCCTGCGTACCGAACAGGCGTATGTGGCCTGGATCCGGCGGTTCATCCTTGCGAACGGCAAGCGCCATCCCCGTGAGCTGGAAGGGCGGCACGTCGAGGCGTTCCTGACCGGGCTGGCCACGCGGGGGCGGGTGGCTGCCGGCACGCAGAACCAGGCGCTGGCGGCGCTGCTGTTTCTTTACCGCGAGGTGCTCGGGGTCAAGTTGCCCTGGATGGACTCGGTGGTGCGGGCCAAGCGTCCGCGGCGATTGCCGGTGGTGCTGTCGCAGGCTGAGGTCCGGCGCCTGCTCACTGCGATCGACGAGCGCGCCTGGCTGATGGCGGCGTTGCTTTATGGCACCGGCATCAGGTTGATGGAGTGTCTGCGGCTGCGGGTGAAGGATCTGGACTTCGAGCGTGGCGAGATCACCGTGCGCAACGGCAAGGGCGGGAAGGATCGGCATGTTCCGCTGCCCGGGAGTCTGCGCGAGGCGCTCCCTGCGGCAGTTGAGCGGGTACGGGTGCTGCACGAGGCGGATCTTGCGGCGGGCGTGGGTGAGGTCTGGTTGCCGGCCGCGCTGGAGCGGAAGTATCCGAATGCGGCGCGCGAATTCGGGTGGCAGTACCTGTTCCCGTCGCCGAAGCTCTCCGCCGACCCGCGCACCGGAGTCCTGCGCCGGCATCACCTGGACGAGAGCGTGCTCCAGCGCGCCGTTCGCGCCGCCCGGCAGCGCGCCGGCATCGTGAAGCCCGCCACCTGCCACACCCTGCGTCATTCCTTCGCCACCCACCTGCTGGAAGCCGGCTACGACATTCGCACCATCCAGGAACTGCTTGGGCACAAGGACCTGGCCACAACCCAGATCTATACCCATGTCCTCAACCGCGGCGGGCTGGCGGTCCGCAGCCCGCTGGACCTGTGATGCGCGCGAGGGCACCAATAAGGGGCGGGTCGCCGTTCGGGTTGGTGCTGGTGGGCGCGCTGGTGGCGGGTGCGACCCTGGCGCTGCGGCTGCCGGCGCTGCCGCCGGTCGGCTGGATGGTAGCCGGCCTGCTGGCCGGGGCAGCGGGTTGGTTGTTCGGGAAGTGGATGGTGGTGCGGATGCCGGGCGCGCTGCTTGCGGGGTTCATGCTGTGTGGCCTGCACGCGGCCTGGGCGCTGGCGCTGCAATTGCCGGCGGAGCATGAGCGCTCGGATTTCCCGGTGTCGGGACGGGTGGTGCAGCTTCCCGAGCACGACGCGGACCGCACCCGTTTCATGTTCCGCGTGGATCGTTCCGCGGACAATCCGGAGTTCCTGCGGGGCAGGGCGCTGCGGCTGTCCTGGTACGACGGCTGGGGCGAGGAGGTGTCGCGCCGCGGTGAGATCAAGGCGGGTAGCCGCTGGCGCTTTACGGCGCGGTTGCGGGCGCCACGCGGGCTGCGCAATCCGGGCTGGTTCGATGGGGAAAAGCAGACCCTGGCGAGGCGGATCGCGGCCATCGGGTACGTGCGCGACGCGGAGCCGGCTGAACGGGTCGGCGAGGCCCGGGGAATGGATGCCTGGCGCGACATGATGGCCGGGCGGATCGATGCGGCAGTGGCCAGCGATTCGTCGCGCTACGTACGGGCGCTGGCATTGGGTGATACCCGGCGGCTGGCCGAGGGCGACTGGGAGGCGCTGCGGGCCACCGGGTTGACCCATCTGATTGCGATCTCCGGCTTCCACGTGGGGTTGGTGGCGGGGTTTTTCGCCCTGTTCGCGGCCGGCGTGTGGCGGCTGCTTCCGGGGCTGGGCCGCTGGCTGCCGCGGCCGCAGGCGGCGGCGATCGTGGCGCTGGTGGGTGCGTTGTTCTATGCGGCGGTGGCCGGCTGGGAGCTGCCCACGGTGCGCACGGTGCTGATGATTGCGGTGGTGGTGGTGGCGCGGCTGGCGCGACGGTCGCTGCGGGTGGCGGACTCGCTGGCGCTGGCCGCGGCGGCCATCGTGCTGGTGGACCCGCTGTCGCTGCTCACCGCCGGGTTCTGGCTCAGTTTTGCCGGCGTGGCGTGGCTGGTGTGGTGCCTGCCGCGGATGGACGAGCAACGCCTGGTGCCGGGGTTCCTGACCGCGCAGTGGGTGGCCACGCTGGGGCTGTTGCCGCTGACGGCGGTGTTGTTCGGGCAGGCCTCGCTGGCCGGGCCGGTAGCGAACCTGGTGGCGATCCCGTGGTGGAGCCTGGTGGTGGTGCCGCTGTCGCTGCTGGGCACTGGCCTGGAAGGCCTGCACCCGGGCTGGGGCGGCTGGGCCTGGCGGCTGGCGGCGTGGTGTTTTGACCTGAGCTGGCCGCTGTTCGGCTGGCTGGCCGACAGCCCCTTCTCGCTGTGGTGGCTGCCGGAGGCGCGCTGGTATGCGCTGCCGTTGGCGCTGGTCGGCGCGTTCTGGTTGCTGTTGCCGCGTGGGGTGCCGGGCAAGGCGCTGGCGGCGCTGCTGTGGTTGCCGCTGCTGTGGCCGGATCGCGGGCTGCCGCGCCTGGGCGATGCCGAGCTGGTGGTGCTGGACGTGGGACAGGGCCTTTCGGTGCTGGTGCGCACGGCCCGGCACGCATTCCTCTACGACATGGGGCCGGCGGTGCCGGATGGTTACGACGCCGGCGAGCGGGTGGTGGTGCCGGCGCTGCTGGCGCTGGGCGTGCCGCGGCTTGACGGCGCCATCGTCAGCCACGCCGATGCCGACCACGCCGGCGGGTTGGGTGCGGTGATGCGCCGTTTCCCGGCACGGGCGCTGTTCGCGCCGCAGGGCTCCGGCGTGGAGGCGGCGGCACCGTGCCTGGCCGGCACGGCCTGGGAGGTGGACGGCGTGGGCTTCCGCTTCCTGCATCCGACCATGCACTTTCCCTATTTGCGCAACGAGGCAAGCTGCGTGCTGCGGGTGGAAACGGCCCACGGCGTGGCCCTGCTTACCGGCGACATCGGCCAGGTGGTCGAGCGCGAAATGACCCGGCGCGATCCGGA
>JBQDAV010000078.1:3342-7304 GCA_052090405.1 Luteimonas sp.
TGGGACGCCCAGCGCCGGCTGGCCCGGGCCGGCGCCGAGCCGGCCGTACGGCCGTAACCACCATCCCGTGCTGGCCGGCACGCCGTCCCCGGACGCCGCTACGCTATCCTATCGGCCGGTTTCGTCCGGCCCTCGGGGCCATGGGGTTTTTGCGTGCTGGAACTGGTCAAGGCCGGCGGCTGGCCGATGATCCCGCTGCTGCTGCTGTCGGCGGTGGGGCTGGCGATCATCGTCGAACGTTTCTGGGCGCTGCGGCGCCAGGCGGTAATGCCCGCGGGGCTGGGCGCGGAGGTGCGCGCCTGGGCGTCGCGCGGGCGCCTGGATCCCGCCCACATCAACTCGCTGCGCAGCACCTCGCAGCTGGGCGCGCTGCTGGCCTCCGCGCTGGACGTGCGCAGCCGCCCGCGCGACGAGATCCGCGAGCGGATCGAGGACACAGGCCGCCACCTGGTCCACGACATGGAGCGTTACCTCAACACCCTGGGCAGCGTTGCCGCGGCCGGCCCGCTGCTGGGGCTGTTCGGCACCGTGGTGGGCATGATCCAGATGTTCCTGGGGGTGATGGAAGTCGGCGTGGGCGACGTGAACCAGCTTGCCGGCGGCATCGGCAAGGCGCTGGTGTGCGCGGCCACGGGCATGATCGTGGCGGTGCCGGCGCTCATGTTCCATCGCTGGTTCCGCGGCCGGGTGGAGACCTACATCGTGCTGATGGAGAAGGAGGCGATCCAGCTGATGGACGTGCTCGACCCGCGCTCACGCCGGACCGCGGCCGCCGTTGCCGCCAGCGGCGCGGAGCCGGCCGGCGATCCGGTTCCCGCGCAGGGCTGAGCCGCCGTGCGCATCCGCAACCGCAACGCCGAAGCCGATCCCGAGATCAACCTCGTGCCGTTGATCGACGTGATCCTGGTGCTGATCATCTTCTTCGTGATCACCACCACCTTCGACATGAACTCGGCGCTCAAGCTGGAGCTGCCCCAGGCGAACGCCGAACAGACCGAAACGCCCAGCCAGGCGCTGAGCGTGCTGGTCAACGCCGACGGCCGCTATTTCATCGACGAGCACGAGGCATTGCGCACGGATGTGGAATCGCTCAAGCGCACCATCACCGAAGTGGCCGGCGAGGACCGCCAGCGCCCGGTATTGCTGCGCGCCGACGCCCGCACCCCGCACCAGGCGGTGGTGACGGCGATGGACGCGCTGGGCCAGCTCGGTTTCCGCCAGATCTCGATCGCCACCGCGCCCGAGTCGGCGCCCGGTGCCCAGTGAGCCGCACCTGATGGCGGAAACCCAACCCCAGCAGGCGGCCTGGCCGATCTACCGGCGCCTGCTCGGCTACGCCTGGCGTTACTGGCCGCTGCTGCTGGTGGCACTTGGCGGCATGATCATCGAGGCGGTCGCCGGCGCCGCGTTCGTGCAGCTGATGGATCCGCTGGTCAACGACGGCTTCGTCGACCCGCAGCCGCGCATGGCGGTGTTGCTGCCGCTGGCGATCGTGGGGCTGTTCGTGCTGCGCGGCGTCGCCACCTTCGCCACCGATTACGGCATGGCCCGCGCCGGGCGCAGCGTGGTGCGCGACCTGCGCGAGCTGGTGCTGGGCAAGTACCTGCGCCTGCCCAGCACCACCTTCGACGGCGAGTCGGTGCCGGTGATGGTCAGCCGGCTGAACTTCGACACCGAGCAGGTGGCCCAGGCCAGCGCCGACGCACTCAAGGTGCTGGTGGCCGACGGCCTGACCATCGCCCTGCTGCTGGCGATCATGTTCATGACCAGCGTCAAGGTGACGATGGCGATGATCCTGATCGCGCCGCTGATCGGGGTGCTGGTCTGGTACGTGGGCAAGCGCTACCGGCGCATCAGCGGCGGCATCCAGACCGGCATGGGCGATCTGGCCCAGGCGGCCGAGCAGTCGCTGGCCGCGCAGCAGGACGTGAAGGTCTACGGCGCCCAGCAGTTCGAACGCACCCGCTACTCGCGCCTGGCCAACCGCATCCTGCGCCTGAACATGAAGGTCGAGGCGACCCGCGCGACGGCCTCGGCGCTGGTCCAGATCCTGGCCGCGATCGCGCTGGCGGCGATCGTCTGGGTGGCCACCCGCGAGGCCCTGGTCGGGCAGCTCAACCCCGGCGAGTTCGTCAAGCTGATGACCGCGATGATGGGCATCATTCCCTCGCTGCGCCGGATCACCAACGTGCAACGCGTAATCGGCCGGGGCGTGGCCGCGGCCGAGCGCCTGTTCGGCGTGCTCGACGCCGAGGAAGAGCGTGATACGGGCAAGGTCGAAGCCGGGCGCGTGCGCGGGGAGCTGGTGTTCGAAGGCGTCGACCTGCGCTACAGCCGCGACGGCGACGATTCCCCGGGCATGGCCCTGCGCGACATCAGCTTCAGCGCCAGGCCCGGCACCGTGACCGCCATCGTCGGCCGATCGGGCAGCGGCAAGACCAGCCTGGTGCGCCTGGTGCCGCGCTTCTACGAGCCCAGCGCCGGCCGCATCACCCTGGACGGCGTGCCGCTGGACGAGTACCGCCTGGCCGACCTGCGCCGCCAGATCGCCCTGGTCGGGCAGCGGGTGATGCTGTTCGACGACAGCGTCGCCGCCAACATCGCCTACGCCGCCGACGCCGATCCCAAGGCGCTGGAGCAGGCGGCCGAAGACGCCAATGCGCTGGAGTTCATCCAGCGCCTGCCGCAGGGCATGGATACCCCGATCGGCGAGAACGGCTCGCTGCTCTCGGGCGGCCAGCGCCAGCGCCTGGCCATCGCCCGCGCGATCCTGCGCGACGCCCCGATCCTGATCCTGGACGAGGCCACCGCCGCCCTGGACACCGAGTCCGAGCGCCTGGTGCAGGACGCCCTCAACCGCCTCATGCCCGACCGCACCACCCTGGTCATCGCCCACCGCCTGTCCACCATCGAACACGCCGACCAGGTGCTGGTGCTCGACCACGGCCGCCTGGTGGAGCAGGGCACCCACGCCGAACTGCTGGCCCAGGGCGGCCTGTACGCCCACCTGCACCAGATGCAGTTCCGCGAGGCTCCGGAATGACTCCTGCGGGATTCGGCCGTGGCGCGTAAGCCTCCCGGCTGGTGGTACGAAGGTGCCCGCGTGCCGCTTTCCGCCCGCGCGCTGTCGCGTGTCTACGGTGGCGCGACAGCCGCCCGCCGCTGGCTTTACGACAGGCGGCTGCTGCGCCGCCACGGCATCCAGGCCCCGGTCATCGTCATCGGCAACCTCATCGCCGGCGGCAGCGGCAAGACCCCGCTGGCGATCGCCGTGGTCGAGCGCCTGCGCGCCGCCGGCTGGACCCCGGGCGTTGCCAGCCGCGGCTACGGCCGCGAGGACGAAAAGCGCGCCCTGTGGGTGGAGTCCGACACCGACCCGCGTCGGGGCGGCGACGAGCCCGTCCTCATCGCCCACCGCACCGGCGCGAAGGTGCGCGTGGACCGCGACCGCGTCGCCGCCGCCCGCGCCCTGGTCGAAGCCGGCTGCAACGTCGTGGTCTGCGACGACGGCCTGCAGCACTACCGCCTGCGCCGCGACATCCAGATCGAAGTCATCGATGGCCGCCGCCGCTACGGCAACGGCCTGCTGATTCCCGCCGGCCCCCTGCGCGAGCCCGTCGAACGCGGCGGCGCGTGTGACTTCCGGGTCGTCAACGGCGGCGTCGAAGGCGTCGAAGACCCGGGATTCGGCGAATGGCCCATGCGCCTGGACGTCACCCACGCCCGCCCCCTGCAGGGCGGCCGCGCGCTGCCGCTGGAAACCTTCGCCGGCAGCCGCGTCCACGCCGTCGCCGGCATCGGCGACCCCGAACGCTTCTTCACCACCCTGCGCGCCCACCGCATCGCCGTTGTCCCCCACGCCTTCCCCGACCACCACCGCTACACCCCCGAAGACCTCCGGTTCGGCAGCGACCTCCCGCTCCTCATGACCGAGAAAGACGCGGTCAAATGCCAGCCCTTCG
>JBQDAV010000079.1:0-7182 GCA_052090405.1 Luteimonas sp.
CGAGCACCACGAACTTGCCGATGAATCCCGACAGCGGCGGCAGCCCGGCCACCGATACCGCGGCGATCGCATACACCACGCCCGAGGCGGAACGGGTAGGCGGCGCGATGGGCAGCAGGTGGTCGCCCATGCTGCCACGCTGGCGCTGCACCAGGTCGGCGATCAGGAACAGCGCGGCGGTGACGAACACGCTGTGCGGCAGGTAGTACAGGCCTCCGCTGATCGCCTGCGGGCTGGCCAGCGCGAACGCGATGAAAATGGTTCCCGCCGACAGCATCACCAGGTAGGCCACTGCCGCCCGCAGCCGGGTGGCGCCGACCACGCCGATCGCCGCCACCACCAGGGTCAGCGCGCCGGCCACCAGCAGCCCGTCCCAGGCGAAATCGGCCAACGGCCCGGCCTCGGCCCCGAATACTAGGGTGTAGACCCGCAGCACCGCGTACAGGCCGACCTTGGTCATGATGGTGAACAGCGCCGCCACCGCAGCCGGTGCCCGCGAATACGCCTCGGGCAGCCAGATGTACAGCGGCAGCAGCGCCGCCTTGGCGCAGAACACCACCAGCAGCAGCCCGGCCGCCGCGCGCACCATGGCAATGTCCTCGGGTGCGGTCGCGGCTACCCGGATTGCCATTTCGGCCATGTTGAGCGTGCCGAGCATGCCGTACAGCAGGCCCAGCGCGATCAGGAACAGGGTGGAGGCGGCGATGTTGAAGACCACGTAGTGCATGCCCGCGGCGATCCGTGGTCCCAGTGCGCCGCTGAGCAACAACCCGTAGGAGGCGATCAGCATCACCTCGAAGAACACGAACAGGTTGAACAGGTCGCCGGTCATAAACGAGCCGTTGAGCCCGGCCAGCTGCAACTGGAACAGCGCGTGGAAGTGCAGTGCCCGCTTGTCCCAGCCAGCGGTGGCGTGCAGCAGACAAGGGATTGCCAGCAGGGTGGTGGTGAGGACCATCAGCGCGCTCAGCCGGTCGAGCACCAGGGTGATGCCCAGCCGCGCCGGCCAGTCCCCGACCAGGTAGACGGCGATGTCGCCGCTGGCCGCGGCCTGCACCAGCAGCACCGAAACGCCCAGTAGCGCCGCCATCGCAATCCACGCACCCACGCGCAGCACATTGGTGCTCTGGCGACGCTCAAGCAGCAGCAGGATGGCACCGGCCACCAGCGGGATCAGGATCGGGAAGATTGCCAGCTGCTGCATCATCGCTGGTTTTCCGATGGTTCCTGTGCGTCAACGTGATCGCTGCGCAGGTCGGCGTGGTTGCGCATCGCCACCACCACCGTCACCGCGGTCATCGCGAACGCGATCACGATCGCGGTCAGCACCAGCGCCTGCGGCAGCGGATCAGCGTGGTTGGCGAGCGTGGCCTCCACTCCGTCCACCAGCACCGGCGGCTTGCCCACCACCAGCCGGCCCGACGAGAAGATCAGCAGGTTGGTGGCATACGACAGCAGGGTCAGGCCCAGGATCACGTCGAACGTGCGCGCGCGCAGCAGCAGGTACACGCCGCCGGCGGTCAGGGTGCCAATCGCGGTGGCCAGTGCGAATTCCATCAATAAGGCTCCTCGTTGGCCTGCTGGCGGTGCTTGACCGTGCCCATCGTCGAGAGCATCAGCAGGGCGCTGGCGAACACCACCACGTACACGCCAATGTCGAACACCAGGGCGCTGGCGACCGGCAGGTAACCGATCAGCGGCAGATCCAGGTCGATGTGGCCGCTGGTCAGGAACGGGTAGCCGAACGCCCACGACCCCACGCCGCCGATTGCGGCGAACAGCAGTCCCAGGCCGATGCCGCGCACGTAGTCGAAGCCGAACGTGGCCTCCACCGTGCGCGCGCCCTGCAGCACGTACTTGATCAGCACCGGCACCGCGATTGCCAGTCCGGCGATGAAACCTCCGCCCGGCGCGTTGTGGCCGCGCAGGAACAGGTAGATCGACACCGTCAGGGTCAGCGGGAACAGCAGCTGGGTCAGGTCGGCCGGGATCGGCAGGGTCACCGGCGGGCCGGGCATCACCTGGTCGGGCCGCAGCCGCGCCCACTTGAGCAGCGCGTGCACCACCAGCCCGGCGATGCCGAACACGGCGATCTCGCCGAAGGTATCCAGGCCGCGGAAGTCCACCAGGATCACGTTGACCACGTTGCTGCCGTAGGCCTCCGGCAGCGAGCGTGCCAGCAGCTCGCCTGCGATCGTTTGCGAGGGCCGCACCATCATCGCGTAGGCCAGCGCGGCGATGCCGCCGCCGGCCGCCACCGAGATGCCGATGTCGCGCAGCCGCCGGAACGGCGTGCGCTGCTGCGGAGACTGCTTGGGCAGGTAGTTCAGCGCCATCATCAGCATCGCGATGGTCACCATCTCCACCAGGATCTGGGTCAGGGCCAGGTCCGGGGCCGACAGGTACACGAACACCAGGCTCACCATCAGCCCCACTGCGCCGATCACGATCAGCGCGGTCAGGCGCTTGCCGTGCATCATCACGGTGGCGATGGTGGCGACCACCAGCACCGCCCAGAGCACCCAGCCCATCATTGGCAGCGGCTGCGACGCGGCCGGAACCGACAGCGTGGCCCCCAGGTCCGCCAGGAACGGCGTCGCGCCCACCGCCATGGTCACCATCAGCAGCCAGAACAGGCTGCGCCGCAGGCCACCGGCCACGATCCATTCGGTGACCCCGCGCGCCCGCGCGAACAGCCCTTCCACGTTGAGGTGGAAGAAATGCTGCCCCTGCGAGCGCACGATCGCTGCGTGGATGTCGAACAGCCGCCGCAGGCCGAAGTACAGCGCCACGCCGCCGAACACGCCCAGCACGCTCATCAGCAGTGGCAGGTTGAGGCCATGCCAGACCGCCAGGGTGTATTCGGGGGCGGCGTCGCCCAGGGTGCCGGCCACCGCGGTGGCCAGGGTCGGCCCCACCACCAGCGCCGGCAGCATGCCCACCGCCAGACAGGCCAGCACCAGGATGCCCACTGGGATCCGCATCCAGCGTGGCGGCTCGTGCGGCACCACGTCGATCTGCCTGGGGCCTTTGCCGTAGAAGGTGTCGTGCACGAAGCGCAGGCTGTAGGCGACGCCGAACACGCCGGCCAGCGCGGCCACGATCGTCATCACCAGCTGCATTTCGCCCTGCACCTCCAGCGCCTCGGCGAAGAACATCTCCTTGGACAGGAAGCCGTTGAGCAGCGGGATGCCGGCCATCGCCAGCGAGGCGATGATCGCCAGCGCGCTGGTGACCGGCATGAATTTTCGCAGGTTGCCCAGCCGGCGCATGTCGCGAGTGCCGGTCTCGTGGTCGATGATGCCCGCGGCCATGAACAGCGAGGCCTTGAACGTGGCGTGGTTGAGGATGTGGAACAGCCCCGCCACCACCGCCATCGGCGTGGACAGTCCGAACAGCAGGGTGATCAGGCCCAGGTGGGAGATGGTCGAGTAGGCCAGCAGCCCCTTCAGGTCGTGCTGGAAGATCGCGAACCAGGCGCCCATCAGCAGGGTGATCGCGCCGATGCAGCTCACGGTATAGAAGAACAGGTCGGTGCCGGCCAGCGCCGGGTGCAGGCGCGCCAGCAGGAACACGCCGGCCTTGACCATGGTGGCCGAATGCAGGTACGCCGAGACCGGGGTGGGCGCGGCCATCGCGTGCGGCAGCCAGAAGTGGAACGGGAACTGCGCGCTCTTGGTGAAGATGCCCAGCAGCACCAGGCCCAGGATCGCCGGGTACAGGGCGCTGGCCTGGATCAGGTCGCCCGAGGCCAGCACCACGTCCAGGTCGTAGCTGCCGGTGACGCGGCCGATCAGCAGCACGCCGCCCAGCAGCGCCAGCCCGCCCAGGGCGGTGATGGTGAGCGCCATGCGCGCGCCCTGGCGCGCATCCTGCTGGTGTGACCAGAAGCCGATCAGCAGGAACGAGCTGATCGAGGTCAACTCCCAGAACACCACCAGCAGCAGCAGGTTGCCGGCAATGACCATGCCCAGCATCGAGCCCATGAACAGCAACAGGTAGGCGAAGAACCGTGGCGCGGAATCGCGGCTGCTCAGGTAGTAGCGCGCGTACATCACGATCAGCACGCCGATGCCCAGCACCAGGCCGGCGAACATCCACGCCAGGCCATCCAGGCGCAGGTCGAACATCAGTCCCACCTGCGGGATCCATTCATGGACCGTGCGGGGAACGTCGCCCGCCATGACGGCAGGTGTGAGCCAGACGAGGATCGCCAGACCGAGCAGGGGTGCGGAGGCGGCCATCCATGCAGTCGCGGAGCGGGGCACGGCTTTGAGTACCGCCACCGACAGCGCCAGCACGAAAGGCAAGGCCAACAGGACCTCTAGCATCAGTCTCCTTTCCGGATGGGTGCCGCGGAGAAGGGACGACTCGCGGCGCGTCGGAATTCTATCAGCCCGGTCGCCCGACCGGACCGGGCAGGGTATCGCAGCGGGATCGGCGGCACGGGCCACGCGCGGCGCACCATCGCCTATGCTTGCCCGATGCAGCCGCAGGACCGGACCCGTGCCGCCCGTTCTCGCCCGCCGTTGCACCGCGCGGGGCTGCGGTGACGGCGCGCACCGCGCTGGTGTTCGGCGGCAGCGGCCAGCTCGGCGCCGCGCTGCTTGCGCGGCTTGCCGCCGGTGGCTGGGACATCGCCGCGGTCTCGCGGCAGCCGCGCGCGTCCGGCAATGGACTGCGCTGGCTGCAGGGTGAACTGGCCCGGCCGCCGGAGCTGCCGCGCTCCTGCGACGTGATCTTCAGCGCCGGTCCGCTGGACCTGTTCTCGAACTGGTACGCCGGCAGCGCAATCGAGTGCGCGCGGGTGGTGGCGTTCGGCTCCACCAGCATGCACGCCAAGCGCGCCGCCGATGACCCGGGCGAGCGCGAACTGGCCGCGCGGCTGCGCACGGCCGAGGAGCGCCTGTTCCAGGCCGCGGCCGGTCGTGAGGCCGCGGCCACCGCGCTGCGGCCGACCCTGGTCTACGGCGCCGGCCGTGACGCCAACCTGACCCGCATTGCCCGGCTGGCTTCGCGCGCCGGGTTCTTCCCGCTGCCGCGCGGCGCCATCGGGCTGCGCCAGCCGGTGCACGTGGACGACCTGGCCGCGGCGGCCGTCGCGGCCGTGGACAGCGCCGCCAGCCACGGTCGCGGCTACGACCTGCCGGGCGGGGAGGCCCTGCCGTACCACGAGATGGTTGCGCGCACCCTGGCCGCGCTGTCACCGCCGCCGCGGCTGCTGCAGCTTCCCGGCCCGGTGTTCCGGTCCGTGCTTGCCGTTGTCCGGGCAACCGGCCGCCTGCAGGGCATGCCTCCCGGCGCCATCGCGCGCATGCGCGAGGACCTGGTTTTTGATGCCGGGCCCGCGCAGCGAGACCTCGGCTACGCCCCGCGTCCGTTCCGACCGACTTCCGCGACGTTCTTCCCCGGCCCGTAGGAAGGCGCCGGCCTGTGCTTACCCGGAGCGGTCCGCGCTCCTGTGCGTGCACGCTTCGTCCGCGCCCGCGGCTGCGGCCGCCGCGGGGCTCGCGTCGTTGACCGGCGTGCGCGCCTTCTGCAGCGTGCGCACCGCGATCACCAATACGCCGCCCAGCACCATCGCCCCGCCGATCCACATCGCCGGACCCGGCCGGTCGCCCCAGAACACGATCCCCAGCGCCACCGCCAGCACCGGCGTGATCAGCAGGTAGGGCGTGACCTGGGCGACCGGATGGCGCTGCACCAGCACGTAGAACAGGCCGTGGCCCAGCAGCGAGGAGAACACCGCCGCGTACACCACCCCGCTCCAGCCGACCCAGGTCACCTCGGCCAGGCCCGCGAAGGCCCCGGGTTCGAATACCGCGCTGATCGCCAGCAGCGGCGGCAGCGCGAAGATTGCCGTCCAACCCTGCTGGCTGACCATGTTCACGCCGCGCAGGCCGCGCATGAACACCGTGCCCAGCGCCAGCATCAGCGAGGAGAACAGCATCGCCACCAGCGCCATCGGGCTTTCCAGCACCATCGGGTCCAGGCCCAGCACCAGCACCCCGGCGAAGCTGATCGTGATTGCCAGCGCGGTGCGCCAGGCGAAGCGCTCGCCCAGGATCCACCAGGCCAGCAGCACCGCCATCGGCACGTAGCTCTGCGCCACGATCGCCGGCGAGGACAGGTTGCCGGCCAGCTGCAGCCCCAGGAAGCTGGTGCCGAAATGCAGCGCGCCGTTGAGCACCGCCACCGCCGCCATCCGGCCCCACTGGTCGCGCGGCGGGGCCTTGATGAACCAGGCCAGCAGCGCCACCAGCATGGCCATGCGCAGGGCGGTGAACAGGAACGGCGGGATCTCGCGCAGCGCGTACGCCGAGACCAGGAAGTTGAAGGCCCAGAAGACGCAGACCAGGATCACCAGGACCAGGTCGCGCCCGCCGAGCCCGCGCAGGACGGGACTCATGCTGCTACCACCGCCAGCCCAGGCGCCGGTAGAGCTTGGACAGCACCCAGGCCGGGCCGACCAGCAGGTAGCGCAGGTCGGTGAGGAAGCTCGGCTTGCGGCCTTCGTATCGCTTGCTGTGGCCGACGAACTGCGCGATCCAGGCCACCACGAACACGGCAATGGCCAGCCCCAGCAATCCGCGCGTGCCCAGCGCGCCGTGCAGCCACCCGGTCAGCGCGGCCATCGCCACGAACACCGCCAGCATGCCCAGCCCGATCCGGCGCGAGGCACGGTAGTAGAACAGCCACGCAGCGAACATCGCCATCGCCGCCCACACGCCTTGCTGGAACAGCCCGCCGGCGGGAATGCACCACAGCAGTGCGATCACGCTCCAGAGGATCGCCGGCACCGCCACCACGTGGATGGCCTGGTTGACCGGGTTGCGGTGGTCGTCGGAGTAGTTGGCGAACCAGCGGTCAATCGGGCGCGCGCTGGATCCTTCGGCGGTGGCGTTCATGCGGGTCATCAGTCGACGTTGATGCCGGCCAGCCGCTGCAGCGCCTCGGCGTAGCGGGCGCGGGTGCGTTCGATCACCTCGGCCGGCAGGCGCGGGCCGGGCGAGGTCTTGTCCCAGTCCTGCGTTTCCAGCCAGTCGCGCACGATCTGCTTGTCGTAGCTGGGTGGGCTGGTGCCGACCTCGTATTCGTCGGCGGGCCAGTAGCGCGACGAGTCCGGCGTGAGCATTTCGTCCATCACGTACAGGCGGCCGTCGGCGTCGGTGCCGAACTCGA
>JBQDAV010000080.1:0-6995 GCA_052090405.1 Luteimonas sp.
GTGGGTCAGTTTTACATCGGCGCGGGTGGGTCAGTTTTACGTCGGCGGTGACACCCTGACCAGGGCCCACGCCCACGGCGTGTGGATGGATCCCGCCCGCACGCCCCCGGGGCTGCGCCCGCTGGTCGCCCATGCGCGGCAATCCGTCAGGGGATACCGCCTGCAGGTCATCGACCGCGTGCTGTCGCCACTGCGCGAACGTCACGGCGAGCAGTCCCTGGCGCGGGTGCAGCGCTGCTTCGCGAACTTCCTGGGTGACGAGGGCTCAAGGCCGGCCTCGCGCGACCAGCGTCCACTGTTCCTCTATTTCCCAGGGTTGCCGGAGACGCCGTACTTCGATCGCGCCCTGTTCCCCTGGTATGAAGCGCTGGAAGACGCCTGGACCGGGATCCGGGACGAGATGGAGCAGGCGCTCGAACAGGACATGGGCATGGTGCCGTTCCTGGGCACGCCGCCGACGGACGCGGGCACCGGCCCGAGCTACCTGGCCGGCCACGGCGACGCGGCGGCGCGCTGGGACGGCCTGTTCTTCCACCGGCACGGCAAGCGCTACGCCGAGAACTGCGACCGCTGCCCGGCCACCGAGGCGGCCCTGGACGCCGTGCCGCTGGTGCACATCCGCAACCAGAGTCCGGAGACCCTGTTCTCGGTCCTCGGCCCCGGATCGCACATCCTCCCGCACACCGGCGTCACCAATACCCGCACCGTCACCCATATGCCGCTTGTGGTGCCGCGCGACTGCGCGCTCAGCGTCGCCGGAGAACAGCACGCGTGGCAACCTGGCCGCTGCGTCAGCTTCGACGACACCTTCGAGCACGAAGCCTGGAACCGCAGCAACGAGGTCCGGGTGGTCTTGTTGTTCGATGTCTGGAACCCGCACCTGGAACCGGTCGAGCGCGAGGCCATCGCGGAATTCGTCGCGACCATCGGCGACGCCCGCGCGATGGCGCCACACTGACCGGTTTCAGCGCGCCTCGCCCGTGCGCGGCACGGCACGCAGTTCCCGTTCCGCCGCCTCGCGCATCTTGCGGCGCTGGGCCACGGTCGCGCACTGGGTAGTCGTCATGCGCGTCCCGACCTTTTGCTCGCGCCGGCACACCAGCCTGCTGTCCTCGGCGGCGCCAATCAGGATCGTGTTCACCTGTGCCTGCCAGTTGAACAGCCTGACCTTGTGCTCCTCGTTCAGGGCCTCCACGCCGCCTTCCCCGACCTGGCGCTCCATGCGGCCGATCAGATCAAGCACGGTGCGGCGATCATCGGCAGTGATCTCCGAGTAGTCCTCGGTGTTCAGCGCCAGCCGGATCTCATTGAGCTGCGCGGCGGGCGACGCCGCCGCCTGCAGGTTGATCAGCTGGTCCGCTGCAAAAGCGGGCGCAACGGCGACAGCCGCCAAAATACCGGTAAGCAAAAGCGACTTCTTCATGTGTTGCCATCCCCCCCCCTGAGATGTGATCACTGTTGAAAAAATATCACGGTTCGGGACGCGCGGCATGGGCGGCCAGCGACTCGGCGATGTTGCGCTGCCGCTCCGCCAGCGCCCCGGGCAGCCGGCCCGCATATTCATCCAGATAGGTGCCGAGCTCGCCGAATTCCGCCTGCCACGCACTGGCGTCGAAGCCGAACAGTTCCGCGCGCGCGTCATCGTCCAGTTCAAGCCCGCCCAGGTCGATGCCCTCCGGCCCGGCCAGGTCGCCGATCGGGGACTCGATCGCGGGCGCATCGCCCGCCACCCGCTTCAGGATCCATTCCAGCACCCGGATGTTTTCGCCGAAACCCGGCCACAGGAAACGCCCATCCGCGCCCTTGCGGAACCAGTTGACGTGGAAAATCCCCGGCAGCTTCGCGCCCGGCCGGTCGAACGACAGCCAGTGGGCGAAGTAGTCGCCGTAGTGGTAGCCGCAGAACGGCTTCATCGCCATCGGGTCGCGGCGGACCACGCCGACCTTGCCGGTGGCGGCGGCGGTGGTTTCCGAGGCCATCGATGCACCCACCAGCACGCCGTGGGCCCAGTCGCGGGCCTGGAACACCAGCGGCACCAGCGAGGCGCGCCGGCCACCGAAAACGATCGCGCTGATCGGCACGCCCTGCGCGTCTTCGGTGTGCGGCGAGTACGTGGGGCACTGGCTGGCGCTGACGGTGAAGCGCGCATTCGGATGCGCCGCCGGGCCGTTGGCCGGATCGTACGGCCGGCCCTGCCAATCGACCGCGGGCACCCGGTCGTCCAGGCCTTCCCACCAGGGCTGGTTGTCGTCGGTGACCGCGACGTTGGTGAAGATGGTGTCGCGCTGGATCGAAGCCAGGGCGTTCGGGTTCGACTTCGCCGATGTGCCCGGCGCCACGCCGAAGAAGCCGGCCTCCGGATTGATTGCCCACAGCCGGCCGTCCTCGCCGATCCGCATCCAGCAGATGTCGTCACCCACGGTCCACACCTTCCACCCCTTTTCGCGGTAGGCCTCGGGCGGGATCAGCATGGCCAGGTTGGTCTTGCCGCAGGCGCTGGGGAAGGCGGCGGCAATGTAGTGCACCTCGCCCTCCGGGTTCTCGATGCCCACGATCAGCATGTGCTCGGCCAGCCAGCCTTCCTCGCGCGCCTGCCAGGAGGCGAGGCGCAGCGCGTGGCACTTCTTGCCCAGCAGCGCATTGCCGCCGTAGCCGGAGCCGTACGACTTGATCGCCAGCTCCTCGGGGAAGTGCATGATGAAGCGGCGGTCCGGATCCAGTTCGCCGGTGGAGTGCAGGCCCTTCACGAACGGCTTGCCCTGCGCGCCCTCGCGCTCGATCCGCGCCAGCGCCGCGGCGCCCATGCGGGTCATGATGCGCATGTTGGCGACCACGTACGGCGAGTCGGTGATCTCCACCCCGCAGCGCGCCTGCGGCGAGTCGATCGGGCCCATGCAATAAGGCACCACGTACAGGGTGCGGCCGCGCATGCAGCCGTCGAACAGTGCGTCGACCTTGGCATGGGCCTCGTCCGGGGCCATCCAGTGGTTGTTGGGACCGGCGTCGTCGCGGTCCCGGGTGCAGACGAAGGTCAGGTGTTCAACGCGCGCCACGTCGTCGGGATCGGAGCGGTGCAGGAAGCAGCCCGGATGCGTGTCCTGGTTGAGTTTCAGCAGGGTGCCGTCGGCCTGCATTTTCTCAAGCAGCGCCTGGTATTCGGCGTCGCTGCCGTCGCACCAGTGGATCGCGTCGGGACGGGTCAGCGCGGCGACCTGCGCCACCCATTCGTTCAGCGCTGCGTGGGCGCTGGCCTTCGCAGGCGCGGCCTGCGGGCTGGGGACTGCGTTCATCAAACCTCCGGAAAAACCACGCGAAAACCCGCCTTGGCGGGAAAACGATCAGTTTAACCGGAGCCCGTCGGAGACACCCCGCTGCAGCGCAGCAATCAAGCCGGAATCAGGGTGTCCATCACATGGGCGATGTACTGCTCGTAGGCCCCCAGGTCCATGCGCGACTGTGGAAGCTGCAGCGAGAGCTGCAGGAAGCCGACGTAGGCGCTGTAGGCCAGGCGCGCCCGGTGCCTGGCCTGGTCCCGTTCGAAGCCGACTTGGCGGAACGCACTGGTGAGGTAGTCAAGCCGGCGCTCGGACACCCGGCCGATCACCGGCTGCACGATCGGATGGTCCAGCGCCTGCAGCAGGGCGCTGTAGATCACGTGCGAGGGGATTTCCGCGGCCACCATCTGGATCAGCGCGTGGAGCCGCTCGCGCGCATCGGAGATTTCCTCCAGGGCGCCGAACAGTGCCTCCTGCTCCACGTTCTCCCAACGCTCCAGGGCCGCCTGCAGCAGCGCGTCGCGCGAGGGGAAGTGCCAGTAGAAGCTGCCCTTGGTGACGCCAAGCCGGCGGGCCAGCGGCTCCACCGCGACCGCGGCCACACCCTGTTCAGCGATCAGGTCGAGCGCGGCCTGGGCCCAGTCGTCGGCGCTGAGGCGGCCGTTGCGCTCCTTCGGCTTGCGGGACGGCGTCTTGCCGGGAGCGGCTGTTTTCATGCGTCCAAGTGTATCCATACGGGGGCGTTTCGTCATGTTGCGGGCACGCCGCCGCTGGCACGATTGACACTGCCGCACGGCCTTCCCATACTGGTGCGTATGGTCATTTCGGCGGGCCGTTGCCATCCTGGCCTGGGCGCCGCCGCCCCGGGAGCCCCGTCATGAGCGCTGTAGTTCCATTCCTTCTGCTGATCCTCACCGGCGCCTTCGCCGCCTACCACCGCCTGCGCCTGGCCACCTGGGTCGCCATCGCCGCGACTGCGCTGGTGGCCTGCTGGCTGCTTGGCGCCAACGTGACCGCCACCGCGGTGGCCGCGGTCCTGCTGGCACTGGTCACGGTGCCGCTGCTCATCGCCCCGATCCGCAAGGCGCTGGTGACCACGCCGCTGCTGAAGTTCTTCCGCAAGGTGCTGCCGCCGCTGTCGCAGACCGAACGGATCGCGCTGGAAACCGGCTCGGTCGGCTTCGAGGGCGAGCTGTTCACCGGCGACCCGGACTGGGACACCCTGCTGGCCTACCCGAAGCCGGAGCTGAGCGCGGACGAGCAGGCATTCCTGGACGGCCCGGTGGAGGAGCTGTGCCGGATGGTCGACGACTGGCAGATCACCCACGTGCACGCCGACCTGCCTCCGGAGGTCTGGGACTTCATCAAGAAGAACCGCTTCTTCGGCATGATCATCCCCAAGGAGCACGGTGGCCTGGGCTTTTCCGCGCTGGCCCACCACAAGGTGATCCAGAAACTGGCCTCGGTTTCCAGCGTGGTCAGCTCCACCGTTGGCGTGCCCAATTCGCTGGGCCCGGGCGAGCTGCTGATGCACTACGGCACGCCGGAGCAGAAGGAGTACTACCTGCCGCGGCTGGCGGTGGGCGATGAAGTGCCCTGTTTCGCCCTGACCGGCCCGTTCGCCGGCTCCGACGCCACGTCGATCCCCGACTACGGCATCGTCTGCAAGGGCGAGTGGAACGGCGCCCAGGTGCTGGGCGTGCGCCTGACCTTCAACAAGCGCTACATCACCCTGGCGCCGGTCGCGACCCTGATCGGCCTGGCCTTCCGCATGTACGACCCGGACGGGTTGATCGGCGACGAGCGCGACATCGGCATCACCCTGGCGCTGATGCCGCGCGACACCGAGGGCGTGGACGCCGGACGTCGCCACTTCCCGCTCAACTCGCCGTTCCAGAACGGTCCGGTGCGTGGCAAGGACGTGTTCATCCCGCTCAGCCAGCTGGTCGGCGGCGTGGAAAAAGCCGGGCTGGGCTGGAACATGCTCAACGAATGCCTGGCGATCGGCCGCTCCATCACCCTGCCCTCCACCGCCAGCGGCGGCAGCAAGTACGCCGCCGTGGTGGCAGGCGCCTATTCGCGCATCCGCAAGCAGTTCGGGCTGTCGATCGGCCGCTTCGAGGGCGTTGAGGAAGCGCTGTCGCGGATCGGCGGCAAGGCCTACGCGGCCAGCGCGCTGTCGCAGGCCACCGCCGCGGCGGTCGACCGTGGCGACGTGCCCTCGGTGCCTTCGGCGATCGCCAAGTACCACTGCACCGAGATGGGCCGGCAGGTGGCCGGTGATTTCATGGACATCGTCGGCGGCAAGGGCATCATCCTGGGGCCGCGCAACATCGGCGGCCGCGCCTGGCAGGCCTCGCCGATCGCCATCACGGTGGAAGGCGCCAACATCATGACCCGCAGCCTGCTGATCTTCGGCCAGGGCGCGATCCTGTGCCATCCGTGGGTGCTGAAGGAAATGAAGGCGGCGCAGGATCCGGACCACGCCGCCGGGCTGCGGGAGTTCGACCGCAACCTGTTCGGCCACATCGGCTTTGCGATCTCCAACGCGGTGCGCTCCTTCTGGTTCGGGCTGACCGGGGCGAAGATCGGCGCGGCCCCCGGCGACGACTACACCCGCCGCTACTTCCGCAAGCTGGACCGCTACTCCGCCAACCTGGCGCTGATGGCGGACGTGTCGATGCTGCTGCTGGGCGGCAAGCTGAAATTCAAGGAGTCGCTGTCCGGGCGCCTGGGCGACGTGCTCAGCCACCTGTACATGACCAGCGCCATGCTCAAGCGCTACCACGACGAGGGCGCGCCGGAAGCCGAGCAGCCGTTCCTGGCCTGGGCCTTCCACGACAGCGTGCACAAGATCGAGACTTCGCTGTCGGCGGCGCTGCGCAACTTCCCGATCCGCCCGGTGGGCTGGCTGATGTGGCTGCTGGTGTTCCCGCTGGGCCGCCGTGCGGTGCCGCCGGGCGACCGCCTGAGCCACCGCGTGGCTGCGCTGCTGATGTCGCCCAACGCCGCCCGCGACCGGCTGGGCCGGGGCGTGTTCCTGACGCCGGGCGAGAACAATCCCGGCGGACGCATCGACAGCTACCTGGCCAAGGCGATCGCCGCCGAGCCGGTGGAGCGCAAGTTCCTCAAGGCACTCAAGAACAGCGACATCGAGGCGCTGGACTTCGCCTCGCAGCTGGACGAAGGCGTGCGCGAGGGCTGGATCACCGCGGAGGAACGCGTGCAGCTGGAGGAGCTGCGCGAGATCACCCTGGATGCGATCACGGTGGACGACTTCGACACAGAAGAGCTGCGTTCGGCCGGCTACCGCAACCTGGACCGGGAGCGCGAGGCGGCCTGACGGGCTCTGCGCCAGCCGTCGGTTTTTTGCCCCCCGGTACGCCGTGACTTGGGGGGCCCCGCCGCGGCCGGCAGGCCTTTGCGCTCCATGTCCCCCGGCGTCGGCCTGCGGCCGCCACCTCCTCCTTTACTTACGCGCAAAGGCCTGCCGGCCACGACGGGGCTCGGCTTGCTGCCTGGATGCGGCAATCACGCGGCAGCGGAGCGAGCTCCGCTCTACAGAATTCCGCCCGCCGCCAACCATCACGGAGACCGCCAGTCACCGGAGGCTGTAGAGCCGTGCTTGCTCGGCTGCCGTTCGACCCAACCACCGCGTATTCCAGAGCGTCGGGTGGGGGTGCCCTTTAGTCGTAAGTAAAGGAGGAGGTGGCGGCCGCA
>JBQDAV010000081.1:0-6987 GCA_052090405.1 Luteimonas sp.
TGGCCGAAGCGATCCCGCCAGCGCCGCTCATAGGCGGTGATCTGGCCGGCAATGATGTTGAGGTTTGCGATATCGTCCGGACCATCACGCGGTGGCGATTCGCCGCCCATGCGGCGGCGCAGGTCGTCCAGTTCGGCCTTGATGATGTCGACCAGCAGCGGCAACAGCTGCGCCACCATTCCGTCAGCGAGCGTTTGCACGAGCTGCGCATGCGGGATCCGCGCACCGCCACCGCGCGGGTCACCGCTGGACTGCACGCTGGACATCTCCCCCTTCCACTCCCCTTGGCCTTGCCCGGAACATACCAGTCCGTGACGCAGTTCGCAGTTTACGCTGCCAGCGTGTCAACCACGGTGAACGGAGGCCGCGATCAGTCGCCGTTGACGGCGCGCAGCGGGGTGGGGCGTGCTTGGTTCAGGCGTTGCCAGAGCTGCTTCATCGCCTCGTCGAAGGGCGCGTCGACCGAGCGCACCACGACCCTTCCATTCACCACCAGCACGGCGAGTTCCTCGGGCGAAACCACCATCTGCCGCACGCCGCGCCGGTTGACGATCAAGAAGCGCGAGGTCAGCGGGCTGATCCAGGCGATCCGCGCCGCCGATTCGCGCCCGTGGCGATCGACCAGGCGCAGCCCCTGCCCGACCCGCAGCCGACGCATGCGTGCGGCGATCGCGGGGTCGTGCTCCAGGCTGTCCAGGCCGCCGGCCAGGCGCAGCGGCATCCCGCTGTCCTCGTCTGCCGGCTCTTCGTGCGCCTCGCCCGTGGGCTCGTGCGTGGTACGCGGCGTATCGGGCATGGCCAGCGCGGAAATGATCCGCGCAAGCGCGTCGCGCGCGCCGCCCGCATCCAGCCCGCAGCTCGTGTAGCACTCGCCAAGCGGCGACTGCAGGGCCAGCAGCTGGTCGGCCACCGCCGCGCCGCGCACCTGGGCCGCGTCCGCGTCCACCTGCACCATTGCATCGCCCAGGCTGATGGCCCGGCTGTGGCGTTCGGACTCCGGTCCGTCGCGCAGCCAGGTCTGGGTGAGGTAGTGGCGCCAGTGTTCGTCGATGAAGTGCGCGATCGGCTGGGTCAGCGGACGTCCGGCCAGGCGCGAGGCCACCAGCGATTCGGCATTGCGGCGTGCCGCCTGCAGCCGTTCGCGGCCGTGGATGGATTCGGCCACGCGCTTTTCTGCCACTTCCGACCGACGGTGCTGTTGGTCGAGCTGGTCGCGCAGCTCGGTCGAGGCCAGTTCAAAGATCGCCTGGTCGTCGCGGTACTCCTCCACCACGCGGTCGACGGCGTGCTCGGCGCGGTCGAGGGTCTCCCGGTCCTGCGGGCTCTGCCCGGTATTGCCGTCGCAGGCCTCGGTCAGCGCGTCCAGCAGGCGCCGCGCCGGGTGGCTGCGGCGGTTGAACATCGAGTCGTCGGTCAGTGCGACCTTGACGTAGGGCACCACCAGCCGGCCGTACATCGACCTCGCCCGCTGCAGCAGGTCGTTGGCCTCGCACAGCGACTGGAACAGGATCCCGACCAGGTCGATCGCGTCCTCCTCGTCGGCGGCGAAGCGGGTGGTCTTCGGGTCGAATCCGAGCTGGCGGACGCCCCCCAGGATCTCGGCGCGGATGACATCGGCCAGCGCGCGCTTGTCCTCGCCGGCGAGCACGCGCGCATAGGGTGTCGGATCCTCGCCCTGCAGCAGCGAGGTCACGCTGAGCATGTCGTCGGTGTCCAGGATCTGCCCGGCGGCTTCCGCGGCGGCTTCGGCCAGCGCCCCGACCTCGTCGGCCACGCTGTCGCCCTCGTCGGCCGGCACCGGATGTAGGCCGCCGCTCGCACGCCAGGCGCGAAGCTGCTCGCGGACGATGTCCCGATAGCGCAGTGGCTGGCCGGCGTGGGCACCGGTGGTCGCGACTCCCGGCCCTGCATCGCCGATGCCGCCACCGATGCGGTCCGCCGGAACCCCCTGGACGGACCCGGTGGATCCGACCGGGCCGGTGGATTCGACCATGCCGCCGTCGGGCACCCACTGGCCACGATCCTCCGCGGCGCGCGCGGCACCCGGCCGGCCTTCGCGCTGCGGCCCGGGCCGATAGCCCCGGTGCTGCACCGAGCCCGCGTTGTGACCGCCGAATTCGGCTTCGGCCAGCGTGCCGTTGGCCTTGGCGTAAACCTCGCCCAGCACCTTGGGCAGGCGCTTGTCGAACTGCTGGAACACCATCGTGCGCAGGCCGGGCGTCAGGTCGTCCGCCTCGAACAGGCCGACGAAGGCGGACACCGCCACTTCGGGACGCAGCGGATTGCGCGGGCGCCCGTCGATGCCGACGCTCGCAGCCAGGGCTTCAAGCCGCTCGTCCAGCTGTGCCAGCGGGTGCAGGAACTGGTGCTCGAGCAGCTCGATGATCTGCTGCCCGGCCAGGTGCGTTTCCAGTTCGCCCTCCGACATCAGCTCCAGGTCCTCGGACCGCTCGGGCTCGGCGGAGGGCTCGCGCCAGTACTCAAACGATTCCTCGATCGACTCGCGGTAGCGCGTGGCCAGCTCCAGCGCGCGGTGGCTGAGTGCAAGCACCGCGACCCGGTCTTCCTGGGCCGCGCCGAAGTCGTGCCCGGCCAGGGCCGCCAGCCGCACCTGCTCCTCGATCGAGCTCCAGAAGCCGGACAGGACGCCCACCAGTTCGGTGACGGCCTCGCGCTTGAGCCGTTCAAGGATCCGCTCTGCATCCCTGCTGCCGGACGATGCCGGGCGGGCGCGCGGTTTACCTGCGATGTCGTCTCTGGACGCCATTCGGGTCACAATCGGGGGAAGAAGGCACGGCTTGCGTGCCGTAACGGTATACCATCCTGAATGAGCGGCTCCGAGTCTGTGAACACCGTCCCAAATGACGCCGATGGCGGCGCTGGCCTGCTTGAAACGCGCCTTTCCACCCCCGCCCGCCTGCTTGGCGCTCCCGCGCCCGACCGACCCGTCCTGCTGCGCATGCTCGGCGCCGCGGTACGCGTGCCCGACCACGGGCGGCGGGTGCCGTTCCGCTTCGTCACGATCGAAGGCACGGCCCGCGACGCACTGGGCGAAGCACTGGCTGAGATCACCCGCGCGCGTCACCCGGCCCCCGATCCGGCCATGCTCGAAAAGGACCGCGCCCGCTTTTCCCATGCGCCACTGGTCGTTGCCGTGGTCGCGGTGCTCGATCCTGAAGATGAAAAAATTCCCGAGCAGGAGCGCCTGCTCAGCGCCGGCTGCGCCTGCTTCTCGCTGTTGCTGGCAGCTCAAGCCGAGGGCTTCGGCGCGCAGTGGCTGACCGGCTGGCCGGCCTACGATGCGCAGGTGCTCGCACGGCTCGGATTGTCCGCGCATGAACGGATCGCCGGCTTCATCCACATCGGCACGCCAACCCGGCAAGCCCCCGAACGCGCGCGCCCGGATCCCCAGGTGCTGCTGAGCGACTGGCAACCCTGATGGACGCATCGGCGCCGCGCCCGCCGCTGCACCTGGTCGACGCCAGCCTGTACGTGTTCCGCGCCTGGCACTCGATGCCGGACGAATTCCAGGATGCCGACGGCTGGCCGACCAACGCCGTGCATGGCTTCGCCCGCTTCCTGCTGGAACTGCTTGAGCGCGAGCGCCCGCGCCACATCGCGGTGGCTTTCGACGAAGCGCTCGACTCCTGCTTCCGCAACGCGCTCTACCCGGCCTACAAGGCCAACCGGCCGCCCGCGCCGGACACCCTCAAGCGCCAGTTCGCCTATTGCCGCGCGCTGTGCACGGTCCTGGGCCTGGTCGTGCTCGGCCACCGCGAATACGAGGCCGACGACCTGATCGGCAGCGCCCTGCGCCAGGGCCGCGCGCTCGGCCACCGCGGCGTGATCGTGTCCGCGGACAAGGACCTGTCGCAGCTGCTGGAAACGGGCGACCAGCAGTGGGATTTCGCCCGCGGCATGCGCTGGGGCCCGGACGGCGTGCACGCCCGCCACGGGGTGCGTCCGGACCAGATCGCCGACTATCTGGCGCTATGCGGCGACAGCGTCGACAACATTCCTGGCGTGCCCGGCGTCGGCGCGCGCACCGCCGCCGCCCTGCTGGCCCACTTCGACACCCTGGACGCGCTGCTGGAACGGATCGACGAGGTCCCGTACCTGCGCCTGCGCGGCGCGGCCCGCGTTGCGGAACGGCTGCGCGAGCATCGCGAACACGCCTTGCTGTACCGGCGCCTGGCCACCATCGCCTGCGACGCCCCGCTCGAGGACGCACAGGCGCCCTTCGCGCGCGGCAGCGCCGATGCCGACGCGCTGCCGGCGCTGTGCGAAGCGCTGGCATTCGGCCCCATGACCCGGCGACGCCTGCATGAAGCCTGCGGCCTGCCATTGGGCACTCCAGGCGCTAGCATGCCGGCATGAGCGAAGGCCCCGGAAACGACATCGAGCTTCTCCACGAAGGCAATTGGCTGCGCCTGGTCAGGCGCGGACGCTGGGAATGGTGCGAACGCACCCACAGCCCCGACGGCATGGCGGTGCTGGTGGTCGCGGTCACCCCCGACGACGAGGTGCTGTTCGTGGAGCAGTATCGCGAAGCGCTCGGCGCACCCGCGATCGAGATGCCGGCCGGACTGATCGGCGACGACCACGACGAGGACACCATCGAGCAGGCCGCCCGCCGCGAGCTGGTGGAGGAAACCGGCTGGGAGCCGGGTGCGGTGGACGTGCTGCTCGCTGGCCCCACCACCGCCGGCATGAGCAACGAGCGGATCGTGTTCGTACGCGCCCGCAACCTGCGCAAGGTCGGCGAAGGCGGCGGCGTGGGCGGCGAAAACATCACCGTGCACGCCGTGCCGCGTGCCGACGTGCCCGCATGGCTGATGCAAAAGCACGCCGAGGGTTTCGAGCTGGACCTCAAGCTCTGGGCCGGCCTGTGGATGATCGATCGCAACCCGGACGGCAGCCCGGCGTAGGCGACGACCTACCCGGCGAAGCGGTCGGTCGCCTGCACCAGCGCGTCCACGTTCTCGGCCTCGAACGCGGAGTGGCCGGAAGTCGGCGTGATCACCAGTTCGGCCTTCGGCCAGGCCTTGTGCAGGTCCCAGGCGTTGGCCACCGGGCACACCACGTCATAGCGGCCATGGACGATGACCCCGGGGATGTCGACCATGCGATAGATGTCGCGCAGCAGCTGGTCGTCGACCTCGAAGAAGCCGCCGTTGCTGAAGTAGTGGTTTTCGATGCGGGCGAAGGCCAGCGCGAAGTGCGGATCCTCGTGCCCCTGCATGAAGTTCTCGTCGATCCGCAGGAACGAGGCCGCGGCCTCCCACACGCTCCAGGCACGCGCGGCGTCCAGCCGGGTGTGTTCGTCGTCGCTGGTCAGGCGACGGTGGTAGGCGGCGATGAAGTCGTCGCGCTCGGCCTCTGGAATCGCCGCCTCGTACTGGTCCCAGGCCTCCGGGAACAGCCGCGAGGCGCCTTCCTGGTAGAACCACTCCAGCTCCCAGCGGCGCAGCATGAAGATCCCGCGCAGCACCAGCTCGGTCACCCGGCGCGGGTGCGCCTGCGCATAGGCAAGCGACAGGGTCGAGCCCCAGGAGCCACCGAACACCTGCCAGGCCTCGATGCCCAGATGCTCGCGCAGCTTCTCGATGTCGTCCACCAGGTGCCAGGTGGTGTTGTCGGTCAGGTCCGCGTGCGGGGTGGAGCGGCCGGCGCCACGCTGGTCGAACAGCACGATCCGGTATTTCGCCGGGTCGTGGAAGCGGCGCATCTTCGCGCTCGAACCGCCGCCCGGGCCGCCGTGCAGCAGCACCACCGGCTTGCCCTTCGGGTTGCCGCACTGCTCGTAGTGGAGCGTGTGGCGCCCGTCGACCGGCAGCATGCCGCTGTCGTAGGGCTCGATTTCCGGATACAGCGTGCGCATGCAGCAACTCCCGACCTGACCTGTTCCAACGGCGCAGTTTACCAGCCGGTCATCCGGTTCCTGCCGACGGGACGGCCAGCCGCCCCAGGGTGACGCGGTCGCGATCCTCCAGATCGCGGGCAGTCGCCACCCCCGTCAGCGCGGCGGCGGTGAACAGCGCCCGCACCGCCGCCCCCTGGTCCAGGCCATGCTCCACCAGCAGCCAGCCGCCCGGCGCCAGGTGCGCGGGCGCGCCGGCGACAATGGTCCGCAGCGCGTCCAGGCCGTCGCCACCCGAAGCCAGTGCCGCGGCCGGTTCGAAACGCAGGTCCCCTTGTCCAAGGTGTGCATCCGCGTCGGCGATATAGGGTGGATTGGATGCAATCAGGTCGAAACGCTGGCCCGCCACCGGCGCATACCAATCGCCTTCGGCGAACCCGGCGTTGCGGACGTTGTTGCTGCGCGCATTGGCACGCGCAACGGCGAGCGCCGCGGCGCTGCTGTCCGTGGCCAGCACCCGCGCCTGCGGCCGCTCGCTGGCCAGGGCCAGGGCAATCGCGCCGCTGCCGGTACCCAGGTCGAGCACCCGCGATGCGCCCGCTTCCGGCAACCGTTCAAGCGCCAGCTCCACCAGGCGTTCGGTTTCGGGGCGCGGGATCAGGGTGTCGGGGGTGACGGCCAGGTCCAGGGTCCAGAACCCGCGCCGGCCGGTGAGGTAGGCAACCGGCTCGCCCGCTTCGCGATGTGCAACCAGCTCCATGAAGCAACCTGCATCGGCTTCGGATACCTCCGCATCGCCGTGGGCATACAGCCACGCGGGTGTCTTTGAGAGCGCATGCGCGAGCAGGATCGAGGCGTCGTTGGCGTCGATCCGTTTGCGTGCCTGGTGCAGGAGCACATCGAGGCGCTGGCAGGTGCCATTGTCCATTTCGCCATCGTAGCGGCGAAGCAAGGGCTTCGGTTGAACACCGCGCCCCGCGGGTCGAACACGCACACCCCGGAGCTGAGCCTCGTCGTGGCCGGCAGGCCTTCAGGACCTGCGAAGAGCTCCAAGAAAAGAGGTTCTTCTCCCAAGCAAGGGAAAGTGCGGCGCTGGTGCAACGCCGGTGCGCCGGGTGGGGGTGCCC
>JBQDAV010000082.1:0-5926 GCA_052090405.1 Luteimonas sp.
GGGCTGGGGGAAGGGCAGGGTCTGGAAGCTGTCGAAGCCGGCCTTGCCCATTTCCGCGCGCATTTCGCGGATCAGCTCCAGCAGCACCAGCGGCGATTCGGACTGCTGTACCAGGATGCCGTCGTCCTTCAATGCGCGGAAGCAGCTTTCGAAGAAGGCCTTGTTGAACAGGCCTTCGGCCGGGCCGACGGGGTCGGTTGAATCCACGATCACCACGTCCAGGCTGCCCGGGGCGCAGTTGCCCATGAAGGCGATGCCGTCATCGAACATGATGTCGGCGCGCGCATCGTCGTTGGATTCGCACAGCTCGGGGAAATACTTCTCCGCCATGCGCGTGACCTGCTCGTCGATGTCGCACTGCACAGCCTTCTCCACGCCCGGATGGCGCAGCACCTCGCGCAGGGTGCCGCAGTCGCCGCCGCCGATGATCACCACCTGCTTCGGGTCCGGATGGGTGAACAGCGCCGGGTGCACCATCATCTCGTGGTAGAGGAAGTTGTCGCGCGAGGTGACCATCATCGCGCCGTCGATGAGCATGACGTTGCCCCAGTCGGTCGACTCGAACACCTCGATCTTCTGGAACGGCGACTGCGCCTCGTCCAGCTTGCGCATCACCCGGTAGCCGATCGCCGAGCCGGAGGGTTCGAAGTTTTCATACAGCCAGTGCGGGGCGGCCATGCGTGGGTCCGGTGGAATGGTGGAAACCGCGCATTGTAGGGCGGGGGCTGGCCCGTCGTCATGAAGCCGCCATGGATGCCGCGCCGCACACGGACGAAGCCGGCGCCGCGTGTGGCTGGTCAAGACCGGCCCTACAATTGGCCTTCCCCCGCCTGGATCGCCGCCATGACCGCTTGGTCCCCCGACCGCGCCCGCAAGACCTACTCGATCCCGCACTGGGCCTCGGGCTATTTCGACGTCGACGACGGCGGCCGGGTCGTCGTGCGCCCGCGCGGGCCCGGCGGGCCGCCGGTGGCGCTGCCCGAAGTGGTCGGCCGCGCGCTGGATTCGGGCGCGAACCTGCCGCTGCTGGTGCGCTTTTCCGACATCCTCGGCGACCGCCTGCGGGCGCTGCAGGAGGCGTTCGAACAGGCACAGGCCGACGCGGAATACGCCGGCGGCTACACCGCGGTCTACCCGATCAAGGTCAACCAGCACCGCGGCGTGGCCGGCACCCTGGCTTCGCACGGGGGAGAAGGCTTCGGCCTGGAGGCGGGCAGCAAGCCGGAGCTGATGGCGGTACTGGCGCTCTCGCGGCCGGGCGGCCTGGTGATCTGCAACGGCTACAAGGACCGTGAATACATCCGCCTGGCGCTGATCGGCCGCAAGTTGGGCATGAATGTGTTCATCGTGGTCGAGAAGCCCTCCGAGCTGCGGCTGGTGATGGAGGAATCCAGGGCGCTGGGCGTGGAACCGGTGCTGGGCGTGCGCATGCGCCTGGCCTCGCTGGGCGCGGGCAAGTGGCAGAACTCGGGCGGCGACAAGGCCAAGTTCGGCCTCTCGCCCCGCCAGCTGCTGGACCTGTGGAAGTCGCTGCGCGACTCGGGGCTGGGCGGTGCGCTGAAGCTGCTGCACTTCCACATGGGCTCGCAGATCTCGAACGTGCGCGATATCGCCCGCGGCATGCGCGAAGCCACGCGCTATTTCGTGGAGTTGTCCAGGTTGGGCGCGCAGATCGAATACTTCGACGTCGGCGGCGGCCTGGGCATCGACTACGAAGGCACGCGCTCGCGCAGCTACAATTCGGTCAACTACGGCATCGCCCAGTACGCATCGACCATCGTGCAGGCACTGGCGGACGTGTGCGCTGAAGCCGACCTGCCGCAGCCGCGCATCGTCACCGAGTGCGGGCGCGCGATGACCGCCCACCACGCGGTGCTGGTGGCCAACGTCTCCGAGGTCGAAGCCGCCCCCGAGGGGCGCGTGCCCGACGCGCACGACGACGAGCCGGCGGTGATCCGCCACCTGCGCGAGATCCATGCCGAACTCGAAGAGCGCCCGGCGGTGGAGCTGTTTCACGAGGCCGCCCACCACCACGCCGAAGGCCTGGGCCTGTACGCGCTGGGCCAGCTCGACCTGGTCCACCGCGCCCGCATCGACGACCTGTTCTACGCCATCGCCCACGCGGTGAAGGCGCGCCTGACGTTTGATGAAAAGAGCCACCGCCCGCTGCTGGACGAGCTCAACGAGCGCCTGGTGGACAAGTACTTCGTCAACTTCAGCGTGTTCGAATCCATGCCCGACGTGTGGGCGATCGACCAGGTGTTCCCGATCGTGCCGATCGAGCGCCTGGACGAGGCGCCGACCCGCCGCGGCACCATCGCCGACCTGACCTGCGATTCGGACGGCAAGATCGACACCTACGTGGAAAACGAGGACCTGGACAGCTCGCTGCCGCTGCACGCGTTGCGCCCGGGCGAGAGCTACCGGCTGGGTTTCTTCCTGGTCGGCGCCTACCAGGAGATCCTGGGTGACATCCACAACCTGTTCGGCGACACCGACGCGATCGAGGTGAAGCTGGGCGAGGATGGCGGCTACGCCATCACCCAGCAGCGTCGCGGTGATACCACCGATGTCATGCTCGACTACGTCGGCTACAGGGTCGACGACCTGCGCCGCATCTACCGCGCCAGGGTCGGTGCGGCTGATCTCACGAAATCCGAGGCGGTCCGCCTGAACGAGGCGCTGGAGGCCGGCCTGACCGGCTATACCTACCTGGACGATTCCCCGCTGGATTGAGCCGGGGCGTGGAGCCTGCGTCCCCGACGCCGGGCAGCATCAACTCCCGCGGTGCACCTGGAACCCGGCGAACGACTGGCTCACCGGCATGATTTCAAGCCGGTTGATGTTCAGGTGCGCGGGCAGGGTGGCGACGTAGAAAATGGTGTCGGCGATATCGGCCGCGGTCATCGGGCTGGCGCCGCCGTACAGGGCGTCGGAAGCGGCCTGGTCGCCGCCGGTGCGCACCAGGGTGAATTCGGTCTCGGCCATGCCCGGCTCGATGCTGGTCACGCGCACGCCGGTGCCGTGCAGGTCGCTGCGCAGGCCGAGCGAGAACTGGGTGACGAAGGCCTTGGTGCCGCCGTAGGCGTTGCCGCCCGGGTACGGGTAGGTGCCGGCAATCGAGCTGATGTTGATCACCGCGCCGCGGCGCTTGATCAGCGCCGGCAGCAGCGCGTGGGTGAGGGTGGCCAGGGCAGTGACATTGGTGTCGATCATCTGCCGCCACTGGGCCAGGTCGGCGTGCTGGGCCGGGGCGGTGCCCAGGGCCAGGCCGGCGTTGTTGACCAGCACGTCGATGTCGCGGAAGCCGGCGGGAATCGCGTCCAGCGCCGCGTACATGGCGTCGGCGTCGCGGATGTCGAAGGCGGCCGGGTGCAGGCGTTCACCGCCGTGGCGTTCGACCAGCGCGTCGAGGCGTTCGGCGCGGCGGCCGGTGGCGACCACGCGCCAGCCGGCTTTGATGAAGCGTTCCACCGCGGCGGCGCCGAAGCCGGCGGTGGCGCCGGTGATCAGGATGGTCTTGTCCATCCGGCCAGTTTATCCGGCTTATTGTTCGGCGGCGGTGCGCAGGTAGCTGCCTTCAAGTTCAACGCCGCACAGCTCGCCCGCCGCGGCCGACAGCACGATCACGTCCGGGGCGAAGCCCAGCTCGAAGGCGCAGCCGGGCGCGGTGAAGCGGGCGCTGCCGACCTGCTCGGCGAACTCGCCTTCCACCGGCCGCCCGGCGTCATCGCCGGGGGGCAGCACCCGCAGCCGGTAGCGGTCCTGTTCCAGCACCTGGATCCACAGCGCCGGGGCCGGCGCGTCGCCCTCCTGGCTGACCGGGTGGCGGTGGTAGACGCCGGCCGTGAGCAGCGGCGGGCGGCCGCCGGAGACCTGCAGGCGCAGCTCGTCCATGCGGCTGCGATAGCTGGTCTGCAGGCAGCGCACGGTATTGCAGGCGTCACGGCGCTCGCTTGCCCACTGCGCCTGCTCGGCGTCGAATGCGTCCGGATCCTGGCTGCGCGCACGCGCGCTGTCGGCCAGCTCACGGAGCTGTGTGTCCACATCGCGCAAAGCGGCGCTGTTGCATACCGTCCGCTGCGACCAGGAGCCAGGGGCGTCGCAGTCCAGGCCGGCGGTGGCGGGGCCGCTCCAGGCGAATGCCAGGAACAGCAGCAGGGTGGGAATGGTTCGGATCATGGCCAGCACTCCTTCGCTGGGGGTGGGGGCGGCTACTGCACCCGGATCGCCAGGGTGTCCAGGCCGCCGTTCTCGAGTTTGCCCTTGGCGTCCGCCAGTTCGGAGGCGGTGCCGTAGGGGCCCATGCGCACGCGATAGACGGTGCGACCGTCGACCTGGCCCGACTCCACGCGCGCGCTCAGGCCCAGCAGGGCGATGCGGGCCTTGAGTGCCTCCGCGTCGCCCGACGCGCTGAAGGAGCCGGCCTGCAGCAGGAAGCGGGCGGTGGTGTCGGCCGCTTCGGCGGCCGGGGCCGTAGCTGCGGTCGGCTGGGTTGCTTCGGGCGGCGCAGCCGCGGTGTCCGCTTCGGCAAGCTGCGCGGCGTCCTGTTCACGCTGCTGGGCAAGGCGCCGCTCGCGCTCCTGCTCGGCGCGCGCGCTGGCCTCCAGCTCGGCGTCGGTCATCGGCACTTCCTGGCCTGGCAGCAGGGTGTAGAAGTCGTATTCGGGGTCGTCGTCGGTTTCCGCCGGCGGTACGGCGGCCGGCAGCGGGGCGTCGTCGTCGCCGGGGCTGGAGGCCGGCGCCGGCAAGGCGTCGGGGTTGGCGCGCGGGCGGTAGAAGCCGTCTTCGCCGTCGGACTTGAGCAGCCGCGGCACGGCCAGGATCACGATCACCGTCAGCACGATGCCCAGCACCATCCACGCCCAGCCCGGAAGCCCGCCGCTGTTGCCGCCGCTGCGTCGCGCCTGCGACCTGCCCTTCTTCACTGCCATCTGGATTACATCCTCTCCGGGGCCGCCACGCCCACAAGGTCCAGCCCGTTGGCCAACACCTGGCGCGTGGCCAGCGCCAGCGCCAGGCGCGCGTCGCGCACGTCGGCGTCGTCGACCAGGAACTGGTGGTCGTTGTAGTACGTCTGGAACGACTGTGCCAGTTCCAGCAGGTAAGTGGTGACCAGGTGTGGCTCGAGCTGCTCGCCCGCCGCCAGTACCGTCTCCGGCCAGCGCGATACCGCGTCTAGCAGTTCGCGCACCGCCGCGTTGTCCACGTCCTGCTGGTGCGACAGGCCGTTGTCCAGGTCGAAGGCCATGCCGCGCTCGTCGAGCTGGCGCAGCAGGCCGCAGATGCGCGCGTGCGAAAGCTGCACGTAGTAGACCGGGTTGTCCAGCGACTGGCTGCGCGCCAGGTCGATGTCGAACACCAGCTGCGAATCCGGCTTGCGCGCCACCAGGAACCAGCGCGTGGCGTCGCGGCCCGCTTCCTCGATCAGCTCGCGCAGGGTCAGGTAGCTGCCGGCGCGCTTGGACAGCTTCACTTCCTCGCCGCCGCGCATCACCGTGACCATCTGGTGCAGCACGTATTCTGGGTAACCCTGCGGGATGCCCTGGTCGAGCGCCTGCAGGCCGGCCTTCACCCGCGCCAGCGAGCCGTGGTGGTCGGCGCCCAGCTCGGTGATCGCCCGCTCGTAGCCGCGCTGCCACTTGGACAGGTGATAGGCCACGTCCGGCACGAAGTACGTGTAGGTGCCGTCGGACTTGCGCATCACCCGGTCCTTGTCGTCACCGAAGTCCGTGGTGCGCAGCCACAGCGCGCCGCCTTCCTCGTAGGCGTGGCCGCCTTCGACCAGGCGGTGCACGGTCTCCTCGACCTTGCCCTCGGCGTACAGCGACGATTCCAGGAAATACACGTCGAAGGCCACGCCGAAGGCGGCCAGGTCGCCGTTCTGCTCGTTGCGCAGCCAGGCCACGGCGAAGCGGCGCACGGC
>JBQDAV010000083.1:0-5545 GCA_052090405.1 Luteimonas sp.
CTGCGGCCGCCACCTCCTCCTTTACTTACGACTAAAGGGCACCCCCACCCGGCGCCTCGGAATGCGCGGTGGTTCGGGGAGTACCGCAGCCGAGCAGGCTCGGCTCTACAGCGTTCGGTGACTGACGGCCCCGTGATGGTTGGCGGCGGGTGAAATCCCGTAGAGCGGAGCTTGCTCCGCTGCCGTTCGGCAAGCCGAGCCCCGCCGTGGCCGGGAGGCCTTTGCGCGTAAGTAAAGGAGGAGGCCTTCGCCGCAGGCGGAGGCCGGGGGACATGGAGCGCAAAGGCCTGCCGGCCGCGGCGGGGCCCTTCAGGTCACGGCGAAACCAAGCGAAGAAGCAGACGCTCCTCCTCGCACCCTTGCCGGAATCGAACGCCCCGGGAACCGGGAGTTCCAAAACGAAAGCAGGGGCGCAATTTGCGCCCCTGCCAAACATCCCTGTTCCCGGAAGCTTCCGGATAGTCCCTGTCAGAATGTTTGTACCACCACGTCCGAATGGGCGAGCGGGCATCCCGTCACAATTTCGATGTTTGCCTGTCCTTGTCCGACAGGAATCGACGTTGCGGGCCGACGCCCCGCGACATCCCCCGCAGCTTCGCCGCAGTGCGGCCCGCCGGCCCCGGCAGCGGCGCAGGTTTCCCAATCCTCCCCGTTTCCCGCACAATCGCGGGAGTTGCAGCCGCTTTCCCCCCTCTGGGCCATGCAAGCCTTCGTCTACAAGAGCCAGCGCCAGCCGGATACCTATCTGTATGTGTCCGGCCGCGACGATTTTTCGTGCCTGCCCGCGCCGCTGCGCTCGCAGCTTGGCGCGCTGCGCTTCGTCCTGGAGGTGGCATTGACCCCCGATCGCACCTTGGCGCGCGAAGACCCGGCCGTGGTCCGGCGCAACCTGGTTGAACGCGGCTTCCACCTGCAGCGGCCGCCGTCGCGGGCGACCGACCCACTGACCGATGACTGGGGTACCGATGCCTGAGCCGAAGTCCAGGCGCGGGCCTGCCATCGCCGCCTTCATGATTGCAACGCTGCTGGCGCTCGCGGCCGGGCTGGGCAGCGTGGTCGCGGCGCTGGGCGGATGGCTTGCGCAACCGGGGTACGCGCTGGCTGTGCGCTGGTGGCGCGGCACCGGCCCGGCGCCGGCGCGGAAAACCCTGGGTCGGGACGCTGCGGGCCTTGTGTTGCTGTGGGGCGGGGCCGTGCTGGTGGCCGGCCTGCTGGCGGCGTGGCCGCTGTCGATGCTGCTGCGCAGTGGCTCGCTGGGCGCGGTGCTGGCGTTGAGCGCGGCGGCGGGGATTGGCCTCGTCGGCCTGTGGCGGCTGTGGCCGCTGTGGCACGGCGTGGAGCGCGATGGCGAACGGCTGCTGCCGGCATGGCGGGGCCTGGCCGACCTGGATGCCTCTCCGACCCGCGGCGTTGGTCTGGCCCTGGCGGTGGCGGCGGTGCTGGCGTTGTACCTGGTGCTGGCCTGGCCCGGCCTGGTCGACGGCGCGGCGCGCTGGGCGCTGGCCGCGTTGGGCGTAGTGGCCTGGCCCGGCGCGCACTGGCTGTTGCAGCGGCTGGCCCCGGCCGAGCGCCTGCCGATGCAGGTGGTCGAGATGGCAGGCAAGGCGGCGGAGCCCGAGCCGGAGCCGGTCGAAGGCGGGCTGGAGGCGGCGCTGTATGCGGCCGCCCGCGGCGGCCGCGTGGCGCGGGCGCTGGAACTGATCGAGCTGGGTGCCGACCCGCATGCCCTGCCGGCGCCCGATGACCGCGACCAGCGCACCCTGCCGGTGCTGGCGGCGGTGCTGCCGGACCTGCGCCTGCTGCGCGAGTTGATCGCCTTGGGCGTTGACGTCAATGCCAGCCATGGCGGGCTGACCCCGCTGCTGGCGGCGACCCGCGACAGCTGGCACGGCCGCCCCGACGCGGTCATGACCCTGCTGGCCAACGGCGCCGACCCGCGCGCGGCCGATGCCGAGGGCAATACCCCGATGCACCACGCCGCGCGCAGTTCCGATCCCGGCGTGGTGGCGCTGCTGCGCGACGCCGCCGCGGGGATCGACGCGATCAACGGCGACGGCCTGACCCCGCTCGGGGTGGCCTGCATGTCCGGCAACTGGCGGCTGGCGCGATTCCTGCTCGAACGCGGCGCGCTTGCCCAGGTTGAAGATGCCACGCCCTCGCTGGTGGCCGCCGCCGGCGGCGAAGAGGACGACCCGGCCGGCGTGCAACTGCTGCTCAAGAGCAAGGCCCGGCCGGACAGCCGCGACCGCGAGGGCGGTACCGCCCTGCACAGGGCCGCCCACGCTGGCCACGTCGCAATCGTCGCGGAACTGATTGGCGCCGGCGCCGACGTCGACGCGCGCGACGGACGGGAGCGCACGCCGCTGCTGGAGGCCGCGCGCGGCGGCCGGCTGGCGACCCTGGAAGTGCTGGTGGAAGCCGGCGCGGATCCCGCCGCGATTGATGGCGAGGGCCGCGGCGCGCTGGCGCTGGCCTGCCTGGCCAAGGCTCCATCGCCGCCGCTGGTGCGCCGGCTGCTGGAACTGGATGTCGATCCGCAGCGCGCCGACGGCGAAGACAAGCGCCCGGTGGACCACGCCGCCGCCGCGGGCCGCTGGTCGCTGGTGGCTCTGCTCGACCCGGACTACGCGCTGCCCTCCAGCGTGCAGCCCGAGGACGGCGAAGCCGAAGTGCCCGACCGTGCGCCGCTGTCGCTGCTGCGCGACGGCCTGCGCGAAGGCCGCCATGAAAACCTCGACAGGCTGGTCGGGCTGCTCACCCCGCAGGAACTGGGCGGGCTGCTGCTCGACGAGGGCGCGCCGGTGAACGAGGAGCGCATCGACTGGCTGATGGCCCATGGCGCCGATCCGGACGTGCGCGAGGACACCGGCGCGACCCTGGGCGATACCGCCATGTTCACCCTGCTGGCCAGGGGGCCGGATGCGATCGATGCGCTGCGGGCGCTGCTGCGGAACAACGTCTCGCCCGCCGGCGCCGGTGGCCTGGGCCGTTTCCTGGCCGCGTGTGCGCGCGGCGACCACGGCGCCCGTGGCCTGGAGCAGCTTGCGCTGGAACTGCTCCAGCGCGGCGCCGATCCCTTCGCCGCCGCCGTGGACGGCGATCCGCCGCTGTCGCTGGCGGTGCGCCTGGGCTGGATGGAGCTGCTGGAGGAACTGGTGGTGGCGGGCGTCGACCTGGACGCGCGCGATGGCCGCGGCATGACCGCGCTGCACCTGGCCGCGGCGCTGGGTCGCGAGCCGGCGCTGCGCGCGCTGGTCCGCCAGGGCGCCAATCCCGAAGTGCGGGCCGCCGACGGGCAAACCCCGCTGGGCGTGGCCCTGGCCGGTGGCCGCCGGGATATCGCCGACTGGCTCGACTGGCGTGGATGGCGCCTGCCGCGCCGTCCTCTGCAGCCTGCCGACCTGCCCGCCGCGGCGATCGCCGGCGACGCCGCCGCGGTGCGACGGCTGCTTGATCTCGGCTTCGCCGTCGACACGCCCGATTCCCAGGGCTGCACCGCGCTGCTGCGTGCGGCCGGCGGCGGCCATGCGGAAGTGGTGGACCTGCTGCTCGAGCGCGGTGCCGATCCGCAGCATGCCGCGCATACCGGCGCGACTGCGCTGTCGGCGGCGATCAGCATGGGCAAGGTCGGGATCGTCGACCGGCTGCTTTCAGCCGGCGCGCTGCTTGAGCAGCGCCTGCCCGGCGAGGTGACCGTGCTGATGCTGGCCGCCGCGCTGGGTCTGCCCGAGCTATGCGCACGCCTGCTCACCGCCGGCGCCAATGTGCACGCCACCGACGCCCAGGGCCTGACCGCACTGCACTGCGCCGCGCTGTATGGCTTCACCAGTCGCGAGCGCCCGCGCCTGACGGCCCTGTTCGATACCCTGCTGCTGGCCGGCGCCGAGCCCGACGCCACCGCGGCCGGTGGCGTCACCCCGCTGCTGCTGCTGCTGGGCGCGCGCGCCGAACCCGGCACGACCTGCGACGAGGACGTGTTGGGCGCGGCCGTGGTGCAGCTCCTGGACGAGGACGCATCGCTGCAGGCCCAGGACCCGCGCGGTTTCGGCCCGCTGCACCTGGCCGGCCTGCACGGCCTGCTGCAGATCACCCGCCGCCTGCTGCGCGCCGGCGCCGATCCGGACCTGCGCGACACCCTCAACCGCACCCCGCGCGAGGTTGCGGTGATGCGCGGCTTCATCGACGTTGCCGCCGAACTCGCCCCCGCCACCGCCCAGCCCGGCGTCTCCATGGCCCGCTTCCTGCGCGATTAGCGGCAGTGGCCGCGCAGCCCTGGCAGCGGGCGTCGGACCTTGCGCCGCGGCCCGGGTTCGCCCAGGCTCCGTGCAGGATCACAGTTGCAGGAGGCAGTCGTGTACCGGATTCTTCTTTTGGCACTGCTGGCGGCGCCGCTGGTCGTCCTGCCAGCCGACGTCCAGGCCCAGACCGCGCGGCAGGCCCGCGGCGAGGCCGAGGCCAGCATGCTGGTGACCGGCCATGTCGACATCGACCGCGAAGGGCGCGTCACCGCGCATACGCTTGACCGGCAGGACGATCTGCCCGATTACGTGGTCGATCTCGTTGGAAACACGATTGCCGGGCTGGCGTTCGAGCCGGTCGTCGACCAGGGGCAGCCCGCGCTGGCCCGGGCGAAGATGAGCCTGCGGCTGGTCGCCGCGCAAGCGGACGATGGCAAGATGACCGTTCGTGTCCGCAGCGCGCATTTCGGCGAGGAATACTCCGAAGACGACGCGACCAGCGTCCGCTACGCAAACATGCGCCCGCCGCGCTACCCGGACGATGTCCTGCGGATGGGTGGCAAGGGCACGGTGTACCTGCTGTTGAAGGTCGGCCGCGACGGCGGCGTCGAGGACGTGCTGGCCGAACAGGTCAACCTCACCGCGCTCGGCAACGCACGACAGATGGAGACGGTCCGCACCAGGCTGGCGGATGCCGCGGTCAAGGGCGCGCGCAACTGGACGTTCACGCCGCCGACGGAAGGCGAGGCTGCCGGCAAGGAGCACTGGGTCATCAGGGTGCCGGTCGAATACACGCTGGGCGGCGATCGCGAAACGGCCTATGGGCAGTGGGCCGCCTATCATCCCGGCACGCGCCACTCTCCGGACTGGGCGCGGCCTACGCCCGCCGGCTTCAGCCCGGACGCGCTGATGGCCGGAGGCGTCACGCCCGAGACCTCGCGCTTCAAGCTGCTTACGCCGCTGGGAGGCTGAGTCCGGGCACCACGAGTCGCCTGGCAAAAAAGAGGCGCTTCTCCCAATCGAGGGAAAGTGCGGCGCTGATGCGGCGCTGGTGCGCCGGGTGGGGGTGCCCTTTAGTCTCCATGTCCCCCGGCGTCGGCCTGCGGCCGCCACCTCCTCCTTTACTTACGACTAAAGGGCACCCCCACCCGCCGCCTCGGAATACGCGGTGGTCGGAAGGTGCCGCAGCCGAGCAAGCTCGGCTCTGCAGCGTTCGGTGACTGGCGGCCCCATGATGGTTGGCCGCGGGCGAGATCCTGTAGAGCGGAGCTTGCTCCGCTGCCAGTCCGCAAGCCGAGCCCCGTCGT
>JBQDAV010000084.1:0-5405 GCA_052090405.1 Luteimonas sp.
TCATCCGCCAGCACGTGGAAGTCCTGGGTGTATTCGCCCTGCGACCCGCCGGTGCCGCGCTTGTCGTAGACGAACACCGCCACGCCCTGGGCCGGCAGCAGGTACTGCTTGGGATAGATGTCGACGCCGGAATAGTCCTCCGAGCCGTGCACCAGCACCGCCAGCGGCACCGGCCCGTCCACCTGCGTGGGCATCACCAGGCGCCCGCGCAGGGTGAGGTCGCCGCTTGCGAACGTGGTGTCTTCGGTCGGCAGCTCCAGCCTGGTGGCGATGCCGGCAGGGCCACCCTGGAGCTTGAATTGCAGGCGGTCGGCGGAGCAGGCTCCAAAGGTTGCCGAAGCCACCGTGGGGCCTTCCTGTCGCCAGCCTTCGCGCGCCACGTACCGTCCCTGGTCGCCATCGGCCTGGAGCAGTCCGATGCGTCCGTCGATGAAGCGGTAGCGCAGGTCGCCGTTTGCCGGCGCCAGCACCATGGTTTCGCCGCTGTCGAATTGCCAGGCGCCCACCTGGCAGGCAAGTCCCGCCGGCAGCTTCGGAGTGGCATCGCCTCCACAGCCGGCGAGCAGTGCGCCGGCAAGGACTGCAGCGGCGAGTGGGCGGGTGCGGCCGCGCGTGGAATTCCCCATGGACCCGGTTCCGATCGGTGTTGCCTCGAATGTAATCGTCCGTGCCTGCGTGCCATGGTGCAGGAAGTCACTGGGCCTGATGCCCGGTGGCGCGCAATGCGCTAGGCTCCAAGGCCCGTTCAGGAGGCCGGCAGCATGAGCAATTTCCGCGACGATGCGCCACCGTGGTCCTTCTTCATCCCCATCACCCTGGCGGTGATCGTGGGCGTGTTGGCGGCCGATGCCATCCGCTATGCGATCGGTACCGTCTTTGGTGGCGATGAGGCGCCGCGTCAGGTGGATGCAGTGCCCGAAGAAGCACCTGCGCCTCCTGTTCAACCGGAGCGCGTGGTGTCGACGCCGGACCCGGAGCCGCGGCCTGAGCCAGAGCCTGAGCCGGTCCCGCGCACTGATGCGCGTGCGGCCGGAGATGCCGGTGCCGTTGGCGCGACCCCCGATAGCATGGCGCCGTCGCCGCCGCCGTCGCCGCCCGCGCCCGCGCCAAGTGACGTTGCCGGCCCGGGCGGCGTGCTGGGACTTCCCGACTCCATGACCGCGCGACGTAACGGCGACCCGGCAGCCTGCGTCAACGGCACGGTCGTCAACCGCGTCGAAGGCGGCTGGGAGCAGGCGCTGGAGAACGACGCCCCGGTGGCCTGCGTGATCGTCAACCGCTGATCCGCGGCACGGCCCGGGTCAACCGGTCGCCAGCACCGTCGAGGATTCGCCCGCGGATTCGCCGTTCGGATCAAAGCGTCGCTCGGCGAACAGGATCCCGTCCTCGCCCACCAGCACCACGCTGCTGCAGCGGGTGCCGTAGCGCTTGTCCAGGATGAACGGCGGCGACAACGTGCGCTCCAGCTCGATGCCCACGCCGGTGTCGGGCAGGGTGTCGTCGGGGGCGATGCCCCGGTCGGCCAGGGCGGTGAACAGCGGTTCGATGTCCGGCGGGTCGTTGCTGCTGGCGCCACTGTCCGGAAGCGATCCGATCCACGCCTCCAGGGCGCGCGTGGCGAAGGTGCTCTTGGGCCAGGGGGCGTCGAAGGCGCCGTTGGACATGGCGTGGATGCCCGGCGCCACCGGGGCGTGCTGGGGCTGCGGCTGGTTGCTGGCGAAGGCGAGGTCGCGCCCGTCCCACAGCAGCAGGTTGAAGGGGCCGAACCGTGTTGATTCGTCGACAAGCGCCCGCGCCGACTCCATCGCACCGCCACCACCACGCACGAAGTCGCGCACCAGCGACCCGCGCGATCGCGGCGCGGTTGTCGGGGCGATGCCGTTGCGCACGTTGGTGACCGCGGCCAGGCGTCCGCGCGTGGACGCCTGCAGCCAGCCGCCGCCGGCAACCAGGTCGCGGCCGCCGTAGACATGCGGCGCCTCCGGGTCGAACCCGGCAGGCGCGGTGGGCCGCGCGTGCAGCTCGTCGCGATTGGCGATCAGCGCCAGCGGGTAGCGCGGGTGGACCTTCCAGGCCAGGGCGATCAGGCACATGCCCCGGACTCTATCAGCCGCGCCGTGGAGCCGGCGCTACCGCAGGCGCACGGCGACCGCTTCAAGCTGCTCGGCCACCTGGCTCCAGCCCGGATGGAACCCCATTTCTTCGTGCCGCTTCTTCGACTCCGCATCCCAGTGACGGACCGTTGCGCGGTACAGCGTGCCGTCGCCGTCCGGGGTCAGTTCGATGATCGCGACCATGAACGGTTTGCGTGGCATCCAGTCGGGGCCGAGTGCATCGGTGAACACGATGCGCCGCTCCGGTACCACTTCCAGGAGTACGCCGGCGCCTCCGTCGGCGCGCTCGCCGTCGGGGCCTTCCATCACCGCGTGGAAGCGACCGCCGGGGCGCAGGTCCAGTTCGGCCTTCACGGTTTTCCAGGGCGCGGGCGCGAACCATTCGGTCAGGTGTTCCGTCCAGGCACGCCACACTGCTGCGGGCGGCGCTGCCATGCGGCGTTCAATCGACAGGTCGTGGACGGAATCACTCATGCCTGTTCTCCTTTGCGTGCAGCCTCGATCGCGGCAATGTCGATCTTCCCCATGGTCATCATGGCCTGCATGGCGCGGCCGGCGGCCTCGCGGTCCGGGTCGGTCATGGCCTCCATCAGCGCGCGCGGGGTGATCTGCCAGGAGAAGCCCCAGCGGTCCTTGCACCAGCCGCACTCGCTCTCGCTGCCGCCGCCGTCGACGATGGCGTTCCAGTAGCGGTCGGTCTGGGCCTGGTCTTCGGTCAGCACCATGAAGCTGACGGACTCGTTGGGCTCGGATGCCGGGCCGCCGTGCAGACCCAGGAACTTCCGTCCCAGGACGGTGAATTCGATCGTCAACTCGTCGCCGCGCTCGCCGCCGGGGTAATCGGCGGCGGCGTGCATGGAATTGCCCACGTGGCTGTCGGGAAAGGTCGCGGCGTAGAACTCGGCTGCCTGGCGGGCCTGGCCGTGCTTGAAGCTGACGCAGGTGATCATCTCGGTCATTGCCCGTCTCCTCAGTCATCCAGGATCGTTTCGAAGCCGCCGTAGACCATGCGCTTGCCGTCGAACGGCATGTCGCCGTCCGGCATCATGCGCTCGTCCTTCATCAGCTTCGGCCAGGCCTCGTCGCGCACCTGCTTCGATGGCCACTCGATCCAGGAGTACACGACGTGCTCGCCGTCTTCGGCCAGCACCGCGCGGCGGAAGTCGGTGACCTTGCCCGCGGGCACGTCGTCGCCCCAGGCCTCGACCACGCGCAGCGCGCCGTATTCCAGGAAGATCGTGGCGCACTTCTGCGCCATGTCGCGGTAGGCCTTGCGGTTGGGGGCTGATACCGGCAGCAGGTAGCCATCCAAGTACGCGCCGCGCTCGCTGCCCACGTCAACGAAAGGCTCGAAGCCGGCGAAGATCATGCGTTTGCCGTCGAACGGCATCTCCGGCAGCTCCTCCATGCGCGGGTCGCTCATCATCTTTTCATGGAAGCGGTCACGGGCGTCCCGGTCCGGATATTCCATCCAGCCAAACACCACGGTTTCCTCCGCGGTTGCCTGCACGGCGCCCTGGAAGTCGTTGCGCTTGCCCTTGGGTATGTCATCCCCCCAGGCTTCGACCATGCGGCCGGCGCCGAACTCCTTGAACAGCGGCAGCGCCTGGCGGGCATGTTCGAGATAGGCCTGCCTGTTGGCCGTGGGGACAGCGGTCACGAAACCTTGTACGTAGGTCATGGTGGGTACTCCTGTAGCGGGGTGGGGATAAGCGGCGCTCAGGCCGCGGCGGTTTCCGCCTGCAGCTCGGCGAGCTGGGCGCCGTGGGCTGCTGCAAAAGCGGGGCGGGAGAGGCCCCGCTCGACGTAGGCCGCCAGCTGTGGGCGGGCCTCGAGCAGGCCGGTACCGCGGCTTTCGCGCAGCACGCTGATCATCGCGATGTCGGCAACGCTGAATCCGCCGGCCAGCCACTCGCGTTCGCCCAGCGCTGTTTGCAACAGGTCCAGGCGCTGGCCGATGGCTTCGAGCAGGCCGGGCCTGCGCAGCGTTGCCCACTGCTCGCCCGCGTTGAAGATGTCGACGCTGGCCAGCTCTATGAACAGCGGCTCGACCGAGCTGTGGGCGGCGAACAGCCAGCTGAGCGCGCGTGCCCGGCCTTCGCGATCGCGCGGCAGCAGGCGTTCGTCCCGCTCGCCCAGGTGCAGCAGGATCGCGCCACTTTCGAACATGTCCAGGCCGTCGTCCTCGATCGCCGGCACCTGGCCCCAGGGCTGTCGCGCGTAGTAGTCGGCGGGGCGGCTGAGCGCGCTGACCGGGCGGGTGGCATAGGGCAGGTCGATTTCCTCGCAGGCCCAGCGCACGCGCACGTCGCGTACGTAGCCGCGGGCAAAGCGGGGTACCTGGTCCAGGGTGGTGATGCGCAGGTGGGCGTTCTGGTCGACCGGCATGGCGTTCCTCCCTATGGTTGGCGCTGGTTTGACGCGGTCCGTGCGGGACCGGCGTTGAAGAGCCTGAAGCAATGAGTTATAAAAAACAACCATGAAGTTAGAAAAAAGTAGTAAAAACGATGAGCCCGTTTCCAAGCGCTGGTACGACGACGCCTGCGGGACCGCGTTGGCGCTGGAATTCGTCGGTGAGCGCTGGTCGCTGCTGGTCATGCGCGAGCTGATGCTGGGGCCGCGCCGCTTCTCCGAGCTCAAGGCAGACCTCACCGGGATCAGCGCCAACGTGCTGACCCAGCGGCTGGAAGGGCTGGAGCGGTCGGGAATCGTGCGCAAGCGCAAGCTGCCGCCTCCGGCCAGCGTGCAGGTCTATGAACTGACCGAATGGGGCCTGGAGGCCGAGCCGATCTTCCAGACCCTGGGGCGCTGGGCGGTGCGCTCGCCGCTGCACGACCCGATGCGGCCGCTGTCGGCGGTCTCGGCCATGCTGTCGCTGCGGACCATGATCCGGCCCGACCGCAAGTCGCTTTCGATGACCCTGGCGTTCCGCTTCCCCGGCAATGCCTTCGTCGGCCGGCTCACGCCGCAGGGGCTTGAGATCGAGCGCGGAGAAACGGGGCAGGCGGACGTGACGTTCGACACCGACACCACCACCTTCGTCAGCCTGGTCTACGGCAAACGGCCGTTCAAGCAGGCGGAGGAAGAGGGCAGGCTGCGGCTGGAAGGCGACCGCCGGCTGGCGCGCAGGTTCGTGGATTGCTTTGCGCTGCCGGACAAGCTCACCGGGGCGTCCGGGGCGTAGTCCCCGCCACGGCCCGGAAGCCAAGGTGCCAACGGGTCGTGGGGCCGCGTGCTGGTGCCGAAGGTGGGACTCGAACCCACACAGTATTTCTACCGGCGGATTTTGAA
>JBQDAV010000085.1:0-4916 GCA_052090405.1 Luteimonas sp.
CCACCACCTTTACTTACGCGCAAAGGCCTGCCGGCCACAGCGGGGCTCGGCTGGCGGAAAGATACGGTGTGTTCGTTCTGGTCTGGTGGTTTGGGCTGGATGAGACAATGGGGGTCCCTTCGATAGCCGGTTGATTCCGTGGCCCGTTTAGATCAGACGCCCTTTGAAATCGAGATTGCAGACCTTGCCCATGACGGCCGCGGGGTCGGATGCCTTGAGAGTGGAAAGACGGTGCTCGTGCGGGGTGCGCTGGCCGGCGAGCGGGTGCTGGCGAAGCGGACGCGCAGGGCGCGGGACTTTGACCAGGCGGTGACGCTGGAGGTGCTGCGGGCTTCGCCGGATCGGGTTGAGGCGCGGTGTCCACACTTCGGGGGCTGTGGCGGATGTGTGCTGCAGCACCTGGATGTGGGGAAGCAGATCGAGGTGAAGCAGTCGACGCTGCTGGAGTTGATGCGCGATGCGGGCGGGCTGGTGCCGGAGGAGGTGTTGCCGCCGCTGGTGGATTCGGCGTGGGGCTACCGGCGCAAGGGGCGGCTGTCGGTGCGGTGGGTGGCGAAAAAGGGTCGGACGCTGGTGGGATTCCGGGAGCCGGATCCGCGGTTCGTGGCGGATCTTTCGGAGTGCCACACGGTGATTCCGGAGATCGGCGGGCGGATCGGGGCGCTTGCGGAACTGGTGGACGGGCTGCAGGCGCGGGTGGCGATTCCGCAGATCGAGTTCATTGCGGGGGATGATGCGGTGGCGTTGGTGGTTCGGCACCTGGAGCCGCTTGGCGAGGGTGATCGTCAGGCGCTGGTTTCCTTTTCCAGGCAGCAGGGGCTGGCGGTCTTCCTGCAGCCGGGCGGGCTGGATACGGTGCATCCGCTGTGGCCGCCGGAGCCGCCGGCGCTGGCGCTGCGGCTGGCGCCCTGGGACGTGGAGCTGGGATTCCAGCCCATGGACTTCATCCAGGTCAATGCGGCGCTGAACGAAAAGATGATTGGGCGCGCGCTGGAGCTGCTGGAGGCGGGCGCGGACGACCGCGTGCTGGACCTGTTCTGCGGGCTGGGCAATTTCACCCTGCCGCTGGCGCGCACGGTGCGCGAGGTGGTGGGGGTGGAGGGCGAGGCGGGGCTGGTGGCGCGGGCGCGGGAGAATGCGTTGCGTAACGGGCTGGACAACGCGCAGTTCCATGCCGCCGATCTCACCCTGGACCAGCGCGATGCGCCCTGGATGGCGCAGGGTTTCGACAAACTGCTGCTGGATCCACCGCGGTCGGGGGCGCTTGAAGTGCTGCGGCAGCTGCCGGTGGAGCAGTTCCAGAGGATCGTTTATGTCAGCTGCAATCCCGTTTCGCTGGCACGCGATGCCGAATACCTGGTCAACGAGCGGGGCTGGAAGCTGCGCAGCGCGGGAGTGATGGACATGTTCCCGCATACGGCGCACGTTGAATCGATTGCGATGTTCGAGCCGGGCTGAGGACGAGGCATGGCGATCGAGATCGAGCGGAAGTTCCTGGTTCGCGGTGATGGCTGGCGGGCGGCGGCGAAGCGGTCGGAGACGATGGCGCAGGGGTACCTGAATCGCGTCGATGGGCTGGCCGGCGGTGATATGGCCAGCGTGCGGGTACGGCTGGAAGGGCCGCGGGCGGCGCTGAACATCAAGTCGTGCGAGCCAGGACACAGCCGCCAGGAGTTCGAATACCCGCTGCCGGTCGAGGACGCGCGCGCGCTGCTGGCGCTGTGCACCGGTGGGCGGGTGGAGAAGCGCCGTTACTACGTCCGCCACGGCGGGCATGTGTGGGAGGTGGACGCGTTCGAAGGCGACAACGCCGGGCTGGTGGTGGCCGAGGTGGAACTGTCGGCGCCGGAAGAGGGGTTCGAGCGGCCATCGTGGCTGGGGCCGGAGGTGACCGACTTGCGGCGCTACTACAACATCGCCCTGTCGGCGCGTCCGTTCCGGGAGTGGAGCGAGGCCGAGCGTCAGGGGCCGCTTCCGCCCTCGTGACATCTGCCACAATGGCCGCAGCGATGCCGCAGCGGCATCAACGGAGGAAAACCACATGCTCGTGATTGGCGTTGCCGGCACCGAACTGACCGCGCCCGAGCGTGACTGGCTGCAACACGACGCCTGCGCCGGGGTGATCCTGTTCACCCGCAATTTCGCCTCGCGCGCGCAGGTGTCCGAACTGTCCGCGGCGATCCGCGAGGCGGCGCCGCGCCCGCTGCTGGTGTGCGTGGACCAGGAGGGCGGCCGGGTACAGCGTTTCCGCGAGGGCTACAGCGCGCTGCCGCCGCTGGAGGCCTTCGGGCGCCAGTACGCGTCCGATCCGCAGGCGGCGTTCGCCGCGGCGCGCGAGCACGCCTGGTTGATGGCCAGCGAGGTCCTGGCCAGCGGCGTGGACCTGAGCTTTGCGCCGGTGGTGGACCTGGGCCGGGGCAACCTTGCCATCGGTGACCGCGCCTTCCACGAGCGCCCGGAGGTGGTGGCCGAGCTGACCCGCGCCTACGTCGAAGGCATGCACGCGGCGGGCATGGGCGCGACGCTCAAGCATTTCCCCGGGCACGGGTCGGTGCGCGAGGACACCCACTTCGACCACGCCGTCGACGACCGCGCGCTGGAAACGATCCTTGCCGAAGACCTGGTCCCGTTCGCCGCCGGCATCGACGCCGGCGCCGACGCGGTGATGCTGGCGCACGTGGTGTATCCGCAGGTGGCGCCGGAGCCGGCCGGGTATTCGCCGCGCTGGATCAAGGACATCCTGCGCGGCGATCCGTCCAGCGGCGGGATGGGTTTCCGCGGCGTGGTGTTCTCCGACGACATCGGCATGGCTGCCGCCCATGGCGTGGGCGGGATCAGGGCGCGGGTGGATGCGCACCTGGACGCCGGCTGCGACGCGGTGCTGGTGTGCCATCCGGAGCTGGTGCCCGAATCGCTGGCGGCGGTGGAAGGGCGGCAGCTCAACACCGCGGCGCTGGCGGGCCTGGTCGGCCGCGGCGCGCTGGGATGGGATGCGCTGATCGCCGATGCGCGCCATGAAAATGCAATGGACGCACTGTCTGCAACCGGGAGGGACGTGGCATGACTCCAAGCCTGGCCGACGCGCTGCGTGACGCGGAGCTGATCCACGACGAGGAGGCGCTGCAGGAGGCCATCGAGGAGATGGCCGACGATATCGTCGCCGACTACGAAGACGATGACCTCCCGCCGCTGTTCATCACCGTCATGAAGGGCGGGCTGCCATTCGCGGGCCAGCTTTCCTTCGCGCTGGGCGAGCGCGGGCTGGACCTGGAGTTCGACTACCTGCACGCGACCCGCTACCAGGGCCGCACCTCCGGCTCGGGCCTGGCATGGCTGCATCGTCCGGCCACGCCGATGCGCGGCCGGCGCGTGTTGCTGGTCGACGACATCCTCGACGAGGGCCACACCATGCACGCGGTCGAGCGCTGGTGCGAAGACCAGAATGCGGCCGAAGTACGCATCGCGGTGCTGGCGGAGAAGATCCACGACCGTCGCGTGGAGGGCGTGGAGGCGGATTACGCCGGGGTAGAGGTGCCGGACCGCTACGTGTTCGGCTACGGCATGGATTACCACGAGCAGGGCCGCAACCTGCCGGCGATCTACGCGCTGCGCGAGTAGGCGGCATGGACGGCGAAGCGATTGCGTTGGCGGTGATTGGCGGCACCGGGCTGTACCGGCTCGCTGGCCTGGAAGGCGCGCGCGCGGAACGGCCGCGGACCCGCTACGGGGAGCCTTCAGGGCCGATCAGGGTCGGGATGCTGGAAGGGCGGCAGGTGGCGTTCCTGGCCCGGCATGGCGAGGAACATTCGGTGCCGCCGCACCGGATCAACTACCGCGCCAACCTGGCCGCGCTGCAGGCGTTGGGCGCGCGGCGGGTGCTGGCGCTCAATACCGTCGGCGGGATCGGCGAGGCGTACGGGCCGCGCGTGCTGGCTTGCCCGGACCAGATCATCGACTACACCTGGGGCCGGGTCTCCACGCTGTGCGAGGAGCCGGGCACCGAGGTGTTGCACGTGGACTTTGGCGATCCATACACGCCCGTGCTGCGTACGCAGGTGCTGGACGCGGCGCGCAGGGCGGACGTGGCGATGGTGGACGGCGGCTGCTACGGCGCCACCCAGGGGCCGCGGCTGGAGACAAAGGCCGAGATCGCGCGCATGCGCCGCGATGGCTGCGACCTGGTCGGGATGACCGGCATGCCGGAAGCGGCGCTGGCGCGCGAGCTGGGGCTGGCGTACGCCAGTATCGCGATTGTCGCGAACTGGGCAGCAGGCTGCGGTGAAACCGATACGGAGATCACGCTGCAGGAGGTACTGGAGAACGTGGAAAACGCTTCCAGTTCGATTCCGCGGCTGCTGGCGGAGATGCTGGCGCACTAAAACGTTGCAAGTTGGCAGTGTTGCTTTGCATACTCGGCTGGCGTGTGCGGCGGAGACGCGCGCGCGCATTCGTATCCAGACGAGGTGGAAGTTCATGCAATACGGCACAGTGAAGTGGTTCAACGATGCCAAGGGATTCGGCTTTATCGCACCAGAGGACGGCAGTTCGGACGTTTTCGTCCATTACAGCGCGATCTCTTCCGAAGGCTTTCGCAGCCTGCAGGAAGGCCAGCGTGTGAGCTACGAGGTCACCCAGGGCCCGAAGGGCGCCCAGGCTTCGGGAGTTTCGCCCGTGGCCTGACGGTCCCCATCATCCCGGGAACCATGAACCCCGCATTCGTGCGGGGTTTTTTTTATGGCGGGTACGACGTCGTAGCGCTGGGTGGCAGCAGCCGAGAAACTCGGCTCTACGGCATCCGGTAGATGGCCACCCTGTAGAGCGGAGCTTGCTCCGCTTCCGCGTGATTGCCGCATCCAGGCAGGAAGCCGAGCCCCGTCGTGGCCGGCAGGCCTTTGCGCGTAAGTAAAGGAGGAGGC
>JBQDAV010000086.1:0-4858 GCA_052090405.1 Luteimonas sp.
ACACCGGCGACGCGGCCACTCTGGCCAGTGCCCAGGACTATGCCGACACGGGCGACGCGGCCACGCTCTCCAATGCCCAGGACTACGCCGATACGGGCGATGCAGCCACGCTGGCCAGCGCCCAGGGCTATGCCGACACCGGCGATGCCGCCACGCTGGTGACCGCCCAGGACTACGCCGATGCCGGCGACACCAGCACGCTGCAGTCGGCCAACGACTACACCGACCAGCGGTTCGCCGCCTGGGACCAGGGCTTCAATGAAATGCGCCAGTACATGGACGACCGCTTCCATCAGACCGACGACCGGATCAGCCGCCAGGGGGCGATGACCGCCGCTTCGGGCCAGATGGCCATGGCGGGTGCCGGCGCCGGGACTGACGGACGGCTTGCGGCAGGCGTCGGCTTCCAGGATGGCCGCGCCGCGCTGGCCGTCGGCTACGCGAAGAAGGTGAGCAATCGCGTGCGCATCAACTTCGGCGGCGCCTTCAGCGGCTCCGAAAGGTCCGCCGGCTTCGGCGTCGGCGTGGACCTGTAAGGCATCCGGGCGCAGGGGCTCTTGCGTTGTCGTCTTCCCGGGCGAACCTTATCCCGGCCGCATGGGGGGACGGCAACGCAACCTGCGCGGATGACCTGTGGCGGCTGCGGATGACGTTGACCGACGGACAGGTGATCCCGCCACGCGATCACCGAACTTCAGGAGTGGCAGCAATGAGTCGAACAATGGACAGCCTTGCGTGCGTTCCCCTGGCAGCCGCGCTGTCGCTGCTTCAAGGCCGTTCCCGTCCTCGACGAAGACCCGGATGGGAGGCCGATGAAGAAGGTGCGCGTGACGCAGTACGGCGACGGCACCCAGCACGTCAGCCGGCAGCCGCTGAAAGAGTCGTGGCGCACCCACGCCAGCCTGGTCGACCTGCAGAGCCACAAGGTCCTCAAGGCGCTGGACGCCGGTGAAACCGGGCACCTGGACACCACCACCTCGATCGACACGGCCTGGCAGGGGATGGACCTCGGGTCGCCGCGTCTGGACGACGGGTTCGCCGTAATGAACGGGATCGCCCGCTCACTTGTCTGCGGCATGCTGGCGGCGCGCGCAGTCGTGCACCGCAGCCCGCTGATTGCAAACAACCCCACCAAATCACCGCCGATCGGGCGCATCCACTGCAGGAGCCTTTCATGCCAAACCGGATTTCAACCACGCGAGCCGCGTCGTACGCGATGCTGGCACTTGTCCAGGCGCTACTGCTAGCCGCCTGCGGCGGCAACGCCGACAGCGCCGCCTCGTTGCAGTCTCCGCCCGCCAGCCGGGCAGCTTCGGACAAGCCAGTGGGCGATTCCGTACGCGTCGATGCCGCGATCGAAAAAAACCCCTGTGAACTCCTGTCCGCGGAGATGGTGGCCAGGTTGTTCGAGGTCCCGGTGGCGGACCTGGAGCGCGAATCGTCAATGTCCTCGGCCTGCGCCTACAGCTGGGAGAACGATGATGAAACCGAACGCCTTGACGTCACGGTGAAAGTTTCCGATGTCGGCAAGGACGCCGAACGTACTGCATCGAACTTCCGCTCCGTCACCCGCGGCATGTCGGGCGCCGACGTGGATCGCGCGATGGCTGGAGTCAAGGAAAAGGCCGCCAGGGAGGGCAAACTCGACACCGCCGGCAAGCGCAAGGCCGCCGATGCGATCGCGGGCAGCGCCAGCGGTTCGGCCGGGATCCAGTTCGAGGACGTCGCCGGTGTCGGTGACGAGGCGCGGTTCGCGCTGACGGTGGGCGCCGGCGAACTGCACGTCCGTGCCGGCAACCTGTATTTCACCGCATCGGCCTACTCGGGTCCGGGAATGCAAATGCCCGAAACGCTGACGGGCGCGTCGATCATCGTCGCGGACAGGCAGTGGCGGCAGGACACCATGCCGCAGCGCAAGGAAGCGGCGATCACGCTGGCCCAGGCGGTCGTCCAGTCGCTGTAGTCGACGCCGCAACCGGATTGACCACGACTTCACCGATCACAGATGAGGAAATACCCATGCGAACGACTCCACTTGCAACCTTGCGCAAGACCGCGCTGCTCCCGGCGCTGATTGCCGCCGGCCTGTTCGCCGGATGCGGCGGCGGTGGCGAAAGTGCAGCGGATGTGGCCACACCAACGGACCGGAACGTGATGCAAGCGGACGCACGAAAGTCGGTGGCAGCGGCGGCGGAGGCTGCTCCCGCGGACTTCGAAGGCACCATGCAGCAGGTCATGATCTCATTGGGACCGGACGCGGTGCGCAAGGTGGTCGGAAGCACCGACCTGGAGACGGTGCTGGCGGCTTCGCCGGACCGGCTCATCAAGGCCGTCCATGATGGTGAGATCGAAGCCGAAAGCATCCTCAACACGACGCTGGAAATCGATGGCCGCAAGGGCCGGTTCCAGCAGGAGGGTGACCAGGGCTACAGCATCCTCGATGGTGAGCAGATGGTCACCCACGTGGTCATGCCGGAAGATCGGACGATCATGACGATGGACCCCGCTAAGATGGCCGCCGCGGGCATGGCGAAGAGCCAGGCTTCCGGGCCGGTGGACATGGGGGCGGAGAAGGTTGGTGAACGCGAGATCCGCGGCTTCGACACCACCGGGTATCGCTTCGAGTTCATGGGCAACATCGCCACCGCCTGGCTCTCGGAGGACCTGGATGCGCAGACCGGCGCATTCTTCGACATCTGGTCCGCGCTCAATCCGCTCGGGCCGGTGATGGACGTGGGCGAGGGTGCACCCGTGCGTTCGGTCATGGTGAATCCGGAGTCCCTGTCGGGCAAGGCCAGCTTCATGCCGGCCTACACCATCACCGAGTTCTACGACGTGCAATCCGGCGACATCGCCGACGACCGCTTCGCGCTGCCGGAAGGCTACCAGCAGAGTGACATGGCGGACATGGGGCGCGGGGCGCAATGAGGGCATTCGCAGCGGTCGTGATTGCCGGTCTCGCACTGGCCGGCTGCGCGTCCATGAGCCAGGGCGAATGCCTGTCCGGTGACTGGGGACCGGTGGGGTACCAGGACGGCGCCAACGGCCATCCCCCGTCGCGCCTGGACGACCATGCAAAGGCCTGCGCCGCGTACGGCGTGCGCACGGACGCGCAGACCTACCTGGACGCACGCGAGCGCGGGCTGGGCGAGTACTGCCGGCCGCAGCGCGGGTACCGTGAGGGCCGGATGGGGCGTCGCTATCACGGCGTGTGCCCGCCGCGCCTGGCCGCCGGGTTCCTCGCGGGCTACGACGACGGCCGGCGCCTGCATGCCGCCGAAGAACACCGCGACGAAATCCGTCGCGAAGTGAGCCGCTTCGATCGGCGGATCAACGACATCGAGGATGAGCTGGAGGAGATTGCCGGGCGGCTCGGTGCGCCGGGCCTGGACGACGGCACGCGCCGTTCGCTGGAAGCCGATCGCCGTGATCTGCGGCGCGAGTTGCGCCAGGAGATCGCCAGCCGCAACCATGCGCGACGCCAGGAGCGCGCGGCCGAGGACCACGCCACCCGCCTGCGCATCGACCTGACCGGGTACTACCGCGACTGACGGGCGCCGCCGCGCTCAGCGGTCGCGTTCGACCGCCAGCCTGGCCAGTGTGCGCAGCGGCCCGGCGCTGTCGCCGAAGCCGGCCAGCGCCTGCTCCATCGCCTGGCTGAGGGTGCGCAGGCGTTCGCGCGAGGCTTCGACCCCGATCAGGGCGGGGAACGTGGCCTTGTCCTGGGCAGCATCCTTGCCGGGCGTCTTGCCCAGCGTCGCGCTGTCGCCCTCGACGTCGAGCAGGTCGTCGCGGACCTGGAAGGCCAGGCCGAGCGCGTCGGCGAAGCGGTCCAGGCGTTCGCGGGTCGCCGCGTCGACGCCGGCGGCGATCGCGCCCAGGCGCACCGCGGCGCGGATCAGGGCGCCGGTCTTGAGCGCGTGCAGGCGCTCCAGCGCCTGGAGGCCAGGGCCGGTGTTGGTGCCGTTGCCGGTGGCGGCCAGGTCCAGCGCCTGCCCGCCGCACATGCCGCCCGCACCGGCGGCAACGGCCAGCTCATGCAGCATGGCCACGCGGCGATCGTCCGGTACCGGGGCGTCGGCCAGCACCTGGAAGGCCAGCGACTGCAGGGCGTCGCCGACCAGGATCGCGGTGGCCTGGCCGAAGGCGACGTGCACGGTGGGCTGGCCCCGGCGCAGGGCGTCGTCGTCCATCGCCGGCAGGTCGTCGTGGACCAGCGAATAGGCATGGATGAGTTCGATCGCGGTTGCAGGCGCGTCGAGTGCGTCCGGATCGGCTCCGCAGGCGTGGCCGCTGGCGTGGACCAGCAGCGGGCGCATGCGCTTGCCGCCGAGCAGGACCGCGTGGCGCATGCCGGCGGCCAGGCGCGATTCGGGGCTTTGCGGCAGGGCGAGGGCGGCTTCGAGCGCGTGGTCGACGCGGGTGCGCCAGGATTCGAGCAGCGGGCCGGTGTGGTCCGCGCCCGGTGGTTCAGACATCGTCGGAGGTGCCGGGGAACGGCTCGGCTTCGTCGGGTTTTTCCGGGTCGCTGAGCAGCTTGACCCGCAGTTCGGCCTGCTCCAGCGCCTGCTGGCAGCGCCGGTACAGGCCCACGCCCTGCTCGTAGGCGGCCAGGGACTGTTCCAGGCTCAATTCGCCCCGCTCCATGTTGTCGACCAGGGTTTCAAGCTGTTCGAGGGACTTTTCGAAGTCGGCGACGGGGGAGGGATCGGGGGTGGGGTTTTTTGGCATGGGGGGAGTTTAAGCGATGAACCGGTGGTCGACATGCCGCCCGGGAATTGCGCGTATGGCCCGGTCCTGCCGCCGGATATGCAAAACGCCCCTTGCGGGGCGCTTTGCGTATCTGGCGGAGAGGGAG
>JBQDAV010000087.1:0-4703 GCA_052090405.1 Luteimonas sp.
ATGACCGCGGCGCTGCTGGCCCGCCAGGTGGATGCCGGCCTGCTGGCCTGGGACGACCCTGTGGTCAAGCACCTGCCGGACTTCAGGATGTACGAGGACTGGGTGACGCGCGAGATCCAGGTGCGCGACCTGCTGATCCACAACAGCGGCATGGGCCCGGGCGCCGGCGACCTGATGCTGTGGCCGGAGCCGAACTCGTTTACCCGCGATGAAGTGATCGCCGGCCTTGCGTACCTCAAGCCGCTGTGGAGCTTCCGCTCCCGCTACGCCTACGACAACACCCTGTACATCGTCGCCGGCGAGGTGGCCGCGGCCGCCGGTGGCGCGCCGTTCGACGTGCTGCTCAGGCGCGAGGTGTTCGAGCCCTTGGGCATGGACGGCTGTCGGGTCGGCGAGTGGCGGGTGGACGAGGCCGCCAGCGTCGCCGCGCCGCACTCGCGCCGGGACGGCAGGCTGGTTGCCCGGCCCGACGGCGAGGTGGTCGCCGACATGCCGATGGCCGCGGCCGGCGGCGTGCGCTGCGGGCTTGGGGACATGCTGCGCTGGGTGCAGCAGTGGCTGGATCCGGAGGCGGCCCCTGGCTGGCTTTCCGAAGCGCAGCGCGAGGCGGTCTGGACCGCGCACATGCCCATGCCGATGTCGCAGCGCATGCGTGACTGGAACAACAGCCACTTCTACGCCTATGGCTACGGCTGGCGCCTGACCGATGTCGACGGCACCGCCAAGGTCTCGCATACCGGCACCCTGTCTGGCATGTACTCGGCGGTGACCCTGCTGCCGGAGCTGGAGGTGGGCTTCGTGGTCCTGATCCATTCCAATGCCGGCCAGGCGCGCACGGTGTTGGAGCAGACCCTGAGCAAGCACTTCACCGCGCCGGAGGAGGGTCGGGGCGTGGCGTACTACGCCGACGCACTGGCGCAGGCGCGCGAGGCGGCGCTGGCCGCCGGCACCGCCGGGCTGCCGGCCGATGCCAGGGCGCCGCGCACCGCCGCCACGCCCGCAGCGCTCGAGCGTTGGCTGGGCCAGTACCGGGATCCCTGGTTCGGCGAAGTCAGCCTCTGTGCCGCGGATGGCGGCGTGCGCTTCGAGTCCGTCAAATCACCAAGGCTGTCGGGTCCGGTGCTGGAAGCGGCCGGCAGGTTGCTGGTCGACTTCGACACCCTCGGCGCGGATGCAGACGCGTGGCTGGACTTCAGCCCGGGCGAGGATGGCGGGCCGGTGCGGTTGGCGATGGCCAAGGTCGATCCGGAAGCCGATTTCAGCTACGACTACGAGGACCTGGCCTTCGTGCGCACGGCAGATTGCGGGCTGCGCTGACCGGACCGAAGCAGGGCTTTGACCATGATGTGACACCCGTGTTACATACCCCGAGGGGGGGGGAGCCGCGTATCGGGGAGATTCGCATGCTGGGCAGAGCGCTTTTCGTAAAGCCGGGGCACCTTGCGGTGGCCGTGGTGGTTGCACTCGGGACACCGGGGATGGTCTTCGCCCAGCAGGCCGAGCCGGCGGAGCAGGAAGAGAGGGCCGCCGCGCGCACGCTCGATACGGTGCGGGTCACCGGTTCGCACATCCGGCGCACCGACGCCGAGGCCCAGCTTCCGATCACGGTGTTCCAGCGCGCAGACATTGAAGCGCAGGGCATCACGTCGGCCGAGCAGCTGCTGATGTACATGAACATCTCCGGCAACTCCTCCGACAACCTGTCCAGCAACTCCGGCATCGTCCACGAGGAACAGCGCGGCAACAACGGCGTTTCCGGCGCCAACCTGCGCGGGCAGGGCGCCGACGCCACGCTGGTGCTGCTCAACGGCCGCCGCGTGGCCACCCACGGGCTCAAGGGCCGTGCGGTGGACCTCAACTCGATCCCCTTCGCCGCCATCGACCGGGTCGAGGTGCTGCGTGACGGCGCTTCGGCGATGTACGGCACCGATGCCATCGGCGGCGTCATCAACTTCATCACCCGGCGCGACTACGAGGGCGGCGAGGCGTCGGTGTTCACCGACCTGGCCGAGGCGGGCGGGGCGGACATCTACCGCGCCAACCTGCTGCTGGGCGGCGGCAGCCTGGACGACGACGGCTGGAACGTGTTCGGCACCCTCAGCGTCAAGAAGAACACGATCCTGCGCGGCCGCGACCGTGGCTTCTCCAACACCTTCCAGCCCGAACGCGGCCTGTCGCCCGACACCCGCGGGCCGCCGTTCGCCACTGTGTTCGGCCTGGACGGCTCCATGGCCGGCACCGGCATGGTGGATCCGGCGGACGGCTCCATCCAGAGCGCGGTCAACATCCTCAACCTGCCCGGCGGCGCCGGCTGCCAGGCCGGCGGGGACATGATGGGGCCCTACGATTACCAGCTGTGGAACGTGCCTTCCTCGCGCTACGCCTGTGCCTGGGACTATCCCGCCGCCGCGGTGATCCAGCAGCCGCAGGAAAGCATCGACTTCATCGGCCGCGCGACCTTCCGCATCGGCGACAGCCACGAGGCGTTCTTCGAGTTCGTCGGCTCCGACGTGGACGTGGAGAAGACCTTCGAGCCGAACCAGATCTCCTCCAGCACGACCCCCACCGCCACCTTCAACCCCGACACCTGGTACCCGTCCACCGGCGAGTCCTACGACATGGTCTACCAGGCGCTGGCGGATCATTTCGGCGCCGACCAGTTGGAGTACGGCGAGCGCATCGCCTACCGCTGGCGCTGCATGGAGTGCGGCCCGCGCCAGATCCTGACCAACACCCGCGCCTACCGGTTGCTGGCGGGGTTCGAGGGCATGGTGGGCGCCTGGGACTACAGCGTCGGGCTTTCCAGGGCGTCGAGCGAGTCCAGCTCCACGCTTGGTGGCGGCTACCAGTACACCGATGCGCTGCAGGAGCTGTTCGGCAGCGGCCTGCTGAACCCCTTCCTGATGCCCGGCCAGGCGCAGTCGCCCGAGGCGCTTGCGGCGCTGCAGGCTGCGTCGGCGACCGGCGTGGTGCTGTACGGGGGTGAATCGATCGTCACCCAGATCGACGCCACCTTCTCAGGTGACGTGGGCCTTTCGCTGCCCGGCGGCGCGATCTACGCCGCGGCCGGCATCGACCTGCGGCGCGAGGAGTTCCGCTTCAATGGCGACGAGCGCACCGACCCGCGGGAGGTGTTCAACGCGCCGTTCGACCAGGCCAATATCCTCGACGACGTCAGCCGCGACATCAAGGCGGTTTTCGCCGAACTGTACCTGCCGCTGTTCGACAGCTTCGAGGTCACCCTGGCCGGCCGCTACGACCGCTACGACGGCTTTGGCAGCACCACCAACCCCAAGGTGTCGTTCAAGTACCAGCCGCTTGATTCGCTGGCGTTCCGCGGCGCCTACAGCACCGGTTTCAAGGTGCCGTCCTTCAACCAGCTGTTCAACGGCGTGTCCGAGCTGCCCTACACCGGCCTGGACCTGGCGGACCCGGCAACGTGCCCGGACGGCGTGGCGAACGAATCGGTGCCGGGCTGTGAATCGATCCGGCCGGACGAGCTGTTCGGCGGCAAGGAGGACCTGCAGCCGGAAGAGTCCAAGCAGAAGAGCCTGGGCGTGGTCATCGCACCCGTCGACTGGTTCAACCTGACCCTGGACTGGTGGGAGATCGAGCGCATCAACACCATCCGCTCGGCGCCGCGCGAACTGCTGGTCGAATACTACGACCTGTTCACCGACAACTGGATCCGCGACGCCAGCGGCGAGGTGGTCGCCATTGACCGGCGCTACATCAACTCCGGTGGCAGCAAGATGTCGGGCGTGGAGATCGACGCCAACGTCATGGGCGACCTGGCCGGCGGCACATGGCGGCTGGGGCTCAACGGCAGCTACATCGACTCGTTCCGCACCAAGGGCGTTGAGGTGCTGCCGTATACCGACAACCTGGTCGGCGATTACGTGCGCTATTACAACCTGCCGATCAAGTGGAAGCACACGCTCAACTTCGGCTGGTTCCGCGGCGACTGGAGCCACAGCCTGACCCAGATCTACCGCCACGGCTACAGCGACGAACTGCCGGTGAGCGTGCGCAACGAGACCTACGTGCCGCCCGCCTGGAACCCGCGCGTGTCCAGCTACACCACGTACAACTACAGCGTGAGCTGGACCGGTATCGAGGACGTGAAGGTGACCTTTGGCGTGCGCAACCTGCTGGACAAGGACCCGCCCTTCACCGCGCACCAGAACGACTTCGCCGCCGGCGCCGCCTGGGAGCCGCGCATCGCCGACCCGCGTGGCCGGGCGTACAGCCTGCTGCTGGAGTACACGTTCTTCTGAGCGGCCGGCCTGGAGCAAGTTGCACAGCCGCCGTCGGGATGACATGACGCTGACGGCTGCTGTGCAACGCTCGGGCTTCCCCCAAGTCAGGAGCACGTCATGGCACGCTGCGACGTGTGCGGCAACGAATACGACCGGACGTTCACCGTGACCCAGGGTGAGCGCAGCGGCACCTTCGATTCGTTCGAATGTGCCATCCACGCCATGGCCCCGCGCTGCGCCCACTGCGGCTGCGCGGTGATCGGCCACGGCGTGCAGAAGGACGAGACCATCTACTGCTGCGCCCACTGCGCCGATCACAAGGGCGGCCTGGCCGACCGCGCCTGAGCGGGAACGAAAAAGGCCACCCGTCGGGGTGGCCTTGATCGATGCTGTGTGGTGGGCGGTAGTGGGATCGAACCACTGACCCTTGCCGTGTGAAGGCAA
>JBQDAV010000088.1:0-4623 GCA_052090405.1 Luteimonas sp.
GTGCTGGTGGAGGAAGGCGACGAGGTCGAGCAGGGCCAGCTGCTGATGTACCTGGACCGCGACACCTTCGCCGCCAACCTCACCAACGCCGAGGCCGGCGTGGAAGCAGCGCAGCTGGCGCTGCGCCGCCTGCGCGAGGCCGACGCCAATCTGCGTCGCCAGCTTGAACGCCACGAAGAGCTGCAGAGCCGGCAGCTGGTCAGCCGCGACGCCTACGACCAGCTCCGCAGCCGCCAGCAGATGTCCTCGCTGCAGGCCGGCGAAGCCGAACAGGTGCTGGCCCAGCAGCGGGCGCTGCGCGACCAGGCCGCCGACCAGCTGCGCCGCAGCGAGTTCCGCGCGCCAATCGCCGGCCGTGTCATCGCGGTGGACATCAAGCCCGGCGAAACGGTGATCGCCGGCACCACCAACATCATCGGCTCGGACCTGATGACCCTGGCCGATACCGGTGCCCTGCTGGCCGAGCTGCGCGTGGACGAGGCCGACATCGCCCGGATCCGCACCGGCCAGCAGGTGGAAGTGTTCGCCGCCTCCAGCCCCAGCGCGCCGATCCCGGGCAAGGTGGTCCATATCGGCAGCTCGGCGCGGCAGATCGGCAGCGCCGAGGGCCTGGCGTTCCGGGTCCGGGTGTTGCTCGACGACACCGACGCCGCGCTCGCACCGGGCGTGAGCTGTCGGGCGGAAATCATCACCGCCCAGGGCGAGCCGAGCGTCAACGTGCCGGTGGCTGCGGTGCGCCGCGATGATGACGGCCACTTCGTCTGGCGCCTGGAAGGCGGCGACACCGTGCGCCGCACGGCGGTGGAGCCGGGGCTTTCCAACGATATCGAACAGGCATTGCAATCGGGACTGGAAGCCGGCCAGCGGGTGGTGACCGGTCCGGGCCGGGTGCTGGCGCAGCTGGCCGACGGCCAGCGGGTCAAGGTCGGCCAGGCAGCGGCTGACGGCGACGGCACGTGACCGGCGCGGACGCCACCCCGGTCATCGAGCTGGACGGCCTCGTCAAGCGCTACCCGGTCGGGGACGGCTGGTTCACCGCGCTCGACGACGTCTCCCTGCGCATCGATGCCAACGAGTACGTCGCCATCGTCGGGCCGTCGGGCTCAGGCAAGTCCACGTTGATGAACGTGCTTGGCTGCCTGGACGTGCCGACCAGCGGCCGCTACCTGCTGCACGGTCGCGACGTGGCCGGGCTGGACGAGGAGCAACTGGCGGTGGCGCGCAACCAGGCGGTGGGCTTCATCTTCCAGAGCTTCAACCTGCTGCCGCGGGCCAGCGTACTGGCCAACGTGGTCCAGCCGCTGGTGTACCGCCGCATGGCCGGCGCCGAGCGCCGCCGCCGCGCCCTGCAGGCGCTCGAACGCGTGGGCCTGGCCGACAAGACCGCCAGCCTGCCCGGCCAGCTCTCCGGCGGCCAGCGTCAGCGCGTGGCCATTGCCCGGGCCTTGGTGACCCGGCCGCGGATCCTGCTTGGCGACGAGCCCACCGGCAACCTCGACAGCACCACCACCGCCGGGATCATGCGCCTGTTCGACGAGCTCCACGACGAGGGCCAGACCATCATCCTGGTCACCCACGAACAGGACATCGCGGACCACTGCCTGCGCAGCGTGCGCCTGGTCGACGGCCGGATCGCCGAGGATCGCGTGCAGCCGCGCCTGGAGCCGACCCATGCATGAGCCTGCATTCTCCGCCGGGTTCGCGCACGCGGTGCTGGAAGGCAGCCGCGCCGCGCTGGCGGCAATCCGCGCCAATGCCCTGCGCAGTGCGCTGACCGCGCTGGGCATCATCATCGGCGTGGCCGCGGTGATCGCGGTAGTCGCGATCATGCAGGGGCTGAGCAGCAACATCGTCGCCCAGCTCGACGACCTGGGCAGCGACACCATCACCCTGCGCGCCTACACCTCGCCCGAGCAGATGATGCTCGGCTCCGGCAACCGGATCAGCTACAACGACTTCCTGGCCCTGCAGGGCCGGGTGAGCGGCGTGGTCGACATGACCGCGCAGATGCAGGCCTTCAGCTTCGGCAGCAGCATTTCGCACGGCCGCAACACGATCCAGTCGCAGATCATCGGCACCGACAGCAGCTACCAGAACGTGGTGCGGGTGTACCCGGCCAGCGGCCGCTTCCTCACCGCCAGCGACGACGAGCGCCGGCGGCGGGTGGTGGTGCTTGGCCAGAGCGTGGTCGACAAGCTGGAGATGGTGGGCGAGCCGGTGGGCCAGTTCCTCCAGCTGGGCGGGGAATGGTTCCGGGTGATCGGCGTGGCCGAGCCCCGCGGCAGCCTGTTCGGGATGGACCAGGACAACTACGTGATCGCGCCCTTCTCCACCATGCGCTCGCTCAGCGGCGAGCGCGTGGAGCGCAATATCGACATCCTGTTCCGCCCGGCCAGCATCGATCGCCTGCCGGCGATCCAGGAACAGATGCGCCAGATCCTGCGCGCCCGCCACCGCGTGGCGGAGGGCGATCCCGACACGTTCGAATTCATCAGCGCCGAACGCATCCGCGAGCAGTTCGGGGCGATCATCCGCGGCGTCACCCTGGTGGCCGGCGGCGTGGTCGGGATCAGCCTGCTGGTGGGCGGCATCGGCATCATGAACATCATGCTGGTGTCGGTGACCGAGCGCACCCGCGAGATCGGCATCGTCAAGGCACTCGGCGCCACGCCACGCTTCATCCTGGTGCAGTTTTTGATCGAGGCGGTGGTGCTGTCGCTGTTCGGCGGCCTGGTCGGCCTGGTGGCGGGCTGGGGGCTGGCGGCGATGCTGGCCGCCTTCATTCCCGGCATGGACGGCGCGGCGGTGCCGCTGTGGGCGATTGCGCTGGCGCTGGGATTCACCTCGCTGATCGGGATCGTGTTCGGCCTGGCACCGGCGGTGAAGGCTTCCCGCCTGCATCCCATCGACGCCCTGCGCTACGAATGAAGACCTCTCCGCCCGCTCCCACCGGCTCGATTCCCGCGCAATGGCGCCACCATGTCCTGCACGCGAGCCGGGCGTACTGGATCACCCAGGCGCTGCTGATGTGTGGCTACATGGCCTTCAGCGTCGTGGTGCTGCTCGGGCTGACGCCGGTCGGGGATGCCTTGCCCCGGCACCCCGGGCAGATGGCCCTGCGGCTGCTGATGGAAGCAGTGCTGCTGTTCTCCATCATCCACCTGCTCGTGCGGCCGCCCCTGCAGATCCACTTCGTCCACCAGCGCGTCACCCTGGGCAAGGTGGCAGCCGGGCTCGCGCTGCTGCTGGTGCTTGGCTACCTGAACGTCGGCGCCGGCATGCTCGCCGGCAAGCTTCTGACTCCGCTGGACGGCCTGAGTTTCGACCAGATCCGCTTCCATGCCGGCGACGCCGCCTATGACTACGGCCTTGGAACCGGACAGCTGCTGGCCATCGGCGGCTTCAACCAGTTTTCCGTGTTGCTGCTGTGGTCGGTGTTGTACCTGGCCTGGAAGGCCTTCCAGGGCCGGCGCCAGCTGCAGCAGCAGCTCCGCGAGGCGCGCCTGCACCAGCTCACCCACCAGCTCAGCCCGCATTTTCTCTTCAACGCCTTCAATTCCATCCGCGGGATGATCTTCGAGGACCGCGAGCGGGCGGCGGAGCTGGTCACCCAGCTCTCCGAGCTGTTCCGCTTCCACCTGGGCTCCGAGCTGCGCACGCGGGTCAGCCTGGCCGAGGACTGGGAGATTGCGCGGCGTTACCTGGACATCGAGGCGGTGCGGCTGGAATCGCGTATGCAGCTTGAAATCGACCTGCCTTCTGAACTGATGGAACGCAAGCTGCCGACCCTGACCCTGCTCACCCTGGTGGAGAACGCCGTCAAGCATGGCATCGCACCGAACCGCGAAGGCGGCCGGCTGTCGCTGCGGGCGCAGCCGCTGGATGCCGGCTGGCGGCTGGAAGTGGAAAACAGCGTGGGCCGCGGCCTGGCCGAGCACCGCGGTGGCCACGGGCTGGCCAACCTGCGTGAGCGCCTGGCCCTGACCCGCGGTGACGATGCCGGCCTGCAGCTCATGCAGGACAATGGGCGATTCCTCGTTCGCATGGAGTTCCCGGAATGATCCGGATCCTGATCGTCGACGACGAACGCCTGGCCCGCGCCGAGCTGCGCCGGCTGCTGGGCGCGCACGCGGATATAGAAATCGTCGGCGAAGCGGACAACGCCGCGACCGCACTGGAACTGGTGACGACGCACGCGCCAGATGCGGCGTTCCTGGATATCCAGATGCCCGAGACCACGGGGCTGGCACTGGCCGCGGAACTGGCCGGCCACACGCGCTTCGTGTTCTGCAGCGCCTACGACAGCTATGCCGTCGACGCGTTCGGCCTGAACGCCGTCGATTACCTGGTCAAGCCGGTGGTGCCCGAACGCCTGGCCGACACGCTCCAGCGCCTGCGCCAGCAAGGCCCATCGCAGGCGCTGCTGCCCTACGACCACGGCCTGCTGCTGCGCTTCGGAGAACAGGCGCGCATCGTCCGGCTGCGCGAGATCGACCGCTTCGAAAGCGTCGGCAACCACGCCCGCGTGCACTGCGCGCATGGCCGCAGCTGGCTGCAGACTTCATTGAACCGGATCGAACAGCGGCTCGATCCGAACTGGTTCTTCCGGGTCAGCCGCAGCGA
>JBQDAV010000089.1:0-4396 GCA_052090405.1 Luteimonas sp.
GCGCGCGGGTGGTGGCGTTCGGCTCCACCAGCATGCACGCCAAGCGCGCCGCCGAGGACCCGGGCGAGCGCGCGCTGGCCGCGCGGCTGCGGGCGGCCGAGGAGCGCCTGTTCCAGGTCGCCGCCGATCGTGGGGCCGCGGCCACTGCGCTGCGGCCGACCCTGGTCTACGGCGCCGGCCGTGACGCCAGCCTGACCCGCATTGCCCGGCTGGCCTCGCGCGCCGGGTTCTTCCCGCTGCCGCGCGGCGCCATCGGACTGCGCCAGCCGGTGCACGTGGATGACCTGGCCGCAGCGGCCGTCGCCGCCGTGGACAGCGCCGCCAGCCACGGTCGCGGCTACGACCTGCCGGGCGGGGAGACCCTGCCGTACCACGAGATGGTCGCGCGCACCCTGGCTGCGCTGTCACCACCGCCGCGGCTGCTGCAACTGCCCGGCCCGGTGTTTCGGTCCGTGCTCGCCGTTGCCCGGGCAACCGGCCGCCTGCGGGACATGCCGCCCGGCGCGATCGCGCGCATGCGCGAGGACCTGGTCTTCGATCCCACCCCCGCGCAGCGCGACCTCGGCTACGCCCCGCGCCCGTTCCAGCCGACCTCTGCGATGTTCTTCCCCCTGTAAGAACGCGCCTGCATGGCTCTTACCCGGAGCGGTCCACCTTCCTGTGCGTGCACGCCTCGTCCGCGGCCGCGGCTGCGGCCGCCGCGGGGGCAGCGTCGTTGACCGGTGTGCGCGCCTTCTGCACCGTGCGCACCGCGATCACCAGTACCCCGCCCAGCACCATCGCGCCGCCGATCCACATCGCCGGGCCCGGCCGGTCGCCCCAGAACACGATGCCCAGCAACACCGCGAGCACCGGCGTCATCAGCAGGTAGGGAGTGACCTGGGCCACCGGGTGGCGCTGCACCAGCAGGTAGAACACGCCGTGGCCGAGCAGCGAGGCGAACACCGCCGCGTACAGCGCGCCGCCCCAGCCGATCCAGGTGGCCTCGGCCAGCCGGGCGAAGCCATCGGGTTCGAACAGCGCGCTGATGACCAGCAGCGGCGGCAGGGCGATGATCGCCGTCCAGCCCTGCTGGCTGACCATGTTTACCCCGCGCAGCCCGCGCATGAACACCGTGCCCAGCGCCAGCATCAGCGACGAGAACAGCATCGCCACCAGCGCCATCGGGCTTTCGAGCACCATCGGGTCCAGGCCCAGCACCAGCACCCCGGCGAAGCTGATCGTGATCGCCAGCGCGGTGCGCCAGGCGAAGCGCTCGCCCATGATCCACCACGCCAGCAGCACCGCCATGGGCACGTAGCTCTGGGCCACGATGGCCGGCGAGGACAGGTTGCCGGCCAGGTGCAGGGCCAGGAAGCTGGTGCCGAAGTGGAGCGCGCCGTTGAGCACGGCCACCGCCGCCATCCGGCCCCACTGGTCGCGCGGCGGCACCTTGACGAACCACGCCAGCAGCGCCACCAGGATCGCCAGGCGCACCGCGGTGAACAGGAACGGCGGGATCTCCCGCAGCGCGTGCGCAGAGGCCAGGAAATTGAAGGCCCAGAACACGCAGACCAGGGTCACCAAGGCCAGGTCGCGTCCGCCCAGCCCGCGCAGCGTGGGACTCATGCTTTCACCAGCGCCAGCCCAGGCGCCGGTAGAGCTTGGACAGCACCCAGGCCGGCCCGATCAGCAGGTAGCGCAGGTCGGTGAAGAAGCTCGGCTTGCGGCCTTCGTACAGCTTGCTGTGGCCGATGAACTGGGCGATCCAGGCGACCACGAACACCGCAATGGCCAGCGCCAGTAGCCCGCGCGTGCCCAGCGCGCCGTGCAGCCACCAGGTCAGCGCCGCCATCGCTGCGAACACCGCCAGCATGCCCAGCCCGATCAGGCGCGAGGCGCGGTAGTAGAACAACCACGCCGCGAACATCGCCATCGCCGCCCAGATGCCCTGCTGGAACAGTCCACCGGTGGGGATGCACCACAGCAGCGCGATCACGCTCCACAGGATCAAAGGCACCGCCACCACGTGGATGGCCTGGTTGACTGGATTGCGGTGGTCGCCCGAGTAATTGGCGAACCAGCGGTCGATCGGGCGCGCGCTGGATCCTTCGGCGGTGGCATTCATGCGGGGCCTCGCGGCTTTGACGACGACGACGGACAAGGATAGCGCCACCAGGCGGGCCGCCCTCAGTCGACGGTGATGCCGGCCAGCCGCTGCAGCGCCTCGGCGTAGCGGGCGCGGGTGCGTTCAATCACCTCGGCCGGCAGGCGCGGGCCGGGGGCGGTCTTGTCCCAGTCCTGGGTTTCCAGCCAGTCACGCACGATCTGCTTGTCGTAGCTGGGTGGGCTGGTGCCCACCTCGTATTCGTCGGCGGGCCAGTAGCGGGACGAATCGGGGGTGAGCATTTCGTCCATCACGTACAGGCGGCCGTCGGCGTCGGTGCCGAACTCGAACTTGGTGTCGGCCAGCAGGATCCCGCGCTCGGCCGCGTAGGCGGCGGCAAAGCGGTACAGGCGCAGGGTGGCGTCGCGGATCTGCTCGGCCAGCTCGGCGCCGATGCGGTGGACCATGGCGTCGAAGTCGATGTTCTCGTCGTGCTCGCCCGCCGCGGCCTTGCTGGAAGGCGTGAACACCGGCTCGGCCAGCTGCTCGGCCTGGCGCAGGCCGTCCGGCAGGCGGATGCCGCTTACGTGCCCGGTGCGCTGGTAGTCCTTCCAGCCGCTGCCGATGAGGTACCCGCGGGCGATCGCTTCCACCGGCAGCGGCCGCAGCTTGCGCGCCACCACCGAGCGCTGCGCGTACGCGGCCGGGTCCACGCCGTCGGGCAGTACCGAGGCCACCTCGATCCCGGTCAGGTGGTTGCGCATCAGGTGCGCGGTGCGCTCGAACCAGAAGTTGCTGATCCGGCACAGCATCTCGCCCTTGCCGGGGATCGGGTCGGGCAGCACCACGTCGAAGGCGGACAGCCGGTCGGTGGCCACGATCAGCAGGCATTCGCCCGGGTCGGGTGCATCGTCCGCGGGCTCGGGCAGCCTGCCCAGGTCGAACACGTCGCGGACCTTGCCGCTGTGGAGCAGCGTCAGGCCGGGAAGGTCGGCGGAAGTCAGCGTCGTCGACAAAGGCGGGAGCCGGTGGCGTCGGGTCGGGCAGTTTAGTGCCATTTGCGGTCGCAGGTCAGCGGGGCGGGGGCGGCGCCGCTGGCGCCGCGGGAGGCCCTACAATGGCGCGATGAAACGCTGGTACGGGAAACTGCTGGGCTTCATCGCCGGCTGGCTGCTGCTCAGGCACCCGTTCGGGGGCCTGGTGGGGCTGCTGATCGGCCACGCCTTCGACGCGGATTGGCTGTTCCCCCGCAGGACCGCGCCGTACCGGGTGCTGGGCCTGGAGGAGGGCGCCAGCGATACCGAGATCGACCAGGCCTACCGCCGGCTGATGTCCCAGTACCATCCCGACCGCCTGCCCGGCGCGGCCCCGGAGCTGCGCGAGCAGGCCGAGAAGAAGGCGCGCGAGATCAACGCCGCCTACGACCAGATCAAAAGCCGCCGCCGCCAGCGCAAGTAGGCGTCGCGGGCCGCCGCCGACCTTTTCAGCAACCCGAGCCATCCGCCATGCAGCCAGCCGTCATCGCCCCGTCCATCCTTTCCGCCGATTTCGCCCGTTTGGGCGAGGAAGTCGACAGCGTGCTGGCCGCGGGCGCGGACTGGGTGCATTTCGACGTGATGGACAACCATTACGTGCCGAACCTGACCATCGGTCCGCTGGTGTGCGAGGCGCTGCGCAAGCACGGGGTGACGGCGCCGATCGATGTGCACCTGATGGTGGAGCCGGTGGACCGGATCGTGCCGGATTTCGCGAAGGCCGGGGCGAGCCTGATCAGCTTCCATCCGGAGGCGAGCCGTCACGTGCACCGCACCGTGCAGCTGATCAAGGCGCAGGGCTGCCAGGCCGGGGTGGTGCTCAATCCGGCTACGCCGGTGGAGGTGCTGGACTGGGTGCTGGATGAGCTGGACCTGGTGTTGCTGATGTCGGTCAACCCGGGCTTTGGCGGCCAGGCGTTCATTCCGTCCACGCTGGACAAGCTGCGCCAGGTGCGGGAGCGGATCGACGCCAGTGGGCGGCCGATCCGGCTGGAAGTGGATGGCGGAGTGAAGCCGGACAATATCGAGCAGATTGCGGCGGCCGGGGCGGATACGTTTGTGGCGGGCTCGGCCATTTTCGGCAAGCCGGATTACCGCGCCGTGATCGACGAAATGCGTGCGGGGATCGGCCACGCTTCGGGCGTTCGCGCGTAGGTCGGTGCCCGGATCAAGTCCGGGGCAGGCTCTACGCGGCCGACGCGGCTGTGCGTGGTTCGCCGTGATCTGATGGGCCCCGCCGTGGCCGGCAGGCCTTTGCGCTCCATGTCCCCCGGCG
>JBQDAV010000090.1:0-3180 GCA_052090405.1 Luteimonas sp.
GCCGGCGAGGAAGGCACCCTGCTGACCAACCTGGCCCAGGGCGAGGTGAGTGCCGAAAGCACCGATGCGGTGACCGGCAGCCAGCTGTTCGAGACCAACGAGCGGGTGGAGGACCTGGACGGGCGCATCGGCAACGTCGAGGGCGTGGCTGCCAACGCGATCGCCTACGACGATGACTCCCGCGCGGTGGCGACGCTGGACGGTGCCGACGGCACGCTGGTGACCAACCTGGCGGCCGGCCGGATCGGCAGCGGCAGCACCGATGCGGTGACCGGTGGGCAGGTGTTCGGCTCGATGGAATCGGTGGCCACCGCGTTGGGCGGCCGCACCGTCGTCGACGCCGGCGGCCGGCTGATCGGCACCGTGTACTCGGTGCAGGGCAGCTACTACGGCAACGTCGGCGACGCGCTCGGCGCCCTGGATGGACAGATCGGGCTGCTTGGCAGGCGCATCGCCGATGTCGAAACTCGGGTGCCCACCGAAACGGTGGGCGGTGGCAACGATCGCGTGGCGGTGGGTGGCACCGGCAGCGCGACGATCGGCGACCAGACCAATGCGATCGCGGCCGGTGACGGCGCGTATGCGCACGGACCGAACGACATCGCGATCGGCAGCAACGCCTACGTGGGCGCCGATGGCAGCACCGCCGTGGGTTCCAACTCCACGATCACCGCGGACGCGACCAATGCCGTGGCGGTGGGCGAGGGCAGCAGCGTCAGCGCTGCTTCCGGAACCGCCATCGGCCAGGGAGCGTCGGTCACCGCGGAGGGCGCGGTTGCGCTCGGGCAGGGCTCGGTCGCCGACCGCGCCAACACGGTCTCGGTGGGCAGCGCAGGCAACGAGCGCCAAGTCACCAACGTGGCGGCCGGAACCGCGGATACCGATGCGGCCAACGTCGCCCAGGTGAACGCGGCAGCGGCCGAGTCGCGGACCTATACCGACAACGTGGCGACCCAGACGCTGTCGTCGGCGAACGCCTACACGGACCAGCAGTTCGCAGCCTGGAACGACAACTTCGAGGCGTTCCGTGGAGACGTCGAGCGGCGCTTCCACGATGTCGACCGCCGCCTGGACCGGCAGGGCGCGATGGGCGCGGCCATGCTGAACATGGCCACCAGTGCCGCCGGCATCCGCACCCAGAACCGCGTGGGTGTGGGCGTTGGTTTCCAGGGGGGAGAAAGCGCGTTGTCGGTTGGCTACCAGCGTGCAATCAGCGAGCGGGCCACGGTTACCTTCGGCGGTGCGTTCAGCGGCGACCAGAAGTCGGTCGGCGTTGGCGCCGGTTTCGGCTGGTGATTGATCGCCCTGTCCGCCGCGGCCGTGCCGCCGGTGGACAGGGCACGCCCGACACGATTCGAGCGGCGGTGATGGATTGGCCAGCCTCCCCGCCGCCAGGCGATTACCCGGCCGTTGCAACAGCTACGCCCCCTTAAATCAGCAAGTGGAGGAGTCGAACGTGATGAAGAAGAGAAAAATGAGCATTGCCATTGCAGCAGCGATGATGGCCGGCGGCATGGGCATGTCCGGGGCGATGGCGTCGGAGATCTCCGGCGCCCGCGTGTCCGCTGATCCAACGCCGCAGGTACAGCCCGAAGGGGCGACGGACCGCTTCGTGGTGAAGTTCCGCGACAACGCCAGGGCGCTTTCCGACACCCGCACCATGTCCCGGAGCCTGGACAGCGCGGTCAGCCGGGCCGGCCTGGCCCAGACGCTGCCGATGAGCCGCAACGCGCCGTCCCGGACCGCGGTCAGCGCGGACATGCTGCGCAAGATGGCAACGCCGGGCTGGACCGTGGTGCGCACCTCGCGCCAGCTCAACTCCGCCGAGGCCGCCAGCTTCATGCGTGAGCTGCAGGCCGATCCCTCCGTGCTCCAGGTGGACGTGGACGAACTGCACCAGCGCCTGGCCACCTTCCAGGCACCCGCTGCCGCGCCGGACGATCCGAACTACGCGGAGTACCAGTGGAACTTCTACGACCCGGACGGCGGCGTGCGTGCCGAAGAGGCCTGGGAGACGTCCACGGGCGAGGGCGTGGTGGTGGCCGTGATCGATACCGGCATCATCGAAGGCACGATGGACCTGGAGGGCAACGTTGTCCCCGGCTACGACATGATCAGCGACATGCGCATCTCGCGCCGCGACGCCGATGGCCGCGTGCCAGGCGGCTGGGACGTGGGCGACTGGGTCGAGGAGGATTACTGCACCCAGCTGGGCACCTTGCCGCATCCGGCCGAGGACAGCTCCTGGCACGGCACCCACGTGGCCGGCACGGTGGCGCAGGAAACCAACAACGGCAGTGGCCTGGCCGGCATCGCGCACGGTGCGCAGGTGATGCCGATCCGGGTGCTGGGCTCGTGCGGCGGCTTCACCAGTGACATCGTCGACGGCATGGTCTGGGCCGCCGGTGGCACGGTCGATGGCCTGCCCGCCAACGAGAATCCGGCCGAAGTGCTCAACATGAGCCTGGGCAGCGTCGGTCCGTCCGCATGCTCGGCCGCCTACCAGGATGCGATCGACCAGATCAACGGCCTGGGTTCGATCATCGTGGTCGCCGCGGGCAACAGCAACGCGAACGCCGGTGACTACACGATGTCCTCTTGCGAAGGCGTGATCAGCGTCGGCGCCACGGGCATCAGCGGCGGCAAGGCCGGCTACTCCAGCTGGGGCGACCGTGTGGACCTGTCGGCGCCGGGCGGTGGCGGTTCTGTCGATGGCAGCCCGAACGGCTACATCTGGCAGGTCGTCAACGGTGGCACGCAGGGTCCGGTCGAGGGCGACTGGTGGCTGGGCGGCATGTCCGGCACTTCGATGGCCTCGCCGCACGTGGCCGCCGCCGCAGCGCTGGTGCAGAGCGTGGCCGAGGTGCCGCTGGACTGGGAGCAGATGCGTGACCTGCTCACCAGCACCGCACGCGCCTTCCCGGTCTCGATTCCCTCCAGCACGCCGATGGGCGCGGGCATCCTCAACCTGGAGGCGCTGCTGGAAGCGGCCACTGCAGAGCCGTGTGATCCGGAGGTCGAGGAGTGCACTCCGCCCGCGACCGAGCTGGTGAACAAGGTTCCGGTGACCGGCCTGTCCGGTACTGCCGGCAGCGAGGACCTGTACGCGATCGAGGTGCCCGAAGGCGTGACCGGGCTGCTGAACATCACCACCCACGGTGGCAGCGGCAACGTCTCGCT
>JBQDAV010000091.1:0-2830 GCA_052090405.1 Luteimonas sp.
GGGGACATGGAGCGCAAAGGCCTGCCGGCCGCGGCGGGGCCCTTCAGGTCACGGCACCATCAAGCGAAGGCCCATGCTTTCCCCGCAGCCTGCCTTCCCGGATCCCTCAGGCGTCGGCCTTGGACAGCTTCAGCGCCGGCTCCAGGATTCCGAACAGGCGCCGGAATTCGCCGCTCATCAGGGCGAAGCGGGCATCGAGTTCGGCGCGGATGTCATCGGCGTCGACGCTTTCGAGCTGGTCGACGGCGCCGTCGAGGAACTTCCACTTGCGGATCACCAGGTCCTCGCCGAGCACGAACGAGACGTGATCGTCCATGTTCAGTGCCAGCTTCGTCACCTGCTTGCCCGACTCCAGGTGCCGGGCGATCTCGTCCGACTGCAGGTCCTGGCGCTGGCAGCGCACCACTGCGCCCTGGTCGTTGGCGTCCTTGAGTTCGCACTCCTCGCCCAGCGTCAGGCCCTCGGGCAGCGGCTCGCCGGCGATCCAGCCGGTCAGGATCGCGCGCGGGGAGACCTCGGCGTTGAGCGGCAGCGCGGGGAAGCTGCCCAGGGCGCGGCGGATCTCCGAGACCACGGTCTCCGCGCTCTTGCGGCTGGAGGTGTCGACCGCGCATACGCCGGTCTCCAGGTCCAGCAGGGCGTCGGTGCGGACCGGGCGCACGAAGGCGCGCGGCAGCAGGTCCTGTACCAGATCGTCCTTCATCTGCCGGCGCAGGCGGCCGCCGGGCTTGCGGCCCTCCTTCTCCTCCATCTCGGCCAGCTTCTTGGCCAGCAGGTCATTGACCACCGCCGACGGCAGCAGCCGGTCCTCGCCGCCCACGGTCAGCCACAGGGCGTCGCCGATCCGGTGCGAGAGCGCCTCGGCGTCGCGGCCGAACGGGGAGATGAAGCCGCGCGAGGACAGCTCCAGCGGGCCGACCGGCTTGAGCGTGGTCTCGGCCAGGCCTTCGTCCAGGTGGGACAGGTCAAGGGAGGGGGAGAAGCGGAACAGGGTGAGGTTGCGGAAGAACATTCAGCGGCCGTGGTAGTTGGATGGATGGGATGCGGATATTCCCGTCACCCCGGCGAACGCGGGGATGACGGACCGGTTGTAGGTAGATCAGCTTGCGTCCGCGCCGTCGCCGGGGCTGAGACCCAGGAAGTCGAACAGCTTCGGGTCTGCCAGCTGTGATGGGCGCACGTCCGCCAGGGCGCGGGCGATGGTTTCTATCCGCCCCGGGGTCTCGCGTTCCCACTGCGCCATCATCCGCTGTACCTGCTTGCGCTGCAGGTTTTCCTGCGAACCGCACAGGTTGCAGGGGATGATCGGAAATTCCTTCAGCCGCGCGTATTCGACGATGTCCTCCTCGCGCACCTGCGCCAGCGGCCGGATCACCACGTGGCGGCCGTCGTCGGAGCGCAGCTTGGGCGGCATGCCGCTGAGCTTGGCGTGGAAGAACAGGTTGAGGAAGAACGTGGCCACCATGTCGTCGCGGTGGTGGCCCAGCGCGATCTTCGTGAAGCCGTGCTCGGCGGCGTACGTGTACAGCGCGCCGCGGCGCAGGCGCGAGCACAGCGAGCACATGGTCTTGCCTTCGGGCACCACCCGCGACACCACTGAATAGGTGTCCTGCTCGATGACGTGGAAGTCCACGCCCAGCGAGCGCAGGTAGTCGGGCAGCACGTGCTCCGGGAAGCCGGGCTGCTTCTGGTCCAGGTTGACCGCGGTGATGGAGAATTCCACCGGCGCCTTCTTCTGCAGCTGCAGCAGCACGTCCAGCAGGGTGTAGCTGTCCTTGCCCCCGGACAGGCACACCATCACCCTGTCGCCGTTTTCGATCATGCCGTAGTCGGCGATCGCGCGGCCGACCTGGTGGCGCAGGCGCTTGCCGAGCCGGCTGATTTCGGCGCGGGCGCGGTCGGGATCGGCCTGGCGCGGCCGCAGGACCGGTTCGGGCAGGGGAATGACGGTGCTCATGGTGCACATAGTGTAGCGCCGGCCCCGGGCGCGCCCCGAGGGGAATTCGGCCGCGGAAACGGCGACAATGGAGGCCTGTCCACAGCCAGGAGCGCCGATATCCATGTCCGAAACCTCCCTGACCCGGTTCCTGATCGAGGCCCAGCGCGAGGGCCACATCAACCCCGAGCTGCGGCTGCTGATCGAGGTGGTGGCGCGGGCCTGCAAGCGGATCTCGGTGGCGGTGGGCAAGGGCGCGCTGGGCGATGTGCTGGGCGATGCGGTCAGCGGCGAAGGCGGCAGCAGCGTCAACGTGCAGGGCGAGGCGCAGAAGAAGCTGGACGTGCTGTCCAACGAGATCCTGCTGGAGGCCAACGCCTGGGGCGGGCACCTGGCGGCCTGCGCCTCGGAGGAAATGGAGCACTGCACCCCGATCCCCGATGCCTATCCGCGCGGTAACTACCTGCTGCTGTTCGATCCGCTGGACGGCAGCTCCAATATCGACGTGAATGTCTCGATCGGCACCATTTTCTCGGTGCTGCGGGCCCCGGACGATGCCGGCGAGCCGCGCGACGAGCACTTCCTGCAGGCCGGGCGCGAGCAGGTCGCCGCCGGCTACTGCATCTACGGCCCCAACACCCTGCTGGTGCTGACCGTGGGCAACGGCACCCATGCCTTCACCCTGGACCGCGAGCTGGGCGCGTTCATGCTGACCCGGCGTGACATCAGGATTCCGGAGGAAACGAAGGAATTCGCCATCAACATGTCCAACCAGCGCCACTGGGAGGCGCCGCTGCAGGCCGAGATCACCGCCCTGCTGGCCGGCGAGGCGGGTCCGCGCGGGAAGAACTTCAACATGCGCTGGGTGGCCTCGATGGTGGCCGCCGTGCACCG